>CAXTLC010000006.1:0-33715 GCA_964245075.1 uncultured Acetobacteraceae bacterium
GAACCAGCGCTGTCCGTCAACGAACGCATTCGCCGCAAAGCGCGGGCATACTGTGGGGCAAGGTCGATCCTTTGCCGCATGGGGGGGGGGAGTGAACCGGCTTGCTGCGTCATCCAGGAACACCCCGGCTTCCTCGCGCCAGTGCGCCGCCGCCTGGCTGTCCGGCCAAGCCGAAAGCCTCAGCAGATGCGTCACGGCCTGCCGCAGCAGGCTCTCGCAGGACCGCAACTCCGCGACAGGCCCACGTCCTGCACTTCCTCGATCACGTTGGCCCAGTCCACCGTCCCGTTGACCCGCTCCCCCGCCACGAGCCGCCGCAGCAGCGCGGCTTGCTGCTCGGCCCAGGACAGCACGTCCCTCTCGTACAGCCCGTCCGGCATGGCCGGGTCAGCCGCCCTTGTCGTCCGAGTTCACGCCCAACTGCTTCAGCTTGCGGTGCAGCGCGCTGCGCTCCATTCCCACGAACCCGGCGGTGCGGCTGATGTTGCCGCCGAACCGGACCAGCTGCGCCTGAAGGTACTGCGTTTCGAACAGGTCCCGCGCCTCGCGCAGCGGCAAGGCCATGATGTCGGCGGTCGGGTCGAAGTTCAGCAGCGCCGGCGCGCCCTGGCCGATCTCCGGCGGCAACATGTCCGCCCGCACGGCATCCCCCGTCCCGCCCGGCGCCATGATCAGCAGCCAGTCCATCAGGTTGCGCAACTGGCGGACGTTGCCGGGCCAGTCGTAGCTCTGCAATGCCGCCAGCGTGTCTGCGGACAGGTCCCGCGGCGAGATGCCTGAATTCTCCGCCGAACGGGTCATGAACAGGCGCGCCAGCTCCGGGATGTCCTCCCGCCGCTCCTTCAGGCTCGGCATCCGCAGCGGCACCACGGCCAAGCGGTAATACAAGTCCTCGCGGAACCGGCCGGACGCGATCTCCGCTTGCAGGTCCTTGTTGGTGATGGAGATCACGCGGACGTCCACCTTCACCCGGGCGTTGCCGCCCAGCCGCTCGAACGTCTGGTCCTGCAATGCGCGGACGATCTTGCCCTGCGTTTCCAGCGGCATGTCCGAGACCTCGTCCAGCAGCAAGGTGCCGCCGTGCGCGCGTTCCAGCACGCCGGCACGGCGTGGGGACCCGGTCACGTCGAAGCCGGGCTCCACGCCGAACAGTTCCTCCTCGAAGCGCCCCGGCGCCAGGGTTGCGCAGTTCAGCGCGACGAACGGCCCGTCCGAGCGGCGGCTGCGGGCGTGCACCATGCGCGCCGCGACCTCCTTGCCCGACCCGGCCGGGCCCTGGATCAGCACCCGCGACCCGGTCGGCGCGACCCGCTCCACCCCGGCGCGCAAGGCCGTGACCGCGCCGCTCTCGCCGGTCAGCGACGTCTCCGCCCCGGCGCGCAGCCGCAGTTCCGCGTTCTCGCGCGACAGCCGCGCCGCTTCCAGCGCCCGCCGGGCTTGCAGCAGCAGCCGGTCGGACTGGAACGGCTTTTCCAAGAAGTCGTAGGCGCCATGCTGGATGGCGGTCACAGCCATCTCGATGGTGCCGTGGCCGGAGATCATCACCACCGGAACCTGCGGCTCCTCCACGTGGAGCGCTTGCAGGATGCCCAAGCCGTCCAGCTTCGAGTTCTGCAGCCACACGTCCAGGATCACCATGGACGGGCGGCGCGCGCGAAAGGCGGCAATGGCGGAGTCGGAATCGGCGGCAACCCGGGTCTCGTAGCCTTCGTCCCGCAGGATGCCGTCGATCAGGAGACGGATGTCGGGCTCGTCATCTACGATAAGGATCTCATGCGCCATGCTGGGTCCTCTAGCAGGAATGCCGCCGAGGCGGAAAGCAAAGGGCGGCGAAGCCGCCATACGGAGAACGGCGGACGGCTAGGCCACGGCGCCGGCTGACGGGAGGATCAGGCTGGCGACCGCGCCCGGGCCGCTTTCCTTGTCTTCCAGCGCCAGCCGTCCGCCATGGTCCTCCATGATCTTCTTGACGATCGCGAGGCCGAGCCCGGTGCCTTTCGGCTTGTGCGTCACGTAGGGCTCGGTCAGCTTGTCGCGGTCCTCGCGCGGCAGCCCGATCCCATCGTCGCTGACGCTGAGCGTCACCGCGTCCGCCTCGGCCCGCACCGCGACGGTGATCGTGCCCCGCTCGCCCGGCGACTCCCGCGTGCGCATCAGCACGGCGTCGGCGGCGTTCATCAGCAGGTTGGTCAGCGCCTGGCTGACCAGGCGGCGGTCACAAGCGGCCACGGGGCCGCGCTCGGGCAGGGCGGTGACCCAGTCGATCTCCGGATGCGCCTGCCGCGGCAGGATCAGCGTCTCGCGGGCGATGCGGCCGACGTCCTCGGGCTTGATCACCGGCTGCGGCATGCGGGCGAAGGCGCTGAACTCGTCCACCATGCGGCCGATGTCGCCCACGTGGCGCACGATGGTGTCGGCGCATTGCGCGAACGTCACCGGGTCGGACTGGATCTCCTTGGTGAACCGCCGCTTCAGCCGCTCCGCCGAGAGCTGGATCGGGGTCAGCGGGTTCTTGATCTCGTGCGCGATGCGCCGCGCCACGTCCGACCAGGCGGCCTTGCGCTGGGCCGCGAGCAGCTCGGTGATGTCGTCATAGGTGACGACGTAGCCCTCGATGCCGGCGCCCGTCAGCTCCGTGCCGATCCGCACGATCAGGGTGCGCCTGCTGGACGGCGCCCCGACCTGGACCTCCGCCGTGCGCGGGCGGTCGGGGCTGGCCTGAACCTCCCGCAGCAACGGGCCGAATTCAGGCGCCACCGTGTCCAGTTCCAGGCCGATGGCGGCCAGCAGGTCGCGGCCGAGCAGCTCGCTCGCGGCACGGTTGGGCAGCTCGATGCGCGCTTCCCGGTCCAGGCCAATCACGCCGGCGGACACGCCCGCCAGCACCGTCTCGGTGAACCGCCGCCGCTCGTCGATCTGCCCGTATGCGTCCATCAGCTCGGAGCGCTGCGCCGCGAGCTGGCCGGTCATGCGGTTGAACGCGCGGGACAGGCCGGCCACCTCGTCCTCGCTCTGGATTTCCGGCACCCGCACCGCGAGATCGCCGGCGCGCACCCGTTCCGCGGCGTTGATCAGCCGTCCCACCGGCCGTGCGATCTGGTTGGCCAGCACCAAGCCAGTCAGCACCGCCGCGAACAGCACCAGCAGGGCGATCAAGGCGAAGATCACCACGAACGTCACTTGCAGCTTGGTCCGGTTCTCGTCCAGGCGGTGGTACTCGGCCACCAGGCGCTCCGTGCGCTCCGCCGCGGCGATGATCTGCGTGTCCACCGGGCGGTCCACCATCAGCATCAACTCGGGGGTGGAACCGAGCTTGACCACCGCGCGCACGTGGTTCTCCGTCCCGCCGCCGATCACCGCCACGTCCCCGCGTCGGGCCGGCTCGATCTCCTCGTCGGAAGGCAGGTCCACGAAGTTGCCGCTCAGCACGCCGGAGGACTCGATGATCTCGTGCGTGTAAGGGTCGTAGATCACGGCCTGGATCAAGCCGTGGAACGTGGTTTCCTGATCCAGCACCTGCTGGAACAGGGCGGGCCGGCTCGACAGGAACGCGCCGGCGCGGTTGAGCGTGATGGCCACGCCGAGCGCGTCCGCCTTGATGTTGTTGCGGTGCTCCTCCAGCGAGGACCGGGCGGAAGTGACGCTGGCGTCCAGGGCGCGGCGGATGCGGTCATCGAACCAGGACTGGATGCCGAGGTTGAAGAACGCCGCCGCGAACGCCGCGACGACGATGGACGGCGTGACCGCGACCACGCCGAACATCAGCACCAGCCGGACATGCAGGCGGGACCCCGCGGACCCGCGCCGCCGCTCGACCCAGACCCGGGTCAGCCGCCCGGCCACCACCGCGCACAGCAGCAGCAGCACCGCCGCGCTGGCCAGGATGGACATGAACACGACGTTGGGCCGCAGGGTGATCGGCGCGCCGCCCGACAGCAGCACGAAGGTGACGATGGCCAGCACCAACCCCACCGCGGCCAGCACCAGGGTCACTATCTTGCCGAGCAGGATGTCCATCACCCGGCCCATGCCGGACCGGCCAAGCGCCGCCAGCGGCAAAGGCAGCAGGGACGGGTTGGTGTCCATGCGTCCCGTCCCTTCCGGTCAGCCGATGCCCCGCACGACCGGGATGTCCAGGTCGCGGATCTTCTTGCGCAACGTGTTGCGGTTCAGGCCGAGCATCGCCGCCGCCTTGATCTGGTTGCCCCTGGTGGCGGACAGCGTCATCTGGATCAACGGCCGCTCCACTTCGGCGATCACCCGGACGTAGATGTCCCGCATCGGCATCCCGTCCCCGGCGGTGGCCAGGAAGCGGCGGATGTGCCGCTCCACCGCGGTGGCCAGCGGCTCGGCGCCGGCGGTGGCCACCGGAGCTTCCGCTTCCTCGCCGCCGGCGTTCAACTCGGCCGCGACCACTTCCTCGCCGATCACCTCCTGCGGGTAGAGCGCCGCCAGGCGGCGCATCAGGTTCTCCAGCTCGCGCACGTTGCCGGGCCAGCGGTAGGCGCGCAGGCGGTCGAGCGCACCGGCGTCCAGCGACTTGCCGGGCAGGCCCATCTCCTTGGCGCGGTCCAGGAAATGGCGGGCAAGCACGGGAATGTCCTCCGTGCGCTCGCGCAGGGCGGGAAGCCGGATCGGCACCACGTTGAGGCGGTAGAACAAATCCTCGCGGAACTGCCCGGCGCGGATCGCCTGCCGCAGGTCCCGGTGGGTGGCGGCGACGATGCGGACATTGGCCTTGATCGGCTGCCGGCCGCCCACGGTGGTGAACTCGCCTTCCTGCAACACCCGCAGCAGCCGGGTCTGCGCCTCGTGCGGCATGTCGCCGATCTCGTCGAGGAACAGCGTGCCGCCGGCCGCCTGCTCGAAGCGGCCGAGGTTGCGGTTGTGCGCCCCGGTGAAGGCGCCGCGCTCGTGGCCGAACAGCTCGCTCTCGATCAGCTCGCGCGGGATCGCGGCCATGTTGATGGCGACGAAAGGGGCTGCGCGGCGGCGGCCGTAGTCGTGCAGGGCGCGGGCGACCAGCTCCTTGCCGGTGCCGGACTCGCCGGTGACCATCACCGTGAGGTCGGCCGTGGTGAGCCGGGCGATGCTGCGGTAGATCTCCTGCATGGCGACGGAGCGGCCGATCAGCGGCAGCCGCTCCTCCTTCTCGGCCGGCTCCTTCGGCGCGGGCAGCGGCGGCGGGGCGGCGAGCGCCCGGCCCACCACGGCAAGCAACTCCTTCAGGTCGAACGGCTTGGGCAGGTACTCGAACGCGCCGCGCTGGGTGGCCTTCACCGCGGTCAGCAGCGTGGATTGCGCGCTCATCACGATGACGCGCAGGTCGGGGCGCACCCGGCGAATGCGCGGGATGAGGTCCAGGCCGTTCTCGTCCGGCATGATGACGTCGGTTATGACCAGGTCGCCCTCGCCATCCTCCACCCAGCGCCACAGCGTGGCCGCGTTGGAGCAGGACCGCACCTGGTAGCCGGAGCGGCCCAGGGCCTGGGTGAGTACGGTGCGGATGGAACGGTCGTCATCAGCGATCAGCACGGTGGGTATCGTCATGTCGTCCCTAAAAAGATCGGGGCGCGCTACTCCCCTTCCAGCCCCTCGCTGATAACCGGCAGGTGCAGCGAGAACTCCGTTCGCCCAGGCCGGCTATCCACCTCGATCAGCCCGCCATGATCCGCCACGATCTTCGCCACCAGGGCCAATCCCAGGCCGCTGCCGGACGGCTTGGACGTCACGAACGGCTCGAACAGGTGCGCCCGCATCTCGTCGCCGATCCCGGGTCCGTTGTCCCGCACCGTCACCACCAGCGGCAGGTGGACGCGCTGCGTGGACCCGGGCACCGCAAGCCGGACACCGTGGCGGTAGGCGGTGGTCAGCGTGACCTCTCCTTCGATGCCCGCCACCGTGACCGCCTCGGCGGCGTTCTTGACCAGGTTCAGCAAGACCTGGACCAGCTGATCCCGGTTGGCCAGCACGGGCGGAAGGGACGGATCGTAGGACTCGCAGAACCGCAGGTGCGCGGCGAACCCGGTTTGCGCCAGGCGCCGCACGTGTTCCAGCACGCGGTGGATGTTCACCGCCCGGCGCTCGATCGGCTTCTCGCCGAACGCCTCCATCCGGTCCACCAGGGCGCGGATGCGGTCCGCCTCGTCGCGGACCAGCACCGCCAGTTCCCGGTCGGACTCCGCCACGCTGCCTTCCAGCAGCTGGGCGGCGCCGCGGATGCCGGAAAGCGGGTTCTTCACCTCGTGCGCCAGCACCGCCGCCATGCCGCTGACGGAGCGGGCGGCGGACCGGAACACCGTTTGGCGGTCCAGCGCGCGGGCGGCCGAGGCATCCTGCAATGAAAGCAGCACGCTGCCGGGTTCCTCGGAAAGCAGCGTCGCCTGCACGGCGATGGCCTGCTTGTGCAGCCGCGGGCTTTCCAGCGCCAGGTCGTGGTCGGCGATGGTGATGCCGTGCTGCCGCACCTGGAGGATCAGCGCGAACAAGGGATGATCCGCGGGCAGCAAGTCCCGCAACGTCAGGTGCGAGAGCTGCTGCATCGACAAGCCGAGGAACTGTTCCGCGGCATGGTTGGCAAAGCGGAAACGCTCGACCTCGTCCAGCAGCACCACCGGCACGGGCAAGGCTTCCAGCATGGCGACCGCGTCGATCTCAGGCGCCCGTGTCGCCGCCCCCTTGCCCACGATGCGAAGCGCGCCCCGCCCGAGCATTCCCGTCATGCGGCGAGCGCAACAGGGGCTTCGAGCATCGGATCGTAGAAACCGTCGATCAGCCGGCGCACGCCGGGCACGTCGTCACACCTCATCACGGCGGCGCGGAACTCCGCCGAGCCGTGCAGCCCACGCGAGTACCAGGCGACGTGCTTGCGCCCCAGCCGCAACCCGGGCTGCGTGCCGAAATGGGTGAGCATCGCGTCGTAATGCTCGAGCAGGATGGATTTCTGCACCGCCAACGGCGGGTCCGGCAGGCGCGTCCCAGTGCGAAGAAAGGCGGCCACCTGCGCCGGAAACCAGGGCCGGCCGTAGCAGCCGCGGCCCACCATGACGCCATCCGCGCCGGACCGCGCCCGTGCCTCCGCAGCTTGTTCCACAGTCACGATGTCGCCATTGGCGATCACCGGGATGCCGACCGCCGCCTTCACCTGCGCGATGAAGTCCCAATCGGCGGTCCCGGTGTAGAATTGCTGCCGGGTGCGGCCGTGCACCGTGACCATCGCGATGCCGCTCGCCTCCGCGATGCGCGCCAAGGCGGGGGCGTTCAGGTTGGCATGGTCCCAGCCCATCCGCATCTTCAGCGTCACCGGCACCGGCACCGCGCGCACCGTGGCTTCCAGGATGCGCGCTGCCGCCGCCTCGTCGCGCATCAGGGCGGAGCCGGCGCTCTGCCCGACCGCAACCTTCTTCACCGGGCAGCCGAAATTGATGTCGATCAGGTCGGCGCCGCGGCCTTCGGCGATGCGCGCCGCCTCCGCCATCGCCGCCGGGTCGCAGCCTGCGAGCTGGATGGCGTTCGGCCCGGCGCCGTCCACGCTGGCCATCCGCATCGTCGCCTGGTTCTCGCGCACCATGGCCCAGGACGCGATCATCTCGGACACGACCACCCCCGTGCCCAGCCGCTTGGCCAAGCGGCGGAACGGCAGGTCCGTCACGCCCGACATCGGCGCCAGGATCACCGGCGTGTCGATGGCCACCGCGCGCGGACCAGAGCCGAGCGTCAGAGGACGAAGATCATTGCCTAGCATTTGTGCAAACTACGCTGCGCGAGGGCGCATGGCAATCAAACGTTAGCGCTGGATTGACGGAACGGCCCACCCCGCGCATTGGTCGCCGCCATGCGAATTGCCGCCATCCTGGTCGCCGCCGGCAGCAGCAGCCGCTTCGGCGGCGACGTGCCGAAGCAGTTCACCACGATCGCCGGCAAGCCCGTCATCCGCCACGCGGCGGAATCGTTGCTGGCCCACATCAGCGTGTTGCAGCCCGTAGGCGATGCCGGCCCGATCGCCGCCGCGCTCCATGGCCTGCCGGTGCTGCCCGCGGTGCCCGGCGGGGCCACGCGGCAGGGCAGCGTGAACGCCGGGCTGCACGCGCTGGTGCCCCACGTGCCGGACGTCGTGCTGGTGCATGACGCCGCCCGGCCATTCGTGCCGGCAGCGACGATCCCGGCGCTGCTGGCCGCTTTGCGCTCCCACGACGGGGCCATCCCCGCCGTCCCCGTGGCCGACACGCTGAAGCGGGTGCGGTCCGGGCGCATCGTCGGCACCGTGCCGCGGGACGGCCTGTTCCGTGCGCAAACGCCGCAGGCCTTCCGATACCATCTGTTGCGCGCCCTGCACGCGACCGGCGAAAGCGGCGCGACCGATGACGCTTCCTTGCTGGAAAGCGCCGGACACCCGGTGGCGATCGTTCCGGGATCGGACGACAACGTCAAGCTGACTTACCAGGAGGATATCGTGCGGCTGCAACGCGCCCTGCTGCCCGGCCTGCTGCCCCGCACCGGCACCGGGTTCGACGTGCACGCGGTGGAAGCCGGACGCCCGCTCGTGCTGTGCGGCGTGGCTGTTCCGCACGAGTGGGGGCTGGCCGGCCATTCGGATGCCGACGTGGGCATCCACGCCCTGTGCGACGCGATCTACGGAGCGTTGGCGGAGGGCGACATCGGCCGCCATTTCCCGCCCAGCGAGGCGGAATGGAAGGATGCCGACAGCGCCCGCTTCCTGCGCCACGCCGCCGGACGGATCGCTGCGCGAGGCGGCACCCTGGCCAATGCCGACGTCACGCTGATCTGCGAGCGTCCGAAGGTCACGCCCCATGCCCCGGCCATGATCGCCCGGCTGGCCGAGCTGCTGGGCGTGGAAGCGGGCCGCGTTTCGGTCAAGGCGACCACCACGGAACGGCTGGGCTTTGCGGGCCGCGGCGAGGGCATCGCGGCGCAGGCCATCGCCACCGTGCTGCTGCCGGCCTGAGTGCGGTGGAAGCCGGGGCGGCCGGGCGGGGCCGGGCCACCTACCTGCTGCTGGTGCTGCTGTTCTGCATGGCCTGGGCAAGCGGCTTCACCGCGGCGAAGCTGGCGCTGACGGTTTCGCCGCCCGCCATCTTCGGCGGCATCCGCTTCCTGGTCACCGGCGCGGCCCTGCTCGGCTATGCGGCCTGGCATGGCGACCTGCGCGGACGGGTGCCCTGGGCCGGGCTGTGCGTGCTGGGCCTGTTGAACCAGGCGGGGTACCAGGGGCTGGCTTGGCAGGGCATGAGCGGCGTGTCCGCCGGGCTGAGCACGATCATCGCCAGCCTCAACCCCATCCTGGTCGCCGCGATCGCCGCGCCGCTGCTGGGCGAACCCATGCACTGGCGCAAGGTGCTCGGATTGCTGCTCGGCTTCGGCGGCGCGGTGTTCGTGGTGCGCCACCGGCTCGTGGCCGGACATGACGATCCGCAAGGCGTGCTGCTGATCGTGGGCGCGCTGTTGTCGCTGGTCGCCGGCACCCTCGCGTTCAAGTGGCTGGCGCCCGCCGTGACGCTGCCGGTGGCGGTGGGCGCGCAGACGCTGTTCGCGGGCGCGTTCCTGCTGGCGCTGGGCGCCGGGTTCGAGGACCCGGCCCTGATCACGCTGAGCCTGAAGTTCTGGCTGGTGATGGCGTGGTGCGTGCTCGTCGTATCGGTTGGGGCGTTGCTGCTGTGGTTCTGGCTGCTGCGCCGCGGCAGCGCATCGTCCGCAAGCGCGCTGCATTTCCTGATTCCGCCGATCGGGCTGGCGATCTCCTGGCTGGTGCTGGGCGAAACGGTGAGCCCGTCCGACCTGCTGGGCGTGATCCCGGTGGCGCTCGGCATCTGGCTGGCGACGAGGCCGGCCCCGGCGCCGCGCGCCGCCATCGCGTGAGCTTTCGGCGGCAATATGCCGTTCGGTGCTTGGCAGTTGGGCGTAGGAGCGTCTAAGACAGCGTTGCTACCTACGAAAGTGACGAAAAATGGCGACCGGTACAGTAAAATGGTTCAATTCTGAGAAGGGCTTCGGTTTCATCCAGCCGTCAGACGGCGGGAAGGATGTGTTCGTTCACATCACGGCCGTCCAGGCGGCCGGGCTGAATGGCCTCAATGACGATCAGAAGCTCAGCTATGACGTGGTGACGGAGCGCGGCAAGCAGGCTGCCGCCAACCTGAAGCTGAGCTGACACAGCGTCCGACTAGGACTGCGGGGGGCTGCACAAGACATCGTGCAGCCCCTGCCTGCCGGCTCCGGCGCAGCCCGGGATAGTTTCGGGTGCTGCCTTGGCGCCGAAACCTGTACGTCTGCTTGTTCGGCTCGTTCACCACCATGGTGGCGATGACCCTCCTGCTGCCCTTCCTGCCTATCTACGTGGCGGAACTCGGCGTCCGCAGCCCCGCCGCCGTGGTTCAGTGGTCGGGTATCGCCTACGGCATCACCTTTCTTGGCGCGGGAGCGCTGGCGCCGGTCTGGGGCCGGGTCGCCGACCGCTACGGCCGCAAGCTGATCCTCATCCGCGCGAGCCTAGGCATGGCAGTCTGCATGTCGCTGATCGGGCTGGCGGGGAACATCTGGCAGCTCGTCGGGCTTCGGCTGCTTGCCGGTCTGCTGGGCGGCTATGCGTCCGGCGCGGTGGTGCTGGTGGCGACGCAGACGCCGAAGAGCCAATCCGGCTGGGCGCTCGGCACGCTTTCCACCGGCGCCATGGCGGGGACGCTGCTGGGTCCGCTGATCGGCGGCGTGTTGCCGGGGCTGATCGGCGTGCGGGAAACCTTTTTCCTGGCCGGCGGCGTCATCTTCATAGCGTTCATCGCGACCTGCCTTCTCATACAGGACGACCATGTGCGTCCGCCTCCTGGACAGCGCGCCCACGGCGCGTGGGGACGGATCCCGGACCGGCGACCCATCGTCGCCATGCTGGTGACGGCCACCTTGCTGATGCTGGCCAACATGTCGATCGAGCCGATCATCACCGTGTATGTCGGCACGTTGGCGCACGGGTCCGACGTCGTGCTGGCTTCCGGCTTGGTCATGGCCGCGTCGGCGTTCGGCAGCATCCTCGCCGCCCCCCGGCTCGGCCGGCTTGCCGACCGGGTGGGCACGTGGAAGGTCATCATCCTCTGCCTCGTGGCGACGGGAGTCCTGCTGGTGCCGCAGGCCTTCGTCACGTCCGTTTGGCAGTTGCTCGCCTTGCGCTTCCTGATGGGGATGGCGCTGAGCGGCTTGCTGCCCGCGGTCAACGCCACGATCCGCCACAACGTGCCGGACGGCGCTGCGGGCACCATCCTGGGCTATGCGACCTCGGCGCAGTACGCCGGCCAGGTTGCCGGGCCGGTGGTGGGCGGCTTCGTCGGCGGCCATCTCGGCATGCGCGCCGTGTTCGGCGCGACAACGCTGCTGATCCTCACCGGGGCAGCATACAACTGGTCCGTTCGGCGGCGTTGCGCGGCTCGACCAGGTGTCGCGCTCGGAAGCGGCACGGCGAGGTGATCCCCGCGGCGTGACCTCCGTCTCACACAGGGCGCAGCCGGGCGGCTCGGACCACTTGGCGGAGAATCCTTGAGATCAGGTCTGACAGTCTGGTAGGCTTGTGTACCATTATGTGCAGAGCGCCGGATATGACTGAGGACGCCACGTTGCCCGAGCCTCGCATGCTCGTCTTGGAAATGACGGTCGCGGCGCTCGTCGCCCAACTGCCTCCGGCCTCGATCGAGGAAGTGGTCGGCATGCTGGCCTATGTCGCCGAGGCATCCGACGGGGTCGATGAGACCGTTGGCACCGACAGCGACTTGGCGTCCGTGCGGTTCTGGGCCGATGAGATGCTCAACCGGGTCATGGTGTCCCGCAAACCGACGCGACCGGCGACGCTGGACGAGGAGGAAGCGGAACGCCGGCGCTACGCAAGAAGGTCCGCCGCGTCAGGCCTATAGTTCCGACCACAAGCCCTTCTGCTTTTCCCGCGCGCTCCGCTGCGCGTCGAAATAGTAGGGCAGCGCCCCCTCCCCCGTCGCAGCGCCGCCGTTGAGCAGGTAAAGCTCGGCGATATCCCGGCCTTCGAGCGTTTTGCACTGGAAGCTTGTCGTTTCCTGGGGAACGCAGCGGACCTGAACGCCTTTCAGCAACCCGCTCAGGTTTGCTGCCACCCGCCCCAAGCCGACGGCGGAGAAGCCCCGCTCGGGAACCTGCACTCCGAACAGCGGATAAAGGTTGCCCGCGATCACGATCTGCAAGCTGGACGTGACCGCGGCGACCGGCCCCGTCGCAATGTTGCGCTGCGCCCAGCTATCCCACGGCTCGACCTCGCTCGCCAGCAGGAAGCCTTGCCGGCCAGCGGCACGAACCTGTAGCCAGGTCCCGTCCGACGCGACTTGCGCCTGCACTTGCACGCCTGACACCGCCGGGAACGTGGCGACGGTGGCCGCGCCCGCTGCCGGACCTGCCAGCAACGCGGTGTTGGCCGCGACCACGCCGCGGTCGAACGGCGCGGCCCCGAACCGCAGGGGTGGCGGGGCGGGCGGCGGCACGCTGGCGAGATCGACGCTGACGCTGCGCTCCTCGCCGTGGGCCAGGGTGACCGGCACCGATTTGGGCACGAACCCGCTCAAGGCGACCGACACCTCGTAGCTGCCCGGGGCAAGCTCGATGTTCAGCGGGGACTGGCCGTAAAGCCGGCCGAGGATGCGGATGGCGGCGCCCGGCGGGCTCGTCGCGAGCGACAGGCGGGCCGGCAGCTCCCGCGCGGTCAGGTCGACGGTCAGGGTCGCGTCCCGGGCGACGCTGACCGTTTGGACATCCGATCGCCAGCCGGGTAGGTCGAGCCGCACCGTGGCACTTCCCGGGTGCACCGGGAGCGTCTCGCCTGGAATGCCGACCTGCCGGTCATTCACCACGATGTGCCCGGCCACCAGGGCGGCTCCGTTCGGTGCATGCACGTGCACGACCAGCCTGGCGACGGGGGCGGGCGCCAGGGCCAGCCAGTTGACCAGGGCGGCCACCGCGAGCACGCAAGCGGCTGCCACGATGGCTGGCCAGCGGGAACGGCGGCGCTGCACGGTCCACTGCGGCGGCGGGACGTCGCTCGGAGGCGGGGGAGCGGGCGGCCCGGGTTCGTCCAGGCGGGTCCAGACCGGTGCGGCGGGGGCTGGCGGAGGTTCCGGAGCGGGCGGTGGCGGCGAAGCGGCCTTTTGCTGGGCGGCGCCGCAGAACGGGCAGAAGGCCACCGGGCTGCCCAGCGTCCCGTTGCAAGCCGCGCAACTCGCCGGGCCGGGTTCAGGCGTACGCCGGGTTGCTTCGTGCGATGCGTTCATTCGTCATCCGGCAACGCGGCCAGGTCGTCCTCGTCGTCCGGCAAATCCTCCGGGCGCAGCAGCCCGAGCAGGACAGGCATGTCCCGCACCTTGGTCCAGACGGTGGCGCCGACCGGCTTGACATTGGTGCCTTCGGTCAACTGCCCGCTGAGCGCCATCTCGCGCAGCGTGCCCAGGTTGTAGGGGCCTTGCAGCGTCTTGCGGACGGACAGGAACCAGTGGGTGGCGCCGGCCGGGACCGGAACAGGCGCCGGCTCCCGCCCGGCAGGGTGCAGGCGGCGCGTCACCAGCTCGGTCAGGCTCTCGGTGGCGAACCGCTCGGGCACGATCGTCCGCTTCTCCACCGCGCGCAGGTGGACCGCGTCATCCAGGTTCTTGTTCGAGTCGAACGGGTCGATGTCATCCAGGCTGCCCGCGATCTCCGTCGTCCAGGACGGCAGCGTTTCCAGCAGGATCTTCTGCGCGTCCTCCGCCCGGCCGAGAGACGCGGCGCCTTCCATCTGCTTGAAGCGGGTCAGGTACTGCTCCGACGCTTCCACCGCGACGCGTTGCAGCATGCCTGGCCGCCGTTCGCTCCGGTTCAGGTCGATCTGCACGCGCCGGGCGGCATAGGCCTGCCGCCCGGTCCAGAGCAGCAACGCCGAGGCGGCAAGCACCTGGATGGGCGACAGAGTCCGCTCGAACCGGTCGAGCGCCGCCGACGCCTCCTGCCGGTGGCTGTCCAGCAGCCCGTCCGCACGGATGTCGCGCTCGGAGCCGACATCCTCCCAATCGTTGTAGCCAAGGTCGAGCTTGTAGGCCGCCTCCGGCCCGGCGTTGCGTTGCAGGATGCCGAAGCACAGCGCGCGCAGGAACAGCGCCATCAGCCGCCGCATGTCCTCGATCTCCTCGGAGGACGGCACGACCGGGTTGGCGAAGCGGACGGCGGATTTGTGGTTGTGCAGCGGAAGCGGGCCGCGCCGCTCCACCTTGTAGTCCCGCCGCCACGTGTCGCCGAGCGGCACGATGGTATCGAGCGGGACGCCGCTCAGCTCGCAGTAGATCACCAGCCGGTCCCGCAGGCCGGAGCTGACGATCTCGCAGCTCTGGAAGCCGAGCGCCGCCGGGATGGCCTGCCGCATCTCGTCGCGCAGCGCCGGGCCGAAGGCGTGGCCGTCCTCCACCGCCACGTAGAGCTTGTAGCGGTCATTCATCGGCAGGCCGTCGCCCAACCGGTCGAACTTGGCGTTGATCCAGGGCATCGCCCGCCGCATCGCCCCGCGCAGGATCTCCCGCCGCTGCTCTGGCTCCAGCGCCGACAGGATCTCGCGCACGGACCGCAGGCGCTCCGCCCGCGGCGCCAGTTGCTGGCGGGCATAGCCGCGCAGCTTGGCCAGCAGCTCGGCGAGCTGGGCGGGGTTCTCCAGCCGGGGAAACAGCGCGCGCGAGCCGCCCTCGCCCTTGAACACGTCGGCGGCCCAGGTCTCGATCTCGGCGGCCGACAGTTCGAGCAGGCTGTCCGCTTCCGCGTCCGCGTCCGGCAGCACGACGTAGGTCCCGGCATTCTGCCGCCCGACCGCGTCGTTCAGCAGGGCCACCTCGTCGTCCAGCAGGGTGATGACGTGCTCCACCTGCCGCCGCCCCTGCACCAGCTCGGCGATGGCGCCGTCCCACACCTCCCGCCCGTCCGCGTCCAGGCCGCGCCGCGTGCCCAGGTCGCGCGACACGTCGGCCGCGAACTCGACCGCTTCCGCGCAGGCGACCGCGCGCAGGCGCAGCTTGACGTAGTACGTCGTTTCCTCGCGCAGGTGCTCCAGGAACCGTTCGGACGCCTTGCGGTCCGGCCCGAACAGCAGGCGGTTGCGCCCGGCGTCCTTGAGATTCTCCAGCGACCGGTTGAACCGCTCGCGCACCATCTCCGCCCGGGCCTCGTAGAGGTGCTGGGTCGCGGCGATGCGCTTGGCTTCCTCGTCGATGCGCAGCTTGGCGTCCTCGACGAGCTTGATGGTGTAGTCCAAGCCGCCGCGGGCGCGGTTGTCCAGGAAGCGGAACAGGAGCGCCCGCACCGCCCCCTCGTCATCGGAGCGCAGGAAGCGGACCAGGCGCTGGCGGTTCGCCTTCACGGTGGCGCCGGATGGGCCGTATTCGGTGGCGTGGTCCATGCGGCCGACCACGTCGTCCCGGCTTTCCTCGAACACCCGCAGCGCCTGGGTGGGCCAGTTGCGGATGTCGCCGGAGCCGAGGATCTCCTCCTGGTAGCGGCGGTGGACCTGGTCAGCCAGCCGCGTCTCGACGGTGTCCCCGGTGTCCTGCTTCAGCAGCTCGCCGATCAGGGCGGGCTCGTTGATGGTTGCGTCGTCCCCCACGCCTTGCAGCGTTTCCTCGAAGGTCGTGGGCGCGAAGAAGAAGTTCGCTTCCACGAAGGCCTGGCGCTCGTCGGGCGTGGGCAGCCGGCCGGAGCCTTGCAGCGCCACGTTGAAGAACGACTGGATCATCCGCCTGGACGCCGTGACGGAAGCGGCATCCAGGGCCGCCAATCCCTTGGTCACGATCGTCGACTGGCCGAAGGACGAGTAGGCGCAGCTATACGACAGCGATTGCTGGCCGAACCGCTCGGGCAGCGGCGGCAGGTAGTTCACCAGCTTGTACTGCCCGGTGTTGACCGAGATCGAGCGCTTGCGGGAGGAGAACTCGCTGCTGCCGAAATCCTCGAACAGCACGTCCGCAACCATGTCGTACAGATGGTTGACGTTGCTGGTCTGGTCCCGCGACACGTTGGTTGTGTCGATCAGGTAGGCCTCGTTGAAGGGCATCACGTTCAGCGGCCGTGCGCCGTCGCTGGTCCAGCGGTCCACGTAGGGCGGCGCCGAGCCGGGCCGCATGACATGCTCCAGTTCCATCAGCGCGGCGAAGCTGTTCGCGTTGACCCGTTGCAGCCCGGCGCCGCGGAAGCCGCCCGGCAGCAGCAGGATGAGGTCCACCTGCGCCGGCTTCGGGTCCCGCATGGACCGGATCGCCAGTCCCGCGTCGATGAAGCTGCCCGACCCCGTGCCGCCGGCGGAGGAGGCCACCACCACCACCCGCAACTCGTGCTCGATGTCCAGGCCGAGTTCCGCGAGCTGCTGCTGCCGCCCGATGTTGTTCAGCACCGCGTTGCCCTGCTCGCGCACCATGTGCTGGAACCGGCTGAACTGGTCGAAGAACAGCAGGCGCGAGATGGAGCGGACCTGCCCCGCGCCTTTCTCCGTGTTGATGGACGCGAGATCCCCGTCCGGCAGCCAGGAGCGGACATGCGGGTAGCTGTCCAGCTCCCGCATGTAGCGCATCACGTCCACGCCGTGCTGCAACCGCTCCGAGTCCTTGAACGCGACCGCGCGGGAGAGCGGGTCCGACCGCTGCGCGCGGTCCGTTTCAATGGCTTCGGTGGTGTCGGTATCGAAGTAGATGAACGACGCGATGGGGAAGTCGCCGATATCCCGCAACCGCCGGCTGGCGCCCTGGCCACCCCAGTCGTTCTGCAGGATGCGGCGGCGCAGGCGCAGAACAACCTCCTTGCCCGTGCCGCCCAGCGCCACGAACAGGGTTGGGCGCAGCTTGGTGACCTGCGGCTGCCCGCCGGTGCGCGGTACGATCGTGTCAACCCGGTCGGACATGGCAGGCTCCCTTCTCTCTCAGCGGGTGATCCGGGTCGCGGAACTGAACAGGATGACGAATAGCACGAGGGTGATCAGGCTCAGCAGGCCGAACGGGACGACGAAGGACAGCACCGTCCAGAACCCGCCGATCAACCCGAACACGACGGTGAACCCCACCACGAACAAGAACGCGAACAGCGCCCAGGACGCGCCGTTGGCGGCGGACAGGGACGCCCGGTTGGCGATCAGGTGGCTGCGGACGGCGCCGCGCAGGAGGAAGAACACGATCGCCAGTCCCACCATGATGGCCGCGCCGATGACGGCGCCATTCTGCGTCAGGCCGCCAACCAGCGCCGGCTCCGCCGCGGTCGTCCCGGTGGTTGCGGGCGCTGCGGCCGGCGGTGCGGACGGCGGGGCGCTCGGCGGGGTTTGCGGAATGCTGGGCTGCGGCGGCCGGATCACGTAGCCGGACGGTCCGGCTGGAACCGGGCCGGAGCCCGGATGCTGCGGGTCAGCCATGTGCAACCTCCGGCGATGCTTGGAATGTCAGTCTCGGCAAGACCCGCAACCTACCGGCCCGCGTAAGGAAATCAACGCCGCACGACGGACAGCCCCCCCTAGCGGCTCGCCGTGCGGGCCGGCTCCTTCACCCTGAGCCGATGCGAGCCGAACAGCCGTCCCGTCACGATCAGCGATCCGCCGTTGCGCAGCGGCACGGCCTGCGACTGCATGGGCCTGAGCGTGATGGGCCGCGAACGCCCGTCGGCGAGGACATCGTAGCGCCGTGCGCGTGTCCCCAGCACCAGGCCCCCCACCACGGCAGCCACGCCCAGCGCGGCCAGGCATAGCGCCGCGATCAGCGGCGCCGGGGAGAAATGCACGGCCAGGGTGACCGGGATCACCGCCGTGGCTTCCGTCACCTTCTGGTAATCGGAGAACACGTCCGGCAACTGGTCGAGGGCGGAGATGTCGCCCATCTTGGCCACGAAGTCGTCACCCAGCGCCATGGAGAGATTGAACAGCCGCAACTGCAAGCTGCCGTGCAGGACCTTGGATTCAGCGAACAATCCCGTCAGCCCGGGTGGCCGCGGCACCACCGGCGTGTGCAGCACCAGCACCAATCCCTGCTGCCCCCCGGACAGCAGGTGCGAGATCGTCCGCGGCTCGACATCCGCCGGCAAGCCCGCCGGGTCGGCGGTCCCGTCTAGCCCGGACCAGGCGAGTGCGGCATCGGCGCTCACGACCGTCTGCGGGTAGTAGTCCGACCGCAACGTGCCGGCGACGCGGACCGTCACGTCACCGCCGGACGGCACGCCCCGCAGCAGCACGCCGCCGCCAGGCAAGCTGGACGCGGCGACCGGGGCGTCGGCGCCCGTCGCGGAGAAGACGAGCGGCGCCTGGTCCAGGTGCTTGAGCTTGAACGGCGGGTCGGTGAACAGGGACCGCATCGGGGGAGTGTCCACAACCCGGGACAACTCGGCCGCAGCCTCGTCCCCGTAAGCGATGGCGTAGATGATCAGCCCCCGTTCCGTGTACTGCCGCCCGGTGACCGGCATCCGCACCGGGTAGGCCGCCACGAACGGCAGGTAGGGGCTGCTGCGGATCATCTCCGCGAACTCGCGCGTGTTGCGATCGATCTCCGGGCTGTTGTTGCGCGAGTTCTTGTTGTTGGTGAGCACCCAGACGATACCAGGCTTGCCGTCGAGGATTTGGTCCAGTGACCGGGCCAAGGCGCCGTTGAAGTCGGCATCCGCGAGCCGCCCGCCGCCACGGCTGGCCAGGCTCAGCCCGCTGACCGCCGCCTGGACGGGGGCGGCGGCGAACGGCCCGTCGTACGACACCTCCGGGGAGCGGTGGCCCGGCACCTGGCCGTCCTGGTTGAAGCTGGCCACGATCGTGCGGCCGGTGTGCGAGGCGTCGATCAAGGCGCGCAGGAGCGGCTTGAACGGTGACGCGCGGTCGGTGAAGAACGGCTCCATCCAGCCGGAATTCTGCACCAGGTAGAGCGACGGCACCTCGGCCCGGGCAGTGGCTGCCGCCAACAGGAAGGCAGCGAGCGCCAAGGCGGCGACGGCTCCCAAGCGCTCACGCATCGCGGTCATGCACCGCTTGGCCCGGCGCCGGCCAGCGGCCAGCGATAGCAGCGGTTGCCGGGCAGGTCGTAGACCAGCAGGGTGCGGCGGTAGATGAACGGCACGATCTCCCAGGCGGAGCGGACCCGGATCGTCGCACGCAGGTCGGTCAGCGCGACGGACGCGCCGGCGAACATGATCCGGCATTCCACGAGCGCGTCGGCCACCGGGGCCGTCTCGATGAAGCCCCGCAGCCCGGTCCGCGGCGAGCACGAGGCGACCAGGAAGCGGTCCGCGTCGAACGCGAGCAGCGGCAGCAGGAAGGCGCTGCCATCCCCGCGGTATTCCATCCGCTTCGGCTCCCACGGTTCGTGGAACCGGGCCATGCCGCCGAAGGAAGCCGATCCGCAGGAAATGACGTAGCGGTCGAACTCGCGCCGCTGCGGGGTGGCGCCGGGGGGCAGCAGCGCCTCGAAGGCCTGGCGCCCGCCCAGCCGGCCGAGCTGGTGGAACACGCCGTTGGGCGACAGCACCGGGCGGACGCCGCCCATCGGCCGCCATTCGTCGCGCCACGGCCGGTACTCGCAGGTGACCGCTCCGTTGCTGGACCGGGCGAAGAGCTGGCCATGCTCGCCGACCCAGAACGCCTCGCTGGCGTTGACGGACGGAGCGGCGAAAACCTGCATCGCGGCCTGGGCGGCGGCGCCGGGCACTGGCGCAAGCTGCCAAGCCTGGTCCGGCGGCGAGAAGAACGCGACGGACAGCCCATCATTCGCCAGCACGGGCGCCAGCGCCGCGGCGCCGAGGCGGGCCACGCCGCCGAGAGCACGCTGGACGCCGAGCGCCGGCCTGGGAGAAACCGCGCCGGCGGACGACAGCGCGGCGTGAGGCGTCAACGGAACCCAGAGTGGGCCACCGTCCCCCGGCAAGGCAAAGCCGTCTGCGAACGCGGCGACGCTCCAGCTCCATCGCGGCAGGCTCACGGACGCGGGCGACTCCATCAGGTCTCGCCAGCGTCCACCGTCGAAGACGTCGGACATGCCGTCGACCCACCCGTACACGCGCCCGGTAGTCTGGTCGAACGCGAGCAAGCGGGGTGGCGCGCCGGCGACCACGAAATCCAGCCTGGACGGACCCGGCATCGGCAGCTCGGCACGGCCAGCCGGCTCCGGCGTGCCGCGGCAGTTCGGGGCGGGTTGGCCGGACGCGCCGTTGCCGGGCGACGACCAGGTTTCCGCATCCCTTGCCGCGGGAGGCGGATGCAGTTCCACCCCGCAATCGGGGCAGAACTGGAAGGCGAACGGCCAGGGGCCTGGATGGATGCAGTTCGACCCGCGCGCGCGCAACAGGTGCAGCTCGCCGTCCTTGGGATTCAGGCTGACCGGCTTGCCTTCCAGGAACACCTGGTCATACTGGCCGGGCCGCCCAAACCAGCGCTCGGGGCCGTATGGACCATCCAGTTCCCACATCGGGTTGGCGGAAGCGGGTGGCATGGTCCGTTGACGCTGAAATTACATTCCGTTGTTACGGCGGTTTGCCGCCGGGTGTAAAGCCATGGCCGGACAAGGCGCTCGGGCAAGCGGTGCCGCGACGGCCCTCGCCGTCATGGGCGGGTCAACTGGAGCTGGCGCAGTCCCGGGGCGCGAAAGAGCCAACCTCTCCGGCCGCCCCGTTGCGTTTCCACCACTTTCCCCAGACCTGCGACCTGAGCCACCTGAACTGTGGACGCCGTAGCGAGGACTGGGTCGAACTTCTCCAATTCGGCCCTGAAAGCCAGGGGCGGCAACCGGCGGCCTAATGCAGGGACGGCTTCTCTGTTTCCGCGGCTTTGTCCATGGACGCCAGCATCTCGTCGGCAGGCCGCACATCCGCGCCGGCGCCTGACAAAGGATCATTCATGCCGCCCAGGCCCGGGGTTTGATCACCGGTCTTATGATGCCGGCGTGTTGATATGCGAGTCCATAGAAGGAATGCGACCAGAAGGACGAACGTCCCAAGTGCGAGAACAAGGATCCAATCCATTTTCCGTCCCTAAGAGCCCGCAAATTGAGGCTCAGGGGTCGAAGTTGTTACGGCCCCAAGGGTTGCATGGTCCGGCCCGGTCGCACGCACGCTTTATGACAGGTGCTGGATGGCGAATGCTCGGCACCAACCGTCATTACCTTGGCAAGTTTGAGCCCTGGCAGGTTTGGCCCCGGCAGGTTTGGACGAAAGCGAACATATTCGGCAATCTATCTTAAGTTAATTCTCTCATGTGCCGACTCTTGTACACTTTGAGAGACGTAGCTTGAGGGTGCACATGCCGCGCTATTTTTTTGATCTCCAGGACGGAGATGAAATCTCCGAAGACGATCAAGGCAGTGTGATGGACGGACAGGAGACGGCGCGGTCCCAAGCCATCGTCTTCCTATCCGAGATCGTCAAAGACTCGTTGCCCGACGGGGAGCACAGGCGTTTCGTGGTGATCGCACGGGAAGAGAACGGCCAGCCGATCTACCAGGCGAGCCTGGAATTTCGCGGCGGATGGATGGGGGGACAGCCCTCCAACTGAGGCAGGATTGGTGGGCCCGGTGGGGTTCGAACCCACGACCACAAGATTAAAAGTCTCGTGCTCTACCAACTGAGCTACAGGCCCTGCCGCGGCACCGCCTAACGCGGCGGCGCCACTTGCGTCAAATGCGTCAGCTATCCTCTTCGGAGGCCAGGCGCATCTTGATGATCTTGTCCGGGTTGCTCACCGATCCGCTGCCGCCAGCGCCCTTCTTGAGCTGGTCCACGTACTCCATCCCGGACACCACCTGTCCCCAGATCGTGTACTGGCCGTCGAGGTTCGACGCCGGGGCGAAGCAGATGAAGAACTGGCTGTTGGCGGTGTTCGGGTTCTGCGTCCGCGCAGCGCCCACCGTGCCGCGCAGGAAATGGACGCTGTTGGTGAACTCGGCCGGCAGATCCGGGTACTTGCTCCCGCTCGTGCCAGTTCCGGTCGGGTCGCCGCCCTGCGCCATGAAACCGTCGATCACGCGATGGAACGGCGTCCCGTCGTAGAAATGCTCGTGGCAGAGCAGCTTCACGCGCTCGATATGCTTCGGCGCCAGGTCCGGCCGCAGGCGGATAACGACCCGGCCGCCCTTGACGTCCATGTAAACGGTGTTCTGCGGGTCCTGCGCAGGCTGTGCGCCAGCGGCAGAGGAAGCGGCGTCGCTCATCAAGGTTCCGATCGCGATGGTGGTAAGGAAGGAACGGCGGTCCATCAAGGATACTCGCGTTGAACGGGTCAGGCGCCGGGACGCACCCTGGCCAGGGTGCGCTCCAGCGTGAGGGAAGGAACGAAGCTGGAGATGTCGCCCCCCAGTCGGGCGATCTCCTTGACGAAGCGGGACGCGATGAACTGGTGCGTCTCGCTCGCCATCAGAAACACCGGCTCGATCTCATGATCAAGCCGGTAGTTCATGCCGGCCATCTGGAACTCGTAATCGAAGTCGCTCACGGCGCGCAGGCCGCGAATGATGACGGTCGCGCAGGACTGGCGCGCGAAGTCGATCAGCAGGCCGTGGAAGCGCGTCACCTCGATCGGCGTGCCGGTGCGCGCGGCGATCGGCGCGATTTCTGCGCGGACCAGTTCGATCCGCTCCTCCAGCCCGAAGAGCGGGGTCTTGCCCTCGCTGACGGCGACCCCGATCACCAGCCGGTCCAGGATGCGCGCGGCCCGGCCGATGATGTCCAGATGACCGTTGTGCACCGGGTCGAACGTTCCCGGGTACACGCCGGTATGGCGGTCCAGCGCCGGCGCGGGATCAGCCAAGGGAGTCCTCGCCGGTGTCGGCATCCCCTGCGCCGTCGGCGTTGTCCGCCGGGCCGGACGCGAGAGAGGCGCCGTCCTCCGGCACCGGATCATCCAGCCCGGCGACGGCCTCAACGACGGGGAACACCGCGCTGACCCGCTCGCCCTCGCCGACGCGGAACAGCGTGACGCCGGTGGCTTGGCGGCCAGTGATGCGCACGCCGTCGCTGCCGATGCGGATCAGCCGCCCGGCATCGGTGACCAGCATGACGTCCGTGCCCGGCCGCACCGGCAGAGTGCCCACCACGGCGGTGCCCTTGCGGCCGCCGAGCAGGATGTTGGCGATCCCCTGCCCGCCCCGTCCGGTCACCCGGTAGTCATAGGCGGACGAGCGCTTGCCGAACCCGGCATCCGTCACCGTCAGCAGCAGCTCTTCCCGCAGCGCCATCTCGGCCATGCGGTCCTCGCTGACTTCGCCGTCCTCGTCCGTGCTGGCGTCCTCGGCATCGGCGTCGGCCTCGACGGAGCCGTCCACCTCTTCGCCCTGAGCCCGGCGCCGGGCGGCGGCGCCGCGGAGGAAGGCCGCCCGCTCGTGCGCGGTCGCCTCCACGTGCTGCAACACGGACAAGCTGATCACCTCGTCCCCGGCGCCCAGCCGGATGCCGCGCACGCCCGCGCTGTCCCGGCCGGCAAACACCCGCACCACCTCGTCCGTCACCGGGAAGCGGATGCAACGGCCGCGCCGGGTGGCGAGCAGCACGTCGTCCCCTTCCCGGCAGGTGGCGACGCCGATGAGGTGGTCCCCCTCGTCCAGCTTCATCGCGATCAGCCCGGAGGAGCGGACGCGGCCGAAATCGGACAGCTTGTTGCGCCGCACGCCGCCGCTGGCCGTGGCGAACAGGAGGTGGAGGTTGTCCCACAGGCTCTCGTCCTGGGGCAGCGGCAGCACGGTGGTGATGGTGTCGCCGCCCAGGTCGGGCAGCAGGTTGACCAGCGCCCGGCCCTTGGCCGCCGGTTGCGCTTCGGGCAGGCGCCAGACCTTCTCCCGGAACGCCTTGCCGCCGGAGGAGAAGAACAGCACCCACTGGTGCGTGTGCGCGTTGAAGGACCGGGTGACCACGTCGTCACCCCGCATGCCCAGCGCGGAGCGGCCCCGCCCGCCGCGGACCTGCTGGCGGAACGCGTCCAGGCCGGTGCGCTTGATGAAGCCGTCGCGGGTGATGGTGACGACCATCTGGCCGGGCTCGATCAGGCTCTCGTCGTCCTGGTCGGCAACGGCGTCCACGATGGCGGTGAGCCGCGGCGAGGCGATGACGGCGCGGACGGCGGCCAGCTCGCCGCACATCACCTCCAGCCGGCGCGGGCGGCTGCCGATGATCTCCAGCAACTCAGCGATGCGGATGGCGACTTCCGCCAGTTCGGCCTGGATCTTGTCGCGCTCCAGCCCGGTCAGCCGGGCCAGGCGCAGTTCCAGGATGCCGCGGGCCTGCGCGTCCGTGAGATGGACGACCTGATCGGGCGGCTCGCCTTCCACGAGGTTGCCGCTGTCGTCGATCAGGGCGAGCATCGCGCCGATGTCCCCGGCGGGCCAGGCGCGCGTCATCAACTCGGTGCGGGCGACCGCCGCGTCCGGGCTGCCGCGGATGACGCGGATGACCTCGTCGATGTTGGCCACCGCGATGGCGAGGCCGACCAGCAGGTGTGCCCGCTCGCGCGCGCGGCCCAGCTCGAAGCGGCTGCGGCGGAGGATCACCTGCTCGCGGAAGGCGATGAAGGCCTTCAGCGCGTCCTTCAGCCCCAGCAGCCGGGGGCGGCCGCCGTCCAGCGCCAGCATGTTGACGCTGAACTGCGTCTGCAACTGGGTGAAACGGTAGAGATGGTTCAGCACCACCTCCGGGGTCGCGTCCCGCTTCAGCTCGATGACGATGCGCATGCCGTCGCGGTCAGACTCGTCACGCAGGTCGCTGATGCCCTCGACCTGCTTGGCGCGGACCAGCTCGGCGATGCGCTCGATCAAGGTGTTCTTGTTGACCTGGTACGGAATCTCGCTGACCACGATGGCATTGCGGTCTTTCCGGATCTCCTCGATGGCGGCTTTGGCGCGCAGCGGGATGCCGCCGCGCCCGGTCTCGAACGCCTGGCGGATGCCGGAACGGCCGAGGATGATGCCGCCGGTCGGGAAATCCGGCCCGGGGACGATGCGCATCAGCTCGTCGAGCGTGATCTCCGGGTTGCCGATCAGCGCCAGGGTGGCGTCGATCACCTCGCCGGCGTTGTGGGTCGGGATGTTGGTGGCCATGCCGACCGCGATGCCGCTGCCGCCGTTGATCAGCAGGTTGGGGAAAGCGGCCGGGAGCACCTTCGGCTCCTCGTCCTGCTCGTCGTAGTTGGGGCCGAAATCGACGGTGTCCTTGTCAATGTCGTCCAGCATGTGCATCGCCGCGCGGGACAGGCGCGACTCGGTGTAGCGCATGGCCGCCGGGGGGTCCCCGTCGATGGAGCCGAAGTTGCCCTGCCCGTCGATCAGCGGCACCCGCAAGCTGAAGGACTGCGCCATGCGGACCAGCGCGTCATAGATCGCGGCGTCCCCGTGGGGATGGTACTTGCCCATCACGTCGCCGACGATGCGGGCGGACTTGCGGTACGGCTTGTCGTGCGTGAAGCCGCTCTCGTGCATGCCGTAGAGGATGCGGCGGTGCACCGGCTTGAGGCCGTCCCGCGCATCGGGCAGCGCGCGGCTGACGATGACGGACATGGCGTAGTCGAGGTACGAGCGCCGCATCTCGTCCTCGAGCGTGACGGGATGGAGGTCGGGCTCGTCGGGCGGCCGTGGGGGGGTGAGGTCACTCATGATGTGAAGTTAAAATGGGATGTCGTCGTCCAGATCGCCACCCTTGTTCGGCTCCCAAGCGGGGGCGCCGCCGCTGCGGGCAGGCTGGCGCGGAGCGGAAGCACGCGGGGCGTAGCCGCCATCGTCGCCGCCAGGCTCACTGCCGTCCCGTCCACCGCCGGCCCGGCTGTCCAGCAACGTCAACTCCCCGCGGAAGCGGGGAATGACCACTTCGGTGATCTCCTTCTCGACGCCGCTCTGGTCGGTGTACTTGCGGCTCTCAAGCTCACCCTCGATGTATATCTTGCTGCCCTTCTTGACGTAGCGCTCAGCAATCTCGCCCAGCTTCTCGTTGAAGATGGAGACGCGATGCCACTGCGTCTTCTCTTTGCGCTCACCGGAGGCCTTGTCATTCCATGTCTGGCTCGTGGCGATCGAGAAGCTGACCACCTTGTTGCCCGACTGCATGGATCTCGCTTCCGGGTCTCGCCCGACGTTGCCAACCAGAATCACCTTGTTCACGCTGCCGGCCATCGACGTCCCTCCGAGTCAAATCCTGATATAGCTGCTCGCGCCGACCGGGCCAAATCCTGGTTCGATCGGCGCGGCGGCCTGGGTGGAGCGGCCACTCCAGCCTGCGCTGTCAGTCAGAACGTCGGCAGCGGCGGGAGCGGCTGGTGGAACCATTTCTGCCACAACCCATCCAACTCCCCATTGTTCTTCGCGTAGTACACGAACGTGTTCACCCACTGGTGCAGGTTCCACTGGTTGGCCCGCATGGTGATCCCGTTCGGCTGACGCAGCAGGACCACCTTGCGCTCGATGTTGGCCCCTGGGCTCCGGGCGTAGAACTCGTCGCCGGTCAGCCCGGTCTCCGCGACCGCGTCCACCTGGCCCGCGATCAGCGCCTGGTAGGTGCTGGGATCATCGTCGAACCGCGAGATCTTCGCCGTGCCGCCCAGGCGCTGCGTCAGCAGCACGTCCTGCACCGCGCCGCGCGGCACCCCCACGCGCAGGCCCTTCAGGTCGTCCAGGCTGGTGATGTGCTTGTCCTTCGGCGCGAAGATCACGTTCTCGATCGCGGCGTAGGGGATGGAGAACATCACCTGCCGCGCCCGCTCCGGCGTGATGCCGAAGGTCGCGACCAGCAGATCCACCTTGTTGGTCAGCAGGAACGGGATGCGGTTGGGGCCGGTCAAAGGCACCAGGTTGACCTTCACCCCCATGTAGCGGCCGATCAGCTTGGCCACCTCGATGTCGTAGCCGTCCGGCTCCTGCTTGTCGTTCAGCAGGCCGTAGGGCGGCAGATCGACCAGCACGCCGATGTTGATGGTGCCGCGGCTGACGATCTCGTCCACCGTTTGCGCCCGCGCCGCCGGGCCGGGCAGGCAGGCCGCCGCCAGCATCGCCAAGACGGCAACCCCGGTCTTCCATCGCTTCATGCAGGCGCTCCTCACCGTTCTTATCGTGCGTGAGCCCGCGCCAAACGCCGTTCAAGGCGCCGGCTCACGATCGTGAGGGGCCAGCAAAGCAGGAAGTAGAGCAGCGCCACAATGCCGAAGATGGTGAACGGCCGGAACGTCGCGTTGTTCACGATCTGCCCGGCCCGCGTCAGCTCCACGAAGCCGATGATCGAGGCGAGCGACGTGCTCTTCACCAGGTTCACCAGGAAGCCGACCGTGGGCGGGATGGCGACGCGCAACGCCTGCGGCCCCACCACGCGCGCCATGCGGGGACCGTAGCGGAGCCCGAGCGCCCGCGCCGCCTCCGTTTGCCCGCCCGGCACCGCTTGCAGGGCGCCGCGCCAGATCTCGCCCAGGAACGCCCCGGCGTTCAGGCTCAGCCCCAGGATGGCGGACACGTAGGCGCCCAGCCCGAAGCCCAGCAGGTCCGCGCCGAAGAACACCAGGAACAATTGCAGCAGCAGCGGCGTGCCCTGCAGCAGGCGGATATAGAGGATGGCGATCCAGCGCAGCGCCCGCCGCTCCGACACCCGGGCGAGCGCCACCGCCGCGCCGATCAGCCCGCCGAACACGAACGCCCCGCCGGCCAGCGCCAGCGTCCAGCGCAGCGCCAGCAGCAGGAACAGCAGGTCCCCAGGCCCGACCGCCCTCACCGGGCGGGGACCCGGCGGCCGAACGCCCACCGCTCCAGCCCGGCGAACACGGCGCTGAACAGCAGCGACAGCGCCAGGTAGATCACGGTGACGACGATGAACGCCTCGAACGAGCGGAAGCTGCGCCCGGCGATGTCCTGCGCCGCTGCCGTCAGGTCGTCGGCCGCGATCACCGACACGATCGAGGAGTTCAGCATCAGCAGGATGAACTGGCTGCCCAGCGGCGGCACCACGGTCCGCAGCGCCTGCGGCAGAACGACCAGGCGGAACACGCCGAACCCGTGCAGGCCCAGGGCGCGCCCTGCCTCCACCTGGCCGTGGCCGACCGCCTCGATCCCTGCGCGGACGATCTCGATCGTGTAGGCGCTGCCGTTCAGCACCATGGCGATCAGCGCGCCCTCGTTGGCATCCAGCCGCAGGCCCACCGTGGGCAGGCCGAAAAAGATGAGGAAGATCTGCACCAGGAACGGGGTGTTGCGGATCAGCTCCACGTAGCCGGCGACCAGGGCGCGCAGCCACCCTGGCCCGGAGGTGCGTGCGAAGGCGCCGGCGACCGCGACCGCCAGGCTGATCGCCATGGACGCGGCGGACAGCCAAAGCGTGAACAGCGCGCCATCCAGCAGCTCGCCGCGCGCATCCCAGATATCGCCGAAGTGGAAGGTATATTCCACGCCACCTCCCCACCGCCGAGTGTCCGACGTTGGGCAGAGTAGATCATTGCCGCGGGGCGGTGGCTACCGGGCCAGCATCCCCGGCAGGCCGAAACCGTCAGCCGGCCGGGGACGCCGTGAAGCTGAGGTCGAGGCTTTTCCGCACGTCGAGCGGATCACGCAGCAGGCCGAATGCCGCCGACTGGTCGGCAACGCGCTGGTAGTCCCTGATCAAGGCGTCATCGAGCGGAACCGCCCTGGCCTGCTGCTCGCCGTAGGCGTGCTCCAGCACCGGTTGCGGCAGGTGGGTCAGCCCGGCGTTGTAGCGCGCGTAGTCGGCGATGTGGTCCTGCGACCACCGCCACCCGGCGTCGAAGCGCCGCAGGAAGTCCGCCAGCATCGTCCGCTTGTCGCGGATGGCACCGTTGCTGGCCGCCACGAAGGTGTTCGAAGGCGCCAGGCCGGCCCCGTCCACCAGCACGCGGGCGCCGAACTGGAGCACCTCGAACGACACGTACGGGTCCCACACCGCCCAGGCGTCGACCGCCCCGGACCGGAACGCCAGCGCCGCATCGGCCGGCGGCAACAGGCTGACGCCCACGGCATCCACGGGAACGCCTGCCCGGTCCAGGGCCGCGCGGATGAGGTACTGGCCCCAACCGGCCCGGTTGCCGGCGACCTTGCGGCCGCGCAAGTCCGCGACGGTGCGGATTGCCGGATCACGCACCAGGATCGCCTGCCCGGCGGGTTGCGCCCGGCTGGCGCCGATCGCCCTCAACGGGGCGCCCGCCGCGAAGGCGGTCAAGAAGGCGAAGTCACCCTGGTGCCCCACGTCCAGCGCCCCGGCGTTCAGCGCTTCCAGCAGGGGCGCCGCCGCGCCGAACTCGCTCCATTCGAGCCGGTACGGCAGGTCGCGCGCGACATCCGACGCTTCGAACAACGAGCGCAAGCCGCCCTTCTGGTTGCCCACGCGCAGCACGCCGGCGGTTGCGCCCCGCGCGGGGCGGAAGGCCGTCGCTGCGGCGGCAAGCGATGCGGCAGCGGTTGCCAGAACCGTGCGGCGGGACGGTCCTGGGCTAGAACCGCAGCGTCGGGTGTTGTCCATGCCCCGCATTAGGCTGCGCCGCAGACCCGGCGTCACCGGTCACAGCGAATTAAACATCCCCTTCCTGCCGCACCCGGCACCGTGGCATGGCCATCCTGCCAACCAGGGCCAGCAGAGAACCGCATGCTGCGGCTGAGGGCTCCACCCCGTGCTCCCGCGTCAGGCCAGCCCGGCCACGAACGCTTCCAGGCCCGGCTGGCGCGCCGTGGCGCACCGGGCGGCGTGCAGCACGCCGCGCACGCAAGCGACGGCATCCTCCAGCCGGTCGTTCACCACGGTGTGGTCGAACTCGGACCAATGCGCGATCTCGGCCCGGGCGGCGGCCATGCGGCGCTCGATCTCCGCCTCCCCGTCGCCGGCCCGGGCGCGGAGGCGGGCGCGCAGCGCGTCCAAGGAGGGTGGCAGCACGAACACGCTCGCCACGTCGCCGGGCAAGGCGGCGCGCAACAGGCGATGACCCTGCCAGTCTATGTCGAACGCGACGTCCTGCCCAGCAGCCAGCGCCGCCAGCACCGGGGCGCGGGGCGTGCCGTAGCGGCGGCCGAACACCTCGGCCCATTCCAGCAGCTCGCCGGCTCGCACCATGGCGTCGAACGCTTCGAGGGTGCGGAACAGGTAATGATCGCCGTCCCGCTCCCCCGGGCGCGGCGCCCGCGTGGTGGCGCTGACCGACAGGCGCAGCGCCGGCTCGCTTCCCAGCAGGGCGCGGGTGATCGTGCTCTTGCCCGCGCCGGACGGGGCGGACACGACCAGGCACACGCCGCGGCGGCCCGCCATCACGGCCGCGACCCCTCGGCGGCGACCGCGGCCTCGATCACGGCGCGGTCATACACCCCATGCGGGTTGCCGGCGCCGGGGAGGAAGCGGCGGAACACGGCGAACCGCTCAAGGCTGACCCGGTGCAGCCGGCGCAGCTCCGCCAGAGGGTCCGGGTGGTCGTCGGTGCGGATGTCGAGATCGGGATACGGGTCCCGCGTGCAAACCTTGAGCGCCGCGGACTGCTTGCCGCGCTTGTCGCCGCCGGCCGCCTCGCCCGCCTCCATCGCGGCAAGCAGCCGCTCCGCCATCGAGCCGGGGGCGGCCAGAAAGGCGTCCAGCGTGGCCTGCACCACGTCCGGCCCGGCAAGCATGTTGCCGGCGACCGACACGTCCGCCGCCCGCACCGCCCCGGCCCAATCGACGCATTCCCCGCCCGTGTGCTGCGCGATGCGGCCCCGCGCGTCCAGGATGTGCAATTGCCGGTGCGCCCCGCCGAGGTCCGGCCCGACCAGGTCCCCCGCGACCAGCGCCGGGTCGGCGCCGACCCGAAGGCGCGGCAGGGCGCCGGCAGCGTAGAGCGGGTTGACCATTGCCTGGGTTGCCAGCGCCGCGACCTCGCCCTCCACGTGGAGGCAGAGCGCGCCCACGGCGAAGAACCGCGTCGCGATGGCGGCCCCCAGCGTGCCAGTGGCCCCGTCGCGGGCGAGAATGGACCAGGTCATGTGCCGCTCGCCACCCTCACCCCGGCCCCCTCCCTCCGGCAGGAGGGGAAGAGGGTGCCTTCCCACGCTCGATGTCGCGCCAGCGGGCGACGTTGCGGCCGTGCTCGCCTTCCGTCCGGGCGAAGGCGTGGCCGCCGCTGCCGTCCGCGACGAAGAACAGCATGTCGGTCGAAGCGGGTTGGGTGGCGGCACGCAATGCAGCCTGGCCCGGCATGCAGATCGGCCCGGGCGGCAGGCCGGGAATGCGGTAGGTGTTGTATGGGTTGTCGCGGTCCAGCTCGGACCGGGTGATCGGATGGTCCAGCACGCCCAAGCCGCCGCTGGCGCCGTACGCCACCGTCGGGTCCGATTGCAGCTTCATGCCCTGCGCCAGCCGGTTGAGGAACACGGCGGCGACCAGCGGACGCTCGTCCGGCTTCGCGGTCTCGCGCTCCACTAGGCTGGCCAGGACCAGCGCTTGGCGCCGGTCGGCCAGCGGCAGCCCCGGCTTGCGGGCATCCCAGGCCGCCTGGGAAGCACGGTCCATCGCCGCCCGGGCACGGTCGAGCAGTTGCTCGCGCGACGTGCCGCGCTCGTAGCTGTACGTTTCCGGCAGCACGGAGCCTTCCTGCGGAACGGGCGTGTCGCCGGTCAGGCCTTCGGCGGCGTCGACCAGCCGGGCCACTTGGGCGGCGGTCAACCCTTCCGGGATGGTCAGCCGATGCTGCACCGGGTGCGCGGTGCGCAGCACGGAAAGCACTTGCCGCGGGCTGGCGCCGGCCGGGAAGGCGAATTCGCCGGCGTGCAAGCCACCCTCATGGACCGTTGCCAGGGCATAGAAGCGGAACAGCAGCGGCCGGGCGACCACGCCGTCCCGCTCCAGGTCCGCCGCCACCTCCTGCAACCCGCCATGCGGCACGGTGACCGTCGTGGCGGAAGGCAGCGGGCCGGCCACGTCGAACTGGGTGTAGAGCCACGCGCCGGCCGACCCGGCGGCGAGCAGCAGGATCAGGCAGGCGAACGCGGCCGGGCGCATGGTCGCGGCGGCGGCCCGAGGGTCAGGCGGCGCGACGGAACAGGATGCTGGCGTTGGTGCCGCCAAAGCCGAAGCTGTTGGACAGCGCAACGTCGATCCGGCGTTCCTGGGCGTGCTTGGCTACCCGGTCAATCGGGGTCTCCCGGCTGGGAGCATCGAGGTTCAGTGTGGGCGGGGCAACGCCGTCGCGCATCGCGAGGATCGAGAAGATCGCCTCGACCGCTCCCGCCGCACCCAGCAGGTGCCCGGTCGCCGACTTGGTGGACGACATGGCGATGCGCCCGGCGTGGTCGCCGAACAAACGCTCGGCTGCTTCCAGTTCCAAATCGTCGCCCAGCGGGGTGGAGGTGCCGTGAGCGTTCACATACTGCACGTCGGTGGCCTGGAGGCCGCCGTTCTTGAGCGCCGCTGCCATCGCCCGGAATGCGCCGGCGTGCCCTTCCGCGGGCGCGGTGATGTGATGCGCGTCCCCTGACATGCCGTAGCCGCAGACCTCGGCGTAGATCTTTGCCCCTCGCGCACGGGCGTGCTCCAGCTCCTCCAGCACCAGCACGCCGGCGCCTTCGCCCATGACGAAGCCGTCCCGGTCCCGGTCCCAGGGGCGGCTTGCCTGCTGCGGCCGGTCGTTGAAGTCGGTGGACAATGCGCGGGACGCGCAGAAGCCGGCCATCCCAAGCGGGTTGACCGCGCTTTCCGCACCGCCGGCAACCATCACCTCCGCGTCGCCCAGCATGATGAGCCGGGCGGCGTCCCCCACCGCGTGCACGCCCGTCGCGCAAGCGGTCACGGCGGAGTGGTTCGGCCCCTTGAAGCCATACTTGATCGACAGGTGCCCGGACGCGAGGTTGATCAACGAGGCCGGGATGAAGAAGGGCGACAAGCGCCGCGCCTTGCCCTGGCTGACCAGGACCGCGGCTTCATAGATGGTGTGCAGCCCGCCGATGCCGGAGCCGATCATCACGCCGGTGGCGCACTGGTCCTCCTCGCCACCGGGGGTCCAACCGGAGTCTTCCACCGCCTCGGTCGCGGCGACCATGGCGAGATGGATGAAGCGGTCCATCTTCTTCTGGTCCTTGACCGGAATCCACTCGCTGATGTCGAGCCCGCCTTCCGCCCGGGTGCCCGGCACCACCTGCCCGGCGATCTTGGCGGTGAGCTCCGTGGTGTCGAACGATTGTATGGCGTTGATGCCTGAATGGCCCTCGATCAGACGCTTCCACACATGGGGCACGCCGACCCCGAGCGGGCAGGCAATGCCCATGCCCGTCACCACCACGCGCCGCATGCGCTCCATCCGGCCCGTTCGCCGCAGCCCGCTCAGGCCGCCTTCTGCTTCTCGATATAGTCGATCGCGTCCTTGACGGTGCCGATCTTCTCGGCCGCGTCCTCGGGGATCTCCACGCTGAACGCTTCCTCGAACGCCATCACCAACTCGACCGTGTCGAGGCTGTCGGCGCCCAAATCGTCGATGAAGGAGGCCTCTGGCGTGACCTTGCTTTCCTCGACACCGAGGTGCTCCACCACGATTTTCTTAACCTTATCGGCGATCTCGCTCATGTCGTCTTCCAATCCTGTCGGCCAGGTGCGGCAAAGGGGGTTCAGGGAGCGCCTCGGTCGAGGCAACGCGGGCGCTTAGCATGGTTTATCGGCGTGCGCCAAGGCGGCGCCAATGCCGTTGCAACCATTGCAGACCCTGTGTCGGACCCGTCGCAGGAAGACATCGGCACCTTGGCAATGACACAGGGCATGCAGCTGAACCAAT
>CAXTLC010000006.1:33815-85580 GCA_964245075.1 uncultured Acetobacteraceae bacterium
CCGCCGGGGCCGGCAGCCTGCCGCCCGCGCCAGAACGCGGCATGACCGAAGGTGCCGCACGCCGCATCCCCCGGCATCAGGGACGGAGGCAGGCCGGAGCGGGCGACGAGGTTCGAACTCGTGACATTCAGATTGGAAATCTGATGCTCTACCAACTGAGCTACGCCCGCGTTCCGGCGGCTGCCAGGGTTGCAGAAGTATCACTGCGGCAGACGATATTCAACGGGCGGGCGACGTTGCAGCGACCCGGGGCAGCGGCCCGGGGCAGCGGCCCGGGGCCAGCCCGCCGGCGCGAAGCCGCCTGGTGCACCCTGCGGAACTAGATGCGTTTGACGAACACCCAGTAGGTGTCACCCGTCAGGGCTGCCTTCATGTGGATCTTCACCCGGGTCGGGTTCATGCGGTAATCGAACACGTAGTCGAATATGGCGTTCAAGTTTCCGTCGCGCACCCCGGCGTCGAACACGCCGCGAAAGCCGGGCGTGTTGCAGCACGGCGCGATCTCGTTGAAGAAGCTTCGGCCGATCACCGCTTCCGGCCTGCGGCCGGTGATGCTGGTCTCGGTCGCGTTGTAGCTCAGCACCACTCCCGCCGCGTTGAGCTGGATGGCGCCGAACGCGAGTTGGTCGATCTCCTGCGCGGACAGCTTCGCCATCACGTTGTCCACATCCACCTGGCCGAATTCGATCCGTGTCAGCGCGTCCGCCATTTGGCCCGCCTCACCCTACCGTACAGTACCGCTCATTGCGCAACGGCAGACGGGGCGTCAAGCCATACTTGGCAGGCTTGACAGGAAGGCCGCCGCGCTCTTGATACCGGCCCTGCGCGTTCGGGCCGTGCAGGGGTGTAGCTCAATTGGCTAGAGCGCCGGTCTCCAAAACCGGAGGTTGCGGGTTCGAGACCCTCCGCCCCTGCCAGCCCCGGACGCAAGGTTCTGGCCGCACTTATACACCTGCTTGTTGGAGTTCACCGTCGTGGCGCTTGCTCCGGCTCAGTTCGTGCGCGAAGTGCGCGCCGAGATTGCCCGCGTGACCTGGCCCACCCGCAAGGAGACGCTGGTCACCACCGGCCTCGTGTTCGCCATGGCTGCCGTCGCGGCCATCTTCTTCTTCATCGTGGACCAGGCGTCTGGTTACGGCGTGCGCGTGCTGTTCGGCGCGCCCGTCTAGTTCATAGGGTTCAGGGTCGTGGCCAAGCGCTGGTATGTTGTTCATGTGTATTCCGGGTTCGAGAAGAAAATCGCCGAGCAGGTGAAGGAACAGGCCGCCCGCAAGGGGTTGGCCGACCTGCTGGACGACGTGCTGGTGCCGTCGGAGGACGTGGTCGAGCTCAAGCGCGGCCAGAAGGTGCAGGCGGAGCGCAAGTTCTTCCCCGGCTACGTGCTGGTGAAGATGGAGCTGACGGACGACACTTGGCACCTCATCAAGGACACCCCGAAGGTCACCGGCTTCCTGGGCAGCAAGACCCGGCCGCAGGCGATCAGCGAGGCTGAGGCGGATCGCATCATCAAGCAGTCGGCCGAGGGTGTGGAACGTCCCCGCCCGGCCGTGCTGTTCGAGATCGGCGAGCAGGTGCGCGTGGCGGACGGCCCGTTCACCTCGTTCAACGGCACGGTCGAGGAAGTGGACGAGGAGAAGGGCCGGGTGAAGGTGTCCGTCTCCATCTTCGGCCGTTCCACCCCCGTGGACCTGGAATATGGCCAAGTCGAGAAGGTTTGACGGAGGTGTCCGAAGGACAACCATTCTTTGGCGGGGTTTGGGGCAGGACCCCGTCCTGACCCCATGAACCTCGGCTTCACCGACGACGAAGTCACCCGCTACTCCCGCAATATCCTGCTCGCCGAAGTGGGCGGCACCGGCCAGGCCAGGTTGCGCGCCGCCCGCGTGCTGGTGGTCGGCGCCGGCGGCCTGGGCTGCCCCCTGGCGCTCTACCTCGCCGCGGCCGGGATCGGCACGATCGGCGTGGTGGACGACGACGCCGTGGAATTATCCAACCTGCAACGCCAGATCGGCCACGCCACGGGGCGCATCGGGCAGCGCAAGGTTGCCTCGCTGGCCGCGGGAGTTGCCGCGCTCAACCCCACGACCCGGCTGGAACCGCACGCGGTCCGCCTTGCCGCCGCCAACGCCGCCTCGCTGGTGGCGGGCTACGACCTCGTGTGCGACGCCAGCGACAACGTCCCCACCCGCTACCTGCTGAACGACGCCTGCGTGCTGGCCGGCAAGACGCTGGTGTCCGCCGCCGCCGTGCGGTTCGACGGCCAGCTCGCCACCTTCCGGCCCGGCGGCCCGTGCTACCGGTGCCTGTATCCCTCGCCGCCGCCGTCCGGCAGCGTGCCCACGTGCGGGGAAGCCGGCGTGCTGGGCGCGGTCACCGGGGTGATGGGCAGCTTGCAGGCGACGGAAACGCTGAAGGAAGTGCTGGGCGTGGGTGACGGCCTTGCCGGCCGCCTGCTGCTCTGGGACGCGCTCGGCGCCCGGTTCCACACGGTGGCCTTGCCCCGGGACCCGGACTGCCCGGCCTGCGGCGGCCATCCCAGCATCCGGGACCTGTCGGCGCATGGCTGAGCCGTTCGGCGTGCTGCTCATGTCCGGCACGCATGACCGCGCGCACTACGCCTTCGTGCTGGCCACGGCGGCGGCGGCGGTCGGGCGGAAAGTGACGCTGTTCGCCACCAACGGCGGCTGCCGGGCGCTGCTGCCGGATTGGCGCACGCTGGAAGACGCCTGCCGGGATGCCACCTTGGTGGCGCGCGGCGTTGCCGGGCTGGACACGTTGCGCGGGGCGGCGGCCGAACTCGGCATCCGCATGATCGCCTGCGAGGCCGGGCTGCGCGCGGAAGCGATCGACCCGGCCGCGCTCTGCCCCGGCGTCGCGGTCGCGGGCGCCGTCACGTTCCTGGATGCCGTGCGCGGAGGCACGGTCGTCACCTGTTGAGGCTTGACCGGCTCCCGCCACCGTTGGCAGGGAGGCGCATGGCCCGGTCCGCCCTGCTCCTGCCGCCGCTCATGCTGATCCTGGCCGGCCCTGCCGCGGCGCAGAGCCAGCCAGAACACCGGCATGCGGCGCGCCCCACAACCAACGCTCCCAGCCATGCCGCTGGCCGCAGCCCAAGCCACACGGCGCCCGGCCACGCCGGGCCAGGCAACACCCCGCCCGCCAAACCGGCCGCGCCCCCTCCCGCGCCGGCCGCGGCCGAGGCGCCGGCCGCCCCCCTTACGCCCGCGAAGGGCAGCAACACCGGGCTGCCGCTGCCGCGTTTCGCCTCGCTGAAGTCCGATGACGTGAACCTGCGGACCGGTCCCGGCCTGCGCTACCCGATCGAGTGGGTGTACAAGCGCCGCGACCTTCCCGTGCAGATCGAGCGGGAGTTCGAGGCTTGGCGCCTCATCTCCGACCAGGAAGGCGTGAAAGGCTGGGTGCACCAGGCCACCCTGGTCGGCCGCCGCACCTTTGTCGTGACCGGGGGGGAGCAGACGATGCGAACGGAGGCAGCCGACACGGCGAGCTCCCTCGCCCGGCTCAAGCCCGGCGTGATCGGCCGCATTCGCGCGTGCGAGGCAAATGCGGGCTGGTGCCAGGTGCAGGTCGCGGACTACCGTGGATGGCTGAAGCGCGACGGGTTCTGGGGCATCTCGCCCGGGGAGGCCATACAGTGAGCGCAATGCTGCACGAGCCGGGTGAGGCCCCTGCCCGGGCCCACCACGACATGGGGGGCGTCCGGAAGTTCCTGTGCGAGCCGATCGACACCGGCCCCCATGCCTTGACGGCGTTCGACCGGGAGGTGGACGCGATCCGCGGCTTGCTGGGCGCCAAGGGCGTGATGAGCGTGGACGAGTTGCGGCGCGGGATCGAGGCGATCCCGGAAGACGAATATCACCGGCTAAGCTACTACCAGCGTTGGATTCGCTCCATCGCCAGCACGCTGCTGCAACGCGGGGTGATCACGGCGGATGAGCTGGCGGCGGCGCTCGGGTGATCGCGCCCGGCGCTGCCGTGCTGGTGCGGGACGATTGGCCGGAGCGGCACGGGCCGGTGCATGTCCGCACGCCGCACTACCTGCGCGGGCGCCGCGGCACGGTGGTGCGCCACCTGGGTGATTTCGCCAACCCCGAAGACCTCGCCTTCAGCCGGCCCGCCGGGAAGCTGGCATTGTATCACGTCGCCTTCCGCCGCCATGCGATATGGCCGGATGTTTCGGCCGGAAATGCGGCGGACCTGCTGGTGGAGGTGTTCGAGTCATGGCTGCTGCCGATCTGACCCTGTTGCGGGTCGACAGCCCGCGCCTGCTGGACGCGGTGCGGGGCCTGTTGGAAGCCAAGGACATCCTGACCAAGGCGGAGATCGCCGAGCGCGTCCGCGTCACGGACGAGGCCAGCCCCGCACGCGGCGCCCGCATGGTCGCGCGTGCCTGGGTGGACCCGGCCTACCGCGCCGCCATGCTGCGGGACGGCACGGAAGCGGCCGAGGCGCTCGGCATCCCGGTGCGCGGCGCCCCGCCTCTGGGCGTGCTGGCCAACGAGCCCGGCTTGCATCACCTGGTGGTCTGCACCCTTTGCAGTTGCTACCCGCGCGCGGTGCTGGGCTACCCGCCGTTCTGGTTCAAGTCGGCCGCCTACCGCGCCCGGGCCGTCCGGGACCCGGCGGGCGTGCTGGCGGAATGGCGCACGGCTTTGCCGCCGGGCACGGCCATCCGTGTGGTGGACAGCACGGCCGACTATCGCTGGATGGTGCTGCCCCTGCGCCCGGCAGGCACGGAAGGCTGGACGGAGGACCGGCTTGCCGCCCTGGTGTCCGAGGGTGACATGATTGGGGTCACTGTCCCGGACGCTGCCCGCGAGGCGGCCCGGAACACTGCCCCGCCCGGCGAACCAGAAGAGTCGTTGCGCGTTTGATCTTTTCACCAGGGAAGCAAAGCCATGAGATCCGTCGTCGCGTCGTTCGTTCTGGCACTTGCCGCGTGCATCCCGCTGCGGCCCGCCTCCGCCGCCCATGCCGGCGCGCCTTACGCCAACGTCAACCACCGGAACGATGCCGGCAACAACACGGGTGATGCTGAGGTCGACAGGCTCAACGGCGCGCAACTGAACTCCGAGTATTACCGCACCCATCCCGCCCCGCCGCCCGATGCCACGATTGTTGTCCCAGGCCGCTGAGCAGCGATGCGAGTTTCTTGAGGCCGATGGCAACCCGCGCGGTTTCGTTGCGTTCCTGAGGTGAATACATCCATATGAGGCCCTCGCTATGAAGAAATTCGCTTTGCTCGCCGCCTTGGCCGCCAGCCTTGCCGTGCCCTCCGTCGTATTTGCTGCGAACGCCCGGCATCCGCACCGGAATGTCAATCACGCCAACGACAAGGGTAACTCTACCGGAGACCAGGAAACCGCCCGGCTGAACCAGCAGCAGCTGGACCAGGTCAAGGCCCCCCAGTAAGGCGACAACCGATAAGTTGCTGATGGAGGACGCGCAGGCTTGAAACCCGGCGCGTTTTCCGCCAACTAGACGTTCTGCCCACATTCTCCGGATTTTTGGAGGGTGGCCCTAACCGGCCGCCTTTTTGCGTTTTGGATCACGACAGCACCGAACCATCCGTTCAGCACACCACGCTCGAGGCGCGCATCTCCGAGGAGATCGGGCAGACCTTGGCGTATATGGGATACGAGATCGTCCGGGTGTCCGTGCTCGGGCGGGACCGGCCCACTGTGCAGGTGATGGCGGACCGGGCCGACGGGTCGCTGATCAGCATCGAGGATTGCGAGCGCATCAACGACGTGGTCAGCGCCACGCTGGACGTGGCAGACCTAATCAAGACTGCCTGGACCCTGGAAGTGAGCAGCGCGGGGATCGACCGGCCGCTGACCCGGGTGAAGGACTGGAACCGGTTCGCCGGGCACGAGGCGCGGGCCGAGTTGCTGGCGCCCCTGGATGGCCGCAAGCGTTTTTCTGGCATCGTGCTGGGTGCGGACGAGAAGGTTGCGCGCATGCGGCTGGACGACGGCACTGAGGTGGCGCTACCGCTAGGCGAGTTGCGCCGGGCCAAGCTGGTGCTGACGGACGCGCTGATCGCGGCCACGGCGCAGCCACGCGCCCCGAACCAGACGAACTAAGGGATACAAGAGCCATGGATACCGCCGTCTCCCGCCCCGAGCTGCTGCTGGTCGCCGATGCCGTCGCGCGCGAGAAGTCGATTGACCGCGAGGAGGTGATCGAGGCGATGGAGCAGGCCATCCAGAAGGCCGGCCGCGCCAAGTATGGCAGCGAGAAGGACATTCGCGCCACCATCGACCGCAAGACCGGCGACGTGCGCCTGTCGCGCTGGACCGAGGCGGTTGAAGTGGTGGAGAACGAAGAAACCCAGATTCCCGTCCACATCGCCCGCAAGTTCAAGTCCGACATCGAGATTGGCGGCCATCTGGTCGACCCGCTTCCCCCGATTGATTTCGGCCGCATCGCCGCGCAGACCGCCAAGCAGGTGATCGTGCAGCGGGTGCGCGAGTATGAGCGCAAGAAGCAGTATGACGAGTTCAAGGACCGGGTCGGCGAGATCGTCAATGGCCTGGTCAAGCGCACCGAGTACGGCAACCTGATGGTGGAGCTGGGCCGGGCGGAGGCGCTGCTGCGCCGCGACGAGCTGATCCCGCGCGAGAGCTTCCGCAATGGCGACCGTGTCCGCGCCTATATCTACGATGTCCGGGAAGAGCCGCGCGGGCCGCAGATCTTCCTCAGCCGCACCCATCCCGCCTTCCTGGCCAAGCTGTTCGCGCAGGAGGTCCCGGAGATCTACGACGGCATCATCGAGATCAAGGCCGTCAGCCGCGACCCTGGCAGCCGCGCCAAGATGGCGGTCATCAGCCGCGACAGCTCCATCGATCCGGTTGGCGCATGCGTCGGCATGCGCGGCAGCCGGGTGCAGGCCGTGGTGCAGGAACTGCAGGGCGAGAAGATCGACATCATCCCGTGGTCGTCCCAAGCGCCAACCTTCGTGGTGAACGCGCTGGCGCCCGCCGAGGTCACCAAGGTGGTGATGGATGAGGAAGCCGGGCGGGTCGAGGTCGTGGTTCCGGACGAGCAGTTGAGCCTGGCCATCGGCCGCCGGGGCCAGAACGTGCGGCTGGCAAGCCAGCTTACCCGCTGGGACATCGACATCCTCACGGAAGCGGAGGAAAGCGAGCGCCGGCAGGAAGAGTACCGCCGGCGCACCGGCATCTTCGTGGAAGCGCTGGATGTGGACGACATGATCGCCGGCCTGCTGGTGACGGAAGGGTTCACCTCCGTGGAGGAACTGGCCTTCACGCCTCCGGACGAGCTGGCGGACATCGAGGGGTTCGACGAGAACGTGGCCTCCGAGCTGATCAGCCGCGCCGAGCTGTTCTTGCAGCGCCGCAACGTCGAGCTCGAGGAGAAGCGCCGGGAGCTTGGCGTGAGCGACGAGGTCGCCACCATTGAGGCTCTTTCCGCGGCCATGCTGGTGCAGCTGGGCGAGAAGGGCATCAAGACGCTGGACGACCTGGCCGACCTCGCCGGCGACGAGTTGGTCGAGATCGTGGGCGCGGACGCGATGGACGCCGAGGCCGCCAACGCCATCATCATGGATGCGCGCGCCCACTGGTTCGCCGATGAGGCTGCAACGGAGGGTGGCCACGCCTGATATCCGCCCACCACCGGACGATCCTTCACCCGAGGACGAAGAGGAGCGCGGGCCGACACGGCGCTGCATCGTCAGCCGCGAGCATGGCGAACGGGCCCGCATGATCCGCTTCGTTGTCGGGCCGGGGCGAACGGTGGTCCCCGACCTGGCTGCAAGGCTGCCTGGACGCGGATTGTGGTTGAGCGCCCGGATCGATGTGGTAGAAAGCGCCATCAAACGGGGCGCTTTCGCACGTGCTGCACGTGGCCCCGTCATCCTGCCACCTGATTTGGCGGCCTCCATCAGCGCCGGGCTGATCCGGCGGGTGACTGATCTGCTGGGGTTGGCGCGCCGCGCCGGACAGGCGGCGGGCGGCTTCGGCAAGGCGCGCGAGGCGCTGGTGCGGTCGAGGGTTGGGTTGGTGGTGCAGGCGTCCGACGGAAGCGACGACGAATGCCGCCGGTTGCTGTCAGGGGCTGCGAACGTCCCGGTTGTGCGCCCGTTGCCGGCCGCCCGCCTGGGCGCGGTGTTCGGGCGTGACCATGTGGTGCATGTGGCAGTGATGCCGGGCCGGTTGGCCGAGGCTTTGGAAGTGGAGGCGTTCCGGCTGGCCGGCATGGCAGCTGGAAATGCGGTAATGGACAGCCCGGCGCCGCAGCGCCGGGCGTCGAACGAACGGACGGGTGAATGAGCGAGAACAACGACCAGGATGCGGCGGCGAAGGGACGGCTGTCGCTCCGCCCGGCGAGCCGGTTGGAATTGGGCCGCACCGTGGACGCCGGCTCCGTGCGTCAGAGCTTCAGCCACGGCCGGTCCAAGGAAGTCCAGGTGGAGGTGCGCAAGAAGCGCCAGCCTTTCCCTGCCCCCTCGGCTGCGCCTGCCGCCCCGGCCACGCCCGGCGTGCCGCGCGCGCCCGCTGCGCCGACCCGGCCGAGCCCGGGAGCCGGACGCGCGCTGACCGCTGGCGAGCTGGCGACGCGCCAGCGGGTGCTGGAGGAGCAGAAGCGCGAATCTGCCCGCCGTGAGGTAGAGCGGCGCGAACAGGAGACGATCTCCATCCGGTCGGCCGCGGAGGAAGCGCGGCGCCAGGAGGAGGAAGCAGCCCGCGCCGCCGAGCAGGCTGCACGCGAGGCCGCCGAGGCTGCACGCCAGGCTGAAGCCACGGCTCGCGAGGCCGCGGAGGTCGCCCTCGCCGAAGCTCCGCCTCCCGCCCAGCCTGCCACGACCGAGCAGGCGGCGTCCGCCGAGGCACGCCCCGTGGCTCGCCCAGCCGCGGCGCCTGCGGCAACCCCGGCCACCCCGACCGAGACGTTGCGGCTGAAGCCGACACGACCCGGCGAGGACGAGGAAGCGCCGCGCCGGCGCCCCGGCCTGGCGTTGCCGGCCCGCAAGGTTCCGGCCACGGTTGCCAAGAAGGGCCTGGCCGGACGGCGGGACGGCCGCATCGACGTGCAGGCCGCCATTGAGGGCGAGGACGAGAAGACCCGCTCGCTCGCCAGCGTCCGCCGGCAGCGGGACCGCGAGCGGCGGCAGCAGGAACTGGAGCTGCTCCGCTCGGACGGGCTGAAGGTGACGCGGGACGTGATCCTGCCGGATACCATCACGGTGCAGGAGTTGGCCGCCCGCATGGCCGCCCGCTCGACCGACGTGGTGAAGTCCCTGATGAGGATGGGCGTGATGGCGACCGTCACGCAGTCACTGGACGCCGACACCGCCGAGCTGGTGGTGCAGGAGTTCGGCCACCGTGCCCGCCGCGTGTCGGAAAGCGACGTCGAGCTTGGGATCGAGGGCGAGACGGACGTGGACACCGACATGGTGCTGCGCCCCCCCGTGGTCACCGTCATGGGCCACGTGGACCACGGCAAGACCAGCCTGCTGGACGCGCTGCGCCACACGGACGTGGTGCGCGGCGAGGCCGGCGGCATCACCCAGCACATCGGCGCGTACCAGGTGCAGATGCCAAGCGGCAACCGCATCACCTTCATCGACACGCCGGGGCACGAGGCGTTCACCGCCATGCGCTCGCGCGGCGCGTCGGTGACGGACGTGGTGGTGCTGGTTGTCGCGGCCGATGACGGCGTGATGCCGCAAACGATCGAGGCGATCCGTCACGCAAAGGCGTCCGGCGCGCCCATCGTGGTGGCCATCAACAAGATGGACCGGCCGGACGCCAACCCGGCCCGCGTGCGCCAGGAGCTGCTCAGCCACGAGATCGTGGTGGAGGAGATGGGCGGCGACACGCAGGACGTCGAAGTCAGCGCGCTCAAGAAGAGCGGCCTCGACAAGCTGGAAGAGGCGATCCTGCTGCAAGCCGAGTTGCTGGACCTCAAGGCGAACCCGGACCGCACGGCCGAAGGGTCGGTGGTGGAAAGCCGGCTGGACCGTGGCCGTGGCCCGGTCGCGACCGTGCTGGTGCAGAAGGGTACCCTGCACGCCGGCGACATCGTCGTGGCCGGCGCCGAGTGGGGCAAGGTCCGCGCGATGACGGACGACCGCGGCAAGCCGGTCAAGTCGGCCGGGCCGTCCACCCCCGTGGAGATCCAGGGCCTGGCCAGCGTGCCTCGCGCCGGAGAGCCGTTCGTGGTGGTGGAAAGCGAGGGGCGGGCGCGGGAGATCAGCGAGTTCCGCCAGCGCAAGCTGAAGGAGACCGCTTCCGGCGCGCAGACCGCGGCGCGCGGCACGCTGGACGAGATGCTGGCGCGCATCCAGGCCGGCGAGCAGAAGGAAGTGGCCGTCCTGGTCAAGGCCGACGTGCAGGGCAGCGCCGAGGCGATCAACGTCACGATTCTGAAGCTGGCGCACGAGGAGGTGCGGGTGCGGGTGCTGCTGTCCGCAGTGGGACAGATCACCGAGAGCGACGTGCAGTTGGCCAAGGCGTCCAACGCGATGATCGTGGCGTTCAACGTGCGCGCCACCAGCCAGGCGCGCGACCTGGCCGTCCGGGACGGCGTGGACATCCGCTACTACTCGATCATCTACGAGGTCGCCGACGACATCGAGAAGATGGTGCGTGGCAAGGTGGCCCCGAAGGCGCGCGAGAAGTTCCTGGGCTACGCCGAGATACGCAAGGTGTTCGACATCACCAAGACCGGCAAGGTCGCCGGCTGCATGGTGACGGAGGGTCTGGTCAAGCGCGGCAGCGGGGTGCGGCTGCTGCGCGACGGCGTGGTGATCCACAACGGCGAGCTGAGTCAGTTGAAGCGGTTCAAGGACGACGTGCGCGAGGTGGCCCGCAACTACGAATGCGGCCTGTCGTTCGCCGGGTTCAGCGATTTGCGCGAGGGCGATCAGGTCGAGTGCTTCGAGGTGGAGTATGTCCCAGGCTGAGCGTAAGGGCGCCAAGCGCAAGGCGGCTGGCCCAACTCAGCGGCAGTTGCGGGTGGCGGAGGAGATCCGCCACCTGCTGTCCGCCATCTTCGCCCGCGGCGAGATCCGCGACCCGGCGCTGGCCGAGGTGCCGGTGACGGTGACGGAGGTGCGGATCAGCCCGGACCTCAAGAACGCGACAGCCTTCGTCACTCGCCTCGGCCGGTCGGACGTCGCGGCGCTGTTGCCGGCGTTGACGCGGGCCGCGCCGTTCCTGCGTGGCGAGCTGGCCCGGGCGATGCGGCTGCGCGTGGCACCGCAGATCAGCTTCCAGCCGGACGGAACGGTCGAGTATGCGATGCACGTGAGCGCCTTGTTGCGGCAGCCGGAGGTCGCGCGGGACCTGGAGGGCAAGTGACGGACGGGTCGACGCCGCGAGAGGCATTCGATGCCGGGTTCGCGCACGTCGCAGCGTCCGCTTCCGTCCCTCCCGCCTGAAAGCGGCCTGCCATGCGCCGACGCCGCGGCCGCCCGCTCGACGGGTGGCTCATCATCGACAAGCCGCCGGGCATGACCAGCACGGACGTGGTGAATCGCGTCCGCCGCGGGTTTGACGCGCAGAAAGCCGGACACGGCGGCACCTTGGACCCGCTGGCCACCGGCGTGTTGCCGGTCGCGTTCGGCGCTGCCACCAAGACCGTGCCCTACGTCATGGACGGCACCAAGCTCTACCACTTCACCCTCCGCTTCGGCGAAGCGCGCGACACGGACGATGCGGACGGGGCGGTGACCGCATCGTCCCCCGTCCGGCCCGGCGACGATGCGATCCATGCCGCCCTGCCCGCCTTGCGTGGGGACATCCTGCAAGTTCCTCCAGCCTACTCCGCCATCAAGGTCGCCGGCGAGCGGGCCTACGACATGGCGCGCGAGGGCCGCGCCCCGGCTCTGCCGCCGCGTGCCGCCCGGGTGGACCGGTTCGATCTGATCGAACGGCCGGACGCAGACACGGCCGTGTTCGCGGTGCAGTCGGGCAAGGGGGTGTACATGCGGTCCCTCGCCCGCGATCTCGCCATGGCGTGCGGCACGGTCGGGCATGTCGCGGCGTTGCGGCGGCTGCGGGTTGGCCCGTTCACGGAGGCACAAGCGATTTCACTGGACAAATGCACGTGGGGAGAAGATAGCGATCCGGCTTCCCCGGACCTGCTGCTTCCGGTCGCGACCGCGCTGGCCGACATCCCGGCGCTGGCCTTGACCGAGGCGGAGGCCTTCTTCCTGTCACGCGGCCAGGCCATCAGCCTGGTGGATCTGATGGGACGCATTCCACGGACGGCCGATCCTGAAGGCGGATTGGCCCGTGCCATGGCGGGGGCGCGCGTGATCGGCCTGTGCCGCCTTTCCGAAGGCATGCTCCGGCCGGAGCGTCTGCTTTAACCCCCACCGGAGGATATCCGATGTCGATCACAGCCGAGCGCCGCACGGTGCTGGTTTCCGACTACGCGACCGGCGCCGCCGACACGGGCAGCCCGGAAGTTCAGGTGGCGTTGCTGTCCGAACGGATCGGCAACTTGACCGAGCACCTCAAGACCCATTCCAAGGACTTCCACAGCCGCCGCGGCCTGCTGATGCTGGTTGGCCGCCGCCGGCGCCTGCTCGACTACCTGAAAAGGAAGGACCAGGCCCGCTACCAGACGCTGATCGGGCGCTTGCAGCTGCGCCGGTAATCACGACGGCCCCGGCGTCATAGGGACGCCAGGGATACGCCGCGCCCGGTGCGAACGGCATCCGGCTTGCGACGGCGCTTTCGGCCACATGGTCGCGGCTCACCCCGCGCCGCCATGCCGCCCGAGACGCCGCACCCGCACCGGCCACCGCCCGCATCGCCCGCGCGATACGAGGAAGACGCGCATGTTCAATCATTTCCGCAAAGAACTCGACTGGGGTGGACGCAAGCTGGTCCTGGAGACCGGCAAGGTCGCCCGTCAGGCAGATGGCGCCGTCATGGCAAGCTACGGCGACACCATCGTGCTGTGCACCGCCGTCGGCATCAAGTCCGCCAAGCCTGGCCAGGACTTCTTTCCCTTGACGGTGAACTACCAGGAGAAAGCGTTCGCCGCCGGCAAGATCCCCGGCGGCTTCTTCAAGCGCGAAGGCCGCCCGTCCGAGAAGGAGACGCTGGTTTCCCGCCTGATTGACCGCCCGATCCGCCCGCTGTTCCCGCAGGGGTTCCGCAACGAGGTGCAGGTGGTCGCCACCGTGCTCAGCCATGACATGGAGAACGATCCCGACATCGTCGCCCTGATCGGCTGCTCCGCGGCGCTCACCTTGTCCGGCATTCCGTTCTTCGGCCCGGTCGTCGCCGCCCGCGTCGGCTTCATCGAGGGCGCCTACGTGCTGAACCCGACTCTCGAGCAGATGAAGAACTTCAAGCTCGACCTGGTCGTCGCCGGCACCGCCGAAGGCGTGCTGATGGTGGAGAGCGAGGCTCACGAGTTGTCCGAGGACGTGATGCTCGGCGCCGTCGAGTTCGGCCACGCGCAGTTCCAGCCGGTGATCCAGGCGATCATCGACCTGGCGGAGCACGCGGCGAAGGAGCCGTGGACCTTGCCAGGAACGGCGCCGGAAGCTGCCTCGCTCAAGACGCGCATCGAGGACCTGGCCCGTACCCCGATTGCGGAAGCCTACCAAGAACGCGTCAAGCAGGTCCGCCAGGACAAGGTTTCAACCGCCAAGAAGGCGGTCGTCGCCAAGTTGGCCGAGGAAGGGCTGGACGCCGAAGCGGCGAAGCGCCTGCTGAAGGACCTGGAAGCCGATATCGTGCGCAATGCCATCCTCGACACGGGCATGCGCATCGACGGGCGCGACACCAAGACGGTCCGCCCCATCGTCGCCGAGGTCGGCATCCTGCCGCGCGCCCACGGCTCCGCCCTGTTCACGCGCGGCGAAACGCAGGCGCTCTGCGTCGCCACGCTTGGCACCGGGCAGGACGAGCAGATCATCGACCAGCTCGAGGGCGAAAGCCGCTCCCACTTCATGCTGCACTACAATTTCCCTCCCTACTCCGTCGGTGAGGCAGGGCGCATGGGCAGCCCGGGCCGCCGCGAGATCGGCCACGGCAAGCTGGCCTTCCGCGCCATCCGTCCGTTGTTGCCGGCCAAGGCGGACTTCCCGTACACGCTGCGGGTGGTGAGCGAGATCACGGAAAGCAACGGCTCGTCCTCGATGGCGACGGTGTGCGGCAGTTCGCTGTCGCTGATGGACGCCGGCGTGCCGTTGAAGCGCCCGGTGGCCGGGATCGCCATGGGGCTGATCAAGGAAGACCGCGGCTTCGCCGTCTTGTCGGACATCCTGGGTGACGAGGACCATCTCGGCGACATGGACTTCAAGGTGGCCGGCACGGAACAGGGCATCACCAGCCTGCAGATGGACATCAAGATCACGTCCATCACGTTCGAGATCATGAAGACCGCCCTGGAGCAGGCGCGCGAGGGGCGGCTGCACATCCTCGGCGAGATGGCCAGAGGCCTGTCCGGCGCCCGCGGCCAAGTCGCCGCGACCGCGCCGCGCATCACCACCATCACGGTGCCCAAGGAGAAGATCCGCGAGGTGATCGGCACTGGAGGCAAGGTCATCCGCGAGATCGTCGAGCAGACCGGCTGCAAGATCGACATCGAGGATGACGGCACCATCAAGATCGCCGCCACCACCGAGGAGGCGAGCCAGGCCGCCATCGACCGCATCCGCGGCATCGTGGCGGAGCCGGAGGTGGGCGTGATCTACAATGGCAAGGTAGTGAAAACAGCCGAGTTCGGCGCGTTCGTGAACTTCCTCGGCAGCCGTGATGGGTTGGTCCACATCAGCGAGCTGGCCCAAGGCCGGGTCGCCAAGACCACCGACGTGGTCGCCCAAGGCGACGCGGTGAAGGTCAAGGTCCTGGGCTTCGATGACCGCGGCAAGGTGAAGCTGTCCATGCGGGTGGTGGACCAAGCCACGGGCGAGGACATCGGCGAAAAAGTGGGCGCGAAAGGCGGCGGCCGGCCTCGCGAGGCTGACGCAGCCTAACGCCGAGAGGTGCAGCTATGGGGTGACGATTCGTGGTGAAGGCGACATCGTCCCCCTAGCATCCGCTGGCTTATCGCGACATATTGCCGAATGTTTCAATCCAAGAAAGCAGCGCGGCTATGAAGGCGATCAACGCGGTCCGCATGGGCGGGGTGGATGTCCTGCCGCTCGTTGAAGGCGGCAAGGGCGTGGCGGTGTCCACCGGCGTGTCGTCCGGCCACTGGGCACAGGCAGGAGGAACCGGCACGTTCAGCGCCGTCAACGCCGACAGCTACGGCGCGGATGGCCACCTCGTGCCGCAGATCTACCACGGCCGTACCCGGCGGGAGCGCCACGAGGAGCTCATCAACTTCGCCGTCCAGGGCGGCATCGCGCAGGCGCAGCAGGCCCATGAGCTGTCGGGCGGCCAGGGGCGCATCCACGCGAACATCCTGTGGGAGATGGGCGGCGCCGAGCGGGTCATCACCGGCGTGCTCGAAGGCGCGCGGGGATTGATCCACGGGCTGACGTGCGGCGCCGGAATGCCCTACCGCCTCAGTGACATCGCGGCCCGGTTCGGCGTGCATTACTATCCGATCGTGTCCTCCGCCCGCGCGTTCAACGCGTTGTGGAAGCGTGCCTATTCCAAGGCTGCGTCCCTGCTCGGCGGCGTGGTGTACGAGGACCCCTGGCTCGCCGGCGGCCACAACGGCCTGTCCAACGGCGAAGAGCCGGACCATCGTGAGGACCCGTTCCCCCGCGTGCTGGCGCTTCGCACGCTGATGCGCTCGTTCGGCTTGGGCGACACCCCCATCATCATGGCGGGCGGCGTCTGGTGGCTGGAGGAGTGGGAGGATTGGATCGACAACCCGGATCTGGGGCCGATCGCCTTCCAGTTCGGCACCCGGCCTTTGCTCACTCGGGAAAGCCCGATTGGGGATGCGTGGAAGCAGCGCTTGCTGACGCTGAAGGAAGGCGACGTCTTCCTCAACAAGTTCAGCCCGACCGGTTTCTACTCGTCGGCCGTCAACAACTCCTACATCCAGGAACTTCGGGAGCGGAGCGACCATCAGGTCGCCTACACGATGGAGCCGATGGGCGAGCACACCGCCCCGTTCGGCGTCGGCCCGCGGCAGCGCATCGTGTACCTGACCCCCATGGACCTCGGCCGGGCTGAGCGTTGGGTTTGCGCGGGCTTCACCGAGGCGTTGCGTACGCCGGACAGCACCCTGGTCTTCGTCAGCCGCGAGAAAACGGCTGAGATCCTGGAAGACCAGACGAACTGCATGGGCTGCCTCAGCCAGTGCCGCTTCTCGAACTGGTCGCAGCACGGGCCGGATTACAGCAACGGCAAGAAGGCCGACCCACGGAGCTTCTGCATCCAGAAGACGCTTCAGGCGGTGCGCGATGACCGCGGCGACCCGGCGACGCTGGACAGCAACCTGATGTTCAGCGGCCACAATGCCTACCGCTTCGCGTCGGACCCGTTCTATTCCAACGGCTTCATCCCGACAGTGAAGCAGCTGGTGGAGCGCATCCTCACCGGCCGGTAGAACGCTGCCGCATAGAGGCCGCGTGGGTACGACCGCCGACACCTGCCCCCCTCCGAGCGGACGTTTGCTGCTGGGCGTGATCGGTCACGTTGATCACGGCAAGACTGCCCTGGTTCGAGCCTTGACCGGCATGGAGACCGATCGCCTGGAAGAGGAGCAGCGGCGGGGCATCTCCATCGCGCTCGGCTTCGCCCATCTGCTGGCGCCCGGCGCCGTCGTGGACTTGATCGACATGCCGGGGCACGAGCGCTTCGTGCGCACGATGATCTCGGGTGCCACGGGCGTAAGCGGCGTGCTGCTGGCGGTGGCGGCCAACGAGGGCATCCAGCCGCAAACCGTTGAGCACGTCGACGTTGCTGCGTTGCTCGGCATCAAGCGCGCGATCATCGCGGTGACCAAGGCGGACCTTGTCGGCCCGGAGCAGGCTGCGGCGGCCGGACGCGCCGCGATGGCGCTTGCCGCTGCCTCCGGCCTGGAAGCCGGGCCTCCCATCGCCACGTCGGCCGTCACCGGGGCTGGCCTCGACGCCTTGCGCGCGGCGATCGGGGCCGTCGCGACCATCGATGCGACGCCCGAGGAGGACGGCTTCCCTTACCTTCCCATCGACCGCGTCTTCAGCGTCGCAGGGCATGGCACCGTCGTCACCGGCACGTTGCGTCACGGTGGCCTGGCAGCCGGCGACGAACTCGCCTTGCTGCCATCGGGCGGGGCAGTACGGGTGCGCAGCCTCCAGGTGCATGGGCAGCGGGTGGACCGGGCGCTGCCGGGCCAGCGCGTGGCGGCGAACATGCGCGGGGCCGGGCTGGACGGGCTCGGCCGCGGCACCGCCTTGTGCACGCCTGGACTGCTCACCGCCGCATCCTGGCTGTCGGTGCAGATGCGGTCCGTCGCTGGTGCGCCGAACCTGCGGACCGGCGTCTCCTTGCGGCTGCTGTTCGGCACGGAGGAGGTGGACGCCCGCCTGCGCCTGCTCGACCGCGACGTGCTGCAACCAGGCGGAACGGCGCTCGCGCAACTGCACTGCCGCACCCCGGTCGCCGTGCCGGCGCGGGAAGCGTTCATCGTGCGCCTCCCCTCCCCCGCCTTGACCGTCGGCGGCGGCCGGGTGCTCGACCCGGATACCGTGCGGCAGCGCCGCCATGCCGCCGCCCCTCTCGGCTGGTTGGCGGCGCTCGCTGCCGCCGTCCCGTCCGTGATCGTGCGGCACGGGGTGCAGGAAGCCGGGCAGGCTGGCACCACGCTCGCCAAACTGGCGCGCCGCGCCGGAGTGGCGCCCGCCCGTGCCGCTTCGTTGCTGGCAGGCCAACCCGCCGTGCTGTCCCGCGCCGGGGACGTGATGGCCGAGGACGCGGTGGCGGACGTGGCGGGCCGGTTGCCCGGCCTGCTCGCCCCCTATCCGGATGGCGCGTCCCGGGAAGCGCTCACCCGCCTGCTGCCCGGTGTGGGGGCATCCGTGCTGGAGCACGCGGCGGAGCGCCTCGTCGCCTCCGGCACGCTATGGAGGGACCGCGGATTGCTCCGGCTGCGCCAACTGGCGCGGGAGCGCTCGCAGGCGCAGGAGGAGGACGCAGCGGCAGGACGGCTGGCCGAGGCGCTGCGCTTGGGCGGGTTGACGCCGCCCGATCCGGCCTCCCTGGCACCGGATGTCCGCTCCCGCCGGCTGCTGGATCGGCTGGTGCGGCAGGGCACGGTGGTGCGCACGACGGACCGGGTGCAGAAGCGGGACATCCTGTTTCACCGGGATGCCGTGGAGTCCGCGCGTCGCCGGCTGACCCCTTTGCTGGGGGGGCCAGGGCTGCTGGTGAAGGAGGCGGGCGAGGCGCTCGGCATATCCCGCAAATTCAGCGTGCCGCTGCTGGAGCATCTCGACGCCATCCAGTTCACCCGGCGCGTTGCCGACCGCCGGGTGCTTGCGCAACGCGACTGAGCAGCCGGCGTTGTCCGCCATGGAGGCGATTGGGGTCTGGTGGCCCTCCTGGTCTTCAAAACCAGCGGCCCGCCAAAAGCGGGCGGTGGGTTCGATTCCCATCCGCCTCCGCCAGCCATGCTCCACCCTTACGCCTTGGGCAGGTTCTCCGGCTGCGAGAACCGGAAGCTGATCTCCGGATGGGAGGCAGACACGTCTCCCACGCCCATGATCGACACGCGGAACAGCAAGCTGCCCGCCAAGGCCAGCAGCGATGCGACGTCAGACACCGTGCCGGGCCGGCCGCGGCCGAACGCCAAGGAAAGCGCCTGCAACCCAAGCGGCAGCGCGTTGCCAAGCTGGGTCGCGCCGACCTTCTCCACCCGGCCCCATTCGCTGTCCATGGCCGCTGCCACGCCGCGGCGCTCGTAGATGCCGTGCGTCGCCATCGTCGCCGCGAGCTCGGCGGAAAGCGCCGCGAGCGCCAGCGTGTCCAGCTTGCGCCGGCGGTGGCCGGAATGTTCCAGCAGCGACAGCGCGGACGCGCCGGCGGCGATGGAGGAGGCTGCGAACCGCAACGCCAGTGTGCGGGGCGCTGCCGCCCACAGAGGCGTGCTGGTGGCCGAGAGCAGCGAAGCTGTGTAGGTCGCAAGCCCGGCGCCGGCCAGCGCCGCGGGAACCTGCATGACTCGCGACGCCGGGCGCATCCAGCGCAGCCCGCGCACCCGGTCCGACAGAAACTGCATCGCCGCGTTGCCCCCCGCGAACGCGGTGAAGCCCATCAGGACCCAGGTGCCGATCGACATCGGCGAGGTGCGCTTGGCGATCCGCAGCATGTTGTAGAACCGCTTGGGCGTGTGGAGGTCCCAGACCAGCAGCGCCGAGCCGATCACCGGCGCCAGCAAGGACAGGTAGCGCCCGCGCCGCACCGTGTCGGCTGCCTTCGGCCCTTCCGCCAGGTCCACGATCGTCGAGATCAGCGCCGACGAGCCAGACAGCCCGGCGAGGAAGATGTAGCCGCCCACCACCCAGTTCTCGAACGGCGCTTCCTTGAGCTGCGAGCGGCCGTAGTACGTCGGCCCGTCCCAGCCCTTCCGCTTGACCGTGTCGTGCGCGTCCCGCGGGGTGATCGCCGGCTCGTCGGGCGGCTGCATGCCCGGCATCAGCGCCGCTCCCCGCCGGCGAACAGCGCCACCGCGGTGAGCGCCAGCCCGGCGATCGTCGCGAGCCCGGTGAACAGCGCTGGGGCGACCCGGTTGGAAGCGCGCGTCGGGGCCGCGGGCAGGTTGTAAAGCTCAGGCCGGTCAGTGAGGAGGAAGAACGCGTTCAGGTGCCCGATCCCGCCGGTCGCGCCCGGCGCGCCGGGCGTGCCGTAAAGGTAGGCTTCCCCCACGCCCCGCCCGTGCAACTCGGTGACCCGGCGCTGCGCCCTGTCTTGCAGGTCGCCCAGTTCGCCGAACTGGATGCTGTCGGTCGGGCAAGCCTTGGCGCAGGCCGGTTCCAGCCCACCTTTCAGCCGGTCATAGCAGAGCGTGCACTTGTGCGCCTTGCCGTCCAGCGTGTTGACGTCGATCACGCCGAACGGGCATGCCGGCACGCAGTAGCCGCAGCCGTTGCAGATATCCTGCTGCACCACCACGGTGTCGAACTCGGTCTTGAACAGGGAGCCGGTGGGGCAGGCCTCCAGGCACGGCGCGTTGTGGCAATGCTTGCACACGTCGCTCATCATCAGCCAGCCGGACTGGAATGCCGACTGCTCGTTGGTCCGCACGCCGCCGCAGGAACCAGCCTTCTCGACGAAGGCCACGTGCCGCCAGGTGTTGGCGGACAAGGAGCCGGTGTTGTCAAAGCTCTGCCCCGTCAGGCCGATGTTGTCGGCCGGCAGGTTGTTCCATTCCTTGCACGCCACCTCGCACGCCTTGCAGCCGATGCAGACGGTGGTGTCGGTGAAGAAGCCGTAGGAGCGTCCGGGCTCGATCAGGACATGGGCCGTCAGCTCCGACTCGTTGGGGATCGGCCCGCCGAACTGTGAGCGCGTTTCCTCGCGGCTGCGCACGTGCATATCCATGGGCGGTGTCCTCAGTCGGCCAGGTAAAGCGCGGTGGCGACGTTGCCGATCAGGTTCGGCGCCGCGCGGTAGCGCACGCAGATGCGGGCCTGGCGGTGTTGCAGGGGGGTGAGCTGCACCGTCTCCGCCGCGGCGTTCGGGCTTAGCAGGAACAGGTGGGACACGCCGTCGTCGTCGGTGAGCTGAAAGCGACCTTCGCCCACGATGGTCACCACGCCCGTCATGCTCGCCGCCATCAACCGGGCTCCATCTCGTGCACGGCGTCCGACAGCCAGGCGCGCGCCTTCTCCAGCTCGTCCCACGGAATTCCGCCGAGCGGGAAATGCACGGCGAGCACGATGCTGATGACCGCGTTGACGTGGCCCAGCCGGCGCCGTTCGTTCCCGTCGATCAACTGGTTGCGGAACGCCGACAGCTCGCGCGTCGCCGCCGACAGCTTGTGCCCGTCGGCGTGGGGGCGCTCCGCCAGCACGGCGTCCAGGCATGCCAGCGCGGCGTGGCCCGGCGCCGCGTCACTGGCCATGCGAGGACCCGGCCGGGTTCGGCAGGCGGCCCGGGCGCAGCGCGCAGGTCACCGCCTTGGTGGAGTGGATGCTGGTGTTGGCATCCCCGGTGATGGCGAGCAGCACGTTGGCGGTGGCGCCCCGCGCGTAGCCATCGCGGCCGTAGTGCCAGGGCATGCCGATCTGGTGCACGGTCTTGCCCTGGATGGTGAACGGGCGGACACGCTGCGTCACCATCGCCTTGACCTCGATTTCACCGCGCTTGGTGGAAAGCACGGTCCAGCCGAGGTGCCCGATGCCCAGTTCGCTTGCCAGCTCGGGTGAAACCTCGACGAAGGCTTCGGGCTGCAACTCCGCGGTGTGCGGGGTGACCCGGCTCATGACGCCGCCGCAATGCAGCTCGGTGAGGCGGTACGTGGTGAACACGTACGGGTACGCCGGGTCCTCCGGCGCATGCACGTCGTTGCCGGGCCGCTGCCATTCCCGCGCCACGGGGTTGGACTGGCGCTGCGGGAACAGCAGGTTGCGGGACGGGCTTTCCACCGGCTCGTAGTGCGTCGGCAGCGGGCCGTCCTTCAGCCCACTCGGCGCGAAGAGCTGGGACAGCCCGTCCGCTTCCATGATGAACGGCGCGTCCCCGCCCAGCGCGGCCATGCCGTGCGGGTGGGTCGACCAGTCGGGACGGTAGTCGGGGCGGGTGGTGGCGATGAAGTCCGGCACGTCCGTTCCGGTCCACTTGCCGGCGGCCTCGTCCCACCAGATCATCCTCTTGCGCTCGGACCACGGTTTGCCCGCCGGGTCGGCGGAGGCGCGGTTGTAGAGCGTGCGCCGGTTGGCCGGCCAGGAGAACGCCCAGCCGAGATGGCTGCCCGGCCCGTCCGGAGCGTCCGGTATCCGGCTGCGGGCGACGTTGTGGCCGTCCGCCGGGTAGATGCCGCTGTACATCCAGCCGCCGCACGCGGTGCTGCCATCGTCCTTCAGGTCCTGGTACTTCAGGACCTGCTTGCGATCCGCCACGGTGTAGCCGTTGATCTCCCGCAGGACCGCTTCCGCGTCCGGTTCCGCCCGCGCGCCGCGTTCCGGGTATTGCCAGGTCAGCGCGTGCATCGCGGCGTCCCGGCTCAGGGCGCTGCCGGCATAGAGCTGCTTCAGCCGCTTGCCCAAATGGTAGATGAACCAGAGGTCGGAGCGGCTGTCCCCCGGGGCTTCCAGTACGGCGTCGTGCCACTGCACCAGGCGGCTGGTGTTGGTGACGGTGCCGTCCTTCTCGCCGGCCAGGGCGGCCGGCAGGAAGAAGACCTCCGTCTCGATGTCCTCCGGCGTCAGCTCGCCGCGCTGCACCAGCCGGCCGCCCTGCCAGAAATCCGCGGTCTCGCTCATCGCGAAGTCCCGCACGACGAGGAACTCGAGCCGCCCGAGGCCGCGTTCCACGAGGTCGGTGTTGACCGCGCCCACCATCGGGTTCTGCCCGAGGATGAACTGGCCCTTGAGCACGCCGTCCGTCATCGCCAGCGTCATCGGCAACTGGGACAGGTCACCGGTCAGCTTGGGCAGGTGCTCGTAGCCGTAGCCGTTCGCGGCCTGGGCCGATTCGCCGTACCAAGCCTTCAGCAGGCTGGTCACGTATTTCGGGAAGTTGCTCCACCATCCGGTCGCCGGGGTCTCGGTGTGCAGGTACTCGGCCAGGCTGCCGTGGTGGTGGAACACGTTGGGCTGCGGCAGGTAGGTGGGCAGCATGTTGTACAGCGTCGGGATGTCCGTGCTGCCCTGGATGCTGGCATGGCCACGCAACGCCATGATCCCGCCGCCCGGCCGCCCGACATTGCCGAGCAGCGCTTGGACGATGCTCGCCGCACGGATGATCTGCACCCCCACCGAGTGGTGCGTCCAGCCGACCGCGTAGCAGATGGCGCCCGTCCGTTCCCGGCCGGAGTTGCGGGCCAGGGTATCCGCCACCCGGAGGAAGGTCTTGGCCGGGCAGCCGGTGACCTGCTCCACCATCTCCGGCGTGTAGCGGGCGTAGTGCCGGCGCATGATCTGGTACACGCAGTTCGGGTGCTGCAAGGTCGGGTCTGTCGGCGGCGGGCTTTCCGCCATGCTCTCGAACTGGCTGTGGTTCCCCTCTTCCTTCTCAGCGCGATGCTCGGCGATGGAGGACGGAACCTTCTTGCCTTTATACTGCCAGGTCGCCTCGTCGTAGGACTTGGTGTCCGCGTCGAAGCCGGAGAACACGCCGTCATTGTCCTCCGGGTTGAGGTAGCCGTCCTCGATGATGTGGGAGATGTTGGTGTAGGCGAGCGCGAACTCGCGGAACCACAGGTCATTCTCCAGGATATGGCGGATGATGCCGCCCAGGAAGGCGATGTCGGTGCCGGAACGGATCGGCGCGTGGATGTCCGCCAGGGCGGACGTGCGGGTGAAGCGCGGGTCCACGTGCATGAGGGTGGCGCCGCGCCGTTTCGCTTCCACGACGAAGCGGAACGCGATCGGATGGTTCTCCGCCATGTTGGAGCCCATGATCAGCACGCAGTCCGCGTTCTCCAGGTCCCACAGGGACATGGTGGCAGCGCCGCGGCCGAAGGAGGTGCCTAAACTAGGCACCGAGGAGGAGTGTCAGATCCTGGCTTGGTTCTCGATGTTGACCATGCCCAGGCCGCCGCCGAACAGCTTCTTGATGAGGTAGTTCTCCTCGTTGTCCAGCGTGGCGCCGCCGAGCGAGCCGACACCCAGAGCATGGTTCACCACCCGCCCGTCCGGCAGCGCCTCGACGAAGGTGTCGTCCCGCGCCTTCTTGGTCAGCTGCGCGATGCGCTCCATCGCCCAGTCGAGCGGCTTGGGCTCCCACGCGGTGGCGCGCGGGCCGCGGTACATCACGGTGTTGATCCGCTGCGGCGAAAGCAGCATGCCGAGCGTGCTGGAACCCTTGGGGCAGAGCGTGCCCTGGTTCACCGGGCTGCGTGGGTCGCCCTCGATATGGATCGGCTTGCCGTTCCTGGCATAGACAAGCTGGCCGCAACCGACGGCGCAGAATGGGCAGACGCTGGTGCCAACGGTATCCGCATTTTCCAGCCGGGGACGCAGGTTGCGCGACAGGCTGCTCTCGGCGGCCTTGCGGAGCGGGTCCTGGCCGGCGAACTGCCGGGGCAGCGACCAGTCCTTCACGAACCCGCCCACCCGCTGCCCGATCGTCTGCCGCAGCTTCCTCATCGCAGAACTCCTTTGCCCGCCAAATGTGCGGGAACGTTTTCGCCGTCGAGTGACGAAAGCGAGCGTCATTCAACCCACCAGCGACACCTGCACGTCGCCGCTTCGCTCCAACACGGCCAGCGACACGCTTTCGCCGCTCCGCCGGATCGTCATGCTCAGCAACGCGCCGCGCAGCGAGAGGTTGTGCAGCGTCATCTCATGAAGGAACGGCGGCAGCACCGGCGCGTCGAACCGGATCGTCCGCACTGCCGGATGGAAGGACAGGCCGAGGCAGGCCTGCACCAGCGCGGGCAGGGTCGCGGCGGCCCAGGCTTGCGGGGCGCACGCCACCGGGTAGGCGGTCGGCTTCTGGCCGAGCCGTCGCGGGAAGCCGCAGAACAGCTCCGGCAAGCGGTTGAGGTCCATCGTGGCGCAGGCGGCGAACAGTCCCTCGAACAGCCGCGCCGCGTCCGCGACCAGGCCGTAGCGCGCCAGGCCGAGCGCGATCAGCGCGTTGTCGTGCGGCCAAACGGAGCCGTTGTGGTAGGACATGGGGTTGTAGCGCACCTCGTCGTCCGCGAGGGTGCGGATGCCCCAGCCGGTGAACATGCGCGCGGACATCAGCCCGGCCGCCACGAGCCTCGCGCGCTCCGGCGAGGCGATGCCGGCCAGCAGCGTGTGCCCGGCGTTGGATGCGCGCACCTCGCAGGGCCGCCCGGCGCCGTCCAACGCCAGCACGTAGCATTGCAGCCGCTCCGACCAGAACCGCGCCTCGAACGCCGTCCGCAAGCGTTCGGCGGCTCTGTCCAGCGCTTCGGCCCGTGCCCCCTGCCCCAGCCGCCGGGCAATGCCGGCGGCGGCGCGGCGGGCGGCATAAACGTAGCCCTGCACCTCGCACAGCGCGATCGGCCCGGTGGCGAGCGTGCCGTCGGCATGGGAGATGCTGTCGTAGCTGTCCTTCCATCCCTGGTTGGCCAGCCCCTCGGCGGTCATGCGGTGGTAGGGCAGGAAACCCTCCGCATCCGCCTGGCCGTCGATCCAGCCGAGCGCCGCCTCGATGTGCGGCCAAAGCGCGCGCAGCGCCGCCTCGTCCCCGGTGCGGTCCAGGTAGGCGCCGGCCAGCATGACGAACAGCGGCGTGGCATCGACGCTGCCGTAGTATCGGCGGAATGGCACTTCCCGCAGTTCGGCCATCTCGCCGGCGCGGACCTCGTGCAGGATCTTGCCCGGCTCGGCGTCGGAATCCGGGTCCGATGCCGTCGCCTGCTCCTGCGCCAGGTAGCCGAGCACGCCGCGGGCCAGCGATGGGTCCTGCCACAGCACCAGCAGCGCGGTGATCAGCGCGTCCCGGCCGAACGCGGTGCTGAACCAGGGGATGCCGGCATACGGGTAAGGGCCGGTCGGCTTCTCGGTGGTCAGCATCTGCAGGTCATAGGCGGCGCGGTCCACCGCGGCGGCGAACACGCTGTTGCCCGTGGTGATGGCGGCCGTGCGGGCGGCGCCGGCCCGCAGCTTGCGGCGGGCGTGCAGCATGGCAGCGCCGAACGCCCTTCCCGGCCGCAGCGCCTGCAGGTCCACCGGTTCGCAATCCGCCCGCATGAACACGGTCACCCGCTGGCCCGGGCGCAGCCGCAAGCCGAAGCGGGCGGCCGTGACGGTGAGCCGGTCCGGCGCCGGGTCGAACCGGAGCGTGGTGCGCCGGGCCTGCTCATCCAGGCCGAGGTAGTCCAGTTGCACGGTGTCCGCCGCCGCAACCCTGGCGCTAGCGCGGCCGCGGCGGGACCGGTGCATGCCCCGCACCTCGAACAGGTCGGCGAAATCGGCACCAAAATGCAGGTCCAGCGCGAAGTCGTGCTCCGCCTGCCCGTAGTTGGCCAGGCCCAGCCGGCTGAGGCATGTGCCGCCGGCCAGGAAGGTGGAGCGCCTGATGTAGATCACCCCCTGCTCCACCTCGCCGCCAGCGCCGTCGCGCAGGGCCGCATTGGTGAGGTTGGCGGTCAGCATGAGGTTGTCGGCGCTGACGCCGGAGCTGAGCAGCAACGGCCGCTTGCCGCCCACCAGCAGGCTGAGCTGCGACAGGAAGCGCGTGTCGCGGTGGTACAGCCCGTCATTGCTGCCGGACGCTGCCACCACGTCGCCGAGCGTGTCGAACATGGCGAACGAGTCGTCGCTCTTCAGGGCGTGGTACGGCCGTTCCTGCAACGCGGCGGCGGCGCAAACGGAAGCCGGGTCGGGCGCCGCATCGGCTGGAAGCAAGGTGTCCATGGCGCTCTTTATCCCAGAACAGGAACGCGGTTACACCTCGATTGTGACGGACACTGGCACATGGTCGGACGATCGCGGCCAGTCCCGGGCATCCTTGAGTACAGTCTGGCCGCGCAACGCGGGCAGGAGGTCCGGCGTGACCCAGATATGGTCCAGCCGGCGCCCGCGGTTGGACCGCCGCCAATCCCCGTTGCGGTAGGACCACCAGGTGTACAGCTTCTCGTCCGCGGGCACGAAGTGGCGCACGGCATCGTGCCAGCCGGCGCGCTGCCACGCCGCCATGTGCGCCACCTCCACCGGCGTGTGGCTCACCACGCCCGACAGTTGCTTGTGGCTCCACACGTCATGCTCCAGCGGCGCGATGTTCAGGTCGCCCACCAGCACGGCGCGGCGCAGCCCGGTGCGGGCGGCGAACCAGTTGGTCGCCTCGGTGACGAACCGCAGCTTGTGGGCGAATTTCGGGTTGGCCTGCGTGTCCGGCACGTCGCCCCCGGCCGGGACGTAGAAGTCGTGCAGCTCCAGCGGCCCGGACGGAAGCTGCAAGCCCGCTTGGAGGTGACGGCAGTCGCCTTTCTCGCACCAGTCCGGCGCCGCGTCGTCCGGCAGCAGCGGGATGCGGGACAGGATGGCCACGCCGTTGTAGCCCTTCATGCCGCGGCGCACGTAATGCGGGTAGCCGAGCGCCGGCGGTCCGTGGTCCGGGAACAGCTCGTCCGGCACCTTGGTTTCCTGCAAGCAGATCACGTCCGGGTCCAGCGCCGCCACCAGCCGTTCCAGCAAGGGCAGGCGCAGGCGGAGGGAGTTGATGTTCCAGGTCGCGATTCGGAGCGCAGGCATGGCGCGATCTTGTTCCATGCGGTTCGGCGAAGCCATCCGGCGCGCCGCTTGACCCCGTGTTCGGTTCGGATAGAAACCCTGTCCCAATGCGAGCGAAACAAGCAAGGCCATGAAACGTCGGCAGGTGTTGGCAGGCTTGACGGGGCTTGGCGCGGCCGTGGCGACCGGCCGGGCGGCCGAAGCGCCGGTGCAGCTCGGCTCCATCGAGATCCTGTCCGGCCCCAACGCCGCCTACGGCACGGCGATCCGGGCCGGCATGGAACTGGCCCTGGCCGAGGTGAACGGCGCCGGCGTGCTCGGCGGGCGTTCCATCGCGCTCACGATCGAGGACAGCGCCGGCAACAAGGACCAGGCGATCAACGCGGCGCGCAAGCTGATCGGGCGGGACAAGGTGGTGGCGATCATCGGCCCGACCCTGTCCAACGAGATGTTCGCCGTGGCGCCGGTCGCCAACGAGCGCCGCATTCCGATCATGGGCACCTCCACCACCGCCAGCGGCATCACCGCGATCGGCGACTACGTGTTCCGCACGTCCTTGCCCGAAAGCGACGTCATCCCGGTGACGCTGAGAAAAGCGCAGGCGCAGGGCGTCAAGACGATCGCGCTGATGTACGCGAATGACGACGCGTTCTCCAAGTCAGGCTTCGACGTGATGCGGGCCGCGGCGGAAAAGGCCGGGCTGCAGATCCTCGGCATCGAGAGCTTCGGCAGCAAGGACAGCGACTTCTCCGCCCAATTGACCAAGATCAAGGCTTTGAAGCCCGATGCGGTCGGTATATCCGCCCTGGTGGAACCGGTTTCCGGCGTGTTGCTGGCCGCCCGGCAACTGGGGTTCGGGCCGGAAACGGTCTTCATCGGCGGCAACGGCAGCAACTCTCCCAAGCTCGGCGAGATCGCGGGCAAGGCGGCGGACGGGCTGCTCGTCGGCAGCCCCTGGTTCGTGGGCAAGCAGACGCCGGTGAACCAGGCCTTCGTGGCCGCCTTCCGCAAGGCGAACGGGCACGACCCGGACCAGTTCGCGGCGCAGGCCTACGACGCGCTGAAGATCATGGCCGCCGCCATCGGCAGCGCGGGCGCGGCGGAGCCGGCCAAGGTGCGCGAGGCGCTGCTGCAAACCAGGTTCGACGGCGTGATGGGGCCGTTCTCGTTCACGCCGGGCCGGGACCCGGCGTCCACGGAGGGCGTGGTGGTGCTGGTGATGCGGGACGGCGCGTTCACCATCGCACCGTGACCCGGGTGGTCCGCGCGGCGAACTGACCATGCTTGCCCAGCAACTCACCAACGGCGTCCTGCTCGGCGCGACCTACGCGCTGTTCGCCCTCGGCTTCACCCTGATGTTCGGGGTGCTGAAGGTGATCAATCTCACCTATGGCTTCTACTTCACCGCAGGCGCGCTCCTGGCGCTGTGGCTGGTGCGTTCGCAGGGCCTGGGCGTCTGGGCCGCGCTGCCGGCCGCCGCCGCGGGCGCCGGGTGCATCGCGGTCGTGGTCGACTGGCTGCTGCTCACCCGTCTGCGCACCGCCCGGGCGCCGGAGCTGGCCTCCCTCATGGTGACGCTCGGGGCGGTGCTGGCGCTGTACTCGGCCCTGACCGCCTGGCTCGGCTCCGACATCCGCCGCCTGCCGCCGGGCGCCATCAGCGGGGACGCGTTGCAGCTCGGCCCGGTCCGCGTGACGGTGGCGCAGTTGCTGATCCTGCTCGCGGTGGCCGTCATGGTGGCGGCGCTGGTGTGGCTGCTGCGCGGAACCCGGCTCGGGCTGGCGATCCGCGCCATGTCGGACCGGCCGGACGCGGCGGAGCTGATGGGCATCGACACCGCCCGGGTCGCGGCCACGGTTTCCTTCCTGTCCGGTTGCCTTGCCGGGGCTGGCGGCGTGCTGATCGGGCTGCAACGCAACGCCATCCAGCCCTACATGGGCGAGGAGATGATGCTGCGCGGCTTCGTCGTCATCATCGTCGGCGGGCTGGGCGACATCGGCGGCGCGGTCATCGCGGGCATGCTGCTGGGCTTGCTGGAGGTGATGACGGCAGCCTATCTGGGTTCCAACCTGCGCGAGGCGGTGGCTTTTGCCGTGCTGGTCGTGGTGCTCTGGACTCGGCCGTCCGGGCTGTTCGGCCACGCAGTCGCCCGGCGTGCGTAGGATGCGCCGATGACCATCCCGCCCTGGCTGGACGATGTCCTGTTCACCTACGGCAACCTGGTGCACGCGCTCGGCGTCAACGGGCTGCTGGCATTGTCCATGTACGTGGTGCTCGCGGTGGGCCAGCTCTCGCTCGGCCAGGCCGCGTTCATGGGGCTGGGCGCCTATTCCTCCGCCCTGATGACGCTCTCGCTCGGCTGGCCGTTCTGGGCGGTGCTGCCGCTTTCGGCCGCCGCTCCCGTGCTGTTCGCGCTGGCCATCGGGCTGCCGACCCTGCGGCTGTCCGGCGTTTACCTCGCCATCGCCACCATCGGGCTAGGCGAGGTGCTGCGCGCGGTTTACCTCAACGTGGACCTGTTCGGCGGCGCGCTCGGGCTGTCCGGCATCCCGGAACGCGCGGACGATCTCATGATCTACGGCCTCCTGCTGGCCGCGCTCGCCGGGCTGTGGCTGGTCGCGCGCAGCGGGATCGGCCGCGCCATGGAGGCGATGCGGGAGGACGAGACGGCCGCGGCCGTGATGGGCGTCAACCCTTTGCGCTACAAGATGGGCGCGCTGCTCGCCTCCGCCGTGCTGGCAGGGCTGGCGGGTTGCCTGAACGCGCACGTCTCCTCCTTCATCGGCCCGGGCGAATACGGGTTCGAGCCAGCGGTGACCATCCTGTCCTACGCGCTGCTGGGCGGCATCGGAACGCCGCTCGCCCCCGTGCTGGGCGCCTTCGTGCTGACCCTGCTGCCGGAACTGCTGCGCGGCTTGTCTGACCTGCGCCTGGTGCTGAACGGCGTCATCATCGTGGTGGCGGTGCTGTTCCTGCCCGGCGGACTGCTGCCATGGCGGGCACGGCGGCGGGCGGCGTGACGCCGCTGCTGGAACTGCGGGGATTGACCCGGCATTTCTCCGGGCTGGTCGCCGTGGACGGGGTGGACCTCCTGGCGGCGTCCGGAGGCATCCACGCCGTGATCGGGCCGAACGGCGCCGGCAAGACGACGCTGTTCAACCTGGTGTCCGGCCTGCTGCCGCCCACCGCCGGGCAGGTCCTGCTGGCCGGGCAGGACGTGACGCGCTTGCCCGCGCACCGGCGCGCGGCGCTGGGGGTGGCGCGGACGTTCCAGAATATCCGGATCTTCGGCGCCATGACGGTGCTGGAGAACGTGCTGACCGGCCTGCACACCGCCGCCCGCGCCACCCTGCCGGAAGTGATCGCCCGGCTGCCCCGGTTCCGCCGCGGCGAGCGCGCGGCGGTGGCGGCGGCTTACGCGGCGCTGGATCTGGTCGGCCTGCATGACCTCGCGGGGGTCCGTGCCGCCGCGCTGTCCTACGGCGACGCGCGCCGGCTGGAGATTGCCCGCGCGATGGCGGCCCGCCCCCGCCTGCTGCTGCTGGACGAGCCGGCAGCCGGGCTGAACGCGGCGGAAACGACACGCCTGGCGGCCCTGGTCCGCACCATCCGCGCCATGAACACCACCGTGCTGCTGGTGGAGCACGACATGGGCTTCGTGATGGACATCTCCGACGACGTGACGGTGCTGAGCTTCGGCCGCCGCATCGCCGGGGGCGCTCCGGCGGCGGTGCGGCAGGACCCGGCGGTGATCGAGGCCTACCTCGGCCACAAGGTCGCGGCCAAGCTGGCGGCCGGCGCCGTGGCAGGGGTGCGCGGCGCGTGACGGGGCTGGTGGTCGAAGGGCTGACGGTGGCGTACGGCCGCACCGTGGCGGTGAAGGGCATCGACCTCCAGGTCCGCCCCCATCAGGTGGTGTCCCTGATCGGCGCCAACGGGGCGGGCAAGACCACGGTCATGCGGGCCCTATCCGGCCTGCTCCGCCCGCGCTCCGGCCGCATCGTGTTCGACGGGGTGGAGATTGCCGGGCGGCGCGCCTGCCGCATCGCTGCCGCCGGGCTGCGCCAGGTGCCGGAAGGGCGGCAGGTGTTCGCCGGCCTCACGGTGGCCGACAACCTGCGCCTCGGCGCCTACACCGTGCCGGACCGGGCAGAGGCGGCGCGGCGGCAGGAAGCCGTGCTGGTCCGGTTCCCCAGGTTGCGGGAACGCCTCGGGCAGCGTGCCGGGTCCATGTCGGGCGGGGAGCAGCAGATGCTGGCGTTCGGCCGTGCCTTGATGGGTGCGCCCCGGCTGCTGCTGATGGACGAGCCATCCATGGGGCTGGCGCCGTTGTTCGTGGAGGAGATCTTTGCCGCCATCGGCGAATTGCGTCGGGACGGCGTCACCATCCTGCTGGTCGAACAGAACGCGTCGGCTGCCTTGGACGTGGCGGACTACGCCTACGTGCTGGAAACGGGCCGCATCGTGCTGCAAGGCAAGGCGGCTGACCTGGCGAGCAACCCGGCGGTGACGGCATCCTACCTGGGCGGCCATTGAAGCGCGCAGATGTGATACGGGCGGTTACCAGGCTGCCCTAATGCTGACACACCGCACCTATATTGATGGTTGTGTTGGACGGACCACTTGGTTCGCCTTTAAGAACGGGAGTTCACCGATGAGCTCAAAGTACGGCTTGCTTGTCGCCATTCCAGTAGCGGTAGGCCTGATTGCGGCCTCCACGCCAGCCAGCGCTTACTACTACCGCGGCGGCTACTACGGCCATCGTGGTTTCGGCGGTGGCGGAGCCATTGCGGGCGCGATCGTCGGCCTCGGCGTCGGCGCTGCGATCGCTGGCGCCTATGGTCCACGTTACTATGGTCCCGGCTACTACGGTCCCCCGCCCGTGTATTACGCGCCCCCGCCGGTCGTTTATGCCCCGCCGCCGGCCTACTACGGCTATCCAGGGTACGGCCAGTAAGTCCTAGGGCGCTTCTTGTTTCAGAAGTTGGCCCTCTCCCCTTGGGAGAGGGCCGGGCGACCCGCTTCCCTCATGGTCATGCCCTTGCGGGTGCGTCGTTGAACGCTCCGGCAATCGCCGTCCACAGAGGTTTGCGCCACAGGTCAGCGTCGAGCGGCAGCGGGCGTTGCGGAAGCTTGTCGTCGCGTGGCAGCGAGTCGTTCAGCCAAGTGCGCCGGTCCGACAACCCCCAGGTCATGACTCCTACCGTTGCCGGGCAACTCAGCACCGCATCCAGGTAAGCGCGGGCGTGGCTTGCGACAGCCTCATCCCGCAACGCCGGGTCGCCCGCGATGCGGTTATCCCGGACATCCAACTCGGTCACGACGATCTTGAGCCCGATGGACGCGACGTCAGCACAGAATTTGGCCAGCACGGATTGGTCAAATTCCGCTACGCCTGCCTCCAAGTGCGCCTGTAGGCCGAGTGCCTGGACAGGCACTCTCCGTGCCGTCATGCCGGACAGCAACTCAAGCATGTCCGCCCGCTTCCGCTCATGGTCCGTCCAGGTGTAATCCAAACCGTAGTCGTTGATGCAACGCAACGGCAGGGGATCTGCCGTGGCGCAGGCGTGGAACGCCACGTCCAGCAAACCGATGCCCAATGCCTGTGACCAGATCGTGTCGCGCAAGCCCACTGGGTTGCCCGCAGCCGGGTCCAGCACCTCGTTCACGACGTCCCACTGCACGACCTTGTCACGGCAATGCGCCGCGACTGCGCCGATATGCGTTGCCAGCAAGCGCTCCGCGTTGTGGGGACCGATCTCGTCCACCAGCCAAGCCGGATTATGCTCGTGCCACAACATGGTGTGGCCACGGACCTGGATGCCTCGCCGGGCGGCATAGGTCATCAGCGCGTCCGCGCCGTGCCAGTTCCAGGTCTCGGGAGTAGGGCGGAGCTGGCCCCATTTGAATGCTGTTTCTCCCGTGACCATGCCGCACTCGGCACGCACCCGGGCCATGTAGGCGCGGTCGCCAGCCAGCACCCGGTCATCGATCGCCGCACCGAAAAAGCGGTCGCCCGTCATCGCCCGCTCGTTCAGCCCAGCCTCGGCGGGCGGGGCTGGAGCTGATGCCAACAGGGCGGATGCTACCCCGGTCAGGGTGGCGCGGCGGCCGATCCGGGGTGCATGGTGGAGCGAGGCCACGGATGAAAGCCCTCCATCGGCCTCGCCCCGCCGAAGCGGTTAGACGGCCAGCGACTCCGGCTCCGCCACGGGCAGGCGCGTCCGGATGAGCTTCTCAATACCACGCAGGTGTGAACGTTCGGTAGCGTCGCAGAAGCTGATCGCCATGCCCGCGTGCCCGGCGCGCGCCGTCCGGCCAATACGGTGAACGTAGCTTTCCGGAATGTTCGGCAAATCGAAGTTGATGACGTGGGTGATGCCATCCACGTCGATGCCGCGCGCGGCGATGTCAGTGGCGATCAGCACCGGAACCGTGCCGGCCTTGAACGCGGCGAGTGCGCGCTCGCGCTGCCCCTGGCTCTTGTTGCCGTGGATGGCGGCAGCACGTTGGCCCGAAGCTTCCAGATGCTGCACGACCTTGTCAGCGCCGTGCTTGGTGCGGGTGAACACCAGCGTGCGGCCCATGTCCTTCCGCTTCAGGATCGCGGATAGCAGCGCCCGCTTGCGCGGGGCTTCCACGAACACGACCGCCTGCTCCACCCGGTCCGCGGTCTTGGCCACGGGGGTGACGGCGACGTGCACCGGGTCCCGCAGCAGCGCGCCGGCAAGGCTCTCGATCTCCTTCGGCATGGTGGCGGAGAAGAACAGCGTCTGCCGCTGCTTCGGGATGTGGGACACGATCTTCTTGATCGGCACGATGAAGCCAAGGTCCAGCATGTGGTCGGCCTCGTCGAGCACCAGAACCTCGACGTTGCCGAGGTTCACCGCGCGGTCATTCATGTGGTCCAGCAGGCGGCCGGGAGTGGCCACCAGCACGTCCACGCCGTTGTCCATGGCGCGGGCCTGCTTCGGCTTGGGCACGCCGCCGAACATCAGCGCCACGCGGATCGGCGACCCGGCGGCGTAGGCGCGGAAGCTTTCGGCGATTTGGCTGGCCAGTTCGCGCGTCGGCGCCATCACCAGGCAGCGCGTGCCCTTCTTGCCCGGGTGCTTCCGCTCGGACAGCAGGCGATGAAGGATGGGAAGCGCGAAAGCGGCGGTCTTGCCGGTGCCGGTCTGGGCGATGCCCTGGACGTCGTGCCCGGCCAGCACGTGGGGAATAGCCTGCGCCTGGATCGGCGTCGGCTCGATGTAGCCCTCGGTGGTCAGCGCGGCGAGCAGCGGCGCGGCCAGGCCGAGGTCTTGGAATGATGACATTAGAGACTTTCGGTATGCGAACGCGCCATCGCAGGAGTGCTTGGGTGCGTCAATCGCGATCAACAGGACCACGAACCGGCGCAAGACACTGGATGGGAGCGAAGCCTGCGCTCAATCGCAGGGCATGGCATCAAGGTGCGCGGCGCCTATATGACGCTGCGGCGCAGCAAAGTCAAGAATATCCGCGCGGTCACCCACGCGGCAGTGGAAATCAGTTCGCGATGCGGCCGGTTTGTGCGGTGCGCAACGCACGCCGGTCGGCGGCGACCAGCCCGGACGCGCAGACCACGTCCAGCACCGCGATGCCGGCCACCAGCGCCATCGCCACGCTTGCGGCGCCACGGTGGCGGTTGGCGCTCCCGAGCGCCGTCGCCAGCACCGCCAGATCCAACGCATCGCCCGCCACGCGGAGGCCCGGCCCCGTCGCCGACCAAGGCTTGGCGAGCACCACGGCCCCCGCCATTACTTCGCGCAGGCCGAATGCCCGCACCAGGTTCTTCCGGCCGCGCAGGCCGAGCTGACGCGCCAGGAAGGCGGGCGCCGCCATCTCAAGCGCACCCAGGCCCAGGCTGAACCAGCCCAGGATGCGGGCCAGACCGATGGTGTTCATGCGAGACTCTCCTTTGCAACCTGCCGCCTGGACCGGGCTTCAGCCCCGTGGCGGCGTGAAACGGAACAGCGGCCAAAGACCCTTCTGCGTGCTGCCATGCTCGTGAAACTGGGCCATGTCCGGAATATGCGAGGCAGTGACGTAGATCGAGCCGTCCGCGCCCTCCGCCATGCTGTCCGGCCAGCGCAGCCGGGCATCCTGGGCCACGATGCTCAGCGTGCCATCCGGCGCGCGCATGCGGACGGCGTTCTGCGCCGGGTCGGTGATGAACAAGTCGCCGCGCCGGTTCATCCACAGTCCATCGGCAACGTTGGTTTCGCCCAGTGTCTGCACGCTCGCGCCAATATCCTGCGGCGACATGGTCGTGGAAACGAGTGACGCCGTGGGGATGCGGTGCAGCGTGCGTCCCACCAGCACCTGCCAGTAGAGGTACTCGCCAGCCGGGTCCAAGGCGATGCCATCGGCCGCGAAGGCGGGAATGCGGTGGTCCGGGCGGCGCAGCTCATGCCCATCCACGTGAGGGGCCACCCCGGGCTCGGGTTGCGTGCGCGGGTCGCCGTCCAGCACCCGGCGGATCGCGCCGCTGGCCGTGTCCACCACGACGAGCGCGCCACGCTGGCCCGAGTCGGTCAGGAAAGCGTATCTGCCATCCGGGCTTACCCGCACGTCGTTCATGTAGCTGCCCTGCGGCGCCGCGGCCTCGTCGAACAGGTAGGTTCGGACAACCGCGTTGGCGCCCAGATCGATCTTCACCAGCTTGACGCCGCCCGGCTTGATGAATTCATTGCCCGGCGCAGCCGGGTCGATCACCCACAGGAAGCCTTGCGGATCGACGGTCACGCTCTGGACGCAGATGAAATGGTCGCCGTTGGACAGAGGTTTGAGATTGCTCCAGGCATTCCATTCGGCATCGGGGTACGGCTTCAGCCGCCCGTCCTTCATGACCTCCGCCACCGAGATCGGGACGTCCTTCTCCCAACGCGGGAAGTTGACGAAAACGCGCCCGTCCTTGGCGACGGCAACCCCGGTGACCTGCTGATCGAACGCGGCAACCTGTTGCAGCGCCGCCGTCGCATTGGCCGGTTGCATCCCGGCCGCCAACGTCGCCGCCCCAGCCATGGCGACGAAGCCGCGGCGGGATAGGCTGGCACAATGCTCGCTCATTCGGAGGCCTCCAACTCATCGCGAACACACAAGCGCGCGGCGGTCAGGCGGGTTCGTTGCGCGACGCAGCCTACTGCGGCGTCAGCGCCCCCGCCTGGGGGCCGGCTTTCCTACCGACCCGCCCGCGCCACTGGTGCAATCGCGACAAGCCGAACCAGTCCGGCTGCATCACCATCGTCGTGTTGGCGTAGGGCACGCCGAGCCCGGCCTCGATGACATCCGTGCCTGCTCCAGTTCCGCCGGCCTCATCCGGCCGTAGGCCGTCACCATTGACACCTGGGGCGCCCGTTCGGCCAAGCGGGCCGCGGCGGAGGCGACAGTATCGGCCAGTTGTCCGGCGTATGCACCAGGATGCATCCCGCCGGTTCCCCCTGCCGCGCGGCAGGCCATGTTCAACGCAAGTGCGGCGACGCTGGCTGATGAACCTGTGACAGCAAGTTGCCGCGTGAGAGCAGTATCAGGCACGTCGCTAGCCCTGGTGATGCGAGCTGCGATGCGTCCTCTTCTCTGTCACGGCTCTGTCGAGAGTAGAAACCCGCCTGATTGCCGCCTGACGCGAGGCGACCGACACCGATGGGCGTGGTGGGTTGCCGTGAACTGCCTCATGCACTTGCTTGGAAGCGGTCGGGCGGAGGTGGACTAACCTCCGCCCGATGCCAGGCTGGCATCAATCCGGGATCGCTTATGCCGCCTTGCGGGTGCGCCGGGCCGGGGCGGGCGCGGCAGGAACCTCGGCCGGAGCAGCAGGCTTGCGGCCCAGGCCAATCTTCTTGGCCAGTTCCGAGCGGTGCTCGGCATACTTTGGCGCCACCATCGGATAATCGTGCGGCAGGCTCCAACGCTCACGATACTGTTCGGGAGTGATGTTGTAGGACGTTTGAAGATGACGCTTAAGCATCTTGAGCTTCTTTCCGTCCTCCAGGCAGATGATGTATTCCGGAAACACGGACTTCTTGACTGGAACTGCGGGCTGAAGACGCTCAGGCTCAGCTTCTTCTGTTCCGGCCGTCATCAACGTGTTGAACACCGACTGAATTAACTCGGGCAAAACATCACGGGCCACGGTGTTGTTGGAGACGTGCGCCGAAACGATCTGGGCGGTCAGCCCAAGCACAGCCTGCGTGGCATTATGTTCTGGCATGGCAAATCGACTCCGGGTTGCTGCAAATTGGTTCAAGACGCTACATCGCACCAAGTGCATTCTTTCTCAAGTCGATTGGTAACGGCGGCCGATCTTTTTCTTCACAACAAGTCGAGTTCCGCTTCGGGCATCAACACACCGCAGTGCTTCGCCGCGGCCTGATCGGCCGCCACCAGCGGTTCCAGTGACCTGGCATCGTCACAACGGGGTTCGGCTTCCGCGGCATGGGAGCACTTCTGTATGATGTGCTCAGTGTCCAATCCACGTCGAGCAGAATGGCTTGCGTTACTTTTCAGTCATGGAAATGATCTCAAGCAACGGACAGCCGCATGAACGTTACGATATCGTATCGGCACCCGGCCCGCACGGCTGCCGATCCTCCGTTGACTCGGCTGGAGGGATTGCATACACGGCTGGCACTCGGCGGATGAGAGTGCCAACACGCTCCGCCGGATCGACACACGGTGCGGCAAAGCACAGAGGAGATAGCCCGATGAAGTTCCGTCCGCTACATGACCGCGTGGTGGTCAAGCGTCTCGAAGCCGAGGAAAAGACGACCGGCGGCATTATCATCCCGGACACGGCCAAGGAAAAGCCGATGCAGGGCGAGATCATCGCCGCCGGGCCGGGTGCGCGCAACGAGCAGGGCATGATCCAGGCGCTGGATGTGAAGGCCGGCGACAAGATCCTGTTCGGCAAGTGGTCGGGCACCGAGGTCAAGATCGATGGCGAAGAGCTGCTGATCATGAAAGAGTCCGACATCATGGGGATCGTCGAGGGCGCCTGACGCCCACGCCGCTTCCCCCCAATCAACATTGAAAGGTTTTTAACATGGCAGCCAAGGACGTACGGTTCGGCGGCGACGCCCGCCAGCGCATGCTGCGCGGCGTGGACATCCTCGCCGACGCGGTGAAGGTCACGCTGGGTCCCAAGGGCCGCAACGTGGTGATCGACAAGAGCTTCGGCGCGCCGCGGATCACCAAGGACGGCGTCACCGTCGCCAAGGAGATCGAGCTGGCCGACAAGTTCGAGAACATGGGCGCGCAGATGCTGCGCGAGGTCGCTTCCAAGACCAACGACCTGGCCGGCGACGGCACGACGACCGCGACCGTGCTCGCGCAGTCCATCGTCCGCGAGGGCTCCAAGGCCGTGGCCGCCGGGATGAACCCGATGGACCTCAAGCGCGGCGTGGACATGGCGGTTGCCGCCGTGGTGGAGGAGCTGAAGGCCCGCACCCGCAAGATCACCACCGAGGCCGAGACGGCGCAGGTCGGCACGATCTCCGCGAACGGCGAGTCCGACATCGGCCGCATGATCGCCGAGGCGATGCAGAAGGTCGGCAACGAGGGTGTCATCACCGTCGAGGAAGCCAAGGGCATCGACACCGAGCTCGACGTGGTCGAGGGCATGCAGTTCGACCGCGGCTACCTGTCTCCGTACTTCATCACCAATGCGGAGAAGATGGTCGCCGAGCTGGACCAGCCCTACATCCTGATCCACGAGAAGAAGCTGTCCGGCCTGCAGCCCATGCTCCCGCTGCTGGAAACGGTCGTGCAGTCCGGCCGTCCGCTGCTGATCATCGCCGAGGACGTCGAAGGCGAGGCGCTGGCCACCCTGGTGGTGAACAAGCTGCGCGGCGGCCTCAAGGTCGCGGCGGTGAAGGCGCCGGGCTTCGGTGACCGCCGCAAGGCGATGCTGGAAGACCTGGCGATCCTGACCGGCGGCCAGGTGATCTCCGAGGACCTGGGCATCAAGCTCGAGACGGTGACGCTCGCCATGCTGGGCCGCGCAAAGCGGGTCATCATGGAGAAGGAGAACACCACTCTCGTCGAGGGCGCCGGCAATGCCGACGACATCAAGGGCCGCTGCAACCAGATCCGGGCGCAGGTGGAGGAAACGACCTCCGACTACGACCGCGAGAAGCTGCAGGAGCGCCTGGCCAAGCTCGCGGGCGGCGTCGCGGTGATCCGCGTCGGCGGGGCGACCGAGGTCGAGGTGAAGGAGCGCAAGGACCGCGTCGACGACGCGCTGCACGCAACCCGTGCGGCCGTTGAGGAAGGCATCGTGCCCGGCGGCGGCGTCGCCCTGGCCCGCGCCAGCCTCATCCTGCAACAGCTCAAGCCGCTGAACCAGGACCAGAAGCTCGGCATCGAGATCGTCCGCAAGGCGGTGCAGACCCCGTTGCGGCAGATTGCCGAGAACGCGGGCGAGGACGGTGCGGTGATCGCCGGCAAGGTGATCGAGAACCCCGACTACAACTACGGCTTCGATGCCCAGACGGCCGAGTTCAAGGACATGGTCGCCGCAGGCATCATCGACCCGACCAAGGTCGTGCGCACGGCCCTGCAGGACGCCGCGTCCATCGCGGCGCTGCTGATCACCACCGAGGCGATGATCGCCGAGCGTCCGGAGCGCAAGGCTCCTGCTGGCGGCGGGGGCGGCGGCATGGGCGGCATGGGCGGCATGGGCGACATGGACTTCTAAGCCCAGCCGTTCGACGAACCATCGGGTTGCTACGGGGAGGGCGGGCCGCAAGGCTCGCCCTTTCTATCGTCGACATTTTCACGATCGTTATCAAATCATCATTTCGCCGCAATTGACTTGTGATTGCGATCCTGCGATCAATCGTTACCACAATCGATTCCGCTTCCGGCTTGCTTCGCCTTACCCTCCCGGGTGCTGCGTCAAGACGTCCAAAGGTACGGTTGGCAATTTGCGCCGCACATTTGTGCGGCGTTGTGACGGAGTGAGACGCAGCTATGGCGACAGGCACTGTGAAGTGGTTCAACACCACCAAGGGTTTCGGCTTCATCATGCCGCAGGATGGCGGCAAGGATGTGTTCGTGCACATCACGGCCGTCCAAGCGGCCGGGCTTCGCGGCCTCGATGAGAACCAGAAGGTCAGCTACGACGTGGTGATGGAACGCGGCAAGGCAGCAGCCAGCAACCTGAAGCTCGCCTAGCGCAAACAGCTCCCATCCGGCACTGCCGGATGGGATTGCCGCATCAGCCCGTCCAACTGGACGAGTTGATTCCTGTGACCGCACCAGACTCGCGCCGCACCGCTTCAACCGAGCTGGCACCCGCCTCGCGCATGATCCGCTCCGCAGCCGCCTGCTTGCTGGGTGTGTCGGCGTGGACCGCCAACACCAGTTCACCGGCTGCCGCTGCCTGGTCGCGCGTGTTTGACTGCGCATTCTTGGCAGCGGTGCCCGCCGCGTTGGCCGCCAACGCGGCCCCGGCACCCACGGCCGCCGCCGCCGCGATCGCAACCCCGGCCGCCCCTCCCGTCGCGATCGTGGCCCCCGCCGCAGCAAAGGCCCCGGCATAGCCGGCCATGCTGGTGCCCATGGTGCGTGCCTGCCGCACGTCCGTGTCGGTCATCGGGTCCGCGGCTCCGGCGTCCGGCGTCGCCATCCCGGCAGTCGGATGAGTGATCGGCAGGCTGAAATCGGCACGATCGAACCCTGCCAAGGTCAACTGCGCGATGGCTGCCTGCATGGCGGCGTCGCTCGGGAATATGCCCTGCACTTCCTCGACCGTCGCGCTCAGCACCGGACCCGACTTGCTGGTTTCGTCACTCATTGCACTCTCCTATCCACTCGGGTTCCCAACGCGGGCGTCCGGCCGTCTGTTCCGCCGAGCGCGTCGCGCGGCCGGGTCCGCGCACGACGCCAGCCCATGGTCCCGGTGCGTGAGAGCCGCGGGTGCTGCCATGGGCGCTATCGTCCGCTTTCCGCGCCCTGAGCGTCCTCAACCTTGCGGTAGCGTGCGCGGGTGCCGCGCTCGATGGCGCTTGCCACCAAGGGGTCGATCTGCAATTCGCCCAACACGAATTCCAGCATCTGCAACGTGGGCTGCGCGGCGAACCCGTCGCCGGCGATCACTTCGCAGGCCAGCGCATAGGCCGTCTCCCGCAGCCGCGACGGCAGCGCTTCGCGGATCAGCCGTCCCGCATGGGCCAGCCCGTCATCCTCGCGCAACAGGCTGATGGCGGCTTCCATCGCCGAGTCGAGCTGCGCGGTCGAGAATCCGTTGAAGGCCGGCAAGGTCTGGACCAGGCCGGACATCACGCCGATCTCGCGGTCGGTGATCCCGCCATCGGTCGCAGCCACCAGAACCATCGTGCACACCAGCGCTTCCTGCGGGTCCAATCCCCTGCGTGCGAGCATCCTACCCCCCAAACCCTGGCGGGACCCTGATCGAAGCCGGACCTGAGATCAAGGGCGCCTCCGGGCAGCCCAGGAATGCCCGGATCTGCGCCGCAGCGTCCGCGAGACCCAGCCGGCTCGCCTCGACTCCGGCAGGCAACGCGGACAACAGCCGGCTCGGCGCCCGGCGGTCCAGCAACACGAACACGCCGCGGTCCCCCGCCGCCCGGATCAGCCGGCCGAATGCCTGCCGCAGCCGCAGCCGCGCCACCCTGTCGTCGAATCCGCGCGGATCGCCCGCCGAAAGGTGGATGCGGCGCTCGCGGTGCAGGATGTCAGGGCGCGGCCAGGGCACCCGCTCGAACACGACCAGCCGCAACGCGCGGCCGGGCACGTCCACGCCGTCCCGCATGGCATCGGTCCCGAGCAGGCAGGAATCGACCTCCGTGCGGAACACGTCCACCAGCGTGGCATTGTCCATCGCGTCCACATGCTGCGCCAGCAGCGGGATGCCAGCCGCTTCCAGCGCGGGGGCGATGCGCGCATGCACCGCCTGCAAGCGCGAGATGGCGGTGAACAGCCCTAGCCCGCCGCCGCCGGCTGCCAGGAACAAGGTGCGGAACGCGGCGGACAGCCCGGCGATGTCGGGCGCCACGTCCGTCACCACCATGGCCCTGGTCTGCCGGGCGTAGTCGAACGGGCTCGCCACCGCCACGCGGATCGCCGGCGAAGGCAGATGCTGCGCGCCGACCCGCGCCTCCGCCTCCGCCCAGGCCGTCTCCTGCTCCGCTTCCCCGCCGTCGCGCAAGGTGGCGCTGGTGATCAGCAGGCCGTGGGCAGAAGCGGCCAGGGTGGCGGTGAACGGCACCGTCGGGTCCAGCCAGTGGCGGTGCAGGCCGGCATCGCGGTCCCCCCCTTCCCGGCGGTCCAGGTGCAGGAACGTCACGTGGCTCGGCCGCTGCCCGGGTTCGGGCGGCGGGTTGGCGAGCTCGCCCAACATCTGCTGCCACGCGCTCAGCCGGTCGATCGCGCGATGCTGGACCGTGCGGCCCGCCGCCTCGATCCGCCCGCGGGTCGCCGGCTCCAGGTCGTCGGCCTCCATGTCCAGCCGTTCGGCCAGCCGGGTGACCAGGGTGCGGAGCGGCTCGGCGATGCGGCCCAAGGCGCGCGCGAGCCGGGAGGCGGCCTCCGCCAGGTCCGGCCCGATCGGGTGCAGGTCGCACTCCAGGGTTGCGCGCCGCCCTTCCGATCCGGCCAACTCCCCACCCGGCGTGCGGGCGAGCACCTGCTCGCGCACCAGGCGCAGCAGCGTCTCCGATGCGTTCGCCTGGCCGGCTTTCAGGCCGCCGAGTTCCGGCCCTGCCTCCGACAAGCGTTGCGACCAGCCCGCCGGCGGAAGGGCGCGCGCCGCTTGCAGCGCGGCATCCAGCGCCGTTTCCAGTTCCGCCCGCCCGCCGACCAACTCCTCCAGCCGCCGCCGCAGCCCGCGGGCGCGGGAAGGGCCGCCCTCGGCGCCCAGCAGCCAGCGGCGCAGTTCCGCGCCTTCGACCCCGCTGAAAACGGCGGCGAAGGCGCTGTCCGCCGCGTCGAACACGTGATGGCCCTCGTCGAACACGTAGCGGGTGGGAACCATGTCCTCCATCCCGGCGGCGCCCTCGCGTGCGCCGCGCGCGGCCTGTATCATCACCAGCGCGTGGTTGGCGATCACCAGCTCGGCGGTGCCGGCGCGCCGGATGGTGTGCTCCACGTAGCAGCGCTTGTAGTGCGGGCAGGCGCCGTGGATGCACTCGCCGCGGCGGTCGGCCAAGCCGAACAGCGCCGCCGGGCCGAACAGCTCGCCGAACCAGCCCGGAAGGTCACCGCCCGCGATGTCCCCGTCCGCGGTCGCCAGCGCCCAGCGGGCCAGCAGGCCGAGCGGGATCAGCCCGGCGGAGCCGTGCGCTCCCGCCAGGCCGTTCACCCGGTCCTCCAGATTCAACAGGCACAAGTAGTTCTCCCGCCCTTTCCGCACCACGACGCGGCGGCGGCGCTCCGCCGGATCGTGGTATAGCCGGGCCAGTTCGCCTTCCACCTGGCGTTGCAAGTGCCGGGTATAGGTGCTGATCCACACCGGCGCGCCATTTCGCTCGGCCCATAGGCTGGCGGGCGCCACGTAGCCCAGCGTCTTGCCCGTGCCGGTGCCGGCCTCCGCCAGCACGGTCGCCGGGTCGCCGCGCACCTCCCGCGGCGCGAAGGCGGCGGCGGCGGCATCGGCGTAATCGCCCTGCCCCGGCCGCTGCTCCGCATGGGGGCCGAGCATGGCGGCCAGCCGGCGGCGGGCGGCGGCGGGCGGCACCGGATGGGAGGCGGGCGGCGGCGGCGGCGCGGCTTCCTCCCATTCCGGCAAGCGTTTCCACACGCGCAACGCATCACCGGGGGACCCGGCGGGGGCGTCGAGCGCCGCCGTCACGAACGGCGCCCAAGCCCAGCCGGCGCTGCCCATCCGGGCGGCGATCGCCGCGGCGTCCCGGTTGGCCGGCGTGTCCCGGCCCGTGGACAGCCGCGTCAGCAGCGCTTCGGCCAGGGTGGGAAGCAGCGCGGCTGCGTGCTCCATGTCGCGGGGCGGGTCCATGTCCAGCGCCAGGGCTAGGCCGCGGGCGGTGGGCGCAGCCGGGCAGGCCGGGCGCACGAACGCCCAGAGTTCCAGCAGGTCGAAGCAGGCGCGTGGCCGCAGTCCGAGCCGGCGCAGGGTGGCGGGCGCGTGGATCAGCAGCGGCATCGCGTCGCCCAGCAGAGCCGTCACCTCCGCGGCGGTGCCGGATGCGAGTTCGCCTTCTCCGGTCAGGATGCTGGCGCGCCCGTGCCCAGCGACAACAGCGGCGGTTTGCAGCAAGTCCTGGGGAAACGGCGTCATGTGCAATATATGTCGCGGCTTGGGCGAGTTGCCAGCAACTCCCGTGCAGTCGCTCTCTTTGCTCGTTTGCGGCGGGAACGTTTCCGGCCGAACAATACCTGGAAGGATTTTGTCATGCCGCAGTTCGACGCGACCCTCAAGCACATCAAGGATGGCGTGAAGGGCTTCACGATCACCGCCGCGACCAAGAACATCGAGGGTTGGGAAGCCACGCTCGAGAAGCTCGAGGCGCCCGGCGTCAAGACGATCATCAAGGACCTGGAAAGCCTGAAGAAGCACCTGCACGCCAAGGAGCTGAACGGCGAGGCCATCCGCAAGCTGGTTGCCAAGCTCGGCAAGGAGTCGGTCACCCTGGCCGGTAAGGCGCAGGGAAAGAACGCCGAAAAGGCCAAGGCGCTCGGCGAGGCGTTGAGTGCGGCGGCCGAGGAACACGCCGAGGCCGAGCAAGGCCCGGCGGCGTGACCTGAACGGGGGCAGGCGGCCGCCAGCCCCGCCTGCCCCCTACCATGTCACCCGCGACGCGAGAGCCGGCGATGGACCAACGCCAGCGTCAGCGCTCGGCCGTGCTGTGAGCGGCCATCGCGCCTCCAGCGGCCAGCGCCCCAAAAGCCAATCCCGTTGCGGCCGAAACGGTGGCCACCCCGCCCGTCAGCGGGCTCGGGCGGGACAGAACGGCAAGCCGCATGGCGATCTCCGACGATATCTAGGCTAGATAGACGGCCGGTCTCGGCTGCTGGCCTGGCTACCACATGGAGGAAGCGAAACTGTTGGCCCATTCGATTGACCACGAGTGGCGCAATTTCTAGCGTGCGCGCGATGTCAGATACGGTTCGCAATAATCCGCCGCTGCCGAAAGCATGGCCGTTCGAGGAAGCTGCCCGCTTGGCTGCCCGGCTCGACAAGTCCGGCAAGGCCGAGGCGCTGTTTGAAACCGGCTACGGCCCGTCCGGCCTGCCGCATATCGGCACCTTCGGCGAGGTCGCCCGGACCAGTTGGGTGCGCCGCGCCTTCACCGAGCTGACCGGCAGGCCATCCCGCCTGCTCGCGTTCAGCGACGACATGGATGGCTTGCGCAAGGTGCCGGACAACGTGCCCAATCCGGATGCGCTGCGCCCGTTCATCGGCCAGCCGCTCACCCGGGTGCCGGACCCGTTCGGCACCCATGACAGCTTCGGCGCCCACAACAACGCCCGGCTGCGCGCCTTCCTGGACCGCTTCGGCTTCGACTACGAATTCGTCTCCGCCACCGACTGCTACGCCGCCGGGCGGTTTGACCCGGCGCTGCTTCGCGTCCTGGCGCTGCATGACCAGGTCCGCGCCGTGGTGCTGCCGACCCTCGGGCCGGACCGCCGCGCCACCTACTCGCCGATCCTGCCGCTGCATCCGCACACCGGGCAGGTGATGCAGGTGCCAATCGAGAGCACGGATTTGGCGGCCGGCACCGTGACCTGGACGGACGGAGCGGGCGAGCGCTTCACCACTTCCGTCACCGGCGGCGCTTGCAAGCTGCAATGGAAGGCGGATTGGGCGATGCGCTGGCACGCCCTCGGCGTGGACTACGAGATGAGCGGCAAGGACCTGATCGACAGCGTCCGGCTGTCCGGCAAGATCTGCCGCGTGCTCGGCTCCGAGCCGCCGGTGGGATTCACCTACGAACTGTTCCTGGACGAGACGGGGCAGAAGATCAGCAAGAGCCGCGGCAACGGCCTGTCGGTGGATGATTGGCTGCGCTACGCCCCGCCGGAAAGCCTGTCGCAGTTCATGTACCATCAGCCGCAACGGGCCAAGCGGCTGTTCTTCGACGCCATTCCCCGCACGGTGGACGACTACATCGCCCATGCCGCGAAGGGCGGCGGAGATCCGGCGAACCCGGCCTGGCACATCGGCGGCGGCCGGGTGCCCAATGATGGCGGCAGCCCGATCCCGTTCACCATGCTGCTCAACCTGGCCAACGTCATCAACGGCGGCACGCCCGAGATGCTGTGGGGCTACATCCGGCGCTACCGTCCCGGGCTGACGCCGGAAAGCAACCCGTTCCTAGACCGGCTCGTCACGAACGCGGTGGCCTACTACCGGGATTTCGTGCTTCCCGCGAAGGGCTACCGCCCTCCCACGGCGATCGAGGAAGCGGCCCTGCAAGACCTGGCTGACACGCTCGCCGCCATGCCGCCCGGCAGCACGGCGGAGGCGATCCAGGATAAGGTGTACGCCGTCGGCAAGCGCCACCCCTTCCCGGCGCTGAAGGACTGGTTCGACTGTCTGTACCAAGTGCTGCTGGGCCAGCGGGAAGGCCCGCGCTTCGGCGGCTTCGTGGCGTTGTACGGCGTGGCGGAGACCGTGGAACTGATACGGGCCGCCCTCCGGTCGCAGCCGGCTGCGGTCGCTTGAAGCGTTTCGCCCGCCACCTGCCCGCCTTGCTGGGCGTGCTGCTGCTCGTGGGTGCGATCTACGTGGTGCAGCGTGAGTTCCGCAATCTCAAGTTGGCGGACATCAAGGCGGCCCTGGCCGCGATCCCGCGCAGCTCGCTGGCGATGGGGGCCGCCTGGACGGTGCTGTCCTACGGCGTGCTGACGTTCTATGACCGGCTCGGCACGGTCTATGCCGGGCACAAGGTGCGCTACCGCCGGGTCGCCTTCGCGTCGTTCTGCGCCTACGCGCTGTCGCACAATCTTGGCTTTGCCGCGGTGTCCGGGGCTGCGGTGCGCTACCGGCTGTACTCGCATTGGGGCTTATCGCCGGTGCAGATCGCCAAGGTGGTGGGGTTCTGCTCGCTGACCTTCGGGCTGGGCGGCCTGGTGCTCGGCGGCTGCATCCTGTTCTTCGAGCCGATGTCCCTGCCCTACTTCCCGAGCATCCTGCCGCTCTGGGCGTTCTACGCCATCGGGGGCGTGATGTGGGCGGTGGTGGCGGCCTATGTCATCGTCTCCAAGCTGGCCGGAACCATCCGGCTGCGCGGACACGAGTTCAGCCTGCCTGACTGGCGGATGGCGGTGGTGCAGGTGACGCTCGCCTCCGTGGACGTGGCGCTGACGGCGTCGATCTTCTACACGCTGCTGCCACCGGCTCCGGGCCTGATCTTCCTGCGCTTCCTGGCCTGCTACCTGGCTTCCTACACCGCCGGGCTGCTGACGAACCTGCCCGGCGGCATCGGCGTGTTCGACGCGGCGATGCTGATCGGGCTCGAGCCCTACCTGCCGCCGCCGACCATCCTGGGCGCGATCGTGGTGTTCCGGCTTTACTACTACATCGTCCCGCTGTTCCTGGCCGGCACGATGTTCGCCGGCAATGAGATCCTGCTGCGCGGCGGCGCGCTGCTGAAGGGCGGCCGGGCTGGACGGGCGACACTGGCGCTGGGCCGGCTCAGCGAGCCGGATTTCGCTGTGGGCGCCGCGACGGGGACGGTGGCGCTGTGCGGCGCCTTGCTGCTGTCGCTCGGCGTGTTGGATGACCGGCCGGACTTTTCGTGGATCGACCCGGACTTCGCCGACGCTGCGGCCAGCGCGGGGCAGTTCGTGCCGTCCTTGATCGGCGCGGCGCTCATGGTGCTGGCGGCCGGCCTGTCGCAACGGGTGAGGCTGGCCTGGGGCGCCACGATCGGCCTGCTGCTGCTGGCGACGGGCTACACCGCTGCGCAAGGCGACCAGGTTTGGATCCCGGCCGTGCTGGCGTTGTGCGCCGTGCTGGTGGCGCCGTTCCGGGACGCCTTTTACCGCGAGGCCCGTATTTTCACCCACACGCTGCAAGCCCAGGTGCTGGTGCCGCTCTTCGCACTCGCCGCCTGCGTGTGCGCGCTGGCGGCGCTGGAGCCGCAGACAAGCCGGATGACCGAGAACTCCTGGTGGAAGATCGTCTTGTCCCCCGGCCTGCCCAATAGCCTGCGCTTGGCGATGCTGCTCGCGGTGCTGCTGGCGCTGCTGGCGATCTGGCGGCTGCTGCGCCCGGGCCACGTCGATTGGATGCCTTGGACCGGCGCGGGACGGCTGCGCTATGCCTCGCTGGGAGCGGACCCGCCGGCGCAGGCCGATGGCGTGGTGCTCGGGGAGGCCGGGCAGTCGGCCATCCCTTTCCGCCGCCTCGGCCGGGTCATGCTCGGCCTGGGGGACCCGGTGGGTTCGCCGGCGGACCGGATCTCGGCGATCTGGCGCTTGCGGGACCTTGCCGCGCAGGAAGGCATGGATGCCGCGGTTTGGCGGGCCGGACCGGGCCTGCTCAAGGTGTACGGCGATCTTGGGCTCACGGCGGTGCCGCTCGGGCCGGATGGGCAGTTGCTGCCCGAAGCCGAGGGCGAGCAGTTCCCCGCCTGCGAGTACCTCTGCTGCGTCGCTGAACGGGATCTCGTGACGCTGGCGCCCCAACTGGCTGCGCTGGCCGGGCGCAAGCTGCCTTACGCTGCGGAGTGAGGCGGCCGTTCGGGCAACACCGCGTCGCTGCGCAGGATGAGCATGGTGCCCGTCATCTCCTGCACCTTCGTGCCGTGCTGGTTGCGCGTCGTGGTGCGGACAACCATCAGGCCGCGATCCGGCTTGGAACGGGACGGACGCAGTTCCAGCACCTCGCTGACCGCGTGAAGCTCGTCACCGGGATGAACGGGTGCCGGCCACGTGATGTTGCTTATCTGCACTCCCATGCCGCGGCCGCTCACCCCTTCCAGAACGCTGTCCAGCATGAGCCGCATCGTCAGGGATGCCGTGTGCCACCCGCTTGCGACCAGGCTGCCGAACGGCGTCTGCACGGCCATAGTCTCGTCGGTATGTTGAAGCTGGTTGTCAAATTGGTTTGCGAACGCCTTGATAGTGGCGGCATCAATGGAGCGTGGCGGTGAGGTGAATAGCTGACCGGCAACGAAGTGTTCGAATCCAGTCACAACCATCTGCTTTCCCCGACCGCGCGCTCGATTGCGCCATGATTTGAACCAGCCTAGCGCGTCTGCCCGTCATCCTGACAATCTGGCGGCCGTCCGGATATAGGAGTGCGTCGCCATATCAGCCGCAATGAGTCCTGCCGTCATGCGCGAACGCATCAGCGAGGGCCGGCCGCACCCGCTGGGTGCAACCTGGGACGGCCTCGGCGTGAACTTCGCGTTGTTTTCCGCGCATGCCGAGCGGGTGGAGCTCTGCTTGTTCGATCCGTCCGGCGAGCGCGAGCTCGAGCGCATCGAATTGCCGGAGTACACGGATGAGGTGTTCCACGGCTATCTGCGGGACGCCCGGCCCGGCACCGTTTACGGCTACCGCGTGCATGGACCCTATGCGCCGGAGGTAGGACACCGTTTCAACCACCACAAACTGTTGCTGGACCCCTATGCCAAGGCACATCTTGGCCGGCTGGATTGGCACCCCGCCTGCTACGGCTACACGCTGGGCGCGCGAACCGAGGATCTGTCGTTCGACACCCGGGACAGCGGGCCGTTCGTGCCCAGGTGCCGGGTGATCGACCCGGCGTTCACCTGGGGCCGCGACCACGGGCCGATGATCCCTTGGGAAGAGACGATCATCTACGAGGCGCACGTCCGTGGTTTCACCAAGCTGCACCCGCTGGTGTCGGAGGAGTTGCGCGGCACGTTCGCCGGCCTGGCTACCCCCGAAGTGCTGGACTACATCCGCTCGCTTGGCGTCACCTCCGTCGAATTGCTGCCGGTGCAGACTTTCGCCAACGATGAGCATCTGCTGCGGACGGGGCTGACCAATTATTGGGGCTACAACTCCATCGGGTTCTTCGCACCGGACCCACGGTACGCGTTCAGCCCGGGCTTCGCCTTCTCCGAGTTCAAGCAGATGGTGGCGCGCTTCCACGAGGCCGGGCTCGAAGTGATCCTGGACGTGGTGTACAACCATACCGCCGAGGGCAACGAGCGCGGCGCCACCCTTTCCTTCCGGGGGATCGACAACCGCAGCTACTACCGGTTGATGCCCGGTGACCGGCGCTACTATGTCAATGACACCGGGACGGGAAACACCATCAACATCAGCCACCCGCGAGTGTTGCAGATGGTCACCGACAGCCTGCGCTACTGGGTGACCGAGATGCACGTGGACGGGTTCCGCTTCGACCTGGCCACGATCCTGGCGCGGGAGGATCACGGCTTCGACCAGGGCGGCGGATTCCTCGACACCTGCCGGCAGGACCCGGTGCTGTCCGGCGTGAAGCTGATCGCGGAGCCCTGGGACATCGGGCCAGGCGGCTACCAGGTTGGCCAGTTTCCGCCGGGCTGGGCGGAGTGGAATGACAAGTTCCGTGACACGACCCGCGCGTTCTGGAAAGCCGCGGCGCCCGCCTCGGCCATGGCGGCGCGGCTGTCGGCGTCCGCCGGTGAGTTCAACCGCCGCGGCCGGCGCCCGTGGTCCAGCGTGAACTTCGTCACTTCCCACGACGGATTCACGCTGAACGATGTCGTCAGCTACAACGAGAAGCACAACGAGGCGAACGGAGAACGCAACCAGGACGGCAGCAGCAACAACATCAGCTGGAACTGCGGCGTCGAGGGGCCGACCGAGGACACAGCCCTCAACGGGCTGCGGGAACGTCAGATCCGCAACATGCTGGCGACCCTGCTGCTAAGCCAGGGAACGCCGATGCTGCTGGCCGGCGACGAGTTCGGCCGTACCCAGACCGGCAACAACAACCCCTACAACCAGGATAACGCGACAAGTTGGCTGGACTGGGACATCGGCGAGCGCGGCCAGCGCTTGATCCGCTTCGTCCAGGAGTTGACCGCATTGCGCCACCGCTACCCGGTGCTGCGCCGCGGCCGCTACCTGACGGGCGCCTTGGATGTCGAGTCCGGCGTGCGGGACGTGACGTGGTTGACCGCGCTTGGGCGGGACATGACCGGTTCGGACTGGGACGATGGCAACCTGCGCTGCTTCGGCATGTTGCTGGATGGCCGGGCGCGGGCGACTGGCGTGCGCCGGGTGTCCAGTGACAGCTCCATGCTGATCGTGCTGAACGCCCACCACGAAGGTGTGGGCTTCACCATGCCGGCGGTGGCTGGTGGCACGGTCTGGCGCCTGGTGTTTGACACCAACGCGCCCAACCACGAGGAGGAGGTTGGAGTTGGCGAGGAATACACTGTGACTGGCCGGTCCGTGCTGCTGTTCGAGCGTGTTGGCGCTTGGCGCGGAACAGAGCGCAAACGCCGTATCCAGCGGCGCCGAATTAACGACACGCCGCCGGATTGACCGGCACGACAGTTCCCAAAGGTTAGTGGGAACTTACGTCT
>CAXTLC010000007.1:0-20936 GCA_964245075.1 uncultured Acetobacteraceae bacterium
GCGCGCGTCGAGGCCATCGTGCGCTGCGCGCGCGTCATGGCAGGACCATCGTGCGGATGAAGGTCAGCATCTCGGTGTTGAAGCGGTCCCCGTCATCGACGAACAGCGCGTGGCCGGCGTCCTCGTAAACGTCCGTCATCACGCCCGCATGGCGCGCCGCCAGGTTCTCGGCCTGCTCCATCAGCTTGGGGCGCACGGCGTACAGGATGGGCTTGTTCACCATGTACACGGCGTCCCGCCAGAAGCTGCGCGGCACCGGGTAGCGCAGCAGGGCGGCGGACGCGTCCGGCGGGGTCCGCAGCGCCGTTTCGGTCAGCGTCTCGAGGTAGGTCTCGTCCTGCTGGCGGCGGAACATGCCGCGCACGAAGCGGGCCATCGCCGCTTCGCGCTCGGCGGGCGAGAGGCGGCGGGTGGGGATGTGGGGGCCGGGCGCCGGGGCGGGGTCCTCGCCGACCGAGTTGTCGATCAGCACCAGGCCCAGCAGCTTGCCCGGGCCGGACTCGTGCACGTAGGCGAGGTCGTCCAGCACGCCGAGTGACCAGCCGACCAGGATCACCCGCCGGCCGCCGAGCGCGCGGATCAGCTCGCCGACGTCGGCGCCGCGGCGGAACGGCTCGTAGCCGCCGGCCGGGATGTCGCTCTGCCCCTGGCCGCGGGGGTCCAGGGCGACGACGTGGTAGTCGCGGGAGAAGAAGTCGATCTGCGGCTGGAAGATCCAGGCGGGCATGGTCCAGCCGGGGACGAAGACGATGGTGGGGGCGAAGGCGGGGCCGCGCTCGATGTAGTGGAGGCGCACGCCGTCGGAGGTGGTGAAGAAACGGTCGGCCGCCGCCGCGGCGCCGGGCAGGAGCAGGGAAGCCAGGGCCAGGAAGCGGCAAAGGCGGCGCATGGAGGCGTTATGGCGGGGGAAGGCGGGTCGGTGTCAACTGGTTCCGGCGCCGGGTGGCGTCCCGGTCTGGGATTGGCCGTCCGTGGCGGCCCCGCTCGCTTCCGGGCTGCGCCGGCGCCCAAGCCGAGCCGGCGAAGAAACGAGATTCGTGCGAACCGCGGCCCGGCTTCGGACGGCCGCCCGCGCATCGGCAAGCGCCTGTGGCCGACGATCGCCGGGGTCCTGGCAAGGTCGCCCGGCACCCGCTGCCGGCTTCCCCGCTGCTCGCGATCGGGCACGCTTCGCCTACCCGGCGTCCATGCAAAGCAGCGCGGCGGACCTGCGCCGGACGGCGCCGTGGCATTCGCAGGAGCAGGCCTGGAGGCCGGGACGGTCGAGGACGGTGACCACGCCCCTGGCGCACCTGATCAGCCCCGCGCCTTGCAGCCTGCCCGCGGTGAGCGTGATGCTGGGGCGCCGGACGCCGAGCATCACCGCCATGGCGTCCTGCGTCAGCGGCAGCTCGTCCGCCTCGGCGCGGTCGTGCGCCATCAGCAGCCAGCGCGCGAGGCGCTGCGCCAACCCATGGCGGCCGTTGCAGGCCGCCGTCTGCGTGACCTGGGCGTGGAGCGCCTCGTTGTAGCGCAGCAGCAGCGCCCGGAAGGCGGGATGGGCGTCCAGCTCGGAACGGAAATCCCCGGCGCCCATGCGCAGGGCCTCGCCGGGCATCTGCACCACGCAGTCGGTGAAGGGCGTGGTGACGCCCGCGATGAGGGGCGCCCCGAGCATGCCTTCGCGGCCGATGATGCCGACCTCGGCCTGGGTGCCGTCGCGGAAGTTGGTGATCAGCGAGACCATGCCGGACAGCGGGAAATACACGGCCTCCATCGGTGAGGCGGGAGTGTAGATCGGCCGCTGGGCGGGCAGGGCGGCGCGGCTGAGCTTCGGCAGGAGCTGCGTCAGGACGGCCGGCGGCAAAGCGGCGAGCAGCCGGTTCTGGGCGGACGCAGGATGTGAAAGCACAGCATGATGCTCCTCTTGGCGGGAGTGCAGGCTTCCCGGTCGCTACGCGCCGGGCTGCGGACCGTGTGCAGGCTGTCCGCTCATTCGTCCGGCGGGATGGCGTCCACCAGCCTGAACCGGCGTTTGCCCGCCGCAGCGGCCTCCGCGCGGGCCGTCCCCCCCGTGGCGACCGCCTTCATGACGGCAGTCAGGCTGACCCCGTGGCGCCGGCATGCGTCGTCCAGGGCTGCCCACAGTTCCGGCGTCAGGCGCACGGAGGACGCCGGCCCCAGCGCGTCGCCGGACAGGAGGCGCAGGAACGGGCCGATCGTCATCGCGGCGCCCCGGCGTGCCGCGGGCCATCCGCGGTTGCGGCGAGGCGGTCAACTCCCTGCGGCCTGGCAGCCGTTGGGTCGGCTGGTCTCGTGAGCATAGGCAATCTCCAACCTACAAGGCAGGACGATAAGCGCCTCTCAGCCGCCGGTTCCTCGGAGCAGTCCCGTGCCGACGATGACATCACCTTAACGAATGATAGACGCCTGGCGAGTCACAAGAATGTTTTCTGTCTCAGTGGTATGTCTTGACGCGCCACGGGTCGCGACCGGCTTCGATGAAAGGCAAGCGGGAAATGCAGCATTGGTTCTGCATGGCGCCACCATTTGATCGCGTCTTTTCTGCAAAGTCCCAAGATCTGGAAAGTTCGCCATTTCTGCATCTGGATGCCCGGCGCGAGCGTAGAAGAGGCAAACATACCACTGCGCTCGGAAACGAAAGGTGGCACGGATGGGGAACAGCCTGGCTAGATTCGCCGGTTTTCAGGAAACGGCGCACCAGGGCCGCCGGCTTTATGACAAGATCATGCAAGCCTTCTACCACGCGTGCGATCTCCAGGACGTCGAGATCGCCGGCCTGCTGCTTCAAGCGCTGGAAATCCTGCTGGCCCGCAGGCCGGCGACGAATCCCGCCAACCGCCGGCGGAACATGGAGTCCCTCGTCACGGCCCACGAACGGCTGTGGAGCTTGCGCCACCCCGTGGACGCCGGCTGACGATTCCGGCCCCTGGTCGTGAATACGCCGCGCCACGGTCATGGCCCGGCGGGCATGCTTCAACATGCTTTGATTGGATCGAACGTTGACATAGCCGCCCCGGTCCCAACTTAGGCGACAGGCAAGCGTCCAGGGCCTCAAAGGATATAAAAGAATGTTGCCTTTGAGGCCGGATAGGCAAGCGGCACCGGACAGGCTGCGCAAGCAGCGTCCCCCGCTCGTCTTGAAGTAATCACGATCTCATTCGACTACACTCAAGGCGATACTGGGCACGTCGACGAAGCCTTGCGGGTGCTCAAGGCGCAGTTCTCAAGCTTTGGCGGCTTGACTGGCGAGGACGACCGGTTCCTGGCGCAGGTCGCTCGAACCTCGTACTACCACCCGCCGCACCGGAGCCTCTACGCCAAGGACTCGGCGTCGCCGCCGCTGCGCATCGTCACCGCCGGGTGGGGCTGCCGCTACCGGCTGCTGCCCGACGGGCGGCGCCAGATCGTCAGCCTGCGCCTCCCAGGCGACTTCATCGGCCACGTGTCCTCCATGACGTTGCCGACGGCCTACGCCACCGGCGCGCTGACCGAGATGCAGACGGTGAACGCCCAGGCCTTCGCCGACGTGTTGGGCCACGATGACGGGCGGCACGCCGCCCTGGCCCATGGCAGCCGGGCCATGTTCCATCTCGACGACCTCATGATGTGCGACCACATCGTCTGCCTCGGGCGGCAAACGGCGCTCGCCGGCCTGGCCCACCTGGTCCTGCGCCTGCATGAACGGCTGACCCGGGTCGGGCTGGCGAGCAGCGACCAGTTCAGGATGCCGCTGACGCAGGAAGTGCTCGGCGACGTCCTGGGCCAGAGCGTCGTGCACATGAACCGGGTGGTGCGGGAGCTCCGCCACAGCGGGCTGGTCGATCTCAGGGGCGGGATCGCCACCATGCTGGACCCGGAGCGGCTGCGCGCCATCTCCGCCTGGACCCCCCTGCCCGTCAAGGCCGTCCGGCATGGCGGGTGGCCGCCTCCGCAAGGCTGACGCCCGGCCCCCACGCTGCCGGCCCCCCGCTCTGTCGGCCCGCTGAAGGCCCGGCCTGTGCGCGGCGTCAACCCATGGTATGCTCGCGCCCATGGGATATTGGGGCAAGCTCCTCGGCGGCGCCGCCGGGCTGGTGATGGGTGGGCCGTTCGGCGCGGTGATGGGCGCGGCGCTGGGCCACGCCGCCGACTCCGGCGCCTTGCCCAGGATGAGGCTGCCGAACGGCTTCGGGCTCAACCCGGCCCGCGTCGCCGCCATGCTGGGCGGGCGGGACCAGTTGTTCGCCATCGGCGTGGTGGTGCTGTCGGCCAAGCTCGCCAAGTGCGACGGCGCGGTGACGCGGGAGGAGATCGACGCCTTCAAGCGCCAGTTCCGCATCCCGCCCGAGGCGGTGCGCGACGTCGGCCGCATGTTCGACGCCGCGCGCGACAGCCCCGAAGGCTTCGAAACCTACGCCACCCAGCTGGGCGACGCGTTCGCCGACGCGCCCGGCGTGCTGGAGGACGTGCTCGCCGCCTTGTTCGCCATCGCCCGCGCCGACGGCGCGGTGAACGGGCGGGAGATGGACTTCCTGCAACGGGTCCACCGCCGCTTCGCCCTGCCCGCCGTGGCCTGGGACCGGGCGCGCGGCGCCGCCCCCCGCTTCCGTCCGGAGCCGACGGACGACGCCTACGCCGTGCTGGGCGTTGCCCGCTCCGCCACGGATGACGAGGTGCGGGCCGCATGGAAGGCGCTGGTGCGCGCCAACCATCCGGACAGCCTGGCGTCCCGCGGCGTGCCGGCGGAGTTCATCGCCAGCGCCACCGACAAGGTCGCCGGCATCAACGCCGCCTGGGACCGCATCAAGCGCGAACGCGGGCTGTGAGGCAGGCCTCTAGCCCGAACCACGACGCGCGGCCGGATGGCGGGCCGGTCGACATCCTGCTGCTGCACTACACCGGCATGCGCAGCGCGGCCGAGGCGCTGGCGCGGCTGCGGGACCCGGCGTCTCGCGTGTCCTCGCACTACCTGGTGGAGGAGGACGGGCTGGTCTGGCAGCTGGTGCCGGAGGGGCGCCGGGCCTGGCACGCCGGCGTGTCGCACTGGCGCGGCCACGGCGCGCTGAACGGCCGCTGCGTCGGGGTCGAGATCGTCAACCCCGGCCACGAGTGGGGCTACCGCCCGTTCCCGGCGTTGCAGATGGCCGCCGTGTGCGACCTGTGCCTCGGCATCCTGTCCCGCCACCCCATCCCCGCCCGCAATGTCCTCGGCCACAGCGACGTCGCCCCCGACCGCAAGGACGACCCGGGCGAGCTGTTCGACTGGCCCGGCCTGGCCGCCAACGGCGTCGGCCTGTGGCCCGGCGGGGACGGCGACCCGGTGGCCGACGTGCTGGCCGCGCTGGGCGCGATCGGCTACCGCACCGACCTGCCGCCCGCCGTGCTGCTGCGCGCCTTCCAGCGCCACTGGCGGCCGGACCGGGTGGACGGCGCGGCCGACGAGGGCACGCGGCGGCGGCTGGCGGGGGTGCTGGCCGCCGTCGCTGGGTGAGGGCTGGGGCGACGGGACGGACGCCTCGGGTTGCCAGCAATGAGTCGGGTGTCCAAACGGCCACGGTTTGCTTTAGGATTATAAACCTAATTATTCCTTTGACATAGTTATAAAGGCTTAACTCTGTGGGGTTGAAGGCAAGCGCTTTACCCCGAGATCGCAAAGATTTACGGATAGCAGCATGAGTCGCATTGGTTATGAATATAATCCTGAACAAAACCGGCGCTCATTGTAAGCAAGTCCGATATTGACCGGCTAGCGCAGGTTCTTTTCGAGGCGGAAAATAGGATGCGTCCTGATCTCGGGAACAGAGGTTGAGAGCAGTGCGACCCTGGCGAGATCGGGTTTTTACCGAAACGCGGTGACTGCCGTTCTGCGTGAAGCAACAAGTTTGAAAATTCGGGCTTGATCGCTATAGTATTCGCATGCCCAGCCTGCTCATGCGGCGCCACATATATGAAGGCGACGGCAAATGTGTTTTTTGTCGCAATCCGTTTCCACGCGAAAAGTTAGAAGACGAACACATCATCCCTGAAGCAATTCAGGGGAGCTTGGTTATCAGGCGTGGCACCTGTACAACGTGTGCCAGACGTTCTAACAAGAAATACGAAAACTCGGCGATAAATGTGGATCTCCAAATTCCGAGACTTCTTCTCCGGCTTTGTGGGAAAGGCATAGGAAAACTACCTCAACTCAGACATCTTCCGCCAGTCTATGCAGGTGATCTTACCACCGATGAACTTGGAGAGCGCTTATTAGACTTTCCAGTGGAGTCGTATCCACGCATTTTTGCCTTGCTAAAGTTTCCGTCTCCCGGACTGCTCTGTAGTTTAGATCGCGGCTCAACCATTACTGAATTTCAATTAATGGTATTTAAAATAGGAAACGATAGTTCATCTGGGATGAGTTTAAAACAAAGCCTTAAAGTTGGCGCGCTTCCTATGATGCTTGCAAAAATAGCTTATTGCTATGCTATGGCAGAGAAGAAAAACTTTGATGGTAGCCAAATTCGAGACTTTCTACTTGGCAAGCGAGAGGACGTGTATAATTTCGTTGGTTCTGTTGAGAACCTTGAAAGGTTTTCAACTCGCCATCTTCACAGACTGTGTTTTCGAAAGCGCGGTGATTGGCTAACGGTCCTGGTGCATCTTTTTGCGTCGTGCTCCATTGAGAAGAACGCATATCCTTACGAAGTCGTTGTAGGAAAAAAGAATGAACCATCGAGACGAGGAAAACGATGATGTTGCTTTGCGCCGAGACAACGCTTTATGACGTGCTTTAAACACACCTCCTAAACCCAAGCTCACTCAACGTCTGGGAAAGGACAAACTGCCTGCCGTCGAGCCAACCACCGCAGGAAGGCCCGTGTTACCTGCCTCGAAGTCTTAGGCCGAACGAGTTCCTTGATATGTAAGCCGCTTACCTTCGGCACCACGAACCGCCCGAACGGCGCGTTCATCGTCCTCCACGCCCAGCTTGAAGCGGTTGTTGTAGCGGAAGGCGAACTCGTTGAAGTAGCGCTGGAAGTGCTGCTCGTCGCAGTGCTGGTAGACGCCCCTCATGCCGCGCTTGAGCACGCCGAAGAAGCTTTCCACCGTGTTGGTGGTCACGTCGCCGCGGACATACTCGTCGGCCGAATGCCTTACCGTCCCACGGGCCGCGAACTCGGCCCCGATCTTGGGATATAGATTGCTCTCATCGGTATGCAGGCGGAACGATCGAGTAGATGGCACAGTCTCTCGCCGTCTCGGCGCGTGCCAGATCCTGGGTTGTATCAACCCGCCCCGTCGATCAGCTCCCGCATCCGCCGCACCACCGCCGGCAGCCCGCCGCTGATCGCTTCCCCGATGATGAAGTGCCCGATGTTCAGCTCCACCACCTCCGGCAGCGCCGCCACCGCCTGCACGTTGGCGTAGCTCAGCCCGTGCCCGGCGTGGCACTCCAGCCCCAGCCCGGCGGTCAGCGCGGCGGCGGCGCGCAGCCGGTCCAGCTCGCCCGCGCGGCCATGGGCGTAGGCGCCGGTGTGCAGCTCCACGATGTCCGCCCGCAGCTCCGCCGCGGCCTCCAATTGCCGCTCCTCCGGGTCCACGAACAACGACACCCGGATTCCCGCCGCGCGCAGCCCCGCCACGACCGGGCGCAGCGCCTCCACCTGCCCGGCGGCGTCCAGCCCGCCTTCCGTCGTCACCTCCGCCCGCCGCTCCGGCACCAGGCAGCACGCGTTGGGCCGCAGCCGCAGCGCGATCGCCGCCATCTCCTCCGTCGCCGCCATCTCCATGTTCAGCGGCACGGGAAGGGCGGCGCGCAGCCGCTCCAGGTCGGCGTCGCGCATGTGGCGGCGGTCCTCCCGCAGGTGCGCCGTGATGCCGTCCGCCCCCGCGCGGGCCGCGAGCAGCGCCGCTTCCACCGGGTCGGGGTGCGCGCCGCCGCGGGCGTTGCGCACGGTCGCCACGTGGTCGATGTTCACGCCCAGCCGGATGCTCATGCCATGGTCCCTTGGAGCCTTCGTTCCGCCAGCGCCGCCGCCATGCGCAGCGCCGCGATCAGGCTGCCCGGGTCCGCCACCCCCTGCCCGGCGATGCCGAACGCGGTGCCGTGGTCGGGCGAGGTCCGCACGATCGGCAGCCCCAGCGTCACGTTCACCCCGCCGGCCATGTCCAGCGTCTTGAGCGGGATCAGCGCCTGGTCGTGGTACATGCAGATCGCGGCGTCGTAGCGCGGCCGCGCCGCGTCGGTGAACAGGGTGTCCGGCGGATACGGCCCGGTCGCGTCGATGCCTTCCGCCCGCAGCGCCGCCACCGCGGGGGCGATCACCTCCGCTTCCTCCGAGCCCATGGCGCCCTGCTCGCCGGCGTGCGGGTTCAGCCCCGCCACCGCCAGGCGGGGCGCCGCGATGCCGAAATCCCGCCGCAGCGCCGCGTCCGCCGCCCGGGCGGTGGCGAGGATCGCCGCGGTCGTCACCCCCTCCAGCGCGCGGCGCAGCGAGACGTGGATCGTCACCGGCACCACCCGCAACTGGGCGCAGGCCAGCATCATCACGGGTGTCGCGCCGGTGAGCGCGCCCAGGAACTCGGTGTGGCCGGGGTGGGGGAAGCCGGCCTGGTAGAGCACGGCCTTGCTGATCGGGTTGGTGACCACCGCGCCGGCTTGCCCGCCCTGCGCCAGGCGCACCGCGCGCTCGATGCTGGCGATCACCGCGGGGGCGTTGGCCGGGTCCGGCCGGCCGGGCCGGGCGATGGCGGGCAGGTCCACCGGGAGCACGGGCAGCGCCGCGCCGAACACGTCCGCCGCCTGCGCCGGCGACCCGATCACCGCCATCGGCACGTCCAGCGCGCCGACCCAGAACGGGTCCGCCAGGATGGCGAAGGCCGGGCCGCTCCCGGCCAGGGCGCGCCAGGCCTTGGCCGCGATCTCCCCGCCGATGCCGGCCGGGTCGCCCATGGTCAGCAGCAGGGGAAGCGCCGTCATGCGGCGCAGCCAAACACATCCATCCCGCCGTGCAAACCACCCATGATCGTCTATATAGTGGCTCTCGCATTGGGAGCCCGACCGCCATGACCGATCGTCCGCGCTTCTTCGACGACCTCGCCGGCGTGGCCGGCGGCGCGTTCTCCGCCTTCGCCGGGTTGCGGGACGAGGCGGAATCCACCATCCGCGCCCGCATCGACGAGGCGGTCCGCAAGCTGGAGCTGGTGCGGCGCGAGGACCTGGAAGCGGTCGAGCAGATGGCCGCCAACGCCCGCGCCGGGCAGGAAGCCGCCGAAGCCCGGGTGGCGGCGCTGGAGCTGCGGGTGGCCGCGCTGGAAGCCGTTTCCATCCCCCCCAGCGACGTCGAGCGGCCGGATTCGGACTTTCCCGACCCGAACGGCATCTGACGCGCAGTTGCGCGGACCGGGCTTGCACCGCGGGATTGCTGCCCGGTAGTCTGAGACCGTACCGAGTCGTGGCCGCAAGCCCCTGGGCCGCAAGCCCTTGACTGGGTTCGCGTCCGGCCTTCCTCCATCCGGGAGACCCCATGATGCCGACCATCCAATCCACGACAGTCAGCGAGCACGCCGCCAATCCGCTTGACGCGCTCGAGCAGATCGTTGGCAACAACGACTGGGCCTTCGACCGCCGCAGCGAGGGTGAGATGGCCGCCGAAGCGCCGGGCAAGTGGTGCGACTACGGGCTGTACTTCTCCTGGTCGCGGGAGATCAGCGCCATGCACTTCACCTGCGCGTTCGACCTGAAGGTCCCCGCCGGCCGCCGCGGCGCGTTGTACGAACTGCTGGCCCTGGCCAACGAGAAGCTCTGGATCGGCCATTTCGGCATGGACAGCGACGACGGCATGCCGCTGTTCCGCCATTCCGTGCTGCTGCGCGGCGCGCCGGGCGCGTCCGCCGAAAGCCTGGAGGACATGGTGGACATCGCCATCACCGAGTGCGAGCGCTTCTACCCGGCGTTCCAGTTCGTGCTGTGGGGCGGCAAGACCCCGGCCGACGCGCTGGCCGCCGCCATGCTGGAGTGCGTGGGCGAGGCGTGACGCCCCAGGTCGTGACGCCGCGCGTCCTGCTGCTGGGCGGCGGCCGGATGGGCGGCGCGATGCTCGCCGGCTGGCGCCGCGCCGGGCTGGGGCCGAGCTGGGTGGTCGATCCGTCGCCCGAGGCGGCCTCGCTCGGCGGCGAGGGCGTGAGCGTGGCCGCCAGCCCCGGCGCGGTGGAGCCCGGCTTCCGCCCGGACGCCGTGGTGCTGGCCGTCAAGCCGCAGGTGGCGGCAGAGGCGGTCCCGGCGGTGGCGCGGTGGACGCAAGGGGCCGCCGTGCTCTCCATCATGGCCGGGCGCACCGTCGCCGGCATCGCCGGCATGACGGGGGCCGGCGCGGTCGTGCGCGCCATGCCGAACACGCCGGCCGCGATCGGGCAGGGCTTCACCGCCGCCTTCGCCGCCCCCGGCGTGTCGGACGGGCAGAAGGCGCTGTGCGACCGGCTGCTGCGCTCGGTGGGCGAGGTCGCCTGGGTCGAGGCGGAAGCGCAGCTGGACGCGGTGACCGCCACCTCCGGCAGCGGCCCGGCCTACGTCTTCCTGCTCGCCGAGTTGCTGGAAGCGGCGGCGGTGGAGCAGGGCCTGCCGCCCGGCCTGGCCCGCACCCTGGCCCGGCGCACCGTCGCCGGCTCGGGCGCGCTGCTCGCCGCCAGCCCGCAGGACGCGGCCGAGATGCGCCGCGCGGTCACCAGCCCGGGCGGCACCACGGAACGGGCGCTGGCCGTGCTCCTGGCGCCGGACGCCTGGCCCGCGGCGATGAGCCGGGCCGTCGCCGCCGCCGCCGCCCGCTCGCGCGAGTTGTCCGCATGATTTCGGGTCGCGGGCTGGCAATCGGGCGCAGGCAGGCTACCTGACGGGCATGGATGATGCACAATTCGACGCGGCCCTCGTTTCCGCCGCCTTCGCCCAGGCGGGGCTGACCGGATGGCGCGGGCTCAGCATCGTGGAAGCGGCGCGTTTCGCCGGCCTCCCGCTGGACCGGGCGCGCGCCCGCTTTCCCGGCCCGGGCGCGGTGCTGATGCGGTTCGGCCTGCTCGCCGACGAGGCCGCCCTGGCAGAGCCGGCGACGGAGCCGAGCGCGCGCGAGCGGCTGTTCGACCTGCTGATGCGCCGGTTCGACGTGTTGCAGCAGCACCGCGAAGGCATGCTCGCCCTGTTGCGCGCGCTGCCGTTCGACCCGGGACTGACGCTGGCGCTGGCCGCCGCGACCGGGCGGTCCATGGGCTGGATGCTGGAAGCGGCCGGCATCGGCGCGGGCGGCGTGCGCGGGCGGCTGCGGGCCAGCGGGCTGGTGGGCGTCTGGCTGTATGCCTTGCGCGCCTGGCAGGGGGACGAGAGCGCCGACCTGTCCGGCACCATGGCCGCGCTGGACAAGGCGCTGGACCAGGCGGAGCGGTATTCGAGCATGGCGGGCGGCCCGGGGGCCGCGATGCCGGGGGCCGGGGATGCCGATGACGGCCTGGAAGGCGTGGTGGACGTGCCAGCCGATCCGGATATCGAGGCCGCGCACCGCGCGGCTGCCAACCCGCCGCCGCCCCCGCCGCCCGAACCGCCGCCCCCGCCGCTCTGAGTGGCAGGGCGGCAACCCCGGCGTCCCTCCTTCGTTGCCTTTTTCGGGCGGCTCGGCCAGCTTGTGACCCGACGGCCTGGCCAGGCTGTGCGGCAGCAACAAGAAGGAGCAGGGGCGATGTCTGACAACCCGACGGATGGCGGCATGGGCGCTGACGCGACGCGGGCGGCCAAGGTCACGATGGAGGCGGGCGCCAACGCCGCCCAGTCGATGAGCAACACCATGAACAGCCTTGGCAGCAATGCGATGGGTGAGTTCACCCGCATGTTCTCGGAGATGAAGGTGCCGCCGATGCCGGACATGGAGGCGTTGATGTCCGCGCACCGCCGCAACCTGGAAACGCTGTCGGCCGCCAACCGGGTCGCCCTGGAAGGCGCGCAGGCCGTGGCCCGGCGCAACATGGAGATCATGCAGCAGACCATGTCCGAACTGACGGACGGCATGCGCTCGTTCGCAGCCGGCGAGCCGCCCCAGGTGCGGGCGGTGCGGCAGGCCGACATGCTGAAGGCGTCCTATGAACGCGCCGTTTCCAACATGCAGGAGATCGGCGGCCTGATCCAGAAGTCCAACGGCGAAGCCCTGGGCCTGCTCAACAAGCGGTTCACCGAAGCCGTCGACGAGGTCAGGCTGCTGGTCGAGAAGGGCGCTCAACCAGGCGACTGACGGGACGGGGGCGGGGAGCTGCCGGCAGCGCGGCAGCTCCCCGCCTGACAGCTACGACGAGCGCAGGATCGTTTCCGCGAGCGCGCTGTGCTGCTCGTCCGCCTGCTTCGCCTCCTGGAGCGACGTCCTCATCGCCTGCTCCGTCTCGGCCATCTGCATCTTGGCGGCATAGTTCGCCAGGGTTCCGAACGCCGCGATCCAGTAGTGCAGCGCAAGCTGCCCGGCCGCTATGATGCCGAGATCCCGCGTCATGCCGTCCGGCGCCTTCTGCCGGATTCTGCGGCTGACCTCGTAGTGGGCTTCGAGCACCGGGTTGCCGGTGTCCTCGGCGCCGCCCGCCTCCTGCGCGGCCTTGCTGATGCGCGCCGCCCACTGCTCGGACGTCTTGCTGCCTGCCTGGAGCGCCGCCTTCAGTTCGGGGTGGCTCACGTCTCCCTGGAGCTCGCCCGTCGCCTGCTTCGCCACGTCCCCGCCGGCCTTGAGCGCCTGCAAACCCTGCGCGACCAGCGTCTTGAGTTCTTGACCAGCCATGTGATTGCCTTCTCGTTGTAGCCGGTCAGCACAACGGGAAGCGCAGCAAGCGGTTTTGAGCCAGACAAGGCCTCAACGGCAGTTGAAGCCAAGCATAGCGCGATCACGGGAAATACATCCCGCGCGCGCGGCGGCATTGTCTTTTGACCTTAACATCCAGTTCGCAGGCCATCATTGCTGAAGCAGCGGCAGGCTGAACGCGGTTGGCTGCCAGATGGGGTCGTATCATGGGGCCGTATCATGGGGCCGCATTCCCCGTGTTCGCCCGCATCAGGCCCGGCCCATGGCGCTTCAGCCACCCGGCGCAGGCATCCATGTCGGGAGCCGCCGAGGCGACCAGCGCCCAGAACGCCGGCCCGTGGTTCATGTGCCGCAGGTGCGCCAGCTCGTGCGCCACCACGTAGTGCTGCACGCGGACAGGCGCCATCACCAGCCGCCAGTTGAACATCACCGTGCCGCCCGCCGAGCAGCTGCCCCATCGGCTGCGGGTGTCGCGGACCGTGATGCGGGCCGGCCGCAGCGCCGTCGCCGCCGCCACTTCGCCGGACAAGGCCGCCAGGCGCCGCCCCGCCTCCGCCCGCAGCAGGTCGGCGACCCGGCGGGCGAGGAACGCCGCCTCGCCGCCGACATGGATCTCTGCCCCCGCGATCCAGGCGCCGCCGTGGCCGCCGGGCACGTGGCGGATGGTGTGCGGCTCGCCGCCCACCGGGATGCTGCATCCGTCGGCGAACGCCAGCGCCGGCGGCAGCGCGGCGAGCCGGCTGCCCACCCAGGCGGCGTGGTCCGCCAGCAGGCGCAGCCCGGCTGCCCGGGCCGCCCGCTCCGGCAGGGTGATGACGACCGCGGCGCTCCGCGTGTCGATCCGCAGGCTGACCCGGCGCGCCCGCGCGCTCCGGCGCCACAGCACGGGCGTGGGGCCGTGGGGCAGGTCGATGGTTTCCGGGCCGGGTGCCGCCATGGCCGGGAGGTGCCGCTTCCCGCGGAGTCGGCTCAACCGCCCCGCGGGACCGGCCGCCGCGGCCGGACGTTGCGGCCGGGCCAGTCGGCCAGGTGGTGCTCCAGGGGGCCGGACCGCTCCTCGCTCACCGCCCGGCCGCGCACCGAGACGCCGGCCTCGTGCACCGTCGCCGGGTCGCCGGACACCAGCGGATGCCACCAGGCCAGCCCGCGCCCTTCCTGCACCCTGCGGTACCCGCAGGACGGCGGCAGCCAGTCGATGTCTTCCAGCGCCTCGGGGGTCAGGGACACGCAATCCGGCACCTTCTCCTGCCGGCGGGGGTAGTCGCTGCAATGGCAGCCGTGCAGGTCGAGCAGGCGGCAGGCGACGTTGGTGAAGCTCAGCGCCTCCGTCGCCTCGTCGCGCAGCTTGTGCAGGCAGCAGCGGCCGCAGCCGTCGCACAGCGACTCCCACTCCTCGTCCGTCATCTGGTCGAGGCGCTTCGTGGCCCAGAAAGGGGAGGCCGGAGGCGTCTCCGCCCGGCTCACGGGTGCAGCGCCCAGCGCAGCGCGCCCGCGGCCGCGCCGACGCTCAGCACCCCGCCGGCCCACAGGGCCGCGAACCAGGCCAGCCGCCGCCAGAGCGGCTGCTTCCCGTCAGTGATAGCTGGCACCGGCCTGCACCTTTCCACGGAACACCCAGTAGCTGAATGCGGAGTAGCAGAGGATCAGCGGGATCAGCACGGACGCCCCCACGAGAACGAAGAGCTGGCTGGCCCGTGGCGCCGCAGCCTGCCAGATGGTGATGTCGGGCGGCACCATCAACGGATAGAAGCTCACCCCCAGCCCGGCGAAGCACAGCACGAAGATGCCGAGCGCGCAAAGCAGCGGCGTCCCGTGGTGCTCGCGCTTGATGCCGAGCCGGAAGAAGAACGCCAGCAGCGCCACCAGCGCCGGCACCGGGCTGGTGAGCAGGATGCCGGGCCAGCCGAACCAGCGCTGCATGAAGGTGGGGTTGAGGAACGGCGTCCACAGGCTGACGGCCACGATCAGCGCCAGCATCGCCCAGGCCAGCGCCACCGCCTGCCTGCGCGCCCGGCGTTGCAGCGACCCTTCCGTCCGCCAGACCAGCCAGCACGCCCCGAGCCAGGTGTAGCCGACCACCACGGCGACGCCGCACAGCAGGGTGAACGGCGTGAGCCAGTCGAACCAGCCGCCGGCATACTGCCCGTCCACCACGTGGATGCCTTGCAGCAGCCCGCCCAGCGCCAGCCCCTGGCACAGCGCCGCGAGCGTGGACCCGCCGAAGAACGAGAAGTCCCACAGCTTCTGCCCCATGGGCGTGTGGGCGCGGAACCGCAGCTCGAACGCGACGCCGCGGAAGATCAAGCCGAACAGCATGCCGAGGATCACGGGATACAGCGCCGGCATGATGATGCTGTAGGCGAGCGGGAAGACGCCGAACAGCCCGCCCCCGCCCAGCACCAGCCACGTTTCGTTGCCGTCCCACATGGGCGCGATGGAGTTGACCATCGTGTCGCGGTCCTCCTTGCCGCGCTCGGCGGCGAACAGGATGCCGACGCCGAGGTCGAACCCGTCCAGCACGACGTAGGCGAGGACGGCGAAGGCCAGCAGCCCGGCCCACACCGTGGCGATCGTTTCGGTGCTCATCGCCTCACTCCGCCGGCAGCAGGTTCGCGCTGCCGGCCCCGGACGGGACCGCGCCGGGCAGGCCGGGGTGGATGCCGGCCGAGCGGATCGGCTTGGTCGGGTCCAGCCCCGGCTCGCCGCTCACCGGCGGCTTGGCCATCATGCGCAGGATCACCGCGATGCCGGCGCCGAACACGATGAAATAGACCACCGCGAAGATCGCCAGGGACGTCGCGATGCCCGGCAAGGCGATCGGCGACACGCTGTCCGCCGTCCGCAGCACGCCGTACACGGTGTACGGCTGGCGGCCGATCTCCGTCGTCATCCAGCCGCACAGCATCGCCACGATCGGCGCCGGCGCCATCAGCAGGGCCGCGCGGTGCAGCCACCGGCTGCTGAACAGGGTGCGCCGCCGCCGGGCCAGCAGGCTCCACGCGCCCAGCCCGAACATCGCGAAGCCGATGCCGACCATGATGCGGAAGGTCCAGAACACCGCGGGGGAATAAGGCCGGTCGGCGGGCGGCACGTCCTTCAGCCCGGGCACGCGGCCGTTCCAGCTATGCGTCAGGATGAGCGAGGAGGCGTGCGGGATCTCGATTTTGTAGTCGGTCCGCTCCTTCGCCATGTTGGGCAGCCCGAACAGGATCAGCGGCGCGCCGTTCGGGCCGCTGTCGGTCCAGTCGCCTTCCAGCGCGGCGATCTTCATCGGCTGGTGCTCCAGCGTGTTGAGGCCGTGCAGGTCGCCCATGCCGATCTGCAGCGGCGCCACGATCGCCGCCATCCACATCGCCATGGAGAACATGGTGCGCACCGCCGGCGTGCTCCGCCCGCGCAGCAGGTGCCAGGCGCCGACGCCGCCCACGATGAACGCGACGATCAGGTAGGACGCCAGCACCATGTGCGGCACCCGCACGAAGGCGGACGGGTTGAAGATCACCTGCCAGTAGTCGGTCGGGTACATCCGTCCATCGGCGCCGACCGCGAAGCCGGCCGGGGTCTGCATCCAGCTGTTGACCGTCAGGATCCAGAACGCGGACAGGAACGTGCCGCCGGCCACCATGCAGGTGGCGAACATGTGGAGGCGCTTACCCACCCGCTCCATGCCGAACAGCATGACCCCGAGGAACCCCGCCTCCAGGAAGAAGGCGGTCAGCACCTCGTAGGCCATCACCGGGCCGATCACCGGGCCGGCCTTGGCGGCGTACTGGGACCAGTTGGTGCCGAACTGGTAGGACATGACCAGCCCGGACACGACGCCCATGGCGAAGCCGATGGAGAAGATCTTGATCCAGTACTTGAACAGGTCGAGGTACACCTGCTTGCCGGTGCGCAGCCACATCGCTTCCAGCACCATCAGGTAGCTGGCCAGCCCGATGGAGAACGCCGGGAAGGTGATGTGGAACGCCACCGTGAAGCCGAACTGGGCCCGCGCCAGGTGGAATGCGTCGATCATGAGGACTCCTCGGCGTCCGGAACGCGCCGCTTGCCGCCTACGAAAACAGATATCTTGCCCTTGACGTCGAGCAGCCTGGACACGCCTGCACCGAGTGCCAGCAGTTGCCGCAAGCTGTCGTTGTCAAGCTTCTGCACGTCGTCCGCCCACCCGACCAGCAGCTCGATCAGGTCGTGCATCTGGCGCATCCGCGCCTGGGCGTGGCGCTCCTCCGGCCCGCTCGGCCGCTCCATCAGCACGTCGCGCAGCAAGGACAGCGTGGGATCGATCTCCCGCTTGCGCCGTTCCTCCGCGAGCGTGCGGACGATCTGCCAAACATCGTCCGGCGCCTCGAAATGGTCCCGCCGGTCGCCCGGCAGGTGCCGCTTGCGGACCAGGCGCCATCCTTCCAGCTCCTTGATCCCCATGCTGACGTTGGACCGCGAAACGCCGAGCGCCTCGGTGATCTCCTCCGCGTTCAGCGGCCGGTCGGACAGGAACAGGAGCGCGTAGATCTGGCCGACGGTCCGGTTGATCCCCCAGCGGCCACCCATCTCGCCGAAATGCAGGACGAACTTCTCGGTCAACGGTGGCAGAACCATGCCAGCACCTTCTGGTATTTCAGCAAAGACTGAAATCACAGATAACACCGCAGGAGCGGCGTTCAAGCCTGCTCCCAGGTCACGGCGGCAGGCGCAGCAGGGGGATGGCGCCGACGGAAAGCACCCCGTCGCGCACGGTGAAGGGAAGCGCCGCGCTCAGGACCCCGTCCGGGCCGCGCGTGGCCAGGAGGCCGAGCAGCGCGCCGGCCGCTTGCCCGCTGCCGCGGGTGATGGCGCCGGCCCCGGCCAGCGCCCCGATCGCCTCCGCGAAGCCGGTCAGCCGCAGGAGGCCCGCCGCCTCCACCTGCAAGGCGCCGTCCAGCCCGAGCGTTGCCTCGCCTTGCCCGGCAAGCGGTCCCCACCGGAACGACGCCCCATCCAGGATCAGCCGGCCGCCGGCATCCCGCCACGCGGCCAGTGCCGCCGGGTCGCGCTGTGGCGGGACCGGCCGGGTCCACCTCGCGTGCAGCTCCAGCCGCGACGCCCCGCCGCCCGGCAGCGCGCCGCCCGGCATGGCGGGTGCGGCAAGGGCCAGGCTTGCCTCCGCCCCCTGCCATCGCAGCCGCGCCGTGTCCGCCGTCGCTTCCCCGGCCGGCAGGGTCAGGCGGAGCCCGCGGCCTGACACGGTGACGCCGCCGCCGGGCGCCACGGTGACTGCCAGCTGGCCGGCAGCGAGCGGCATGACCAGGTTCCCTGCCCGCAACGCCTGCGCCCCGCCCGGCGTCAGCGTCACCGCGCCGGGACGCCACGGGGCGGAAAGCCGCGCTTCGCCGGCCTGCCAGGACAGCGCCCCGGCCTGCCCCGGCAGGCCGGCCGCGAGCGTCAGGTCCGGCACGACCACCTCCGCCCGCAGCGGCCAGCCTGCCCGGCGCGGCGGCCCGCCGGTCACGCTGCACCCAGCGGCCGCCAGTTCGCGCTGCCAAACCGCCGCCCGCGACAGCAGGCGCCCCGTCAGCAGCCACCACGCGCCGGCGTCCGCCAGCAGCAGCAGGACCAGGGTGGCCAGGACGGCCGCGAAGCCGATGCGGACGGGGCGCACGGACGTCATGAGCAGGCGCCCAGGCAAGCGTCCAGGCAGGCGCCGGAGCCGTGGGGAGGCGCAATCATCCACAGCGGCGAACGAATGCCCGGCGTTTCCCCCGCCGCGCCTGCCACCGCGGCGGCGGCGAAGCCGGGCCGGTCAGCCCCGGGCGCGATTTCCTGCTGTTTTCCTGGCATGTCCACGCCGTTAAAAATCGGCCGCAAGCGTGATTCGCGCGTTAAACCACCGGTGGAACCGGGCTGTTGGAGGCAGGTGGGCCGCTTTCCTCGCTCGCAACCGCAGCGCCCGGGGCCAACCGCTCACAGAGTTGTCCACAGGCTGGGCGCCGCGCCGGGAGGCGGTGAGGCGTGCGAAAGCCCGAGAAACGCGGCGATCAGCTTGACGTACTCGCTCCCGAGCAGCCGCGCCCGGCCCGCGCGCCCGAGCCCCGCCGGCTGCACGGGCGCCGGCAGCAACGCCACCTCCGGCATGGCCCGCCTCAGTTCCAGCATCGCCCGCGGCATGTGGTAGTCCGCGGTGACCACGATCAGCGAGCGGATGCCGTTCGCCCGCGCCCAGGCTCCGGTTTCCACAGCGTTGCCCAGCGTGGTGGTGGCCGCCCGCCCCAGCGTGACCCGGCCGGCGATCGGCCCCGGGTCCACGTCGCTGCGCCGCGCGAGTTCGGCCAGCCCCGCGCCGCGGGCCACGCCGGACACCAGCAGCAGGCGGGCTTGCCCGGCGGCAAGCAGGCGCAACGCCGTTTCCACCCGGTCTGCCCCGCCGGTCAGCGCCACGATCCCGTCGGCGTCCGGCGGCAGGCTGGCCGGCCGGTTCACCGCGGCCAGGAACGCGGCGAAGCCGCCGCCGAACCCCACGGCCAGGACCAGCAGCCCGGCGGCGATGGCCAACCGCCGCCGGGTCACGGCAGCCGGCGCAGCCAGCGCCGCACGGTGAACTGCGCGGTGAGCCACCCGATGCCCGCCGCCGCCGCCGGCAGCGCCGGCAAGGCCAGCCACACCGCCACGGGCAGCCCCGGCAGCGCCCCGTCGCCCGGCGCGGCGTCCTCGAACGGCTGCGCCAAGGCGGCAAGCCCGAGCAGCACGGGGAACGCCACCGCCGCCCCGGCCGCCGCGCCGGTGGCGGCGAGCACGGTGGCGCGGCGCGCGAACCGTCCGGCGATGAACCCGTCGGTGGCGCCCAGGCCGTGCACGATCTCGATCGCGTCCCGCCGTGCCGCCAGGCCGGCGCGCGTGGCGACCGCCACCACCGCCGCGCCCACCCCGGCCACCATCACCAGCGCCGCCGCCGCGCAGGCTTGCAGGCTGCGGGCCAGCAGGGTCAGCCGTTGCAGCCAGACATCCTGGCTTTCCAGGAACACCCCCGGCACCGCGGCGTTCAGCCGCGCCTGCAACCCGCCGTCCGCCGCCGCCTCGCCCGCCGCCAGCCGCGCTTCCACCACCGCCGGCAGCGGCAGCGCGCGGGCCTGCGCCGCGTTGCCCAGCCATTGACGCAGCAGGTCGTCCAGCTCGGCCGCCGACAGCACCCGCACCGTCGCGATCCCCGGCGAGCCGCGCAGCAGGGTGACGGCGCGGTGGAGCCGCGTGTCCCCGCCGGCATCGTCCGCCGGGCGCGGCACCAGCACGACCAGCACCGCCGCCGCGCCGGACTGCCAATGCCCGGCGATCGCGGCGGCGGCCAGGAACCCGGCGACGGTCAGCGCCGCCAGGAACGTCATCGCCGCCACCAGCGCCGGCAGCAGCCGGTCGGACAGCGCCCGGCGCAGCCCCAGGTCGTCGAACCGCGCCGGGCGGAGCAGCGCCCGGCTAGGCATGGGAAACCAGCCGCCCTTCGCACAGCCGCAGGGAGCGCGCCGGGTAGCGCCCGACCAGCGCGTCGTTGTGGGTGGCCACCAGCACCGTGGTCCCCAGCCGGTTCATCTCCCCGATCAGCTGCATCAGCCGGTCCGCCTGCGCTTCGTCCAGGTTGCCGGTGGGCTCGTCGGCCAGCAGCAGGGCAGGGCGGCCGATCACCGCCCGGGCGATGGCGACGCGCTGCTGCTCGCCGCCGGACAAGGCGGCCGGGCGGGCGTCGGTGCGGCGGTCCAGGCCGACCCAGCGCACGATCTCCTCCACGTCGGCCCGGATCTGCCCTTCCGGCCGGCCGCGCAGGCGCAGCGGCAGCGCCACGTTGTCGAAGACGGACAGGTGCGGCATCAGCCGGAAGTCCTGGAACACCACGCCGATCTGGCGGCGCAGCGGCGGCAGCTCCCGCCGCCCGGCCGCGCCGACCTCCTGCCCCAGCACGAACAAGCGGCCGGCCGAGGGACGGCTGGCCAGGTACAGCAGCCGCAGCAGGCTGGACTTGCCCGCCCCGGACGGACCCAGCAGCCAGCGGAACCCGCCATCGGCGACCGAGAAGCTGATGTCCCGCAGCACTGGCTCCGCGCCGCCGTAGCGCAGGCCGACGCCTTCCAGCCGGACCGTCGCCGTTCCATGGCGGTCCGTCGCCGTTCCATGGCGGTCCGTCACCGCGGA
>CAXTLC010000007.1:21036-23556 GCA_964245075.1 uncultured Acetobacteraceae bacterium
CCGTCGCCGTTCCATGGCGGTCCGTCGCCGTTCCATGGCGGTCCGTCACCGCGGACCCCCGGCGGTTGCCAAGGCGGCGGCGGGTAAGCAGACTCCGGCCATGCGGATCACCTGCCCGTCCTGCGCCGCCGAGTACGAGGTGCCGGGGCCGCTGGCACCCGGGCGTGCCGTCCGCTGCGCGCGGTGCGGCCACCAGTGGCCCCCCGCCGCCCCCGAGCTGGCCTCCCCCGAACCGGCCCGCCCCGAGCCGGCCATGGAGCCGGAGCCGGAGCCGGTCCCATGGCCAGCGCCCGCGCCAGAACCGCCAGCGCCAGAATTGCCCGTGACCGCGCCGCCCGTGACCGCGCCGCCGTCCCGCCGTCCCCTGGCCCTCCGCGTGCCCCCCGGGGCTGCGCTGGCCTTGGCATGGCTCGGCAGCGCCATGCTGATCGCGGCGCTGGTGATGGCCGCCCTGGTGTTCCGCAAGCCGGTCATGCACGCCTGGCCCCCGAGCATCCGCTTGTTCGCAGCCCTGGGCCTTGGCTGACCCGTTTCATCGCACGGCCGCCGCGATGTCGTGGAACAGCCGGGCCGGCAGGCTGCCGCCGGTGACGCCCTTCATCGGGTGGTTGTCGTCGTTGCCCAGCCACACCGCGATCACCTCCGGCCCCACCGCGCCGATGAACCAGGCGTCCCGGTAGTCCTGCGTCGTCCCCGTCTTGCCCGCCGCCACCCGGCCCGGCACCGCGGCGGCGCGCCCGCTGCCGCGGCTGACGACCGCCGCCAGCATCCGCACCATCATCCCCGCCTCCACCACCGGCACCACCCGCTCCGCCGCCGGGCGCGGCAGCGGCAGCGGGTGGTGGCCCGACACGGCCGCCTCCAGCGCGGTCGGCAGCACGGCGTAGCCCCCGTTGAACAGGCTCGCATAGGCAGCCGCCATCTCCAGCACCCCCACCTCGCCGGTGCCCAGCGCCAGGCTGGCATTGTCCGGCAGCGCCTCGATGATCCCCAGCCGGTGCGCCACCGCGGCCACCGCATGCGGCCCGCCCGCCCGCAGCAGCAGGCGGACGGCGGCCGTGTTGAGCGACTCCGCGAACGCGTCCTCCAGCGTCACCTCGCCGCGGAAGCCGGGCTCGAAGTTGGACGGGCTGTAGCTGCCGAGCCGCAGCGGCGCGTCCGACACCGTGTCGTCCGGGGTGGCGCCCTTTTCCAGCGCCGCCAGCCAAACGAACGCCTTGAAGGCGGAGCCGGGCTGCCGCCGCGCCAGCACGGCGCGGTTGAACGGCCCGGTGCGCCAGTCCCGCCCGCCGACCATGGCGCGCACGGCGCCGCTGCCCGCGTCCAGCACCACCACCGCGCCTTCCCCCACGTCCGCAGCCGCTCCCGGGCCGTTCAGCACGGCGGCGAGCCTTCTTTCCGCCACCGCCTGCAAGCGGGAATCCAGCGTGGTGCGGACGGTCGCGTCCGCGTCCGGCGGCAACGCGGCCTGCGCCTGCTCGGCCGCCCAGTCCGCGAACCAGGGCGCCGCGGGGCCGGACGCGGGCGGAAAGGCGATCTGCGCCGAGGCGGCCTGCGCCTGCGCCGCCGTGATGGCGCCGGTTTCCGCCATGGCGGCCAGCACCGCCCGCCCGCGTGCCGCCGCGGCTGCCGGGTCCGCCCGCGGGTTGAGCCGGGACGGCGCGCGCGGGATGCCTGCCAGCACGGCGCTCTGCCACAGGTTGAGCTGCCGGGCGGACACGCCGAAATACAGCCGCGCCGCCGCGTCCACCCCCCAGGTGCCGCTGCCCAGGTACACGCGGTTGAGCCAGATCTCCAGGATCTCGCGCTTGGTGAAGTGCTGCTCCAGCCACACGGTCAGCATCAGCTCCTGCACCTTGCGGCGGAAGGTGCGGGCGTTGGTGAGGAACAGGTTCTTGGCCACCTGCTGCGTCAAGGTGGAGCCGCCCTGCCGCAGCCGCCCGGCGCGCAGGTTCACCAGCACCGCGCGCGCCATGCCCAGCACGTCGATGCCCGGATGGCGCCAGAACCGCCGGTCCTCGATGGCCACGGCCGCGTCCGGCAGCCAGTGCGGCAGGTCCGGCAAGCGCAGCGGGTCCCCCACGACGTCCCCGAAGGTGGCGAAAGGGTGGCCGCCGCGGTCCTGCAGGGTCAGCCCGGGGCGCCGCGCCGCGTCCAGCGCCGCTTCCGGCCGCGGCAGGTCGCGCGCGAACCAGAGCAGCACGGAGCCCGCCGCCAGCACCGCCCAGATGGCGGCGATCAGCAGGATGCGGGTGACGCGCCAGCCCAGCCGGCCAGGCCGCTTGGCTGCCCGCCAGGCTGCCGGCGCGGGCGGGTGGTCGGGTGCCACGGGCGCGGCGCGGGCCATGGACGCCGGTCGAGCGGGAGTTCTAGGCGAGTGAGGGCACTACGCTACGCCTGGCACGCACGCTGTCGCCCCCTGATGCAACCTGCCCCGCATGGCCCGACGATGCGTGGCCGCCGCTGCGCCGTCAACGCAGGGCAGGCGATGGGCAGGGCAGGCGATGGGCAGGGCAGGCG
>CAXTLC010000007.1:23656-28375 GCA_964245075.1 uncultured Acetobacteraceae bacterium
GTCGTATTGCCTGCGGGCGCTGCCGCCCGCAGGATCGCACCCGGACAAGGAGTGCTGCATGAAAGGTCTGTTCCTGGACGCGAGCGACGCGCTGGCCGACGTGCTTGACCGCACCGTGCGGCCGGATGACCCGCCAATCGTCGTCAACCAGGCCGGTTCCGTTCCCGCCGAGGACCTGCCGGGCCTGCTGGACGGCTACCATTTCCTCCTGGACGACCACACGCACCTGCCGGCCGAGGCGCTGCGGCAATGCCCGTCCCTGAAGCATGTGATCTTCCTCGGCACCGGCGCCCGATCCTACATGGACCCGGAAGCGCTGGCGGCGCTCGGCATCGCCGTGCACATCATCAAGGGCTACGGCGACACCGCCGTGGCCGAGCACGCCGTTGCGCTGATCTGGGCCGCCGCCCGCGGGGTTGCGGCCATGGACCGGGGCATGCGCGAAGGCCGGTGGCTGCGGACGGAAGGCGTGCAGCTGCGCGGCAAGACCCTGGGCCTGCTCGGCTTCGGCGGCATCGCGGCGGAGGTGGCGCGCATCATGGGCGGCGCCGGCATGCGGGTGACCGCCTGGAACCGCACCCCGCGCGAGGCGCCCGGCGTCGAGTTCGTGCCCCTGGACCGGCTGCTGGCGGAAAGCGACGTGTTGTCGCTGCACCTGCTGCTGACGGACGAGACGCGCGGCTTCCTGGGGGCGGAGCGGCTGGGCCGGCTGCGCCCGTCCGCCATCCTGGTGAACACCGCCCGCGGCGCCCTGGTGGACGAGGCGGCGCTGGCCGAGGCGTTGCGCGCCGGCCGCATCGCCCATGCCGCGATGGACGTGTTCGCGCAAGAGCCGCTGCCCGCCGGACACCCGTTCACCGGGCTGGACCGGGTCACGCTGACGGCGCACAGCGCGTTCCGCACCCCCGAAGCCAGCGACACGCTGATCCGCCGCGCGTTGGATATCGCCAAGCAGCTCCCGCAAAGCTAAGGTCCGGCGTCGCCCGCCTGGCGGAATGGTAGACGCAGCGGACTTAAAATCCGATGTCCGTGAGGATGTGCCGGTTCGAGTCCGGCGGCGGGCAGCCCTCGCATCCGCCAATCCCCGCGCCGCCAATCCCCGCGCCCGCAATCCCCGCATACGCCAATCCTCGCGCCGGCATGGAACTGTGACACTCCGGTTTCATTGTCTTACTGGGCACAGTCTTACTGGGCACAAGCGAAACGTAGCCACTGTCTGTCAAGCCGACGGGAAGGTGCATGGTGAACGAATCGAGGCTGGCGGTGGGAGGTTGAGTGCCGATGCGACTGGCACCCCCGAGCGTCCGTGAGGTCGCGCCGCGGAATGGCCGCCGCCTCTGGGACAAGATCCTGGTGGCTTTCCACCACGCCTGCGACCTGGACGATCTCGAGACCGCCGAGGCCATGCTCCAAACGCTGGAGCTGATGCTCGCCCGCGAAACAATAGCAGTGGACACCCACCGGCGGCGCAATATAGAAGGTTTCGTTGCTGCGCACGAACGACTCTGGCATCTCCGGTATCCGCAACCGCGGGCGTAGTCAAGCAACTGAGAGGGAACTCATAGTTTAGCGTCACGTTTGGAGCGCGTCCGTTTCGAACGGCATATCCCACTTGTGGATCTGAAGATGACCTTATACGTTGCCCTGTTTTGGGTGGACGGCGCTCAATTGTCTGGCGTCAAGTTTGGTTCCATGGACATCGGCAAGACCATCGCCTTTGCCAGGAAGATGCTCGCCAAGCTGCCGATCCGTGACCCCGACTACCAGGCCGGCCTCCACGCCATCGTGGATGACTGGCATGGCGATGTCCTGTTGCAGCCGACGACCGACACCGGCAACTTCCTCCTGATATCGATCGACCTGGACGTGGAGGAGATTTAAGGCGCCGTCCGGCCGTACGCAAGCAGCCAGCGGCCCAGGATGCCCACGCAAACGTCAGCGGGAGACTTCCCCCCCGGCCCGCCTCGATCGGGAGGAGGGTCCGCCTTCAGTTCCTCCGCCACAGCTCCTCGTTCAGCAGCAACGCGAACCCGACCCAGGCGACCACCGGCAGCATGGCGCGTGACGCCGAACGGTCCACCGCGGCGCCGGCGCCCGAGGCGGTGGCCGCGGACGCCAGCATCCCCACCGTCACGGCCCCGCTGCTCACCAGGTCCCGCCGGCCGAAGAACAGCCACGGGAACAACGCGATCCCGGCCACCGTGCCGCTCCATCCCGCGAGCGCCGCCGAGCGTTGCGGCCGGTGCGGCGCCCGCAGCAGGCGGAAGCCGGCGTAGCCGATCAAGCTGTACAGCACGGTCCACACCGCGCCGATCGCCGGGCCAGGCGGCGTGAAGGGCGGCTTGCGCAGCCGCGCGTACCAAACGGCCGCGCGGGGCATCCGCGGCCCGGCACGGCCTCCCACCAGCGCCGCGCCCAGCACCGCCCCCGCCGCCGTCAGCGCGGCGGCAGCCTTGCCTGGTGAGTGCTCGTCCATGGTTGCGTCCCTTGTCTGTTCCGGTGTGACGCGGGACGGGCGGGGGCGTTCCTTCGTCACTTCCCTTTGTTCCGCCGCCGGGGCAGGGTCGGCCGCATGAGCGACGCGATCCGTCCCGCCAGCCTGTCTCACGCCCGCCTCCCCCGCGCGGCCGCGCCCCGCTTGCCGGCGCGCCTCCTGGCCGCCGCCGCCCTGCTCGGCGGCGGCGTGGCGGGCGTGCTCGCCACGCCGGGCACCTTGGCCCACGCGGCCGTGGCGCAAGCCGGCCCGGAGCTGACCCGGCTGCTGCGGACGATGGCCGTGCTCAAGCTGGCGCTGGTCGGGGGCGCCGCCGCCTTCGTGTGGTGGCGCCTGCGCTTCCCGGCGCGTCCCGTGCTGGCCGCCTCCTACGCGGCGGCGCTGGCGATGGCCGCCGCCGCGCCCGGGCTGATCTGGGGAATGGCGCACGTCGTGCCGGGCGCCGTGCTGATGCACGGCGGGCTCGTCCTGCTGGCCGTGTTGTTCTGGCGGGACGAGGGAAGCCCGGCCATCCTCCGCCTGCCCGCCCGGCGATGAAGGCGGCCATCGTCGGCATCGCCGGCACGGCGCTGGCGCCCGGCGAGGTTGCGCTGCTGCGCGAGCACCGGCCTGCCGGGGTCATCCTGTTCGCCCGCAACGTCCACCACCCGGCGCAGGTCGCGGCGCTCACGGCCCACGTCGCCCGCCTGCTGCCCCCGCTCGCCGTGGCGGTGGTGGACCAGGAAGGCGGGCGCAGCCGGGCGACGCCCGGCTGGGCGCGCTCGCCGCGGCGGACCGCCCCGCCGGGCTGCGCGCCGCCTGGCTGACGGGGGCGCTGATCGGCATGGAAGCCGCCGCCGCCGGGCTGGACGTGGTGTGCGCCCCCGTGCTGGACCGCGCCGTGCCCGGCGCCGACGCGGTGATCGGCGACCGCGCCTACGCCGCCGACGGGGTGGTGGTGGGCGAGATGGCCGCCGCCGCGGCGGCCGGGCTGCTGGCCGCGGGGGTGCAGCCGGTCGGCAAGCACTGCCCCGGCCATGGCCGCGCCACGGCGGACAGCCACCACTCCCTTCCCCGGCTCGACGGGGTGGACGAAGCCGATCTGGTGCCCTTCGCCCGCTGTGCCCATCTGCCCTGGATGATGACCGCACACATCGTCTACCAGGCGGAGGACCCGGCCCGCCCGGCCACGCACTCGCCCGCCATCATCCGGGAGGTGATCCGCGGCCGGCTCGGCTTCGGCGGCGTGCTCCTCAGCGACGACCTGTCCATGGGCGCGCTGTCGGGCACGCCGGCCGAGCGGGCCGCCGCCGCGCTGGACGCCGGGTGCGACCTCGCCCTGCACTGCTCCGGCGTGCTGGAGGAAACGGCCGGGCTGCTCGCCGCCTGCCCGGACGCGGCGGAGCCGGCGCTGGGCCGCCTGCGCGCCGCCTTGTTCCTGGCCGAGCGCTCCCGCCAGGCGCTGGACCCCGGGGCGATGCTGGCGGAACGGGACGCGCTGCTGTGACGGACATCCCCTGGCTCGACCTCGGCCTGACGGTGGCGGCGGCGGTCTGCGCCATCACCCTGCACGAGGCCGCCCACGGCATTGCCGCCTGGGCACTGGGCGACGACACGGCGAAGCTGGCCGGCCGGCTGTCGCTGAACCCGCTGCGCCACATCGACCGCGTCGGCACCATCCTGCTGCCCGGCTTCCTGCTGGTCGCGCAGTTGCTCACGATCCGCCACGTCGCGTTCATGTTCGGCTGGGCCAAGCCGGTGCCCGTCAATGCCTACCGGTTCCGCCATCCGCGGCAGGACATGGCACTGGTGGCCGCCGCCGGGCCGTTGATGAACTTCCTGCTCGCCTGGCTGGCCGCCCTGGTGCTGGTGCACCTGGCCGATGGCTGGGGGGGCGCCGCGGGCCTGGCCGTGGTCAACTTCCTTTACATGTCCATCATCACCAACCTGGTGCTGGGCCTGTTCAACCTCCTGCCGATCCCGCCGATGGACGGCGGCCGCATCGTGGTCGGCGTGCTGCCCGCCGGGCTGGCGATGCGCTGGGCGCGGGTGGAGCGCGCAGGCATCGTGCTGGTGCTGCTGGGCGTGTTCCTGCTGCCGACCGCGCTGCGGGAGTTCGGCATCGAGTTCGACCCGGTCGGCTCCGCGCTGAACACCGTCATCCCCCGCGCGACGGACCTCGTGCTGCACCTCGCCGGCGACGATGCCTGAGTCGCCGATGCCTGAGTCGCCGATGCCTGAGTCGC
>CAXTLC010000007.1:28475-31564 GCA_964245075.1 uncultured Acetobacteraceae bacterium
CGATGCCTGAGTCGCCGATGCCTGAGTCGCCGATGCCTGAGTCGCTGATGCCTTCCCGCCTGGCGTTGTCGCTGGAAGGGTTCGAGGGGCCGCTCGACCTGCTGCTGGACCTGGCGCGGGCGCAGAAGGTGGACCTGGCGAAGATCTCCATCGGGCGCCTGGTGGAGCAGTTCCTGGCCGCCGTGGCGGGGGCGGACCGCGTCCGGCTGGAGCTTGCGGCCGATTGGCTGGTGATGGCCGCCTGGCTCACCTGGCTGAAATCCCGCCTGCTGCTGCCGGACGACCAGCCGGAAGCCGAGGAAGGCATGGAAGCCGCCGAGGCGCTGGCCGCCCGGCTGCTGGCGCTGCAACGGATTCGCGCCGCCGCGCATTGGCTGGACGGCCGGCCCGCGCTCGGCCGCGACGTGTGGGGCCGCGGCGCCGCCGAGAGCTTCACCGAGCTGGACCGCTCCGGCCTCCAGGCGAACACGTCCGGCCTGCTGCGCGCCTACCTGGCCGCGCGGCGCCGGGGTGCGGCGGGGCAGCGCTACCGCCCCGCCGCCGCGCCGTTCTGGAGCGTGCGGGACGCGCTGGAGCGGCTCGGCGCCATGCTCGGCCATGTTCCGGACTGGACGGTGCTGGAACGCTTCCTGCCGGACGCCGCCCCCGACCCGCTGGCCCGGCGCGCCGCCACCGCCGCCACCCTGCTCGCCGGGCTGGAGCTGGCGCGGGACGGGCGGCTGCGCCTCCGGCAGGACCAGCCGTTCGGCCCCATCATGCTGGCGGGAGGCGCCGGTGGTTGACCTGGCGGGAGGTGCCGGTGGTTGACCTGGCGGGAAGCGCCGGTGGTTGACGAGGACCAGATCCGGCTGGCCGAGGCGCTGGTGTTCGCCAGCGCCGACCCGGTGCCGGTGCGCGCGGTGCAGCAGCTCCTCCCGCCCGACGCAGACGCCGCGGCCGTGCTGGCCGCCCTGCGCGATCGCTGCGCCGGGCGGGGCGTGCGCCTGGTGGAGGTGGCGGGCGGCTGGCAGTTCCGCACCGCGGCGGACCTGGCGCCGGCGCTGCGCCGGGTGGTGCCGCAGCCGCGCCGCCTGCCGCGGGCGGCGATGGAGACGCTGGCCATCATCGCCTACCACCAGCCGGTCACCCGGCCGGAGATCGAGGAGATGCGCGGCGCCAGCCTGTCCCAGGCGACGATGGACGCGCTGCTGGAGAACGGCCTGATCGCCGCCGCCGGCCGGCGGGAGGTGCCGGGCCGGCCGACCCTGTGGGCCACGGCTCCCGCCTTCCTGTCCCAGTTCGGCCTGCGCGACCTGCGCGACCTGCCGAAGCGGGAAGACCTGCTGGTGGAGCCTCCGCCCGTCGTCCCGGTGCCGGTGGAGGGAGCGCCGCGGGACGCCGCCCCTTTGACGGACGAGGCCGGTTTCCCACCTTCGGGGTGACGTGCTAAGCGAGCCTCCGAAGGTTCGCGCACGGAGATCAGCCCAAGCGGGCTCGCGCGGCCTGCCTTCGCCGGAAGCGAAGCGTGGACAGGCCGCGCGAGCCTGCTTGGAGGCCCCGGTGGGAGTGCGGCTGCGATGTTCGATTTTGCCTGGTCCGAGATCGCCCTGATCGGCGTGGTTGCGCTGGTCCTGATCGGCCCGAAGGACATGCCGGTTGCCATCAAGTACATCAGCACCGCCGTGAAAAAGGCGCGGCGCATGGCGTCGGAGTTCCAGGGCCACGTGGACGAGATGGTGCGCGACGCCGACCTGCACGAGGTCCGCGACCAGATCCGCGAGATCCGCAGCCTGGACATCCGCGGCACCATCACCCGCGCCGTGGATGGGGACGGTTCCATCCGCAAGGCGTTCCAGGACCCGATGCGCGCCCCGCCGCCCGTGGTGACGACCCCGGCCGGCTTGGTCCCGGTCGAGGCGGCGGCCGTGGCCGAACGTCCGGAGCACGCCATCGCGCCGCCCGCCCCGGAGCACCCGGGCGAACTGGCCGCCCCGGAGCACCCGGCCGAAGCGCCCGTCTTGGAACGTCCGGGCGAAGCGCCCGCCTTGGAACGTCCGGGCGAGGCGCCCGCCTTGGAACATTCGGCCGAGCCGCCCGCCTTCATCCCGCCGCCGAACGCGGCCGGGCTGGAGCCGTCCCGCGCCGCCGCGCCCGCCTTCATCCCGCCCGCCTTTGTCCAGCCCCCCGTTGTCCAGCCCCCCGTTGTCCGGACTGGGACGGCCGCCGCCCCGCCCGGCAACGCGTCCGCGGCCTGATCGCCCGTGTCCAGCGTGGCCGGCAAGCCGGACGACCCGATCAACGACACCCCGATGCCCTTGCTGGCGCACCTGGTGGAGCTGCGCCGCCGGCTGATGTGGTCGGGCGGCGCGTTCTTCGTGTGCTTCCTGCTCTGCTACCATTTCTCGACCGCGATCTACTCCTTCCTGGCGCAGCCGCTGGCGGACATCCTGCAATCCCGCAGCGGGCAGGACCGGCGGCTGATCTACACGGCGCTGTACGAGGCGTTCTTCACCTACATCAAGGTCGCGTTCTTCGGCGGCGCGTTCCTCGCCTTCCCGGTGATCGCGGCCCAGGCCTACATGTTCGTCGCCCCCGGCCTGTACCGCAGCGAGAAGCGGGCCTTCCTGCCGTTCCTGATCGCCACGCCGGTGTTGTTCGTGCTGGGCGCGGCGCTCGCCTACTACTTCGTGTTCCCGGTCGCCTGGCGGTTCTTCCTCTCGTTCGAGACGCCGAACGGCGCGGGCGGCCTGCCGATCGAGCTGCAAGCCAAGGTCGGCGAGTACCTCGACCTGGTGATGAAGCTGATCTTCGCGTTCGGCATCGCCTTCCAGCTTCCGGTGCTGCTCACCCTGCTGGCCAAGGTCGGGATCGTGACGGCCGCCAGCCTGAGGAAGATGCGGCGCTACGCCTATGTCGGCATGTTCGTGGTGGCCGCCGTGCTGACCCCGCCGGACATCATCACCCAGTGCGGCCTCGCCGTGCCGCTGATCCTGCTCTACGAGGTCTCGATCGTCGCCGCGCGCTTCGTGGAAACCAAGCCGGTGGAGGGCTGACGGCCGCCGTGGCTGGCGAGCGCCAGGTCGCCGCCGTGGTTGGCGAGCGCCAGGTCG
>CAXTLC010000007.1:31664-82719 GCA_964245075.1 uncultured Acetobacteraceae bacterium
GCCGCCGTGGCTGGCGAGCGCCAGGTCGCCGCCGTGGTTGGCGAGCGCCAGGTCGCCGCCGTAGTGGCGCGCCAGCCGCGGGTTCATCACCCGGAACCAGAGCGGCGGGACGTAGGCCAGGACCGTCAGGCTCGCGTAGCCGGACGGCAGCAGCGGCGCGCCGGGGGCAGGCTGCAACGCTTGGAAGCTGCGGGCGGGGTGCGTGTGGTGGTCCGCATGGCGCTCGACCTGGTAGAACAACAGGTTGGCGATGCCGTGGCCGTCCCAGGTGTGGGCCGGCCCGACCGGCTCGTAGCGCCCGTCCGCGAGCCGGCGCCGGCAAAGGCCGTAGTGCTGGATGTAGCTGGCGCCTTCGAGCACGGACGTGCCGTACGCCGCCTGGACAAGCAGGAACGGCAGCGCCGCCCAGCCGAGCCAGGCGCACAGTGACCCGAACAACGCCAGGGTCAGCAGGCTGGTTTGCAGGATCTCGTTGCCGGGCGACCATGCGGGCCGCCCCCGGTTGCGCAGCCGCCGCCCCTCGGCCCGCCACGCCGACCGCCAGTTGCCGGCGCTGGTGCGCGGCAGGTAGCGCCAGAAGCTTTCCCCGTAGCGCGCGCTCGCCGGGTCGCCCGGCGTGGCGGCATGGACGTGGTGACCCCGCTGGTGCGCCACCGTGTAGTGCCCGTAGCCGAGCGGCGCGATGGCCGCGCGCGCCAGCCAGCGGTTGAGCGTCCCCCGCTTGTGGCCGAGTTCGTGGGCCACGTTCATGCCGATCCCGGTCAAGGCGCCCACGGTCAGCGCGAGCCCGGTCCAGCCCCAGGCGTCGGCCCGCTTGGCTGCCAGCCAGGCGCCCGCCACGACGGCCGCGTACTCGAACGGGACATAGGCGATGACCAGCGCGCGGTAGCGGCGGTCCGTGTCGAGACCCGGGAGCGCCCAATCCGGCGGAGCGGCCGTGCTGCTGGGGATCAGCATCTCGCACAAGGGCAGGACGACCAGCAGGAACAACGGCGTGAGCCAGGCGAACCACACGGTGCCGGTGACGCCGTAGAGCAGGCAGCACAGCGTCCCGGCCAGGGGCATCGCCGGGGAAAGCAGCCAGAGCGGCTTCCTCGTGTCACGCCAGAACCGCGCCGCCGCCGGTTCGTCCTTGGCACGTCCGCTCATCGCATACCCTTCCCCGGTCATCGCCCGGACGGTCGTCAACGGTCGCCTCCCATCCTAGCGGACCCGCACCGGAGCGGAACGAAAATCTCGCCCCAGGGCAGATGAGCATGCAGCCGAACGTGCAGCCGGGCGCGCAGCCGCCGGAGGGACCGGCTTGACCGGTGCGGCAGGCCAGTCCAAACGGCCCGGCAGCCGGTGCTGCTGCCCGCGAATGGCCGGGCCGCGCGCCCGGCCATGGTGAGCGGGTAGGTGGCCGATGCACGACATGCGCGCGATCCGGGATGACCCGGCAGGCTTCGACGCGGCCCTCGCCCGGCGCGGGCTGCCCCCCGCCGCGTCCGGCATCGTGGCGCTGGATGCCGAGCGGCGGGGCGCGCTGACCGCGCTCGGCGAGCAGCAGGCGCGGCGCAACGCCCTGTCCAGGCAGGTCGGCCAGCTTCGCCGCGCCGGCGCGGACGCGGCGGGGCTGGAAGCGGAGGCCGGCGCCCTGCGGGACGCGATGGCCGCCGCCGAGGCGCGCGCCGCCGCCCTCGCCGAGGCCGTCGATGCCCGGCTCGGCGAGCTTCCCAACATCCTGGACCCCGACGTGCCGGACGGCGCCGACGAGGCCGCCAACGTCGTCGTCCGCCAGGGCGGCGGGCCCCCCGCCGTGTCCTCGGGCAAGCAGCATTTCGAGCTTGGCGAGGCGCTCGGCGCCATGGACTTCGCCGCCGCCGCCAAGCTCGCCGGGTCCCGCTTCACCGTGCTGCGCGGCCCGCTCGCCCGGCTGGAGCGCGCCCTCGGCCAATGGATGCTCGACCTCCACGTGGCGGAGCACGGCTACGAGGAAACCGCGGTCCCGCTGCTGGTCAACGACGCCACCGCCTACGGCTCCAACCAACTGCCCAAGTTCGCCGACGACATGTTCCGCACCACGGACGGCCGCTGGCTGATCCCCACCGCCGAGGTGCCGCTGACCAACATGGCCGCCGGCGAGATCATCCCCGAAGCGCGCCTGCCGCTGCGCATGGCGGCGCTGACCGACTGCTTCCGCTCCGAAGCCGGCTCCGCCGGGCGGGACACGCGCGGCATGCTGCGGCAGCACCAGTTCCGCAAGGTGGAGCTGGTGTCCATCACCCGCCCGCAGGACTCGGACGCCGAGCACGAGCGCATGACCCGCTGCGCCGAAACGGTGCTGGAGCGGCTCGGCCTGCCGCACCGCCGGGTGCTGCTGTGCGCCGGGGACACCGGCTTCGGCGCCGCCAGGACCTTCGACCTGGAGGTCTGGCTGCCGGGGCAGGGGATGTGGCGGGAGATCAGCTCCTGCTCCAACACCCGCGCCTTCCAGGCCCGGCGCATGAACGCGCGCTACCGCCCGGCGGAAGGCCGGGTGGAGTTCGTGCACTCGCTGAACGGCTCCGGCGTGGCGGTCGGCCGGGCGCTGGTCGCGGTGATGGAGAACGGGCAGCGCCCGGACGGCGCGGTCGCCGTGCCGGACGTGCTGCGCCCCTACATGGCCGGCCTCGACCGCATCTCTGCCACCGGGGCCGCCGCCTGACCTGCTGTTCTCCGGGACGGCAATGATGTAAACCGCCTTCACATGTCCTCCGCCCGCGACAGCTACCATCACGGCAACCTGCGCGAGGCGCTGATGGAAGCCGCCCGCCGCTTGATCGAGGAGCGCGGGCTGGCAGGCTTCGCCTTCGCCGAGCTGGCCCGCGCCGCCGGGGTCAGCCCCGCCGCGCCCTACCGCCATTTCCGTGACCGCGGCGCGCTGGTGGCGGAGCTGGCCCGCCGCGGCTTCGGCCGGCTGCGCGAGGACCTGCTGGCCGCCTGGAACGAGGGCCGCCCGGACCCGGCCGCCGCCATCGAGCGCTGCGGCCGCGCCTACCTCCAGTTCGCCCGGCGTGACCCGGCCGCCTACGCCGCCATGTTCGACTCCGTGCCCGGCGAAACCGACCCGGCGCTGCGCGCCGCCGCCGACGGGGCCTTCAACGTGGTCCGTACCGCCGCCGACGCCGCCTGCGCCGCCGCGCCCCCGGCGGCGCGGCCGCCCGCCCTGATGGTGGCGCTGCACGTCTGGACGCTGTGCCACGGCGCCGCGTCCCTGTTCACCGGCCCGCCCTCGCCCGGCCGCCGCCCCCTGCCGATGACGGCGGAGGACCTGCTGGAAGCGGGGCTGCTGGTCTATCTGCGTTCCCTTGGCCTTGGAGGATAACAAGATCGTGAGGCACTTTACCAAGCGGGCTGCCCGGAGCATGTATGTGAATGTGATTAACATTCACTCCCGGAGCGCTCCCATGGGCTTTGTTTCCCGCGTCGACGAGCTTGGCCGGCCGGCCCTGATCGCCATCACCATCGCCGCCTTCTGGTTCTGGTGGCCCCTCGGCCTCGCCGTGCTCGCCTACCTCGCGTTCAACCGCCGCCGCCATCGGCGGCTGGCCGCGCAAGGCGGCCGGTGGCAGTTCCCGGAGATGATGGGCCGCGCCACCCGCGGCTTCTCCTACGCCGCGCCGTCCGGCAACCGCGCCTTCGACGAGTACCGCTCCGAGACGCTGCGCCGCTTGGAAGACGAGCAGCGGGACTTCGTCGAGTACCTGGACCGCCTGCGCCAGGCCCGCGACAAGCAGGAGTTCGACCAGTTCATGGCCGAACGCCGCCGCCCCGCCCCCACGGTCGACGTCCCGCAGGCCTGACGCCCCCAAGCTCCCGCCGGCCTTTTCCCTCTGGGAAAGGGCTGGCGGGAGCCCGCCAAACCCGCCCGTCGTCCGGTTCGCGGCCATGGCGCGCGCTCCTCAACCGGGTCGCAGCCGCTGGCCAGGGAAGCTCGCTGAGGTCACTTTGGGCAGGCCCGCTGCCCCCCCGCCTGCTCACCCGCCCCCCGCGTCCCCCAGCCGCCCGGCCAGGTCCTGGATGAACTGCCACGCCACCCGCCCGGACCGGCCGCCCCGCCCGGCGGACCAGGCGATCGCCTCCGCCCGCAGCGCGTCCGCGCCGATCGGCAGCCGCAGGTCCGCCGCGTAGCCCTCCACCATCGCCAGGAAGGTCGGCTGGTCGCAGTTGTGGAACCCGATCCACAGCCCGAACCGGTCGGACAGCGACACCTTCTCCTCCACCGCCTCGCCGGGGTTGATGGCGCTGCCGCTCTCGTTGTCGATCATGGCGCGCGGCATCAGGTGGCGGCGGTTGGAGGTGGCGTAGAACAGCACGTTCGCCGGCCGCCCCTCGATCCCCCCGTCCAGCACGGACTTTAGCGCCTTGTAGTCCGCGTCCTCCCGCTCGAACGACAGATCGTCGCAGAACACCAGGCAGCGCCGCTCCGCCTCGCGCAGCAGGTTCAGCAGGGCGGGAAGCGTCGCGATGTCCTCCCGCGCGATCTCGATCAGCGCCAGGCTGCCCGGACGCCGGGCCAGCGCCTCGGCATGCGCGGCCTTCACCAGGGAGGACTTGCCCATGCCGCGCGCCCCCCAGAGCATGGCGTTGTTGGCCGGCTGCCCGGCGGCGAAGCGCAGCGTGTTGGCCAGCAGCCGCTCCCGCTGCGGCGCCACGCCTTGCAGCAGGTCGAGCTTGACGTGCGCCACGCTGCGCACCGGCTGCAACCGCTCGCCGTCCGGGTGCCAGACGAACGCGTCCGCGCCCGACAGGGCGGCCGGCCCGGCGGGCGGCGGGGCGAGCCGGTCCAGCGCGTCCGCGATGCGCGCGAGCAGGGGAAGCAGGCTTGCGTCCATGGTGGGGTCTCAACTTGACGGGAAGGCGGCGCAAACTATGGTCCGCCGCCATCCACCGCAACCCGGACGCGCCCCCCTGATGCTCATCACGCCTGCCTATGCCCAGGATCTCGGCGGCGCCTTCGCCCAGTACTCGCAATTCCTGCCGATCGTGCTGATCTTCGGCGTGTTCTACTTCCTGCTGATCCGCCCGCAGCAGACCGCGCAGAAGAAGCTGAAGACCCGCCTGGCCGCCCTGCGCCGGGGCGACAAGGTCGTCACCGGCGGCGGCCTGGTGGGCGTCGTGCAGCGGGTCAGGGAAGGCAGCAACGAGGTCGAGATCGAGCTCGCGCCCAACGTGCGGGTCATGGCGGTGCGCGAAACCATCAACACCGTGATCGACCCGGTGGTGGCCAACGACACGGCGAAGTAGCCCAGGGAGCGGCGCGATGACGGGCGGCTGGACGGCGGCGGCGGCCGCGGCGGCGCTGGCGATCTCCGGATGCGCCTCCGGACCGCCCCAGGCAGCATCCCAGGTAGCATCCCAGGCAGCATCCCCGGCAGCGCTTCCGGCCTTGCCCCCCTCGGTGCAGGGGGCCGCGGCGAACTACCCGCCGCTGATCCTGGGCGCCAACGTCCACCCGACGGACGGGCGCGAGCCGCCGCGGCCCTGCCCGGCGCCCGGCTCGCAGGTGGCGCTGAAGGGCGGCCCGGTGATGGCATGGGGCGGCGCCGACCCGTCCGACCCGGATCTCTGCCTGTTCACGGCGGACGGCCAGCCGGTCCAGGCGTGGTTCGGCATCTGGCAGGCCGATTGGGGCGGCGCCGAGGGAGGCCGTGCCGCGCTGAAGCGGACCATGACCGCCCCGAGCGGCGCCGTGGCCGGGTTCGACACCGACATGGGACGGGGGCGCCGCTACCACGACCTGCTGCGCAACGAGGGCGTGGAGGACATCCTCCTGCTCGGCCACGCCTACCGCGCGCTGAAGATCAGCCACTACCGCGAAGGCTTCGACGGCAACGATTACCGCTCCGTCAGCACGGTCTGGAAGGACATCCCCACCGGGCTGCTGATCTACGGCACCTACCAGCACATCGCCGGCCGGCCGGAAATCGACGATCCCCTGATCCCGACGGCGATCGTGACCCCGCCCGGCGATCACCGGTAACGGCAACGTGTTCGCCGGGCGCCGCCCGCACCCGGTTCCCGCTCCCGTCCCCCTGATGCAACCGCGACGCCGAAGCCGGAAGCGGCGCTCCCTTTCGCTGCTCGTGGGCAAGGGCATGCGGCCAGGCAGTCGCCATTGCCGCAGGACCCATCCGAAACACGCGCCAGCGGGTATTCCTGGCGTGCCCGCGTAACGTTCGCGGGTTCGCAAGCGCCCGGCAGCCGTCCTCGATTAGCGCAGTCCAACGCTTCCCTGCTGCATTGCTGCGGCCGGCAACGGCTGGGCGCCGGCATGGCGCAAGTCCCCTTGCTGGCCACTGGCCGATGGCGCACGAGGGCGTTTCTGTCACATTATTCAAATTTTTCCAGATGCTTGCATCCGGACCGTCGAAACACGTCCAACTCACTTTCTTCATGGCAAGCCGCAGCATTTTTACGTTGGGATCAACGCTGAGACTGGTTTTCGTCTTTGACTCTATTTTTGGATTGCGCGTTGACAATGGCGATCAAGTCTCAGCCAAGTCACGCGCCAGTCAAAATGGATTGGGAAATCGGCGGCGCGTCATTTGATGTAGTCTATTCCGTCATCTGCCGTGTTGCCGAAGCAATGGAACAAGTCATGAGCAATCACGAGCAGATGACGCAGACGGCGCTGGCCGCCCTGGAACGGCGCGCGATGTTCAGGAAGGCGGGCGCCAGCGTTGCCGGCGCGCTGGCAGCCGCCGTCATAGCCAAGACGACCCTCGCGCCCACCGCGGCCGAGGCAGCCACGACGGCGCAGGCCCCCACGGCCGGCCCGACCGCGACCGACCTGGCGATCCTGAACTTCGCCCTCAACCTCGAGTACCTGGAAGCGCAGTTCTACTCCAACGCCGTTCTCGGCACCGGCCTGACGGCCGCCGTGCTCGCGGGCGGCGACGGCACGCCCGGCGGCGCCCCGGTTGACGCCGGAACGACGCTGGTGCCGTTCAAGACGCCGAGGGTCCAGAAGTACGCCCAGGTCATCGCGGCGGACGAGATGGCGCACGTGCTGTTCCTGAAGAGCGCGCTCGGCGCGAGCGCCGTTCCCGCGCCCGTCCTGGATGTCAGCGCCGCCGGCGCGTTCAGCACGCTGGCGCGCGCCGCCGGGTTCGTGAGGCCGAAGGCGGTGTTCGATCCCTACGGCAGCGAGAACGACTTCCTGCTGGGCGCATTCATCTTCGAGGACGTCGGCGTCACCGCCTATGCCGGAGCGGCCGCGCTGATCTCCCAGCCCAGCGCGCTCGTGCAGTACGCCGCGTCCATCCTGGCCGTGGAAGCCTACCACGCCGGCACGATCAGGGCGCTGCTCACCATGCCGTCGGGCCGGACGGCGGCGGACGAGGTCGCCACGGACGCCATCGCCAACCTCCGCTCGATCCTGTCGAGCGGCTCCGGAGAGGGAACGCCGCAGGGGGACGATTACGGAACGCTCGACAGCAACAACCACGCCCTGGTCATAGCGCCCGTCGACGCCAACGCCCTGGCCTACCGCCGGTCCGTGGGGCAGGTGCTCAACATCGTTTACGGCAATCCCAACGCCCAGCCCGGGCTGTTCTTCCCGTGCGGCCTCAGCGTGCAGCCCGGCGTGACCGGGTTCAGCTGACCGCCCGGGCTTCTTCCGGCAAGGCGCCGCCGGGCCGGGCGACCCCGGGGTTGCCGGGGTCCCGCGTCCCGCGGGGGTGTCTCCCGCCCCGGCCCCCCGGGGCGGGCGGAGCCCGGCGGGGCGGCGCCGCCCTCACCCGAAGCCGAGGTCGCCGAGCGCGCGGTGCGCCGCCCGGCGCAGCGCCGCCTCGATGACGGCCAGGAAGTCGCCGCCCTCGGTTTCCGTCGTCCAAGGGTCCATGGTGGTGGAGATCAGGAAATCCACGCCCGCCTTGGTTCCCGGCAGCACGCCCAGCCGGCGGCTGAAGGCGTCCACGAAATGCTGGCCGTACACGCTCGGCTCGAACCGGGACGACGTGAGCGCCAGGTCCAGGTCCGCGAGGTCGCCTCGCGGCTCGATCAGGCTGCAATGCTGGAACACCCGCTCGTTGAACGCGTTGGCGCGGGCGAGGTCGCGGTTCAGCTTGCCGCCCGGCTCGCGGAAGTTCAGCGCGAAGGCCAGGATCACCTGGTCCGAGCCGAGCGAGGTGAACAGCTCCCGCGCCGCCGGGTCCGCTCCGAGCAGCGCCTCCAACCCGGCGTTGTCTAGGTCCACGAAGCGGCGGATGGCGTCCCGCTCGGCCGCCAGCTCGTCGTCCGGGCGCCGGGCGCGCTCGGCGGGGGTGGCGTTGAACAGGGTGACGCGGAACCGCGGGTCGGCCAGCGTGTGCAGCCGGCAGAACAGCCGCTTGGACGTCCACATGCACTGCCCCAGGATGCGGCCGTAGCCGGACTGGTCCGGCCGGATCACCCGGTGCGCCAGCCAGACCGCCGCGGCGGCGGAGCCGGGCTTGGAGCCTTCCACGCCGTAGATGCCGACCGTCGGCTCCGCCTGGCTGTGGAACACCACCGGCGCTTGCAGGGACACCGCGTCCCGCATGGCGGCGTTGCGGTAGCACAGCGCGCCGGCCGGGTAGGGGATGTAGCCGCCCTTGTGCGGGTCCACCGTGATGCTGTCGGCGCGGCCGAGCACGGCGTACTGGCGCTGCACGTAGCCGCTCATGGCCAGGGTCGGCACGCCCACCCGCTCGTCCGCGGCGCCCGCCGGGCGCAGCATGGCGCGGAAATAGCCGCCCCAGGCCGCGTCGGCGTGGATCGCGAAGTTCAGCCCTTGCGCGCGGTAGCGGTCCCGCAGCTCCAGCAGCCCTTCCAGCGGGTCCACCGCGCTTTCCTCCGTGCTGCCGATCACCGCCACGGCGCACAGCAGCGGCACCCGGCGGCGGCGCAGATCCGTCAGCGTGGCGTCCACGTGCTCCAGGTCCAGCCGCGCTTCCCGCGTCACCCGCTGCACCAGCATCGCGTTCTGCCCCAGCCCGAGCAGGGTCGCCGCCTTGGGCCAGGAGTAGTGGCTGGTGGCCGGCGCCAGCAGCACCGGCGGCTCCGGCACGTCCGGCATGAAGGAGCGGTAGAAGGTCACCAGCCCGACGTTTTGCACCGAGTAGCCGGCCAGCATGCGCAGCAGCCGCGCCGGCGGGATGCCAAGCGCCGCGATCGCCGCCGGCAGCGCGGCCACGGCGTCGATGTCCAGGTTCATCAGCGTCCAGGTGTCCAGCTCGGCCAGCCGCCCCGTGCCGCCCTGCCACAGCGGCACTTCCAGCGCCCGCGCCGGGCCGAGCGCCGGCACCTCCCTGATCGCCTGGCGCAGCGCCACCGCGGCGAACTTCAGGTTCCGCGCCGCCCACAGCGCTTCCAGGTTCGCCACCGTCCCGCCGCTGGTGAGGTGCCCCCAAGGAACGACGGCGGGAACGATGCCGGGCGCGGCGCCTTCCGGCGGGACGACGTAGCCCAGCATGCGGCACAGGTCGTTGCCGACCTCGATCTCCAGCCGAGTGGTCACCGGCGACGCCTCGGCCGCGACGTTGTTCTGGTTGTAGAGCATGGCCGCGAACAGCCCGACCGTCGCGGGCAGCACCTGGTCCCACAGCATGTGGCCCTGGTAGCGCATGGACGCGAACGGCGCAGACAGGCGCAGCTTGTCCAGCAGCGCCCCCACTTCGGACCGCAGCCGCTCCGTGCCCTCCGCGAAGGCCGGCGACTGCTGCATGGCGGCGGTGATGTGGCTCGGGTCCTCCGGGTGGAAGCCGCGGCGGAACGCGGCATGGCTGTCGATCGCCCGGTTCACCAGTTCCTTCAGCAGGTGGACGTTCTCGGCCTTGGGTCCGAGGAACCACACCTCCGGCAGGCCGTGCGCGGCGCCTTCCAGCTCCAGCGGCTTGCGCAGCTCCCGGTCCCAGGCCTGCCGGGCGCGGGCGTGGCGGGCGGGAACGACCGCTTCCGGCATGTCCGACGGGAGGTAGGGAGAGACGGCGGGAAGCTCTTGGTCGCCCATGCGGCTTCATGCGCCCCCGCCGCCGGCCGGGCAATCGGCAGTCCCCGCAAGATTTAACCTGGCTGCGGCCTTGAATTAAGGCAGTCGATCGTCAACACATAGTTGGAGATCGATGCATTCCGCCCGGCCGTCTTGGTGGGCCGGCGGCACGCGGCGGTCTGCCGGAAACAAGGAAGCAGGGCAGAGGACAGAGTACTTGAGACCCCCGAAGGACAGCCGGCAGCGGCAACCGCGTCGTCGCGGATTCGACGACGACAACTTCTATGGCAATACGCCGTCCCCGCCGACGTTCCCGTCGTTCGCGGTGCCGGCATCTTCTGCCCCACAGTTGCAGGCAACGGTGAAGTGGTACAATCCCGACAAGGGATTCGGCTTCGTCGAGTTGGCGGACGGGTCCGGGGACGTGTTCCTGCACGCCAACGCCCTGCAAGCCTCCGGCTTCCAGCAGGTCGGCCAGGGCGCCACGCTCCAGGTGCGGGTCGGCCAAGGCCAGAAGGGCCGGCAGGTCGAGCAAGTCGTCGCCGTGGACGAGAGCACCGCGACGCCGGGGCGGTCCGCCGGTCCGCGTAGCGGCAGCAGCAGCGGCGGCCCGGCTGGCGGCGGCTACGGCGGCGCCGGCGGCAGCGGCGAGGGTGGCTTCCGCTCCCCGCGCCCGCCTCGCCCGCCCATGGACACCGGCCCGGGCGTGGAGATGACCGGAACGGTGAAGTGGTACGATCCCAACAAGGGCTTCGGCTTCATCTCCCCCCAGGACGGCAGCAAGGACGTCTTCGTCCACGCCACCGCCCTGGAGCGCGCCGGCCATCCGCCGCTGACCGAAGGCCAGTCGGTCCGCGTCGTCGTCGGCCAGGGCCAGAAGGGTCCCGAGGTCCGCTCCATCGTCGGCGACTGACCAGCCGCCCAGCGAAGCTTAGCCCTTTCCCTCTGGGAAAGGGCTAAGCGCGCCACGACCCCGTCAAGCTTCCCGCGCAGCCCGCAGGCAATCCCCCGCCTCGTCGAACAGGTAGCAGAACACCCCGCGCACCCCGACCTCCACCGCCTCGGAGCGGCGCACGTCGGTGTGCCCCTGCGCCTTCACGTCCAGCTTGGTGCCGTCCTCCAGCACCACGTGCGCGAGGATCTCCCCGCCGAGGTGCTCCACCAGCTCCGCCCGGCCGCGCAGGGTCGCGTCTGCCGGCCCGCCGGGCGCCTCGCCCAGCCCGAGGTGCTCCGGACGCATCCCGAGCGTCAGCGCCTGCCCGACCGCCAGCCCCTCGGCCGAGGCCGGCACGGTGATCGCCCCCCCGCCGGGCAGCGTGACGGTGACGCCGTCCGGACCGGTGGCGCCCACGGCCGTCGGCAGCAGGTTCATCCGCGGCGAGCCGATGAACCCGGCGACGAACAGGTTGCGCGGCCGGCGGTACAGCTCCAGCGGCGTGCCGATCTGCTCCACCTGGCCCCGTTGCAGCACGGCGATGCGGTCGGCCATGGTCATCGCCTCCACCTGGTCGTGGGTGACGTAGATCATCGTCGCCCCCAGCCGCTCGTGCAGCCCCACCAGCTCCACCCGCATCTGCACCCGCAGCTCCGCATCGAGGTTGGACAGCGGCTCGTCGAACAGGAACGCCTTGGGGTCGCGCACGATGGACCGCCCGATCGCCACCCGCTGCCGCTGCCCGCCGGACAGCTCCCGCGGCTTGCGGTCCAGCAAGTGGTTGATTTGCAGGATGGCGGCGGCGTTGCCCACCTTGGCGCCGATCTCACCCGCCGGCACCTTCGCGACCTTGAGCCCGAAGGCGATGTTCTCCCGCACCGTCATGTGCGGGTACAGCGCGTAGGACTGGAACACCATGGACACGCCGCGCCGCGCCGGCGGCCAGTACGTCACGTCGTTCCCGCCGATGCTGATGCGCCCGGCGCTCGGCCGCTCCAGACCGGCGATGCTGCGCAGCAGCGTGCTCTTGCCGCAGCCGGACGGGCCGACGAACACCATGAACTCGCCGTGCTTCACCTGCATGGAGATGTCGTTCAGCACGGCATGGCTGCCGAATGCCTTGTGCAGCCGCTCGATGCCCACTTCCGCCATGCGCCCTCCGGACCGTCCGCGCGCCGCCTGCCGTTGACACGCGCTCGCCGGGCAACTTACGTCTCTCGCCCAAGAACGACAAACCAGCAGGGGAATGGACCATGAGGGCCTTTGGCGTCGCGATCACGGCAGCAGCCGCCCTCTGCATGGGCGCAGTGCAGGGCATGGGCGCGGCGCGGGCGCAGACCTGGTCGCTGGCCAGCGCGGCGGCGCCGTACAAGGGCACGGCCATCACCGTCGTCGGCCTGGACCGCCCGAGCTACAAGATCGCCCAGCAGCTCACCCCGCAGTTCGAGAAAGAGACCGGCATCCGCGTCACCTGGAACATCTTCCCCTACGAGGACACGCTGAAGGAGGAGACGCTCAACTTCGTCTCCAACAGCCAGCAGTTCGACGCCATCCTGTCCGACGTCGTCTGGCCGGTGAACTTCGCCGACCCCGGCTGGGTGCTGCCGCTCGACCACTTCACCGGTGACGCCAAGCTGGCCGACCCGGCGCTCGACATGAAGGACTTCTTCCCGGTCTGGCTGGCCAGCTTCACCGTCAACGGCAAGCTCTACGGCCTGCCGTTCGATTCCTACGCCGGGCTGCTCTACTACAACAAGTCGATGCTCAAGGCCGCCGGCTTCGACCATCCGCCCGCGACCTGGCAGGAGCTGGCCGAGGTGTACGCCCCCAAGCTGACCGACAAGGGCAAGAACGTGTACGGCTACGCCCTGCAATCCGCCCGCGGCGAGACCCAGACGGCGGACGCCTTCGCCCGCTTCCTGTGGCCCTGGGGCGGCCGTTTCCTCGACATCGCCGGCAAGACCGTGAACGTGAACGACGCCAAGTCGGTCGCCGGCATGGAGTTCCGCCAGAGCCTGCTCAAGACCATGCCGGACGGCATCGTGGCCGACGACCACAGCCAGGTGGTCGCCATGCTGTCGCAGAAGCGCGCCGCCATGATCACCGAGTGGTCCGCCTTCTACCCCACGCTCAGCACGTCCCCGCTCGGCGCGGACCTCGGCATTGCCCCGGAACCCAAGGGGCCGAACGGCGCCTTCGCCGCCTTCGGCGGCTTCTCCTACATGGTGAGCGCGCAGGTGGACGCGAAGCACCAGGACGCCACCTACCTGTTCATCCAGTGGCTGACCTCCAAGGCGATGGCCAAGCCGCTGATCGAGGGCGGCGCCGTGGTGGCCCGCGAGGCCGCCGACACCGACCCGTCCGTGCAGGCCAAGTTCCCCAACCTCGCCCCCATGGTGGAAACCTGGCGCACCGCCGTGGTGCCGGACTGGCGGCCGCAGCTTGAGTGCTACCCCCGCTTCTCCGACATCGTGTCCGACTGGGGCTCCCGCATCGAGCTGGGCCAGGTCGCGGTCAAGTCCGGCCTCGACAGCATGGCCAGCGACCTCACCGGCTACATGAAGAGCTCCGACTGCTGGGGCAAGAGCAACGACCCGGAGAAGGCGATGGCGCTCTACAAGTAGCTCACCGTGCCGAGGGACCTCGTCGGCGCGGAACGGGCCGCGCCGATGCCGCCGCAGGCGGCGTCGCGCCTCCAAACGCTCGAGCCGTGGTTCTTCATCGCGCCCTCGGTGGTCCTGCTGCTCGCCATCGGCCTGTACCCGACGATCTACACCCTGGTCGCGTCCTCGCAGACCTGGGTGATGGGCATGGCGCCGCCCAGCTTCGGCGGCGTGCAGAACTACCTCCACGCCTTCACGTCGAGCGACTTCCTGGGCTCCGTCTGGCGCACCCTGCTGCTCATCGTCGTCACCCTGCCGATCGAGCTGGTGCTGGGCATGCTGATCGCCCTGGCGCTCGACTCGCCGCACTTCGCGGTGGGGCGCCGGCTGTTGCAGATCTGCCTGGTGATCCCGATCGCGGTCACCCCCTCCGTCGTGGGCCTGCTCACCCAGCTGATGTTCAACGACCAGTTGGGCGTGGTGAACGCCGGGCTGGCCGGGCTGGGCCTGCCGCCGGTCGATTGGCTCGGGCGCCCGGCGGCGGCGTTCGGCACGGTGATGATCGTGCAAGTCTGGGAATGGACCCCCTTCGTGGCCCTGGTGCTGTCCGCCGCCCTGTCCACCGTGCCCAAGGACATCGACGAGGCCGCGATCCTGGAAACCGAACGCTGGTGGCCGCGCTTCCGCGCCATCCAGCTCCCGTTCCTGTGGCCCGGCATCACCGCCGCGCTGGTGTTCCAGACCGCCTTCACGATCAAGGCGTTCGACATGATCTACTCGGTCGAGCGCGGCGGCCCCGGCACCGCGACCGAGACCGCCGTGATCCAGATCGAGCGCGTCGCCTTCCGCGGCTTCGACGTGGGCCTCGCTTCCGCCGAATCGATCCTGATGCTGGTGCTGTCGATTGCCCTCGCCCGCATCTACATCCGCGCCTTCTACCGGGAGATGGACTGAATGCGCGCCGCCATCACCCGGTCGCTGCACGGCGCCGGCCTGCTGCTCACCCTGCTCGTCATCCTGTTCCCGATCTACTGGATGGTCGCCGGGTCGCTGAAGACGGAGGCCGAGCTGTTCCAGGTTCCCCCCGTCTGGCTCTGGACCCCCACGCTGGACGCCTACGTGGACGCGCTGGAGAACAGCAACGTGCTCGTCACGCTGCGCAACTCGGTCGTCGTGGTCGGCTCCGCCGTGGCGCTGGGCCTGCTCGTGGGCACCCCGGCCGCCTACGGCATCGCCCGCTACCGCTTCCGCGGGCGCAAGGACGTGTGGTTCTGGTACGTCACTAACTGGATGCTGGTGCCCGTCGTGGTGCTGATCCCGTTCTACCTCACCGCGTCCAGGCTGCACCTGATCAACAACCTGCTGGTGCTGGTCCTGGTGTACCAGGTGTTCATCGTGCCGCTCGTCGTCTGGCTGATGGTGGACCAGTTCAGCGCCGTGCCGGTGGCGCTGGAGGAAGCCGCGCAGCTGGACGGCCTGAACCGCTTCGGCATCTTCCTCCGCATCGCCCTGCCGCTGGTCAAGCCCGGCCTGGCCGTGTCCGCCATCCTGTCCGGCATCTTCGCCTGGAACGACCTGCTCTACGCCTTCATCCTGACCCCGTCCCCCGGCTCGCGCACCGCCTCCACCATCGTGCTGTCCTACCTCGGCGGCTACGTCATCCCCTGGCCCAAGGTGATGGCCAGCGCCACCCTGGTCTGCGCCCCCGTGATCATCGGCGGCATCATCGTGCACAAGTACATCGCCCGCGGCCTGACCATGGGGGCGGTGAAGTGAGGTTCGCCGGCCGCCGCGCCCTGGTCACCGGCGCCGGCAAGGGCATCGGCCGCGCCATCGTGCGCCGCCTGGCCGCCGAAGGCGCCGCCGTGGTCGCCCTCAGCCGCAGCGCGGAGGACCTGGCCAGCCTCGCCGCCGAAACCGGCTGCGAAACCATTGCCATCGACGTGGCGGACCTGGAAGCCGCCGCCGCCGCCGCCGGGCGCGCCCTGCCGATCGACCTGCTGGTGAACAACGCCGGCATCACCCGCCTCGCCCCCGCGCTGGACGTGACGATGGCGGACTTCACCGCCGTGCTGACCGTGAACACGGTGGCGCCGCTGCGCCTGGCGCAGGTGGTGGCGCGCGACCTGATCCGCCGCGGGATGCCCGGCGCCGTGGTGAACGTGTCCTCCGTCTCCGCCGACGTCGGCTTCCCCGACCACGCCGCCTACTGCGCCTCCAAGGGCGGCCTGGACGCCCTGACCCGCGTGCTGGCCGTGGAGCTGGGGCCGCACGGGATCCGGGTGAACACGGTGAACCCAGTGGTGACGCTGACCCCCATGGCCCAGTTGGCCTGGTCCGACCCCGCCAAGTCCGCCGGCATGCTCCGCCGCATCCCCCTCGGCCGTTTCTGCGACCCGGCGGACGTGGCCAGCGTGGTCAGCTTCCTGCTCAGCGACGAGGCCGCCATGCTGACCGGAACCAGCGTGGACGTGGACGGCGGCTTCCGCGCCGGCTGACCCCGCTCACCCAAGGGCGCGCGCCGGGCGCACCCCGGGGCGGTCACCCCCGCCCCGCCGCCAGCTCGGACTGGACCCACACGGCGTGCAGCCGCTCCGTCTGCGCGTCGAACTCCGCCCACAGCGCCTGCGCCTCGTCGGCCGGCACCAGCCCCATGGCGCGCTGGAACGCGCCGTCGTCCAGGATGACGCCCATCCCGTCCTTCCACGGCGGCACGTCGGTGGCGCGCAGCCGGTCGATCATCCCCCGCATCCGCGCCCGGGCCTCCGCGGCCCGCGCCTGCCCGGCCTCCTGGCCCGTGTCGAAGAGATCAGCCTGGCCGGAGAACGCTGTCATGCCGCACGCCTAGCAGGTGTTGCCCCGAGTCGGCACAGCCTTGGAACCAGGACAACCACGGCATCGCCGTTGCCCACGAGCCGGAGGCGGAAACGCGGAGTGCGCGCTATATCGCTAAGATCGCGTCCCGCCTCGCGCAACCTGAACTGTTCTAGAACTTATGACGCAGTCCGTTTCCGCCGATCTCTTCCGCATCGTCCCCGCCGGTGTCCGGCGCGCGAAGCTCCGTTCAAGACAATCCCAACTCGGGCAATATCTTACGCCCGACAGCGTTTCGACGTTCATGGCGGGATTGTTTCCCGCCTTGCCATCCTCGATCAGGCTTCTCGATGCAGGAGCAGGGGCCGGCGCTTTGACCGCGGCGTTCGTGAGGAATTGGCAGAAGCACGGAAACGGAAAGATCACAGCCCACGCCTACGAGTTGGACGCGGCGGTACTGGAGATGCTGCGCAAGACGGTGGACGAGCTTCGCAGGGAAGCGGGTATCGACGCGGACGTCATTGAAGGCGACTTCATCGAGCGCGCCGCGACCATGCTCCGCCTTGAGCAAGGTCCGCGCTACACCCACGCCATCCTGAATCCACCCTACAGGAAGATAAACGCCGGGTCCGGCCACCGGGCCTTGCTGCGCGCTGCCGGCCTCGAAACGGTCAACCTTTACTCCGGTTTCGTCGGGCTGGCCGTAGCGCTGATGGAAACCGGTGGGGAGGTCGTCGCCATCATCCCGCGCAGCTTCTGCAACGGGCCCTACTACCAGCCCTTCCGTCGCTTCATCCTTGCCCGCGCCGCCATCCGGCACGTCCATTTGTTCGAGGCCCGCAACAAGGCTTTCAAGAGTGACGGCGTGTTGCAGGAGAACATCATCATCCGACTCACGTCCAACGTGGAGCAGGGCGAGGTGACGGTTTCCACCTCGACCGATGACAGCTTTGCCGACTACCTCGAGACCGTGCATCCGTTCGCCAGCATTGTGACGCCGGACGACGCCGGCCAGTTCATCCGTATCCCGACCGGCGGCGGCGCGGACCTGCTGGATGCTCCGGCATTCCGGTTTCGCCTCGACGAGCTTGGCCTGTCCGTCTCGACCGGTCCCGTCGTCGACTTCAGGATGAGGCACGATTTGCGCGCCAACCCCGGGCCGGGCACCGTTCCGTTGCTGTACCCCGGCCACTTCTCGCATGACCGGATGACCTGGCCAAAGCCTGGCTTCAAGAAGGCGAACGCCATCAGCCACACCCGGGAAACCGAGAAGTGGCTGTTCCCCTCGGGATTCTATGCCGTCGTGCGCCGCTTTTCATCGAAGGAGGAGCGCCGCCGCATCGTCGCCAACGTCGTCGAGCCTGCAGCCTTGCAGGCGGACATGATCGGCTTCGAGAATCATCTGAACGTCCTGCACGAAGGAAAGAAGCCGCTTGACGAGGACATGGCGCGCGGCCTCGCCACTTACCTGAACTGCACGGCAGTCGATCAATACTTCCGGCGCTTCAACGGCCACACCCAGGTCAACGCGACCGACCTCCGAACCATGCGCTATCCCAACCGGCAGGCCCTGGCCACGCTCGCGCAGTGGGCCAGGGACAACCCGCAGCCGTCACAGGAAGCGATCGACGCACGCGTGACCAACCTGGCATGACTCACCCGCGTGTCGGCGAGGCCCTTCAGCTGCTCGCTGACATCGGCCTGCCCCGAGCGCAACGCAACGAGCGGTCCGCCCTCACGCTGCTGGCCCTGATCGACATGCGGCCGGACCGGGCATGGAAGGCCGCCGCTGCGCCGCTCATGGGCATCACGCCCGTCATGGATTGGATCAGGGAGCACTATGCCAAGACCTACGCGCCGAACACACGCGAGACCATCCGGCGCCAGACGATGCACCAGTTCGTGCAAGCCAATCTCGCGCTCTACAATCCAGACAACCCCCTGCGGCCGGTCAACAGCCCACGAGCCGTCTACCAAGTGTCGCCGGATGCCTTGGCGCTGCTGCGGCTTCACGGCACGGCGGCGTGGGATACGGCGCTGCAACGCTACGTCGGGCAATGGAAGACCCTGGCAGACCGCTACGCGCGCGAACGGCAGATGGGCCGCATCCCGGTCGTCATCACGGCCGGGACCAGCATCCATCTAAGTCCCGGAGAACACAGCGAGCTGATTCGCAATATCATCGAGGGCTTTGCGCCGCGCTTCGCCCCTGGCAGCACCTTGATCTATGCCGGCGATGCCGGCGACAAGACGGGGTATTTCGACATCGACCGCCTGCGCGCCCTTGGGGTGACCGTCGATAGCCACGGCAAGATGCCCGATGTCGTGCTGCACTACGTCGAGCGCAATTGGCTGCTCCTGGTCGAGTCCGTCACCAGCCACGGGCCTGTCGACGCCAAGCGCTACGAGGAGCTGATGCACTTGTTCGCAGGATCGACCGCAGGCCTCGTCTATGTGACGGCGTTCCCAACCCGTTCAACGATGGCCCGGCATGTCTCGAAGATCGCTTGGGAAACTGAAGTCTGGGTTGCGGACGCACCGACTCACCTCATCCACTTCAACGGCGTGCGGTTCCTCGGCCCGCATCTGCCGCCGACAGGGAAGGTTTAGCGAGGGGAGCCAACCGGAAAACGCGGATTGGTGGCAGGACACGGATGGCCCCCGCCTCCGCCCGCCGCGTTGCTGCTTGACCATCCCCCACCCGTTATGTTCTTGTTCCGTTCATGCCCGTCCAGCCCATCTCCCCCCAGCCGCGCGACGCCGCCTCCCCCGGGGCGGAGAACACGGACTACTACCGCCGTGCCCTGCATGAGCTGATCGACATGGGCGTGAGCATGGCCCGCCTGTTCCACGACCAGGCCGTGGCCCAGGCCGAAGCCGCCGCGCCGGACACGGGGGCGCAAACCGCGCCAACCCCCGCGCCCGGCCTGGCCGCCGCCTTCGACCGCGTGTCCCGCGCCGTCCGCCGCACGGTCCTGCTCGCCCGCCACCTGGACGCCCCCTTGCCGGCCCATTCTGGAACCGACCCGGCCAAGCGCCGCGAAGCCGCCCGCAGGCGCATCATCCGCGCCGTGGAGGACCGCATCGACCGCGAGGCCCGGGGCGAGCGGGAAGCGGAGCGCATGCACGCCGAGCTGCTCGAACGGCTGGACAGCCCCGACCTGGACGACGACATCGAGGGCCGGCCCGTGACCGACATCATCATCGAGATCTTCAACGACCTCGGCTTCGACGCCCCCGGCGCCAGTCCCTGGAAGCGCCGCACCCCCGCCGACGTCGCCGTCCTGTCCGCCCGCGCCGCCAAGCCGTCCCCTGCCCGGACGCCCCCGGCGCCGGGCGCCAGCGCGCCATCCGCCCAACCGGAAGCGGAACGCTTCTTCCGCCTCGTCGCCGCCCCGGACTGAACGGCCGCTCCCCTTGCGCAGCCCCGCCCCGCTGTGCGTCATGCGCGGCGGAGGACCGGGCATGGTGGGCTGGCAGTTCTGGATCGACCGCGGCGGCACCTTCACCGACATCGTCGCCCGTGACCCGGCCGGCCGCCTGACCGCCCACAAGCTGCTGAGCGAGAACCCGGAACGCTACCGGGACGCCGCCGTCGCCGGCATCCGCGCCGCCCTGGGCCTCGCCCCCGGCGCCCCCATCCCGCCCGGCACGATCGACGCCGTGAAGATGGGCACCACCGTCGCCACCAACGCCCTGCTGGAACGGCGCGGGGAGCGCACCCTGCTGGTGGTCGGGCGCGGCTTCGCCGACGCCCTGCGCATCGGCAACCAGGCCCGCCCCCGCTTGTTCGACCTCCACGTCCGCCTGCCCGCCCTCCTGCACGAGCGCGTGGTGGAGGTGGGCGGCCGCGTGGGCGTGGACGGCGAGGAGATCGAGCCCCTGGACGAGGACGCCGCCCGCGCCGCCCTGGCGCAGGCCGTGGCCGACGGCCTGCGCGCCTGCGCCATCGTGCTGATGCACGCCTGGAAATACCCGGCCCACGAGCAGCGCCTGGCCAGGCTGGCGCGGGAGGCCGGCTTCGGCCAGGTGTCCGCCAGCCACGCCGCCAGCCCGCTGCTCCGCCTCGTCCCCCGCGGCGACACGGCGGTGGTGGACGCCTATCTTTCCCCCATCCTGCGCCGCTACGTGGACCAGGTCGCGGCCGAGCTGCCCGGCGTGAGGCTGTACTTCATGCAGAGCAACGGCGGGTTGGCGGACGCGTCCGCCTTCGGCGGCAAGGACGCGATCCTGTCCGGCCCGGCCGGCGGCATCGTCGGGGCGGCCCGCACCGCCGCCGCCGCCGGGCTGCGCCGCATCATCGGCTTCGACATGGGCGGCACCTCCACGGACGTGGCGCTGTACGACGGCGCCTTCGAGCGCGCCTTCGAGACGGAGGTCGCCGGCGTGCGCATCCGCGCCCCCATGATGGCGATCAACACGGTGGCGGCCGGCGGCGGCTCCGTCCTGCACGTGGACGGCGGGCGCCACCGGGTCGGGCCGGACAGCGCGGGCGCCGCGCCCGGCCCGGCCTGCTACCGCCGCGGCGGCCCGCTCACCGTGACGGACGCCAACGTCATGGTCGGCAAGATCCAGCCGGCGCACTTTCCCGCCATCTTCGGCCCGGACGGCGGCCAGCCGCTCGACGCCGAGGCGGTGCGGGACGGATTCGCCGCGCTGCTGCCCGGCGAGGACCCGCGCGTGGCGGCGGAGGGCTTCCTCCGCATCGCCGTCGCCAGCATGGCCCTGGCCATCAAGCAGGTGTCCTTGCAGAAGGGCCACGACGCGTCCCAGTTCGCCCTGCAATGCTTCGGCGGCGCCGGCGGCCAGCACGCCTGCCTGGTGGCCGACGAGCTGGGCATGGACACCGTGTTCATCCACCCCTTCGCCGGCGTGCTGTCCGCCTACGGCATGGGCCTGGCCGACCAGGCGGCGCTGCGCGAACAGGCGGTGGAGGCCGAGCTGGGCGGGGCCGAACCGGAGGGGATCGCCGCCGCGCTCGCCGCCGACGCCGCCGCGTCCCTCGCCGCGCAGGGCGCGGACCCGGCCGCGGTGCGGGTGGAGCGCCGCCTCCATCTGCGCTACGCCGGCACGCAGGCCACGCTGGAGGTCCCGCTCGGCCCCGGCGCGCGCGACGCCTTCACCGCCGCCCACCGCGCCCGCTTCGGCTTCGCCACCCCGGACCGCGCGCTGATCGTGGAAGCCGTCGCGGTGGAGGCGACCGTGCCCGGCGAGCCCGTGCGCGAGCCGCCTCTTCCCGCCCGCCAGGCCGGCGCGCCCGAGCCGGTCGACACCGTGCAGGTCTGGACCGGCGGCGCCGAGCACGCCGCCCCCGTGTTCGACCGCGCCGCCCTGCTCGCCGGCGACCGCGTGGCCGGCCCGGCGCTGATCCGCGAAGCCAACGCCACCACGGTGGTCGAAGGCGGCTGGACCGCGGAGGTGACCGGCCGCAACCACCTGCTGCTGAGGAAGGGCGCCGCCCCCGAGCCCGCCCCTTCCGGGAAAGGGATGGACGGGGGTTCGGACGCTCCTAACCCCGTCCTCCTGGAGTTGTTCAACAACCTGTTCACCAACGTCGCCGAGCAGACCGGCGTGGTGCTCGCCAACACCTCGTTGTCGGTGAACATCAAGGAAAGGCTGGATTTCTCCTGCGCCATCTTCGACGCGGAAGGCCGCCTCGTCGCCAACGCGCCGCACGTGCCCGTCCACCTCGGCGCCATGGGCGAGAGCGTGAGGACGGTCCTGCGGCACCGCGCCCGCACCTTGCGGCCCGGCGACGTGGTGGCGCTGAACAATCCGTTCGACGGCGGCACCCACCTGCCGGACATCACCGTCATCACCCCCGTGTTCGACCCGGCGGGCGAGGGCATCCGCTTCTTCGTCGGCTCCCGCGGGCACCACGCGGACATCGGCGGCACCACCCCCGGCTCCACCCCGCCCGCGTCCCGCACGCTGGAGGAGGAAGGGGTGGTGATCGACGACTTCCTCCTGGTGTCCGCCGGGCACCTGCGGGAAGCGGAGTTCCGCGCCCTGCTGTCCGGCGCGCGGTATCCGGCGCGCTCGCCGGACGTGAACGTGGCCGACATCAAGGCGCAGGTGGCGGCCAACGAGCGCGGCGTGCAGGAGCTGGGCCGGGTGGTGGAGCGGTACGGCTGGGACACGGTCGCCGCCTACATGCGGCACGTCATGGACAACGCCGCCGAGAGCGTCCGCCGCGTGCTGGACAAGCTGCCCGGCGGGTCCTTCGCCTACGCCATGGATGACGGGTCCCCCCTGCGCGTGGCCGTGACGGTGGACGCGGACGAACGCAGCGCCACGGTCGACTTCACCGGCACCGGCCCCCAGCGCCCCGGCAACTTCAACGCGCCGCCGGCGGTGACGCGCGCCGCCGTGCTGTACTGCTTCCGCTGCCTGGTCGGCGCCGACATCCCGCTGAACGACGGCTGCCTGCAACCGCTGCGCATCGTGATCCCGCCGGGCACCTTCCTGTCGCCCGAGCCCGGCGCGGCCGTGGTCGCCGGCAACACGGAGGTGAGCCAGGCGGTGTGCAACGCGCTGCTCGGCGCGCTCGGCGCCGCCGCGTCCAGCCAGGCCACGATGAACAACTTCCTGTTCGGCGACGAGACGCACCAGTACTACGAGACGATCTGCGGCGGCGGCGGCGCAGGCCCGGGCTTCCCGGGCGCGTCCGCCATCCAGAGCCACATGACCAACACCCGCATGACCGACCCGGAGGTGCTGGAACTGCGCTACCCCGTGCGGCTGGACTCGTTCTCGGTCCGTCGCGGCTCCGGCGGCGCGGGCGAGTGGCCCGGCGGCGACGGCTCGCTGCGCCGCATCCGCTTCCTGCGCCCGATGGGGGCGGTGATCGTCGCGTCCCGCCGCAGCGAAGGCCCGTTCGGCATGATGGGAGGCTCCCCCGGCGCGGCCGGCGAGCAGTGGGTCGAGCGTGCGGACGGGACGCGGGAGGTGCTGACCGGCACCGACAGCGCCACGATGGCGGCGGGCGACGTGTTCGTCATCGCCACGCCCGGCGGCGGCGGCTGGGGAAAGCCGCCGGAATGACCGCGCCAGCTTCTCGGGGCGCTGCGGCGGTTGCCCGCCGGGGGGGCAGTGCGGCGGTTGCCCGCCAGGTCGGTCCGCAGGGCATCCCGGCCGAACGCCCGCGCCTGCCAGGCTGGCCCGCCGCGCGCCGACGCGCCTCAGTTCCGGACGAGGCGCGGCTGCTCGTCGAACACGGCGTAGGCCAGGCCGAGCAGGCGGGTGGCGGATTGCGCGTAACCCGCGCGGTCCGCATCCTGCGCGAGCGAGATCAGCCGGTCCGCCAGGATCAGCGGGCTGACAGGCGCGGGCTTGGCGGGATGGGTGGCGTCCACGGTCTGCATCATTCTGGCTCCTCGGCGGCCGGTTTTGGCCGTGCGAGGACAATGGCATGAATTGGTTGCGGAAACGTTAACATCTTGCCGAAAGGGCGAACACGCGCAGCGCCGAGGCGAGCGGCTGCTCCGGCCCGCGCCCGCCGTCCACGGCCGCCACCAGCCCGGCCAGCGTCTGGCCGCCCCGCGCCGCCGCCGCCTCCAGCGCCGCCCAGAAAGCCGGCTCCAGCGCGACGGAGGTGCGATGCCCGGCCAGGGTGACGCTGCGCTTCTCCAACGTCACCGCAGGCGCGCCGCGGCCCAGGCGCCGGCCTCTGCCACCACCGGGTCGGCGTCCGCCGCCAGCCTTGTGGCCGCCCCGTGCAGCGCCGGGTCGCCGGAGTTGCCGATGGCGACCGCGACGTTGCGCACGAACCGGTCCCGCCCGGTGCGCTTGACCGGGGAGCCGGCGAACAGCGCCCGGAAGCCTTGGTCGTCCAGCGTCGCCAGGCGTTCGAGCGCCGGCCCTTGCAGCTCCGGCCCTTGCAGCTCCGGCCGCGGCTGGAGCTTGGCGTGACGGGACGCGGCGGCGAAGCGGTTCCATGGGCAGGCCGCCAGGCAGTCGTCGCAGCCATAGATGCGGTTGCCGATCAGCGGGCGCAACGCCACCGGGATGGGGCCGCGGTGCTCGATGGTGAGGTACGAGATGCAGCGGGTGGCATCCAGTTGGTAGGGGGCGGGAAACGCCGCGGTGGGGCAGGCGGCTTGGCAGCGCGTGCAGGTGCCGCACCGGTCGGCGTGGGGCAGGTCCGGCGGCAGGTCCAGCGTGGTGTAGATCTCGCCCAGGAACAGCCACGAGCCGTGGGCGCGGGACACGAGGTTGGTGTGCTTGCCCTGCCAACCCAGCCCGGCGGCGGCGGCCAGCGGCTTCTCCATCACCGGAGCGGTGTCCACGAACACCTTCACCGCCGGGCCGAACCGGCCGGCGATGAACTGGGCGAGGTGCTTGAGCATGCCCTTCACCACGTCATGGTAGTCGCGCCCCAGCGCGTAGGCGGCGATGGCGCCGCAGCCCGGCTGCCGCGTGGCGGCGAGCGGGTCGCCCGCGGGCGCGTAGCTCACCCCCAGCGCCACGACGCTGCGCGCTTCCGCCCACAGCGCGCGGGGGTGGCTGCGCTGCTCCGTGCGCTCGGCGAGCCAGCCCATGTCCCCGTGCTGCCCGGCGGCGATGAACGCGCCCAGCCGCTCGCGGGCTTCGGGGCCGAGCGAGGCGGGCGCGAAGCCCACGGCGTCGAAGCCCAGGGCCATCGCGCGGGCGCGGATGGCCGCCTTGGCCGGGCTGGGGGCGGCACGGGGCGGATCGCTGTCCGGCGGTGGCGTGGGCATGCGCCGTCCCATCGCCGTGCTTGCAGGCCAATGCAAGCCCGTGCCGGGGCGCTGCCGGCGCACGGCGCGGGCGGCTTGGCGGGCGCCGGTCCACAGGGCTTGGGCCGCTGGCACTCCCGAAGCCTGAACCAGGCCCCGAGGCAGAAGCAGGTTGCGAATGCCCCGCCCGGTCACGCTGGCACAGGTCCGGCCATGGCCGGCAGCCGGCACGATCTGGCCGGGACGGGCAACCCATTGGTCGAGAGGCGGGATGCAGGCAAGCTGCCGACGGAACAGGGAGCGGTGCGGTGAAGGTCACGCTGGATCTGGCGAAGCTGCTGAAGGAAGGCGCCATCACGCCGGCGGAGCACGATCGGCTGGCGCGGCTGGGCCGGGCGGACACGGGGACGTTGCTGGTGAACGTGCTCGTCGGGTTCGGCGTGGTGGCGGTGACGGCCGGGTGCCTGCTGCTGGTGCCGAGCCCGGTCGCCGGCACGGTGCTGGGCGGGGTGCTGATGGCGGCCGGGCTGGCGCTGTCGATGCGCGGCCCGGCCGGGTGGGCAGTCATGGCCAACATCTGCATCCTGGTGGCGGCGCTGCTGCTGGCGGCGGGGATCGTCCTGCTCAGCCAGGGCATGGTCTCCTTCGACGGGAGCGGCGTGCCGGCGATGCCGTTCTACGCGGCTTGCCTGCTGGTATCAGCGCTGTTCGCCGTGTGTGCGGTCCCGGCGCGCAGCGGGCTGCTGGCGGCGTTGACGGTGCTGGTGCTGTTCACCGTCCTGGGCAGCTCATCCTCCTACGGCCACGCGTTCTACGAGTTGCAGGTGCGGCAGCCATTGGCGACCGTGGTGGCGTTCTCGGTGCTGGCGCTGGTGGCGCACGCGGCGTCCCGCGCCGTGGCATGGGAGTGGGCACGGCTGCTGACGGTCGTGGCGCGGACGTCGCTGTTCCTGGTGAACCTGGGATTCTGGGTGGGCTCGCTGTGGGGCGATGACCTGGGCTGGCTGCCCCGGTCAGACCTGGCGGTCCCGGACGTGGCGTTCGCGCTGGCCTGGGCCGCCGGTCTGGTCGGTGTGGGCGTGTGGGCCGGGCGGACGGATCGGCGCTGGGTGCTGAACCTGGTCACCGTGTTCGCCGGCATCCACTTCTACACGCAGTGGTTCGAGCACCTGGGCGCCACGCCGGCGACGGTGCTGCTGGCCGGACTGGCCATGCTGGGGTTCGCGGTGTTCCTGTGGCGGGTGAACCAGCGTCAAGCGACCTTGTTGCACGGATCAGCCGGACCGGGTGGTCCGAGGTAGGCTGCGGATGCGGCATCCCGTCGCTCCTGGCCGGAAGGTTCCAGCTTGCCGTTCAAGGCCAATGCTGCCCGCATCCCCGCCCCGCTCGGCTTTGGATCTCGCCGTGCCTCATCGCGACCTCGATCCGACGCGTTGACGGTGTTCCTGGAACTGTCCCGCCGATCAGCCAGGGCGCGTCATGCCTCTTGGACCACGCGACCGAGCCATGGGCTCCGTTCAGCGGGTCCTGGCATCACTCGGCAGCCGCGAGTTGCAGTGGCGCTTCGATGCTCGGCAGGGCCGCCAGGAACGCCCGCAGCGCGGGCGACATGTAGGATTGGGTGCGGCGGACCAGCACCGTTTCCGCCTCCCCATCCAGCCCCGGCAACGCCAGTGTCGACACCGCGTGCCGCGGCGCCCATTGCTGCAACAGCGCGGCCGGCAGCAGCGTCAGCCCCATTCCGGCAGCGGCGCAGGCGAGGATGGCGTCATAGGTGCCGTATTCCAGCACCTGGACGACTGCGACGCCGCGCCGGGCCAGCATGTCCTCCAGTCGCTGCCGGTAGGAGCAACCTCGGCGCAGCACCAGGATCCGCACCCGGCCGGAAGCCGTGGCGGCGTGAAGGTCGGGGACGCCCGACGCCGCGACCACGACCAGCCGCTCCCGGAACACGGGTTGCGTGCTGAGGTGCGGATGGGTCAGCGGCGCGCACACGAAAGCCGCTTCCAGCTCCTGGCGGAGCACCAAGGCCACCATCTCGCCAGTGGTGCCGGTCCGCAACGTGAGCTCCACCTCCGGGAACTCGGCCGCGAACCCGGCGAGCATGGCGCCCAGGCGCAAGGCCGCGGTGGTTTCCATCGCGCCGATCACCAGCCGGCCCCGGGGCGTGCCGGGGTCGGTCACGGCCTGACGCGCTTCGGTCAGCAGCGCCGCGACTTGCCGGGCGTATGGCAGCAGCGTCTCGCCGGCCGCGCTCAGGGCGACGCCGCGGGCGTGACGCCGGAACAACAGCGTGCCGAGGCTGTTCTCGAGCTTGCCGATGCGGGTCGTGACGGCGGACTGCACGGTGTGGAGCCGTTCCGCCGCGCGCCCGATCGAGCCAGCGTCCGCCACGGCCAGGAACGTCGCCAGATCGTCGCTCCTCATGCTGCGTTCCCAACCCTTCGCCGCGCTGACACATCTACGGACGGCAACGGTCCGATCGCAAGCCATCTCATGCGGAGATGTTTGTGATCGCGGGACACCATGCGTGGGGGAGGCCAGCGCGCCCCAGATCTCTGGGAAGGGCGTCGGGCCATTGCGAGCGACGGCCCGATATCGGAGGCCAAGCCATGCGTCTGCCGCTACCCAAGCCGTCAGAACTGAACGACGAGCAGAAGGCGGCCTGCATTCCCGACGGCTATGACGTTCCGGTTTCGGTTTCGGGTCGCGGGGAGGGCCTGGCGTGACCGCGCCCGCCTATCCGATCCAGGACCACCGCCACGACGTGGTGGTGGTCGGGGCGGGCGGCGCCGGGCTGCGGGCGGCGCTCGGCATGGCGGCGGCCGGGTTGCGGACGGCATGCGTGACCAAGGTCTTCCCGACCCGCAGCCACACGGTGGCCGCCCAAGGCGGCATGGCGGCGGCGCTGGGCAACATGGGCGACGGCGACAACTGGCACTTCCACATGTACGACACGGTGAAAGGGTCGGACTGGCTCGGCGACCAGGACGCGATCGAGTTCATGTGCCGCGAAGCCGCGCCGGCGGTGCTGGAGCTGGAGGCGTACGGCGTGCCGTTCTCCCGCACGCAAGCCGGACGGATCTACCAGCGCCCGTTTGGGGGGCAGACGCTGGAGTACGGCAAGCGCATGGCCCAGCGCACCTGCGCCGCCGCCGACCGCACCGGCCACGCCATCCTGCACGCGCTGTATCAGCAATGCTTGCGCGCGGGCACCGAGTTCTTTGTGGAATACGTCGCGCTCGACCTGCCGTGCGACGATGACGGCACGTGCCGCGGCACCCTGGCCTGGAACATCGAGGACGGCACGCTGCACCGCTTCGCTGCGCACCAGACCGTGCTGGCCACCGGCGGCTATGGCCGGGTCTATGCGTCCTGCACCGCGGCGCATACGTGCACCGGCGACGGCAACGCCATGGCGCTGCGCGCCGGGCTGCCATTGCAGGACATGGAGTTCACGCAATTTCACCCGACCGGCATCTATGGCTCCGGCTGCCTGATCACCGAGGGATCGCGTGGCGAGGGCGGTTGCCTGACCAACGGCGCAGGCGAGCGCTTCATGGAACGCTACGCGCCCACCGCCAAGGACCTGGCGGGGCGCGACGTGGTCTGCCGGTCGATGACGGTCGAGATCCTGGAAGGCCGCGGCTGCGGCCCGGAGAAGGATCACATCCTGCTGCACCTGGAGCATCTGGGGGCGGATCTGCTGGCCGAACGCCTGCCTGGCATCAGCGAGACCGCGCGCATCTTCGCCGGCGTGGACGTAGCCCGCGAGCCGATCCCGGTGATCCCCACCGTGCACTACAACATGGGCGGTATCCCGGCCAATCTCCACGGCGAGGCCGTGACGCTGCGCGGGGACGACCCGGAAGCGGCGGTGCCGGGGCTCATGGCGGTCGGCGAGGCGGCTTGCGTGTCCGTGCACGGCGCCAACCGGCTGGGCTCCAACTCGCTGCTCGATATCGTGGTGTTCGGCCGCGCGGCCGCCCAGCGCGCAGCCGCCACCGTGCGGCCCGGCGAGCGCCATGCCCCGGCGCCGGACAGGGCGACGGACCGCGCCCTGGCGCGCTTCGACCGGCTACGCTGGGCCGCCGGCGAGCGCTCGGCCGGCGAGATCAGGGGAGAGATGCAGCGCACCATGCAACGCCACTGCGCGGTGTTCCGCGATGGGCCGCTGATGGACGCCGGGTGGAGCAGGCTGGAGGGCGTCGGCCGCGCCATGCGCGACGGGCTCGGCCTGTCCGACCGCGCCCTGGTGTTCAACAACGACCTGGTCGAGGCGCTCGAGCTCGACAACATGATGGCCCAGGCGCAGGTCAGCCTCGCCTCGGCGATCGGCCGCACCGAGAGCCGCGGCGCACACGCAAGGGACGACTACCCCAAGCGTGACGACGAGGCGTGGCTGAAGCACACCCTGGCGTTTCAGGACGCCGATGGCGTACGGCTGGAATACCGGCCCGTGCACCTCCACACGCTGTCCAACGACGTCGCTTCGAGCCCGCCCAAGGAACGGGTGTACTGACGTGGCGCACCCTGCGGCCGACCATCTCAGCCCGGGCGAGGCGGACACCTGGCGCGCCACGCTGTCCGGCCTTTGCGCGAGTCTGGTCAGCATCGGCTTGGCGCGTTTCGCCTACACGCCCCTGCTGCCCGCCATCATCGGCGCCGGGTGGTTCGGCGCCGCCAGCGCCGCGTATCTCGGCGCGGCCAACCTCGCCGGCTATCTGGCGGGGGCGCTGCTGGTCGGGCCAGCGGCGGCGCTTGTGCCGACGCGGTCGCTGTTGCGCGGGGCAATGCTGGCCGCTAGCGTCAGCTTCTTTGCCTGCGCTTGGCCGGGAGGCTTTACCTGGTTCTTCGGCTGGCGCTTCGCTTCCGGCATCGCCGGTGGGGCGGCGATGGTGCTGGCGGCGCCCGCCATCCTGCCCCACGTGGCGCCGTCGCGCCGCGGGCTGGTCAGCGGCGCGATCTTCATGGGGGTGGGTTTCGGCATCGCCGCATCGGGCACGCTGGTGCCGCTGCTGCTGCGACAAGGGTTGCAGCAGGCCTGGCTCGGCCTGGGCGCCGCGGCGTTCGCGCTGACCCTCGTGGGCTGGAACGGCTGGCCGGAGCAAGTCCGTTCCCAGCCGAAGGCGGCTCCCAAACTGCGGCCGGGCGACACGCGGCAGCTGCGTGCGCTCTACGCCGTCTATGGGCTGAACGCGTTCGGGCTGGTCCCGCACATGGTGTTCCTCGTCGACTACGTCGCCCGCGGGCTTGGGCAAGGCCTGGATGCCGGAGCAGGCTATTGGGTGTTGTTCGGGCTGGGCGCGGTGGTCGGGCCGCTGGCCGGCGGACACCTCGCGGATCGGATCGGCTTCCGGTCGACGCTGCGCCTCCTCGTCTTGGTCGAGGCCGCCGCCGTGGCACTCCCGGCGCTGAACCACGGCTCGGCTGGGCTGATGATCTCGAGCCTGGTGGTCGGCGCGTCCACCCCGGGCGTCGTGCCGCTCGCCCTCGGGCGCACTCACGAGATTCTGCGTCACCACCAAGAAGCGCAGAAGGGTGCGTGGCGTGCCGCCACCACCAGTTTCGCGGTGATGCAGGCATTGGGGGCATACGGACTCTCGTTCCTGTTCGCCCGCACCGGCGGCGACTACGGGCTGCTGTTCGGACTTGGTGCCGGCGCGCTGGTTCTAGCCTTGGCCATCGATCTGCTCGTCTCCTCGCCGGCGCCAGCCGCGCCGGAGGACCGGGCTTGACGCAGGCCGGCACCGACCCGCTCGTCTGCCTGCACAGGCGCGGTTCCGGGCCGGACACGGGGTGCGCCAGCGACGGCGGACGGTTTGGCCGTCTGGTCCGCCGTGGTACGTGCAATGCTGCAAGCGGAAAACGACGGAGATGGCGCACCATGACAGAAACCCTCCCACTCACCCGCGGCGTGGACCACGTCGGCTTGGCCGTCAGCGACCTCGAAGCGTCGAGCCGCTTCTTTTGCGAATGCCTGGGCTGGCACGTCGTCGGCGGCCGGCCCGACTACCCCGCCGTGTTCGTGGGCGACGGGAGCGTGGTGGCCACGCTCTGGCAGGTGGAGGACCCCGCGGCATGCACACCCTTCGACCGGCGTAAGAACGTGGGCCTGCACCATCTGGCCCTGCGCGTCGGGTCGCTGGACGGGCTGGCGTTGCTGCATCGGCGTGTCGGCGCCTGGCCCGGCGTCACCGTCGAGTTCGCGCCGACGTTTTCCGGCGCCGGCCCTAAGACCCACTTCATGGTGCGGGACCCCTCGGGTGTGCGCATCGAGTTCACCTTTGATCCGCAAACCTAGCCGTGAGCGTACATCCGGCCACGACGCCGTGGCACGCGGGCGAGCGGGCGATGCAGCGCGCCGCCGGGGTTTCCGACGAGGCGTCCGAGCGGGCTGCCGCCGCCTTCCGCGATCACCTGCGCGAGCAGCACCGGTTGTTCTTCCCCCAGTTGCCATTCATCGTCGTCGGCGCGGTCGACCCCGAGGGGGCGCCCTGGGCCACGGTCCAGGCGGGCGTCCCGGGCTTCCTGTCCGTGCCCGACCCGGCCACGCTGTGCGTCGCTGCGGCGCGCGAGCCGGCCGATCCCGCTGACCGCGGGATGGAGGATGGCGACGCCGTTGGCCTGCTGGGCATCGAGTTGCCGACCCGGCGGCGCAACCGGCTTAACGGCACCCTGTTGCGGGACGGTCCCGCAGGCTACGCCGTGGCGGTGGAGCAGAGTTTCGGCAATTGTTCGCGCTTCATCGTGCCGCGGCACCCCGTCCTGGCCCGGCCGTCCGAGTTCCCGCAGGGGGCGCCGGCGCGGCGCGGCGATGGCCTGGACGCGGACGCAAGGGCGCTGGTGGCAGCGGCCGACACGTTCTTCGTGGCATCCTACGTCGATGGTCCGGACGGCCGCCGGCAGACGGACGTGTCGCACCGGGGTGGGCGCGCCAGTTTCGTGGAGGTTGACGAGCAGGGCTGTCTGACCATCCCAGACCTTCCCGGGAACGGCTTCTTCAACACGCTCGGCAACATCCGGATGACCGGCAGGGCAGGGCTGTTGTTCGTCGATTTTTCGACGGGCGACCTCCTGCAACTGACGGGCGAGGCCGACATCCTGCCGGAAGGTGGCCAGGATCGGCGCTGGCGGGTGCGACCGCTGCAAGTCGTGGCCCGGCCGGGGGCGCCGGCATTGCGGTGGGATGCATAGCGTCCTCTGCATGGACCGCCTTCAAACCCGAGAACACGCATGGTTGTCGCCACGATCGAGGCTCTCCCGCTGCGGTGGGCGTGGCCGTGTTCGCGACCCGGCTGGATCATTCGGCCGCGGGATGGCGCAGCCTGGCCAGGGTGGAGGCGGGTGCGGTCGGCCTGCCGCACCCTGGATGTCGCTCAGCAAGGCAAGGGACTTAGGATCGGACTCTCGGCTGCTCCCGCGACGGCGTCTCGACCGGGATCCACCCCGCATGGACGGACGATGCGGGACGGATGCGGCCCCGGAGCTGACGCGTCCTTACCCGGTTGTGCGGCCTGCCTCCGTGGGGCTGAATACGCTGTCGAACAGCCGGCCGGGACGGTGGCAGATCTCCCACCAGTTGCGGTCCAGGTCACAGATCAGGAACGACGTCTGGTCGCCATTCTGCTCGATGGGCTTGATCTCGTTCATCCCATATGTGTCCTTGAGCCGGATCGCCGCGTCATGGGCATCCCGCACCTGATCGGCGGTTTCCATGTCGAGGCACCAGCGCACGTCGGACGGCAACGCCAACATGGAGTCGCCCGTCTTGACGCACGCGACCATCCAGCCGCCACCGCAGCGCAGCCAGATCGCCATCTCGCCGCGCTGCACTGTCTCGAGGCCCAGGAACTCGTTGTAGAACCGCCGCGCTCCGGCGAGGTCACGGGTTTCGAGCGTCCCATGCGACAGCGACAGGGTCCACGGTGCCCGACGCACCGGCTTGACCATCTCGTTCATAATGCATCTCCCTCTGTGGATGCCATCCGGCGCGTTCCGGCCCCGGACGGCATAGGCTCAGCCAAACGACGCGTCGCCGCGCTCGAAGACCTCGTCGGTGGCCTCGCCGGGCGGGCGGCACTCGATCTCCCACCAGTTCGTGTCGAAGTCCTGCAGGTAGAACGAGTACGTGCCGTGCTGCATCTGCGGCGGCCGCACCACGAGCAGGCCGAAGCGTGCCTTGTTGGCATCCGCGATGGCGTGCACGCGATCGACCTCCGCACGGGACGCGACGTCGATGCCCCAATGCTTGAGCAGGTTCGTGGTCACGCCTTCCTCGACCTGCTTCACGTCCATGACCCAGTACGGCCCACCGTCGCGATGGCGCAGCTTGCCCGGGTCCGTGTCCCGCACGAGCATGCGGCCGTCCGGCAGGTCCTTGCACTCCAGGCCGAGGAACTCCGTGTAGAACACACGGGCACGCGCCAGGTCGGCGGTGAGCAAGGTTCCGCGGGACAGGATGAGCGGCTTGAGGACCGGGTTGGCGGACGACCGGCTGACGGCGTCAAGTGTTGAGGACATGAGGTTCTCCTTTGTATCGGTTAACGATCCAGCACCAGGCGTTCACCGGGCAAGGCTCGCGAAACGCAGACGTAGATGGTGTCCTGCGCCGCCTTTTCGCCCTCGTCCATGACGTTGTCGCGGTGATCCGCCAGCCCGCCCAGCAGCCCCGTGCGGCAATTGCTGCAATGCCCCTCGCGGCAAACGTAGGGAGCCTTCACTCCGGCCGCGAGCAGCACGTCGAGGATGGACTTGTCGGCCGGTATCTCGAACACCCGGCCGCTGCGCGCGAGCGTGACTTCGAACGGCTCGTTGTCGGCCGCCTGCTTCGGTTTCGCGGCCGAGGAAGCGAACACCTCGACGTGGACCGCGTCCGTGGGCCAGAACATGGTGGCGACCCGGGCCGCATCCACCATCCGGCGCGGGCCGCAGACGTACACGTGGGCGCCGGGCGGCTGGTCGCCCAGCAGCGCCTCCAGGTCCAAGCTCCGAGCCGGATCGCCATGGTCGTGATGAAGAAGCAGCGACGGGCCGAGCGCCTCGACCAGGTCGTCGCGGAACGCCGTCTCCTCCGCAGAACGGGTGCAGTAGATCACGCGGAACCTGGCCCCGATCGCCTTCAGCCGCAGCGCCATGGAGCGGATGGGCGTGATGCCGACCCCGCCCGCCACCAGGATGTGCTCGGAGGCCGTCTCCTCCAGGGGGAACGCATTGTTCGGCGCACTGACCGACAAGCGGTCGCCAACCTGGACCGATCCGTGCATCCAGCCGGAGCCAAGCCCCTCCGGTTCGCGCAGCACGGCCAAGACGTAGCGGTCCCGCTCGGCCGGGTCGTTCGCCAGCGAGTAGTGACGGGTCAGTCCGGACCCGGTCTGCACTTCGAGGTGCGCGCCCGCCTCGAAGGGAGGCAGGGGCATGCCGTCGCTCACCAGCTCGAACATGCGGATCCGCGGAGCAAGATCGGCGATCCTTGCAACGCGCACCGTGAGAAGATTGGTGCCCTGGCCGTCCATCATGGTTTCGCCCATCCGTGCCTGCTGGCGGGGACCGCAGGATCAGGCGCCCCGTCAAGCATCCTCGCCTCCGTGACATCGTAGCGGTACGGCCCGAGCAGCGTGAAGAGCACCCCACACGCGACGCACACGCCGGTCAGCGCCCACATCGCCGGAGCGTAGCTTCCGAACGCGGAGCGGCTGACGCCGATGCCGAAGATCGCCATGGCCGAGGAAAGCTGAAACACCGCGAAGACGATCCCGTAAAGCATCCCAAACGACTGCCGACCGAAGTAGCGGGGGATCAGGTAGCTCAACACGTCGAACTCCGCGCCCATCACGAGCCCGGCGAGGGTGGCGCACAGCAGCGCCTGCGGCAGCGTCGGGCCGAGCGCATAGAGGATGGTGGCAAACGCGCCGCCCACCATGAACACGGGCATGATGCGCGACACGGTGAAGCGGTCAAGCAGCCAGCCGGTGCCGATCCGGGCCAGGATCAGCGCCAGCCCGAGGGCCACCGGGACGAGGTTTGCCGATGCAGGGGCCACGCCGGCGTCGATGAGCAGGCGCACTTGGTGCACGACGACGCCGGCCCCGAAGATGCCGAGCAGGAAGAACGCGAGCAGGGTGAGCCAGAAGGTCCGCGTGCCTGCTGCCTGCCGCACGCTGTAGCCACGTTCGGCGGCGGACACGGCAGCGCGCGGCGGCGGTTCGGCCATGAAAAGGTAAGCCACGGGCCAGACCGTGAGCGCCAGGATCCCCGAGCCGAGAAAGGCCACGCGCCAGCCATAGAACGATATCAGGGTGGCGGTCACGGCCGGCACGATCGCCGAACCCAGGCCGATGCCGGCGTTGGCAAGGCCAAGCGCCAGCCCGAGCTTGCGGTCGAACCAGCCTGCGGTGGCGCGTAGGTAGGCCGTGGCCCAGATGCCGAATCCCGCGACGCAGATCACCGCCCAGCCGGCGTAGAAGACGGCCAGCTTGTTCGGCTGGTAGTACATCATGCACAACGACAGGCCGAACGGCGGGATGCTCCAGAGCACCGTGCGCCGGCTGCCGAAGCGATCGACCGCGAGGCCCTGCAACGGCGAGATCACGACGATCATGAGGCTGATCAACGATGCGCCGAGCGAGATCGCGGGGATGCCCCAGCCGAACTCCCGTTGCAGCGGCGAGATGAAAACGGCGAAGTTGAGGATGGTAAGCACGTTGGGACCGAACACCAGCCCGTACGCGCAGGCGCCCACGGTGGGCCACGCCCGAGCCCTGGATGCCGCTGGAGACGTCATGGCCGTCATTCGGGCATCCTCCAGGCCGAAACGGGACAGGACAGGATTTCGCGGCCTATGACGCCGCGCTCCTCGAGCGCGTCGCGCGGCAGCGCGAACGCATCCATGCACATGGCCGTGTCTCCGGGTTGGCCGTCCTGCCCGGGCATGGCCGGGCCTCGGACGGCAAGTGTGGGCGGCACGCCGTCCGAGGAGCGCAGCATGACGGTGAATTGCCGGTTTGCCGGGCGTGCGAGGGGGCGGCTGACCATCACAGATGAAGGTAGAGCTGGATCCAGAACCGCTCCCCGTCGGCACGGTTGCGGACCGCGAACTCGTGCTGCCACTTGGCGGTGACCTGCATGCCGTGAAACGGCACCGCGTAGCGGACCTGCGGCCCAATGGCCAGGGCGGAGCCGAAATGGCCGTCCTGGAACTCGTGGCCGTTCTGCTCGTCACGGGTCAACTGCCGGTAATAGTAGCCTTGCGTGCCGACCCACAGGCCCTGCAACGGGGAGTACTCGGCCACTGGCTCGAGGATGAACTCCTGGCCGGACAAGTAGTCGGTGGCCGGGTTCTTGGTGTTGTAGGAATAGGTGAAGTTCGCGCCCACCGAGATGTTCGGCTTCGGGAAGGACTGCACCCCGACCGTTGGCTGCACCGACACCTGGTTGCGGCCCTTGTTGACGAAGGCGTGCTCGTCATAAACGCCCGAAGGCGTCACGATCGTCATCTTCAGCTTGATTCCGTAGCGGCCGAGAATGTCGCTCTGCCCGATGTAGCCGAGGCTGAACGGGATCACGCCTATGTCGCCCAGCCCGTCGATCGCCACCTTGTGGCCGGCCGCGCCGGGTGCGGGCGTGCGCGTGTACAGCTCCTGGTTCAACACCGGCAGGATCAACCCGGCCCCGAGATGCACGCCATAAGGCAGCAACCCGTCCGGCAGCGTGTAGTCCATCCTGAGCGCGCTGACCTCGACCGAGACATGGAACCCGGGCAGCGCATCGCCGCCATGGGAGTTGCGGGTGTGGCTCGCGTCGTAGAACGTGTTGTAGTCGTAGAACGTGAAGCCGGGCGGCGCAGGCTCCAGGCCGGGATTGATCGTTCCGACACCGAGAGCGTAGGTCGTGCCGCCACCTTCCGTGGCATTTGCGGACTGGACAACGGCAAGGCCGATCGTCGCCGTGCACAACATGCGCCTCAGGCCAAGCCACTTCATGATCCGCACTCCCCTGTAAACCTTCGGCTGCTCTGGTGGCGCCTGTATTCAGCTATTTTTGAAGCCATCCCGCATTCCGGCCCGACACGGCCGGTTGCATTCCCCATCCGGTCAGTTCACGCCTTTCGCGGTCTCCGCTTCCATTGTCCGGCTGTATCGGTCTGCACGTCGGGCCCTATGCGTTCGTGCCATGCCCAGCACGCGCGGGCTGATCGCGGAGACGCTTCAACGTTTCCTTGCAGTAGGTGGCGGTGTCGGCGACGTGCTCGCGCAGGAGGCGCGTTGCTTCCTCGGCGTCGCGCGCCAGGGTCGCAGTCAGGATCGCTTCGTGCTGGTCCACTCGCCCGGTTCTCGCCGGAGCCGCCCGGGACAGCGAACGATAGCGAGACGCGGAGTCGAAAAGCTGCTCGCACATCGTCTTCACCCGGGGCGAGGCGCAGGCCGCCAGCAGCGCGCTGTGGAACGCGCGGTGTGCCGCCTCCCACTCGGGCGTCGGCGCCCGCTGGTCGAACGGCACCCGCCGCAGCCGGTGGTGGACGAGCAGAAGGTTCTCCTCCCACGCCATGTCGCCAAGCGCGATCGACTCCCTCAGGGCATAGTCGTTGAGCAAGCCGCGGACCCGCGACAAATCCTCGAGGTCTTCCTCGGACAGGGGCGCGACCACAAAGCCGCGCTGGTTGCTGTAGGTGATCAGCCCTTCCTGCGCGACGCGGTTCAACGCTTCCCGCAGGGGGGCCGAACCGATGCTGTAGCGTTCGTTCAACGTTCGGATCTTCAACTGGCGGCCGAACTCGAACACGCCGGCAATCAAGTCCTGGCGAAGCTTCTGGCAAGCAACGCTGACAAGGGTTTCCGTCGCCTCGACTGCCATCCGAACCTTCTTCCACCGGTGGAAACCGCTAATCCACAACGAGCGCCAAAGTTATCGATAATCTTGTCTGAAAGCAAGCATTGCCGACGAATTTTAACCAGTGACGGACGCAATCGTCGTCGTCAGCCGACCCAGGCCCGCAACCTCGACGTCGATCACGTCGCCACTGCCCAGCCGCTCGCCGGTTTCCGCACCCACTCCCATCGGGGTGCCGGTCAGGATGACGTCGCCCGGGTGCAGCGTCAGGCGGGAAGACAAGTGCGAAATCTGCTCGGCAACCGTAAAGATCATCCGGCTCGTGTTCGAGTCCTGCCGCAGCACTCCGTTCACCCAGAGCTTGATCGCGAGCGATTGCGGGTCGGGCACCTGGGACGCCGGCACCAGCCTCGGCCCCATCGGCGCGCAGCCGTCGAAGCATTTCTGCCCCACCCAGTCGAACTTGAACGGCGACAGGTCGGCGACGTTGGCTCGCCGCGAAAGATCGCGCGCGGAAAGGTCGTTCGCAACCATGTAGCCGGCGACGTGGTCGAGCGCGGAGTCCGTCGACACGTTGCGGGCCAGGCGCCCGATGACCACGGCCAGCTCCGCTTCCCAGTCCAGCCCCGCGGAAACCGTCGTCACGCAGGCCCGCTGCCCGACGGCCGTGCGCGAGGGCTTGAGGAAGTGCCACGGCTTGAGGCCAAGCTCGTGCGGGTCGCGCTCCGGCGGCAGGCCGAGGTTCGCCGCCATGCGGGCCACGTGGTCGCTGTAGTTGGCGCCGGCGCAGAAGATGGTCACCGGGTAGTGCACGGGCGCCAGGAGCGTGACGCCCTCGAGCGGCTTCCATTCCTGCGCGCCCGCTGCGGCGCGCGACAGCCGCGCCTCGGCTTCGTCCCAGTCGTCGAGGATAGCCTGGACGCTGGCGTCCGCCGCGTGCCCGGTCGCCTGCGCCGCCGGAACGTAGCCGTCGTCCACCACGAGTCCGGCTTGTGGCCCGTGGTCTGTCAGGGTGGTAACCAGGCTGTAGGTGGTCATGTGCCTCTCCTTGCTTTGGTTGTGCAGGCTCAGATCTGTTCGAGCACCGCCTGCTTCGTTTCGTGGGCGAACAGGATTGTCACGGCGGCGCCGGCGAGGGCCACGATGCCGAAGTAAAGCAGCACGCGGCCCATGCCGCCGGGCAGCAGCACCCCGATCACGACCGGCCCGGCCGCCGCTGCGACACGCTGCCACGCGCCGGCGACGCTGCTTGCGAAGGCGCGGAACTCCGTCGGGTAGAGCTCGGCGGTGTACAGGTTCAACCCGATCGCCACGCTGCCGAGCAGCGCCGCACTGCCGCTGGCGTAGCCCAGCAGCCCTGCCGCCGAACGCGGCTCGTTCAGGCCGGCCACGCAGAGCAGCGCACCGCCGGCAGCAAAGGCGAAGGCGAACCAGGTCCTGCGACCGACCCGGTCGATCAGCAGGGCGCAGGCAACCGTGCCGGCGAACCCTGCGCCTTGGATGATGAAACCGAACAGCAGCGCCTGCTGCAACGGCAACCCGAACGCCAGCCGGAACATCGTCGGCATCCAGATGAGCAGCCCGTAGGTCGTGGAAAAGCAGCAGAACCACATCGCCCACACACTGAACGTCCGCCGGCGGAAGCCGCTGCGGAACAGTCCCGCCCACCGGTTGCCGTCCGGCTCGGGAAGCGCGACGATGGCGCGCGGCGGCGGCAGCGCGATGCCGTGGCGCCGGAAATCCGCCTCGATCGCGCCCACGGCGGCGTCCGCCTCGGCAGCCCGGCCACGCGACGCGAGCCAGCGCGGCGACTCCGGCAGCAGCCGGCGCAGGAACACGGCCAGCAAGGCCGGCAACGCACCGACGTAGAACAGCGATCGCCACCCGAGCGTTGGCACGAACAACAGGCCGAACAGGGCCGCGGCAACGAGCCCGGCGGAGAACACCAGCTCGTAGAGCATGTAGAACCGGCCGCGCGTGTCGGACCTGGCGAGCTCGGTGATGTAGGCCGTCGCAACCGGCACCTCTCCACCCAGCCCGATGCCTTGGACAAAGCGGAATGCCGTCAGCGAGGGCGCATCCCACGCCAGCGCGCATGCCAGGCTCATGACGGCGAACACCATCACCGTAACGGTCGCAACCCGCAGCCGCCCGTAACGCTCCGCAGCCCAGCCGGCCCCAAGCGAACCCACGATCTGGCCCAGGAACACCGCCGAGATCACCCGGCCCGTTTGCCCGGTCGTCAACTGCCACTCCACCGCCAGCACCGGCAGGGCGAAGCTGATCGCCAGCACGTCAACCGCGTCGAAGAACGTCGCGGTGCCAAGGATCAGCCGTGTCCTGACGTGCCACGGACCCACCGGCAGGCGTTCCAGCCGCGCGACGACATCCCCGGTCGTCCCGGCCATGCGGCGATCCGCCTTCCCGGCCATGGTCAGTCCCGCAGTGTCGTAAGGTGGAAGCTCGTGAACTGCCATCGCCCGCCCTCCCGCCGTAGCACCTGGGTCACGATGCCGCGCATGTCGTATTCGGGTGCATCCGGCGGCCTCATGCGGCTCCGCTGCTCCCCGATGAGGACCGCGGCGTCACCCCAGACCCGCACCGAAAGCCCGCCCCGCGTGACTTGCCTGGGCTGGGCGGCGATGCGGCGCAGCGTTTCGGCCGCGTCCGTGACGGCGCCGTTGGCGTGCACGTGGCGGTAATCGCTCGCCAGGAGCGTTCCAAGCTGCGCCAGATCGAGCGTGTTGATCAGGGCGCATCGCAGCCGCTCGACTTCCCGTATGGGCTCCTCGGGCGTCATGGCCGCACCTCCCCATCTGGCGCGCCGCCGGCCCCGCCGCGAGCGGGCGGCCGCTCGTCAAGCCGCCATGACCCGAACTGTCGGCGGCAAAGGGCTGCGAGCAGGCAGGTGACCAGCAGCCCGGCCGCCACCGGCATGGCGACAACCTCGAAAAACCGCTGCGGGCCCACGTTGCGGCCGATCAGCCATCCCCCCGCCAACGGACCCGCGATCGACCCGATGCGCCCGGCGGCGAGTCCCCAACCGACGCAGGTGCCGCGGATCGGCGTCGGGTAGAGCATGCCGAGCGCGGAATTGAGCGCGGATTGCGGCCCCGAAATGCAGACCCCCGCGAGGAACGCGACGAGCGGAAGCATCGTGGCGGCGACGGCCGGCTGGCCGAGCGCGGCCATGGCCACGACGCCCCCGCATCCCAGGGCAATGAGCACAAGGAAGCCGAGGCGGTCGAACAACGCGACGAGGATGAAGCTGCCGAGCAGGCCGCCGAGCCCGAACAGGCCCGTGGCCGCCGCCGCTGCGGGCGCGCCGATGCCGAGATCCTGCAACACCGTTGGCGCCCAACCAAGGAACAGCAGGTTCGTGAACAGGCTCAGCGCCACCGCGGCCCACAGCAGGGGGGTTATCCAGTGCATGCCGAACTGGAACGCCCGCTGCGGCGAAAGCGAGGGCGGCAGGGCGGCCCCGGCGGACGCGAACCGTGCCGGCAACCCGAGCGACGGCCCAGGTGACGGTCCAGGCAGCGCTGACGGATCAAGCTGGTGGAGCACGCGCAGGAGACGATGCTCGCGGCTTGGCCGAAGCGCCAGGAACTTGGCCGATTCCGGCAGCACGAACGCCAGGACGGCGGTAAGGGCGATGGGCCAGGCGCCCCCGACCTGGAACAGCACCGGCCACCCGTGGCCCGCGACGAGCATGACCGCCGTGAGGCCGGCGAGGATGGTGCCCCCCTGGACACCCGATTGCAGCAGAACGAGCAGGGAGCCGCGGACACGGCGCGGCACATACTCGGACACGAGCGCGGTGGTGTTCGGCAGCACGCCCGACAAGCCGAGCCCGGTCAGAAGGCGCAATGCCACGAGCTCGCTTGTGCCCGTGGCGAACACCGTGACGATGGTCGCGGCTCCGAACAGCAGCAGCGACGCCAGGATCACCGGCCGCCGGCCCAGGCGGTCGCCAAGGTAGCCGGCCACCGGGGTGCCGACGAGCATGCCGAACAGGCTCGCGCTGAGCGCCGGGGCCATCGACGCCCGGTCGATGCCCCAAGCCGCGACCATGCCCGGCAGCGCGTAGCCCAGGACAACCAGATCGAAGCCGTCCGTGAGCAGCACCATGAACGACCAGCCGACGACACGGGCGTGGAACCGGCCGAGCGGCTGCGAGTCGATGAAGCCGTCGAGATCCGTCGCGGGACGGGCCAGCGTGTCGGGAATGGGCACGGTGACGATCTCCGGCGCCGCTACGGCTGGGCAGCGCCGCGCACGTGGTCGAGCACACGCCCTGGGTCGGCGGAACGGGCGTCGCCGTGCCAGGCGATGTGCTGGTCCGGCCGGATCAGCGCCAGCCCCGATCCGTACAGACCGGGCGGCGGCGCGCTCCTGAGCACCGATAGCGGCATCCGCCGCTCGCCTGCCGCCGCCGTCCAGGCGTCGAGCCGGTCGCCGTCGCCGAAATCGACGAGGGAGAACCCCTTGCCGAGCCCGTCATGGAAAGTGCGGCCCTCGCCGAGGGGGAAGTCGGGCGCGCGTGCGCCGGGCCGGTCGCGAGGGAGATAGGTGGTCCAGCTATCGGCCGGCGCGGGCGTGCCGTCCGCCCAGACGATCGGCGAGTTCTCGTACGTTTCACCGAGTTGCAGGCCGACGGTCGCAAACTCCTCGAGGTCGTCGGCTTCCACGAAGGCGCCGAAGGCGCGGCGTCGCGCCTCGGCCTCGGCCCCGTCCGCCTCGATGTCGGCGGGCAAGGCCCACTGTCCCTTCCGCTTGGAGCACTTGACGCCGATCTGCGTGTTGCGGAGCCCGATCGGCCGCCGTTCCGCCTCGTAGGTCGAGATCAGGGCCTCGCCGCCCCAACCCTCGTACAGCGCGGCCAGCTTCCAGCCGATGTTCACGGCGTCGCCGATGCCGGTGTTCATCCCGAAACCGCCCAGCGGCGTGAACAGATGGGCGGCATCACCCGCCAGCAGGATGCGCGCCGACTGGTAGCGGTCCGCATTGAGCGCCAGGCCGCCGGTCCACGGGCCGAAGTTGATGATCTCGTAAGGGATGTCCTGCCCGAACACCGAGCGCAGCATCGCCGCGTGATCGACCTGCTCCCAGGTCAGGCCATCGGGCACCTGGGCGTGGACGATCCAGCGCTCACGCCCGTCCTGCGCGAAGACGAAGGCCCGGAGGTCGTGATTGATGATCCAGGTGAGCACGGCGGGACGGCGCCCGCTCCTGGCCAGCAGGTCCGGCGCACGCAGGAAGTAGGTCAGCATCGCGCCGGAGACGAAAGTGCCCCGCGCGTCCACGGCGATCCGCTCGCCCTGCATCACGGCGCCGACCGTCTTGCGGGCCAGGCTGCGCGCCCCGTCCGCCGCCACGAGGTATTGCGCCGAGACCTCGACGGTTTCGTTGCCGCCGACTTGCTGGATCTGGGCCGTGATGCCGTCCGCGTGCTCGGTGATGCCCAGCACGCGCCAGCCGAAGCGGACATCGACGCTGGCTTGAAGCTCCGCGTTCCGCCTCAGGACCGGTTCGAGGAACAGTTGCGAGATCGACACGCTGCCCTCGGCCGACAGGAACTGGTCGCCCGCTGCCGTGACGCCCGTGCCGGCGCGCGCCCGCAACAGGTCGATCCGGCCGAACTCCTTGCCGCAGAACCGCGTGGCATAGGCCACGTGGGGCAGCGTGTCCGCGAGCGGCGCCGAGCCGCGCACCTCGGCGGCGATGCCAAGCCTGCGGAAATGCTCCATCGAGCGCGCGTTGGTGGTGTTGCACCGTGGATGCGTCGCCGTTTCCAGGTTTTCGGTGACGAGGATGGCCGGCACGCCCCGCCAGCCCAGTTCGACGGCTGCGGACAGCCCGACTGGCCCGCCGCCGATGATGAGGGCGAACGTTTGCAGCCGCGTCATGCCGCTTGTCTCCCGATTCGGAGCTCCGCTGCCAGTCCCATGTTGCGTTCCCTACCTGTCGAAACTTCTTGCTCTTTCCCCGTATTGTCGGTAATCGCAATCAGAAGCAACATATATCGACAGGTTTCGACGTGGATCTGGGATTATCGGGCCGCAAGGCGATCGTTTGTGCCTCTTCCCAGGGTCTCGGCCTGGCTTGTGCCGCATCGCTTGCGCGCGAAGGCTGCGCCGTTGTCCTGAACGGGCGGGATCAGTCGCGGCTCGACCAGGCGGCGGCTTCGCTCGAGGGGACCGCGCGCGGCCCGGTCCGGACGGTTTGCGCCGACCTGAACCGGCCCGAAGGACGCCGCCGCCTGATCGAGAGCTGCCCGGACCCCGACATCCTCGTCAACAACAACCGTGGCCCGTCGCCGGGGAAGTTCGACCAGTTCAGCGAGGGGGATTGGCTGGAAGCGGTGGAGGCGAACATGCTTGCGCCGCTCATGATGATCCAGGGCGTGCTGGCAGGCATGCGGGCGCGCAGGTTCGGCCGCATCGTCAACATAACGTCGGCCATGGTGAAAACGCCGCGCCCGGGCATGGAGCTGTCCACGGCGGCGAGGGCCGGGCTGACCGCCGCCTCCAAGGCGGTGTCGATCAGCAGCGCGATCGACAACGTGACGATCAACAACCTGTTGCCGGAACGGATCGACACCGACCGGCAGCGGTTCATGGCCGAGCGCATGATGGCGCAGGATGGGATCGGCATGGAGGAGGCGAGGCGGCGCATATCGGACACCCTGCCCGCCAAGCGCTTCGGGCGGGTCGAGGAGTTCGCCGATGCCTGCGCGTTCCTGTGCTCCGTCCAGGCCGGCTTCATCACGGGACAGAACATCCAGGTCGATGGCGGCAGCTACCCAGGCCTGGTCTGACACGAGCCACGCGCCCCTGCGGGCAATGGGCTTTCGAGCATCGGGCATACGAGCATTGGGGGTATAGATGGCTCTTCCGAAACCGGCCTTGGATCCAGCGTTCAACACCACCCGCGCCAGCCATGTCGTGCTGCGCGTCACCGACCTGCCGGCGAGCCGCGCGTTCTACGTGGACACGCTCGGCTTCGCGGTCAGCGACGACGAGCCGGGCCGGCTGTCCCTGCGCGGGCTCGAGGAGGGCTGCCATCACAGCCTCGTGCTGGAGCAGGCGTCCGCGCCATCCTGTGCCCGCATCGGCATGCGCGTGCGCACGGAGGACGACCTCGACCGGGCGTTGGCCTACTTCAGGATGGAGGGCCTGCCTGCGCGCGAGGTGGATGTCGCGAACCAGGGCCGCACGATACATGTCAATGACGTGACCGGCACCCCGCTCGAGTTCTGCGCGAGCATGCCGACGCGCCCGCGCCTGATCCTCGCCACCGCAGCCCAGAAAGGCGCCTGCCCGCAGCGGCTGGACCACTTCCAGGTTGGCACGCCGCGCGTGCGCCAGGCGCTCGACGCCTACATGGCCATGGGCTTCCGCCTTTCGGAGTACATCGTGGCCGACGGCACGGACGACCCGGCGATCGTGTTCCTGCAACGCAAGGGCAACCCGCACGACATCGTCTTTGCCACCGGCCCCGGCCCCCGCCTCCACCACGCAGCCTTCATGGTGCCCGAGTCCGGCCATCTGATGATCGCCTGCGACCGGCTCGCGGAGAACGGCTTCGGCCGCTCCGTCGAGTTCGGCCCAGGCCGCCACTTCGGGCCAGGCTATGCGCGGTTCGTCTATATCCGCGACCCCGACGGCCATCGGATCGAGCTGTTCACCACCCACTACCAAACCATGGACTGCGAGGACGACCCGATCCGCTGGGACTTCTCGCAGCTTGCGGCGGTGGGATGGGGCGCCCCCCCGCCGGCGTCGTGGTTCAGCGAGGCGTCAGTGTTCGACGGCATTGATGTCGCCGGGTCGGCCGATGGCCACAACCTGGCCGACATGCTCGTGCAGGCATAGGAACGCAGGCCGTGGACAGCCCGCCACGGGGTGGCCCAGGAAGCGCTCCAGGGCGCGACCCAGGGCGCGACCCAGGGCGCGACCCAGGGAGCGATCCAGGGAGCGATCCGTTGCGCGCCCAGGCGAAAGCGGCAGCGTGGACGACACGATGAAGGCGGTGCGGCTCCATGCCTACGGTGGGCCAGAAGTCCTGTCGTACGGCGACTACCCGCTCCCGGCGATGGCACCCGGGGACGTGCTGGTGCGCGTTCTCGCAACCACCATCTCGCTGTTCGACGTCAAGTACCGGCGCGGCGAGATCAAGGGCTTCGGCCTGATGGGCCGCCGCACCTTCTCCCTGCCGATGCAGCTGGGCAGGGACACTGCCGGCATCGTGGAGGCGGTGGGCGAGCAGGTGCGGACGTTCAAGCCCGGCGAGCGGGTGATCGGCCTCACGTCCCCGGCGAACCCATTGTCGCCGCTGACGGTTCGCGGGCTGGGCAACCTGTCCACGGACATCGACATCCCTGGGCACACGATGTTCGGCAGCAACGCCCAGTTCGTCGCGCGCCCCGAGTCCTACTGGATGGCGTTGCCCGACGGGGTGGATTACACGGCGGCGGCCGCGACCCTGTGGTCCTACGGCACGTCGCACCGCATCCTCATGGACCGGCTGGGCGCCCGCATGGGCGACACCATCCTCGTCGTCGGCGGCTCGGGCGGCATGGGATCGGCCACGCTGGACCTGGCGCGGGCAATGGGTGTGAGGGTCGCAGCCGTGACCCGGTCGCAGGACAAGGTCGGATTCCTGCGCGAGCGCGGCGTGACCGACGTGTTCGTCCTGCCCCAGGATGACGCCGTGGCCGCCATCCGCTCGATCGCCCAGCCGCTTGGGCTGGACGGCGCGGTCGAGTACAGCGGCGACCCGGACATGCTGCGCCTGTGCCTGGACGTGCTACGGCCCGGCGGCACGCTCGTGCCCGTGGCCGGAGAGGCCTCGGCCCGCCCGATGCCAATAACGGCCGGCGATTGCGTCCGGTTGGAGTTGAATATCCGCGGTGCCCGGGGCTGCACCGTCAACGACCAGCGTGCGGTGCTCGCTTTGCTTGCCCAGGGCAGGATCAGCCCCGCCATCCACGCCGTGATGCCGATGTCGGATATCGCCTCGGCTCACCGCGCCCTCGAAAAGGGAGGCATCACCGGACGGATCGTGCTCGACCCCTGGGCTTGATCCCGGGCGAAAAGAGCGGGTAGCCGTGCTGCCGGGTCATGTCTCGCATGAGGTGACCCGCCTTGGTGGGGCCTTACTCACCCGAGTCCCGTCGTCAGATGGTCGGTTTGGTCCGTGCCGGACGATCCGCTGATGATCTTGCCCGCGAGTTCGAGCCGACTGCGCAGCCGATGGGCGCCTGGATCGCCCTGGTTGACCGTCAAGAGGGCCGCTGGGAGGAGGGCGACGCCCTGGGCATGGCCGCGCGCGACGAGTTGGGCCGCTTGCGGCGTGAGAACAGGCGTCTGCGGTTGGAGTGCACACGGAGCGCCGCGCGTCCATGGCGAGCTGCCGGGCGAAGTTGCCCAAGGCTCCGCGCGCGCAGCACGGGGAATGGCAACGGAGGGCGGGGGGTAGGAGCACGGCCGCAAGCGGGCCGCGCGCCTGATGCGGCACGCTGGGCTTGTCTTTGGTGCCAGCGTTGCGGGGAATGCCCCGTGCGGGTGGACGGGGACCAGGGCGACCCGTTCAGCGGCAGGCCATGGCGGGCCAAGCTGCGACCGTGACGCCGCAAGCGGCCGAGGCGAAGACAGTCAATGGCTTCACGGCAGCAGGGCCGGTCTCTTGGGAGGGACAGACGGCGAGTCCTGCTTCGCGCTTTTGGCAATGATCGACAGAAGGCCATCGGGCAACAGGCGTTGCGGTCGCAAAGCGTCCTCGATCGGCGCCGCGAGCCAGGCATCGCACTCCTCGGGCATGGCCTTGGGGTGAAGCGGACCCACGACGGCGTTCGGCTTGCAAGTCAGGAACGCAGACAGCTCCACCTACAGCCAGGCGGGACAGAACTACGGCACCGCGCTGCTCTGGACCCTGCTGCTGCTGGTACTGGTGCTCTATGTCAATCAGGAGATGGTGCTGCGCTTGGGCGCCGTGACCGGGGTCGGCCATGCCCGGCTGATCCTGGAGCGCTTTGGCAGGTTCTGGGGCGCCTTCAGCGTCATCGACCTGTTCATCCTGAACGGGCTGACCATCGTGACCGAGTTCATCGGCATCAATCTCGCGCTCAGCTACCTCGGTGTCCCCCGGGCGCGGGGCATCCTGGTCGCCGCGGACGTGGTGATCGCGGCGGTGAGCACCGGCAGCTTCCGCCGTTTCGAGCGGCTCTCGCTGGCACTCTGCGCCTTCAGCCTGCTTCTTGTCCCGTGTTCCTCGTGGCGCACCCGCCGCTGACGGCGGCGGCACGCGATCTGGTCGCTCCACGTCTACTCGCGCGGCCTGTTCGGCAGCCATGCCCAGGCGGCCGCACTGGCGCAGGCGACTGGAACCACGCCGGACATCCAGGCGGTCCGCCGCTTCCGCGGCAAGGGCGGCGGCAGCGTCAACGTCGGGCAGGCCGTCACCGGGGACCTCGGCTTCTTCTTCCGGGCTGGCGTGCAGGACGGCACCAGCTCGGTCGCCAGCTACACCGACATCGACAACACCGTCTCGTTCGGTCTTTCGCTCGCTGGCAAGCGGTGGAACCGGCCGGACGACACCGTGGGCATAGGGTTCGCGCGCAACGACATCACGCGGCACTTCAAGAATTACCTGAACGCCGGCGGGCTCGGCATCCTGGTTGGCGACGGCAAGCTGCCGAACTCCGGGCCGGAGCACGTACTGGAAGCGTTCTACAGCCTTGCGGTGTACAAGGGCGTCAACATCACCGCCGACTACCAGTTCATCGCCAATCCCGCCTACAACCGTGACCGTGGCCCGGTGAACTTCCTCGGCACGCGCCTGCACGCCCAGTTCTGAACCTTGTCCGCAGAAGCGTTGGAGGCGGTGTTGATCAAAGCCGGTGCTGTTTTTCTGCTGCTGATGCCGCCTGTTCCGGTCCTGGCCACGGGGAGCGGCCATGGCGGGCCAACGCCGGCATGCCGCAAGGGCTGCAAGCCGTTGTCGCCGGCGCAGCTCAAGCAGCTGCGGCGACACCCGAGCGAACTTCCGCCGCAAATCGGCGGAGCACAGGTGCGATGATCGCGACCGTCGCCCTCGTGGAGTTGGTCGGCTACGTGGTCCTGCTGCTGTGGGGCACGCACATGGTCCAGAGCGGCATCGTGCGTGCCTTCGGGGCCAAGCTCCGCAGCGTCATCGGCAGGACCTTGCGAAACCGGTTCGCCGCGGTCGGGGCCGGCGTGATCGTGACCGCGCTGCTCCAAAGCAGCACGGCGACCGCCATGATGACGACATCGCTCGCCGCAAGCGGGATGGTGGCGCTCGTCCCGGCGCTTGCGGTCATGCTGGGCGCCAACATCGGCACGGCGCTGATCGTGAAGGCCTTGTCCTTCGACGTCTCCTGGGTGGCGCCGCTGCTGCTGATCGCTGGCTACGTCGCTTTCCGGCGCGGACGCCGGGGCATGCCGCACGATCTCGGGCGCGTCGGCATCGGGCTCGGGCTGATGCTTCTCGCCCTGCACCAGCTCGTCGTCACCATCCAGCCGGTGCGGACGGCGCCGGTGCTGGGCGAGTTGCTTGGCGCCCTGACCCACGAGCCGCTGCTGGACCTGGCCCTGGCGGCGTTGCTCACCTGGGCGGCCCACTCCAGCATCGCGGTGATGCTGCTGATCGCCTCGCTGGCCGCCGGCAACGTCATCACGCCCGTCGCGGCCATGGCGCTCGTGCTTGGCGCCAATCTTGGAGGCGCCGTCCCGCCCGTTCTGGAGGCGGCGGCCACAGACCCGGCGAGCCGCCGTCTGCCGGTCGGCAACCTGGCGTTCCGCGCCGTCGGGTGCCTGGTGGCGCTGCCCTTCGCGCACCCGATCGCCGGGGCGCTATGGCGGCTTGATCCGGACCCGTCCGCGTCCGTGGTCAACTTCCACATCGCGTTCAACCTGGTCCTGGCAATCGTCTTCGTCGGGGTGCTCGATCCTGTCAGCCGCCTCCTCGTCCGTGCGCTGCCGGACAAGAAGGCGAAGGCCAATGAAGCGGCACAGCCGTTGTATCTCGAAGAAGGCGCGCTGGACACGCCGTATCTGGCACTCACCAACGCATCCCGTGAAGCGCTGCACATGGCGGACTTGGTCGAAGCCATGCTCAGGCGGCTTCTGGAGGCGCTGGCCGGGAACGACGCCGACGCCATCAAGGACCTGGCGCGGACGGGAAAGGCGCTGGACCGGCTGCAAGAGGCATTGAAAGCCTATCTGACGCAGCTTGGCACGGACGGGCTGTCCGAAACCGATGCAAGACGCCACGGGCTGGTTTTGGAGTTCGCCGTCAATCTCGGGCATGCGGGCGACATCATCGAGCGAGGCTTGGCCGACATTGCCACACGCAAGGCGAAACGCGGTCTGGCCTTCACCAAGGAGGACGCAGCCGATCTCCACGATTTCCACGGGCGCGTCCTCGACGATCTTCGGTTGGCGGCATCCACCTTCATGACGGAGGATCCCCGCTCCGCGCAGACCTTGTTGGACGCGAAGCGACACCTGAATGCCATGGAGCGGGCAAGCGGGCGAAGGCATCTCGGCCGCCTGGAAGCGGGAAGGATGGACGCCAGCACGCTCCACCTCGCGGTCCTGCGCGATCTCCGGCGCGTGAATTCACACGTGGCGTCGGTCGCATACGATGTGCTGGAGCTGACCGACCCCTTCGACGCCGGGCAGGAACCAGCCTCGGGCATCGACGAGTTCCCCGCTGTCGCAGATGCCTCGGAGGCTGCCCCGGGGGAGCCGCGCGTCTAAGCCGTCCCTCTGGCATGAAGCTGGCAGGCTGGCGTACAACACGCTCCATGGGGCGCTGCGGAGCTGTGCCGTGAAAGCCAAGGTGATGCCACGGCCGGCTTGAGTTTGCCGGTTCAACCCGAAGGGCAAGCGCCTGGCCGTGGCGCATTACGGCGGCGTGACGCCCTGGTGGGCCGCGACGCTCGGGCAGAGGCGCCGAGCCGGCTGCACTGGCGCGGCTCGCATACCGGGTGTCCTGGAGCCCGGACGGCAGCCACCTGATGGCGGCCATGCAGGAATGCGGGCTGCACGGCTGGCGTGTCGCCGGGCGCGAGGACATGGCCATCCGGTTGCGCCCAGGCAGGGACGGCCGGATATCCGCCCTGGCTAGAGCGGGATGATTTCAGGTTTGACTGTATCCTGAGTTCTTGAGGTAGTTT
>CAXTLC010000008.1:0-3062 GCA_964245075.1 uncultured Acetobacteraceae bacterium
GCGCTCGTCGATGTCCTTGCACAGCTTGGACACCGTGCTCTTGCCGATGCCGCTCAGCCCCATGGCCTGCACCAGGTCGTCCACGCGCCGGGTCGAGACGCCGCTGACCCAGGCCTCCTGGATCACCGCCGCCAGGGCCTTCTCCGACGTGCGGCGTGGCTCCAGGAACGGCGGGAAGCAACTGGCTTGCCGCAGCTTTGGGATGCGCAGCTGCAGGCTCCCTCCACTACCATTCCACCTGCTGCGCAGGCGGAACCTTGGGCAATTCCGCCCAGCCGGGTGTCCAGCGCCCGGTCGCGGTAGCCGTTGCGACAGGTCGTGCGCTCGCCGGAGCGCTCGTGGCGACCGGCGCCGATCAGGCCCTCCACGTCGGTCTCCATCAGCAGCTGCACCACGGCCTCGGCCACGCTACGCAGGAAGTCGCCGTCTCCGGCTTTGGCCAGCAGCTCGGCCAGTGGCAGTGTGCTCTCGGTCACCGGGTCCTCTCGGTCAGGGGTGAAGCCTCGCAACTCCATCCCAGCCAGACGATCCGGTGACCACCTCCGCCTACACCCGCACGGGCTCCAAATCTCCACCACCAGCGCGGACGCTACCCCGCGTGCTCGGACCGGTCGGCAACGGGCTGGAAGCCCTGCATAGTGGCATCGTGGGGATTACGTCGCCTGGATAATGGTTGGCGTCGCCCTTTTCACGCTCCTCTTCTGGTTCGGCTGAAGGCCGACGCAATCACCTCGGTTGCAAGCGGGCGTCAGAACAAACGCGGCTCTGAGGTCATGCATCGGCGCGCCGTCCCAAATGGTGAACAGCCCGGCGGCAGCGGCGCCAGCAGGGTTTGGCCTTGGCCTCGAGCCAGGCAGGCTTCGAGCAGGTTGGTGACCAGGGTGGCGTCGCAGCGGAACTTCTCGCCGGAACGTTGGATGTCGTTGACGTAGAAAGCGGTGAACTCGTCTGTTGACGCGACGGCATCGACGGCACACAGAGTTCTGCGTTCCGGATCATGCGGCTGTGCCCGCTTCGAATCCCTGGCCAGGTGCGGGTGGGCGACCGCGTGCTGGTCTTGCCTCCTGGTCTGGAAGCTTGGACGAGGTCCGCTGCGAAGCCGCTGCCGCCCGTGCCGCCATCCCGGACATCGGGACGGCTCGCGTCACCTAAGTCAGTTTCCGTCCAGCATCCGGCCAGGCATGGATTGGCGGCCGTGCCGCGCATCCCAGTCGTCCTGGACCTGCTGCAGGACACGCATCGCCGGCAGCACGGATGGCCCGTTCGCCAGCGGCGGCCGGCGCGCCAGCACGGCGGCCACGAAGTCCTGCGTGACGCGCGCGGCGTTGTCCTGCTCGCCCTCGATCGCGACGGTTCCCGCAGCCGTGCGCAAGGACGCGCCCAAGGTGTCGTAGCCGTAGGTGTCGCGGTCGGTCACGATCAGCTTGTCGTAAAGGCGGTAGCTGGCGTGGTAGGAACCGTGCACCACCAGGGTCTGCCCCGCCTCGGTCTCAACCAGGAGGACGCATTCCATGGGGATGCCGGTGCTGGGATGGCACGGGCCGAGATGGCTCTGCACCCGCCGGATCGGCCCGCCGTCGAACAGGAACAGTCCAAGATCGACGAAGTGGCAGAAGTGGTGCCACAGGATGTTGTCGGTCCAATCCCGCTTCAGGCCGGTCGCGCCGATGTTCACCAGGCGTTTGATGAAGAAGCGTCCGGCGATGTGGCGGATGCTTTCCCCGCCCGCCCGCACGCGGTCGCGCAGCGCTTCCCGCTCGCGCCGGAAGCGCATCGGGTGGGACAGGCCGTACACCAGGCCGCTGCGTTCGCCAGCCTGCACCACCCGCTCGGCGCCGGCCAGGCTCATGGCGATGGGGATCTCGATCAGCGTGTGCTTGCCCGCCGCGAACGACTGCAACGCTTGCGCCTCATGCAGCTCGCTGGGCGTGGCTAGGATGACGGCGTCGACCGCCGGGTCCGCGAGGGCGGCGGCAATCGACGTCGTCCACTTGGCATAGCCGTGCTGCTCGGCGAACGCGCGCGTGGGCGGGCCGTCCACCCCGACCAGGGTGTGAAGCGTGGCGCCGGTGTGCTTCAGCGCCTCGGTGTGCCAGGTGCCCATCATGCCATGGCCCACCACGCAGACGTTCAACCCCGCCACGCTTCCCACTCCTGCGCTAGCGGATGCCGCGGGAGGACAGGTCGGTCACCCGGGCGGCGTCGTCGCGGGTGACGAGGTTCGGCCCGGACTGGATGCTGCTCGACGGCATCAGGCCGTACTTCGCGTTGAGCGCCAGGATCGCGACCGGGAGATAGCCCTGCAAATAGGGCTGCTGGTCGAGTGCGAAGGCAGCGCTGCCATCGGCGACCGAACGCAGGAACGGCGCCGCGAGGTCAAAGGATGCGACCTTCACCTTGCCCGCCATCCCCGACTGCTTCAGCGCGTCCACCGCCGCCTCGCCGGTGATGGACGCGCTGAGCGTCAGGATGGTGTCTATGCCCGGATCGGACTGCAACGCGGCGCGGACCTTGGCTACCGTGTCCGCCGGGTCCTCCGTGGTGGGCAGGACGGAGGTCTTGCCGCCGAAGCCCTTGGCGAAGCCGTTGCAGCGCTGGTCCAGCCCGGCATTGCCCACCTCATGGTTCACGCAGAGCCCGCGATGACCGCCCGATTGCGCCAGCTTCTCCCCGGCGACGACGCCGGCGCTGTATTCGTCCTGCCCCACATGCAGGCGCGCGCCCAGTTCCTTGGACGCCTGCGCGCCGGAGTTGATCGAGATCACGGCAATGCCCTGCCCGGCGGCCGACTTGATCGCATTGCCCAGCGCATCGGCGTCTGGGATGGAAACGATCATGCCGTCCGGCCGCTGGTTCGCCGCCGCGGTGATGAGCTGGGCCATCTCCACCATGTCGAAGGTGTTGGGCGCGCGGTAGCTGAGGGTGACCCCGGCGTCGTGCGCGGCCTCGTCGGCGCCCTTCTTCACGATCGCCCAGAACGGGTCGGAGGCCTGGCCGTGGGTGACCATGACGATGCTGATGTCCTTGGCCGCCGCCGCGGCGGTCAGCGTCCCAGGCAGCGT
>CAXTLC010000008.1:3162-78238 GCA_964245075.1 uncultured Acetobacteraceae bacterium
TGACGATGCTGATGTCCTTGGCCGCCGCCGCGGCGGTCAGCGTCCCAGGCAGCGTTCCGGTCAGCACCATGGCGGTGAGCAGCACGATGCCGGCGGTCTTTCTCAGGTGTTTCATTAGGTTTAGCCTCCCATTGCCGTTGTTCTTGATGTCCGGACGTCAGATCGTCCCGTTCAGCTCGTGCGACAGCTCCATCATCTCCTTGCCGCCTGCCATGAGGTCCTGCAAATCCTCGATGGCGATGTCCGCCTTCGCGTACGTGCCGAGGGTTTGGCCGCGGTTCAGCACGGTGAAGCGTTGGCCGGCGGCGTAGGCGTGGCGGACGTTGTGGGTGATGAAGATCACCCCAAGCCCCCTGGCGCGGACCTGGCTGATGTATTTCAGCACCATCGCCGTTTGCGCCACGCCGAGCGCCGAGGTCGGCTCGTCCAGGATCAGCACCTTGGCGCCGAAATGCACCGCGCGAGCGATGGCCACGCATTGCCGCTCGCCGCCCGAGAGCGTGCCGACCGCCTGGTTCGGGTCCCGCACGTCGATCCCGATCGCAGCCAGCTCGCTGCGCGTGACGGTGTCGCAATAGGCTTGGTCCAGCAGGCGGAACGGGCCGATGGACCGCATCGGCTCGCGGCCCATGAAGAAGTTGCGGCTGATGGACATCAGCGGGATCATCGCCAGGTCCTGGTAAACGGTGGCGATGCCCGCATCGAGCGCGGCCCGCGGGCTGGTGAACGCGGCGGGCTTGCCGCTGACGTAGAACTCGCCCGCCGTCGGCCGGTGCACGCCCGAAAGCGTCTTGATCAGGGTGGACTTGCCCGCGCCGTTGTCTCCCAGCAGGCACAGCACCTCCCCCGCATGCACCGCGAGCGAAACGCCGTTGAGCGCCACCACGTGACCGAAATGCTTGACGATGCGGCGGACCTCGATGAGCGGCGCCGCCGCCCCGTTGATGCCCGCCATGCTCAACGCTCCCCCGTCACGTGCCGGCGCACGTAGTTGTTGAAGATCACGGCCATCAGCAGCATCGCGCCCAGGAACACCTGGAACCAGTCGCTGTCGAACTGGGTGTAGGTCAACCCTATGGACACCATGCCGAAGATCACCGCGCCGAAGAACGCGCCGATCGCCGAGCCGTAGCCCCCGGTGAGCAGGCAGCCGCCGATCACCGCGGCGATCACCGCCTGGAACTCCTTCTGGTTGCCACGCATGGCGTCCGTCGATCCGGCGTCCAGCACCGTTGACACGGCAACGAAGGCGCCGGCGCAGGCGGTCAGCACGAACAGCGCCGTCTTCACCGTCCCCACCGGCACGCCCGAGTTGCGGGCGGAGTTCGCGTCCCCGCCGACGGCGAAGATCCAGTTGCCCACCCGCGTGCGCAGCAGCACCACCGTCGCAAGCAGCGCGAACGCCACGAACCACAGGATGGAAACGGGCACGCCGGGCACGCTGGGCTGCCCGTTCGGGAAGCTCGCCACCCACCCGGCGGCGGCGAGCTGGCGGAACAGCCCGCCGAACGCGTTGCCCGAGAACAACGGGACGAGCAGGCTGCCGCCCGCCGCGTCGTGGAAGCCGCGCATCTGGGTGGAGCCGGTCGCCATCTTCAACCCGACCAGCGACACGCCGCGCAGGATGAACATGAAAGCGAGCGTGACGATGAAGGAGGGCAGGCGGGTGCGGATGACCAGTTGGCCGTTGCACGCGCCAACCAGGGCGGCCGCGGCGAAGGTTCCCAGGATCGAGACGGCCAGCGGCAGGTGCGCCATCGTCAGCAGCAGCCCGAACACCAGCCCGGCAAAGGCGATCATGGAGCCGATCGACAGGTCGAACTCGCCGCCGATCATCAGCAGCGCGGCGGCGATGGCGAGGATGCCGAGCTGCGCCGCCGGGTTCAGGATGGTCATGGCCCCCTGCAACGTGAACATCGCAGGGTTGGCGGTGAGCGCGAAGAAGAGCGTGACCGCGATGAGCCCGGCGATGGCGCCCAGTTCGGGCCGCCGCATCGCCTTGGTGGCGAGCGAGACCTCGCGCAGCCGCTCGTCGCGGGGCTGGGCCGGCAGCGCGCTTCCGCCTCCGGCCGCCGTGGCCAATCGGGCCTGCTTTTGCATTGTTCCCTCCTCCCTTGCTCCGTCGCGGCGCGTGGCCGCTGCGGTCGGCGTCAGTTCATCGTGAGCATCACCCGTTCCGTCCCTCGCCGCCCACGGGCTGGCCCCCGGTTATGAGGCCGGCCTGTTCGGCAGCCTCGCGAAGGTGGACGTAGCCTTTGCGGGCGTAGGGCAGGGGGGGCGCCTTGGCCGGATCCTGTTCGGCCTCCACGATCAGCCAGCCCCCATAGCCTGCCGCGGCGAGCGGCCGCAGCGCCGCGGCGAAGTCGATGCAGCCGTCGCCGGGCACGGTGTAAACGCCGGCCATCACGGCATCGAGGAAGCTCATCCGCTCGGCCTGCGCGCGCCGCAACACGTCGGGGCGGACGTCCTTGGCATGGACGTGGTTGATGCGGCCGGCCCACCTGGCCGCGACCGCCGCTGGGTCGGCGCCGGCGAAGGCGAGGTGCCCGGTGTCGAACAGCAGGCCCACGCTGTCGGGCGTGCCTGCCATCAGGCGATCGATCTCCGCCTCGCGCTCGATCACGGTGCCCATGTGGTGGTGGAAGGCGATGCGGATGCCCTCGGCCGCCATGCGGTCGCCCAACCGGCCCAGCCGGTCGAGAAAGCGCGGCCACTCCGCCTCGGCCATCACCGGGCGGTCCGCCACCGCCGTGTCGCGGCGGCCCTGCACCGTGCCGTGCACCTCGGCGAACACCATCACCTCGCAGCCGCAGGCTTGCAGCAGATCGAAGTGGGGACGCATGGCAAGCCATTCCTCCTCCGGGTCACGGGCGCGCAGCTCGGCGCCATACCAGCCGGAAACGAAGGTCAGCCCGTGGCGCCGCAGCACGGCTTGCAGGGCGGCCGGATCGGCCGGGAACTTGTTGCCCTTCTCGATGCCGGTGAAGCCCGCCTCGCGCGCTTCGGCCAGGCAGGAGTCGAGCGGCGTGTTGCCGCCGAGCTCGGGCATGTCGTCGTTGCTCCAAGCGATGGGATTGGTGCCGATGCGGATGGGCATGGGTGACAGGTCCTTCAGCCTTGGGCTTGCCGGGCGCGGGCTGCCAGGTAGGCCTCGCGTGCCGCCAGAACGTCCCCGCGGGCGGAGGCCTCGGGAACCGCCACGTCCCACCAGGCGCCGCCGGCTGCGGTGCTGGCGCCAGGGTCGGTGTTGATCACCAGCACGGTGGTGCGCGGGTTGTCCTTGGCCCGCTCCAGCGCTTGCGGCAGGGCGGCGATCCCGTCCACATGCTCGGACAACGCGCCCAGGCTGGCGGCATGGGCGGCGAAATCCACCCAGGCGTCGCCGGCCCGGTGGTCCACGGTGGCGATCAGGTTGTTGAACGAGGCGCCGCCGCAACTGCGCTGCAGCCGGTCGATGCAGCCGAAACCATGGTTGTCCAGCACCACCACGATCAGCTTGCGGCCCAGCATCACGGAGGTTTGCAGCTCGGAATTGAGCATCATGTAGCTGCCGTCGCCGACCATGACGAACACGTCGCGCTCCGGCATCGCCTGCTTCACCCCCAATCCGCCGGCGATCTCGTAGCCCATGCAGGAAAAGCCGTACTCGACGTGGTAGCCGCCGGGCGCCCCGGTGCGCCACAGCTTGTGCAGCTCGCCGGGCAACCCGCCCGCGGCGCAGACCACCACGCCGCCGTTTCCCGCGGCCTGGTTCACCGCGCCCAGCACCTGCGCGTCGGTCGGCAGCCCGTTGCTTCCCGGGGCGGTGGCCCGGTCCACGGCCGCGTTCCACCCTGCCCGCAGCTCGGCCGCCTTCCGCCGCCACGGATCAGGCGCGCGATAGGCGCCAATCGCCTCGCCCATGGCCTCGCCCAGCGCTTCCAGGCCGCGCAGCGCGTCGCCCACCAGCGGGAGCGCGCCATGCTTGCCGGCGTCGAACGGCTGGATGTTGAGCTGGACCAGCCTCGCCTGACCCGGCAGCAGCGCGCGCGACCCGGTGGTGAAGTCCCCCAGCCGGGTGCCGACCGCCAGGATCACGTCCGCCTCGCGGGCCAGCGCGTTGGCGGCCTCGCTGCCGGTGACGCCCACTGCGCCCACCAGCTCCGGCGTCGTCCAGGCCAGCGCGCCCTTGCCCGCCTGGGTTTCCGCGACCGGGATGCCGTGCGCGGCGGCGAACGCCGCCAGCGCCGCGCCGGCCTGCGCGTAGTGCACGCCGCCGCCCGCCACGATCAGCGGCCGTGCCGCCTCGCGCAGCACGGCCGCCGCCCGCGCCAGCTCCGACGGATCGACCCCGGGGCGGCGCAGGCCGTGCTCGCGCGGCGCGAAGAAGCTCGCCGGGTAGTCGTACGCTTCGGCCTGGACGTCCTGGCACAGCGCCAGCGTCACCGGGCCGCATTCCGCCGGGTCGGTGAGCACCTGCATGGCGCGCGGCAGGGCGGTGAGCAACTGCTCCGGCCGGGTGATGCGGTCCCAGTAGCGGGAGACGGGGCGGAAGCAATCGTTCACACTCGCGGCGCCGTCGCCCCAGTCTTCCAATTGCTGCAACACCGGGTCCGGCCGGCGGGACGCGAATACGTCTCCGGGCAGGAGCAGCACGGGCAGGCGGTTGACATGGGCCACGCCCGCCGCGGTGAGCATGTTCATGGCGCCCGGACCGATGGAAGTGGTGCAGGCCATCATCTGCCGCCGTGCCCGCGCCTTGGCGAAGGCGATGGCTGCGTGGGCCATCGCCTGCTCGTTGTGGGCGCGGAAGGTGGGGAAATGGTCGCGGGCCTGGTGCAGCGCCTCGCCCAGGGCCGCCACGTTGCCGTGGCCGAAGATGGCCCAGCAGCCGGCGAACAGCGGCGCCGCCTGGCCGTCCAGGCGGGTGCGCTGGGCCGCCAGGAAGCGCACCAGCGCCTGGGCCGCGGTGAGCCGCAGCGTGCCGCCCCCGGCCGTCACGGCCCGTTCTCCACCGTCTCGATCCGGCCGGACGCCAGGCTGGCCAGCGCCGCGTCCGCCAGCCGCAGCGCCGCCTTGCCCTCGGCAAAGCCGGCGAGGAAAGGCTGGCCGCTGGACAAGCAATCGATGAAATGGCCGATTTCGGCGCGGTAGGCGTCGGCATACCGGTCGATAAAGAAATGCGGCACGCGGTCCTGGGCGTGGGTGCGCTCGCCATTCCAGGCCTCCACCGTGGTCGGGTGCTGGTTGTGTGCCTGGAGCATCCCGCCGGAGCCGAACGCCTCGATCCTTTGGTCATAGCCGTAGGCGCAGCGGCGGCTGTTGTTGATGTGCACCAGGGCGCCCGAGGCCGCGCGCATGATGATCATGGCCGCGTCGATGTCCCCCGCTTCCTTGATCGCCGGGTCGATCAGGTTGGCGCCCATCGCCTGCACTTGGACGATGTCGCCGGCGAGGAACCGCGCCATGTCGAAATCATGGATGGTGAGGTCGCGGAACAGCCCGCCCGAGCTGGCGATGAAGCGCGGCGAGGGCGGCGCCGGGTCGCGGCTGGTGATCACCACCTGCTCCAGCGTGCCGATCTCCCCGGCCAGCAGCCGGTTGCGCAGCGCCCCGAAGGAGGCATCGAACCGCCGGTTGAAGCCGAGCATCACCCGGCCCGCCAAGCTGCCGATCTCGCGCTCGCAGCTTTCGACCCGGCGCATGTCCAGGTCCACCGGCTTCTCGCACAGCACGGCCTTGCCCGCCTGCACCGAGCGGGTGATCAGGTCCACATGCGTGTCGGTGGCCGAGGCGATGAACACGGCATCGATGTCCGCGCCCAGCAAGGCATCGATGGACGGCGCGGTCTGGGCGCCGAGTTCGCTGGCGCAGGCTTCAGCCGCCTCCGCCACCAGGTCGTGGCAGGCCACGAGCTGCGCCAGCGGATGCGCAGCGATGTTGCGCGCGTGCATTCGGCCGATACGGCCGCAGCCAATCAATCCAAACCGGGTTGCCATCGTCTTGCTCTCCTCAGCCTGCCGCGCCCAGGGACCGCGCCGGCGCTCCCGCTTCCAGCCGCACCGGCCGGCACGCGGCAAGCGCTTCGCCCACGGCGAAGACGATGCGGTGCGTTGCCAGCACGTCAGGGAGCGGGGCGGCCAGCCGCTCTTCGCCGGGATCGCCCGACAGGGCGCGGACGAACGCCTGCACCTGCCGCGCGCCCGCTTCGGCAAACGGCTCCTGGGGGAGGGGGAGGGCGCAGCCGGCGGCCCCGTCGTGCCCGCGGAACAGCACGCGGTGGGCCGGCCGGGTCTCGGTGGCGAGTTCCCCCAGGCTGCCGAACACCTCGACGCGATGCTCGAAGCCCAGCGGCGCTTCCCGGCTCAGCTCGATGCTGGCCAGCGCGCCCGAGGCGAGCCGAACGCTCAGCAGCAGCAGGTCGGCCTCGCTGCCGAACGCGGCCACCTCCGCGATCGGCTCCCCCGCAAGGAGGGTCAGCAGATCGACCTGGTCGAACAGCCCGCATTGCGGCGAACCGCCGCGGCACACGATCCGCATCGAACCGGGCGGCCCGGCCCGGCCTGCGCGCACCTGGCTGGCGAGTTCCAGCAATCCCGGATCGAAGCGCAGGGGCAGCGCGGCCTGCAACACGGCGGAGCCCTGCGAGGCGGCCTCGGCCACGCGCCTCAGCTCGGCCGGCATGGCGGCGAAGGGCGCGGCGGCAAGCACGCCCGCCCCGTAGCCGGCGGCGCGGATGATCGCCCTGGCCCGGGACGGCACCGGCCCGCTGACGATCACGCCATGGACGTCGCCGCGCGCAAGGGCTTGGTCGAGATCGTCGATGCGAGGCGCATCGAACTCGCGCGCCAGTTCCACGGCCCGCAGCGTCACGGCATCGTGCACGCCGGCCAGCACGGCTCCGGGGACGCGGTGGAGCAGGCGGGCAAGACGCCGTGCCCCCGCATCCGCCCCCGTGATCACCACCCGCCGCGGCCGTTGCGTCCGCAAGGCGCGCGGGCGAGGCAAGGGACGAAGCGCCCCGCCCGGGCTGGCCGCCGCCGTGCTTTCCCGCACCACCAGCCGCGCTTGCAGCCGAACCCGCGCAGGCTCCGCCGCGCCGGCGCGCAACAGCCCCATCGCAGCTTCTGCCAGCGCTTCCAGCGGCTGGCTGATCGTTGTCAGGTGCGGCTGGCACAGCAGCGCCTCCAGGCTGTCGTCGAAGCCCATGACGGAGAGGCTTTCCGGCACTGCCCGCCCTGCCTGCGCGGCAGCCCGGAGCGCCCCGGCGGCCATCGCATCGTTGGTGCAGAACACCGCCGTCAGCCCGGGTTCGGCGGCGAGCAGGTGCGCCGTGGCTTCCAGCCCGCCCGTGGCCTTGAAGTCCCCATGCCGGATGGCAGGAACAGGCGCGCCGAGGCCGGCCAGGGTTTCCAGGAAGCCCCGGGTGCGCACGTCCACGCTTTCGACCTCGCCCGGCGCCGTGGTGACGCAGCCGATCCGGCGGTGGCCGAGGCTGTGGAGGTGCCGCGCCGCGAGCGCCGCGCCCGCGGCGTTGTCGATCGCCACCGTGGGAATGGACAATGCTTCGGACACCCGGTCGATCGCCACCACGGGCAACCCGGTCGCCCGCAACCGGTCCTGCACCGCAAGGCTGGGTAGGACGGGGGCGATGATGATCCCATCCACCCGGCGGCGCACCAGGTCGTCCAGGTAGGCGTTCTCCCGCGCCAGGTCGTAGTCGGAATTGCAGTTGACGATGCGCGCGCCGGCCTCGAAGGCGAGCATTTCCAGGTGGTAAGCCAAGCGGCTGAAGAACGGGTTGCTGATATCGGGCGAGATCACCCCGATCAGCTTGGCCCGGCCCTCCCGCAGCATGCGGGCGGCGTCGTTCGGACGGTAGCCCAGCCGGGCGATCGCGTCTTCCACCCGGCGCCGCATCGGTTCGGACACTTTTCGGGTGCCATTGGCGACATGGGACACTGTGCTGGGCGACACGCCGGCCGCTTCAGCCACGTCGTAGATCGTCGCGGTGTCTCCGCCCGTCATCCTGGCCGCGTTTCCCCAAAGCGCCGCATCCGTGCGCTTTCTTCGTTGTTGACGGGGAGGATATCGGTTGCGCAATCCCTGTCAACGCAGTTTGGAGTGGCTGCCGCCGTCCGCGCTGGACCGGGCACGCATCCGGGGTCATGGTGGCGTGCCTTTACCCATGCCCAGCTACCTTGCGCCCAGCTTGGCAGACCTACCCGCTTGCCGCGCCGTGCAGCCATCTTGGCTAGGGAGACGCCGCCCTGTCGCAGCTTCGCCCGCTTCCGCCAGCCGCCGTCGCCGGCGCCGTGGTCCGCGATGCGCGTGCCGTCCGCCGGCGCCCGGCCCCGGGTGCCGCCGCATGACGGAGCCGGCTGGCGCGAGCGTGCGGGGGCGCCGTGATGTGGACGGGGGCCGAGATCCTCGGCCGGTGCCGGGAGCAGATTGGTGCCAAGCCCACGCATGACTCTCGTGCATCGGGAAATCCGATGCCATCGGTTCAATAAAACAGTTTGAACGATCCATCCGACTGACGGCACTTTCCCGCATCGAACCAGCAGGAGCCTCCGATGATCCGCACCGGCGCCCAATACCGTGACGGCCTACGCGACGGCCGCGAAGTCTGGGTTGACGGCGAGCGCGTGCGGGACGTGACCGCTCACCCGGCGCTCAAGCCCATCATCGACGTCAAGGCGCGCATGTATGACATGGCGCTCGAACCGGCGCACCAGGGCACGCTGACCTACCTGGATGGCAACCAGCGCAAATCCATCCTCAACCGTCCCCCGACCCGGCAGGCGGATTGGACGGACAAGCTCGCCGCGGTGGACGCCGTGCTGAACGACATCGGCGGCGTCGTCACGCGTGTCGGCGACGAGACCGTGGGCGAGATGTGGTCCTTGCAGGACGGCCGGGACGTGCTGGCCGCCATCGACCCGCGCTTCGCCGACAACATCGACAGGCACATCGCCGCCGTGCGGGACAATGACGTCTTCCACGTCTCCGCCAACACCGACCCCAAGGGGGACCGCTCGGCCGCACCGGGGGACCAGGACCCGGACATGATGGTGCACGTGACGCGGGAAACCGACGCGGGAATCGTGGTCCGCGGGGCGAAGTACGAGACCGCGTCCGCCTATGCCGACCAGGCGTTCCTGAAACCCACCTTCGGCGCCTGGGCGAACGACAAGCTGTCCGACTACGCGGTCGGCTGCATCGTCAAGATGGGCGCGCCCGGCGTGAAGCACATCTGCCGCGGCGGCTTCGCGGGCCGTGGCCGGCCGGAGGACCACCCGCTGGCCAGCCGCTTCGACGAGGTGGAAGCGTTGGTGGTGTTCGACGACGTGCTGATCCCGTGGGAAGACGTGTTCTTCTATCGCCACACCCGCGCCGCACAGTTCATCCGCGGCACGCTGCACCGCTACAGCGCGTTCCCCTTCGTCCTCCGCCTGATGTACCAGGCGGACATGATGATCGGCGCCGCCATGTGGAACGCCAAGCAGACCGGCCTCGACAAGATGCAGGCGGTCCGCGAGAAGCTGGCCGACCTGGTGTGCTACCGCGAGGGCATCAACGCGCACCTGACCGCCTCGGTCGCCATGGCGCAGCGCAGCCCGGCCGGGTTGCTCATGCCGCATCAATCCATGCTCTACGCCGGCCGCGTCTTCGCCTGCGGCGGCCTGCCCGCCGCCATGCACGCCGCGCGGGAGCTGTGCGGCGGGCAGATCTGCGTCACGCCCGACGTGGCGGCGTTCGAGGCCGAAGGCTCGGGCGGCTGGCTGCGGAAATTCTACACGCTGAACGACGACTGGCAGGCTGACGACCGCCGGAAGGTCCTCGCCTTCGCGCGGGACCTGCTCAACAGCGACTATGCCGGGCACCGCCTCACCTTCGCGCAATTCGCCCAGGCGCCGCACTTCAACCACCTCAACGCCGTGTACAACAGCTTCGATTTCGCCGGCCCGCTCGATTTCGTGCGCCGCTCGGCCGGCCTGTCGGACCGGGTGCTGGGCCAGTGACGCCCGTCCACACCCGCCTGCGCCCATTCAACACGCGCGACACTTACCCGGAGCAGACGCTGAACAACGATCTGTGCCAGGCGGTGGTCGCGCGCGGGGCCACCGTGTTCCTCCGCGGCCAGGTCGGGCAGGACCTGGACACGCGGGAAAGCGTGGGCGTCGGCGACCCGGCGGCGCAGGCGGAGCGGGCCATGGCCAACATCGCCACCCTGCTGGAAGAAGCCGGGTCGTGCCTGGCGCACGTCTGCAAGGTCACGATCTACATCATCGACCCACGCTACCGCGAGCCGGTGTACAATGTGGTGGGGCGCTGGCTACGGGGCGTGTTCCCCGTCTCGACCGGCCTGGTCGTGTCCGCCCTTGCCCGGCCGGAATGGGTGGTGGAGATCGACGCGGTCGCGGTGATCCCGGACCTTCCGGCGTGACGGCCTGCGTTGTCGCCCGCCGTTGACCCGTGAGCGTGTCGCTCCGGCTGCTGCGCTACGTCGTCGCCTCCGCCGAGGCGGGCAACGTGACCGAAGCCGCCAGGCGCCTCAACGTGTCGCAATCCTCCGTGTCCGCCGCGATCTCCCAGCTTGAGGACCTGCTCGGCTTCCCGATCTTCGTCCGCCACCACGCCCGCGGCATCACCCTCACCAGCGCCGGCGCCCGGCTCATGCACGACGCCAGGCAGCTACTCAGCCACGCGGGCGACTTCGAGCGCAACGCACGCTCCCTCGGCGGCGAGTTGCAGGGCGAGATCACCGTCGGCTGCTTCCTCACGCTGACGGCGCGGTTCCTGCCGAAGATGCTGGCCGGCTTCGCCGCCCTCCATCCCGGCATCTCCGTCCGGGTCGAGGAAGGCGACCAGGACGAGATCGTGCAAGCCCTGCAATCAGGCCGCACCGAGCTTGCCCTGTCCTACGACTACGCCCTGCCGGACGATGTGCTGGCCGACCACCTGGCCGATCTGCCGCCCCACGCCATGCTCCCTGCAAGCCATCCCATGGCCGCCCAGCCCACCGTGCCGCTTCGCGCCCTGGCCGGCGAGCCGTTCATCCTGCTGGATCTGCCGCACTCGCGCGACTACTTCGTCGGGCTGTTCGCCGCCTGCGGGGTCGAGCCGCGGGTCGCCGCCAGGTCCCGCTCGTTCGAGTTCATCCGGGGCCTGGTGGGCCAAGGCCTCGGTTATTCCCTGCACAACGTGCTGCCGCGGACCGGGAGCACCTATGACGGCGCCCCCGTCGTGGCCTTGCCGCTCGACGAGGCGCTGCGTCCGGTCCGCATCATGCGCCTGCGCCTGCGCCGCAACGCGATGCGCCCGGCGGTGGAGGCCTTCTGGTTGTTTTTCGCCACGGCTTTCGAGATCGGGGACACACGGGGCTGAGTTGCCCGGCCGCCAGGGCGTGGCGGCATCCGCAGGTCCGTCCTGATCACCGCCTGGTTCCGTCTTGTCCCGCAGCAGGCTGTTTGCCGGGCCGTTCAGCGGCTCGGGCTTGCCGGGTGACCCGTCGGGAGCCGGGACGCCAGCGCCCGGGCGGCATCGCCGTCGATGACAAGGCCTCGTACGACGCCGGTGCGAAGCAGGGCCTCGATGGCGGCCACCTTCTGCAAGCCGCCGGCAACCAGCACCACGTCGCGCCCGCGAAGGTGCCCGAACTCGACCGCCAGCGTGCGCCGGGCCAGTTCATGGTCGATCTCGGCGCCGCTTGGGTCGAACACCCGCCCAAGTGAATCGGCAACGGCGCCCATGGTCCGCACGCTGCACAGTTCCGTCGCGGACAGCATGCCGTGCTGCCGGAGGAACGCCGTCTCGAGCAACTCGCCAACGCTGATGATGTAGAAATCGGCCGAGCGCGCGAGCGCCAGCGCTTCGGCCACGGTGCGCTGCGACATCAGCACGGCCCGGTCAGCCTCTGAATCGGCGATGAACGGCACCGGGAGGAAATGCCCCTCCCCGCCAGTGCGCGCGGCGAGCGCCTGGACCACCTCGAACGGGTTGGACGCCGAGTTGCGGGTCAAGGAACCCATGAGGGAGACGAAGCGCGCGTTCCGGTTCTGCACGCCAGAAAGGTGCGACGCCATCTGCTCCAGGGTGCGGCCCCAGCTCACCCCCACCGTGACTGGCTTGCCGGCCGCAAGCTTGCCCCTGAGGAAATTGGCGGCGGCGCCGCCCACCGCCCGGCGGGCGATCAGGTCCTGGGCCGCCAGGAGGTTGGGTTCCCCGGCCGCGGCCTCGAAGCCCATCGCGGGCGTCGCAACGCAGAAATCCAAGCCGAAACGGGTGGTGATGCCGTCCTCGATGTCGAGGTCGCGCGTGGCGTCGTGGTTGATCGTGACGCTGACCAGGCCCCGCTCGCGCGCCTCGCTCAGCAGCCGGACGACGCGCGTGCGATGCAGGCCCAGCCGCCGCCCGACCTCCTCCTGGGTCAGCCCGCCCACATGGTACAGCCATGCGGCCCTGACCATGATGGCCGCGTCTGGTTCGTGCGCCAGACTGAGGGTCACCATCGCGGTCTCGCCATGACGGGGAGAATACCCCTTGACTTGCGCCGCGCCAAACCGCGACTGTGCGGGCAAGAGCAAATGTCGCCTGCCGCATCATAAGTGCAGGCGGACGCCAGGGGAGGCTGGTCCAGCAGCATGGGCTACGTGATCGGCGTTGATGGCGGCACGGAAAGCGTGCGTGCGACGGTGTTCGACCTGGCAGGCCGCCGGATCGCCTCCGCCGCGTCCGCCTACCCGACCCAGTTCTATTCCGGGGCGCGTGCCGAGCAGGACCCGGAAGCCTGGTGGGCGTCCCTCGGCACCGCCGTCCGGCGGGCCGTAGCGGAGGCAGGCGTCGCCGCCCATGACATCGAGGCGGTCTGCGCCACCACGACCTGCTGTTCCGTTGTCGCCCTGGACGGGGCGGCACGGCCGCTGCGCCCGGCCATCATCTGGATGGACGTGCGCGCGGGGGCCGAGGCCGGCGCCGTGCTGGCAACCGGGGACCCGGCGCTCGCGGTGAACGGGAACGGCGCGGGGCCGGTGTCGGCCGAGTGGATGATTCCCAAGGCGCTGTGGCTGGCCCGGCACGAGCCGGACATCTTCCGGGCGGCGCACACGATATGCGAGTACCAGGATTTCATCACCTGGCGGCTGTCCGGCCGGCGTGCCGCGAGCCTGAACAACGCCGCCATCCGGTGGCACTACCGCAACGACGCCGGCGGCTGGCCGGACAGCCTGCTCGCGGCACTCGACCTGGGCGAGCTGCGGCAGAAATGGCCCGGCGAGGTGCTGCCGCCGGGCACGGTGATCGGCACGCTGACCGCGCGGGCGGCCGACCATCTGGGCCTTGCCGAAACGGTGCTGGTGGTGCAGGGCGGCGCGGACGCGCTGATCGGCATGATCGGGCTGGCGGTGGCGCGGCCCGGCCAGCTCGCGCTGATCACCGGATCGTCGCACCTGCAATTCGCCGTGGGCCGGACGGCGGCGCACGTGCCTGGCTTATGGGGCACCTACGCGGACGCGGTGTACCCCGGGCGCACCATCCTGGAAGGCGGGCAAACCTCCACCGGCTCCATCGTCGCCTGGCTGCGCCGGCTCACGGGCGATGCGCTCGACCTGGACGCGTTGAACATGGAGGCGGGCCGGCTCGATCCGGGGGCGGACGGGCTTCTGGTGCTCGATCATTTCCAGGGCAACCGCACGCCCTACACCGACCCGCTGGCGCGCGGGGCGATCACCGGGCTGTCGCTGCACCACACGGCGGCGCACCTGTTCCGCGCCATGCTCGAAGGTATCGGCTTCGGCACCCGGGCGATCATCGACCGCATGGCGGAGGCTGGCTGCGGCGCTGCCGAGATCACCGCCGGCGGGGGCGCCACGCGCTCGCCGCTGTGGTTGCAGATCCACGCGGACACCTCCGGCTTGCCCGTGGTGGTGCCCGAGGTCGCGGAAGCGCCGTCGCTGGGCGCCGCCGTGCTGGCCGCGTTCGGCGCCGGGCACTTCGCCAGCATCGACGACGGCATCGCCGCCATGGTCCGCCCAGGCCGCCGCATCGAGCCGATCGCGGCCAACGTTGAACGCTACGAGACGATCTACCGGCGTTACGCCGCCCTGTATCCCGCCCTGAAGCCGCTGCGCGAGGTTGCCCCATCATGACGCTGCCGAACACGATGCTGCCGGAGCTGTACCGCACCATGCGGCGCATCCGCACCTTCGAGGAGCGGGTGGCGGAGCTGTACGCGCGCGGCCTGTCCGCCGGGTCCATGCTGCACCTCTCGATCGGCGAGGAGGGCGCGGCGGCCGGCGTGGTGGCGGCGATGCGCCCGCAGGACAGCTTCACCACGCATCACCGCGGCCACGGCATCTTCCTGGCGCGCGGGGCGGACCCAGGCCGGATGATGGCGGAGATCGGTGGCAAGGACATCGGCTACTGCCGCGGCAAGGGCGGCTCCATGCACATCGCCGACATGGCGCTCGGCCACCTGGGCGCCAACGCGATCGTCGGCGGCGGCATCCCGCACGTCGTCGGCGCGGCGCTCAGCTACAAGCGTCTCAAGCGGGATGCGATCTCGGTGGCGTTCTTCGGCGACGGCGCGATGCAGCAGGGCGTGCTGTACGAGAGCATGAACATGGCGGCGCTGTGGGACCTGCCGGTCCTGTTCGTCTGCATCAACAACCAGTACGGCATGGGCACGCGCATCGACCGCGCCACCCGCTCGATCGAGTTCGACCGGCGCGCCGCCGCCTTCGGCCTCGCGGCCGAGATGGTCGATGGCGAGGACGCGGAGGAGGTGCTGGCGGTCGCCCGCCCGCTCGCGGACGGCGCGCGCGCCGGCCGGCCGGGTTTCCTGGCCGTGTCCTGCTTCCGCTTCTTCGGCCACGGCCGCATGGACAAGTCACCTTACCGCACCGCGGACGAAGAGCTGGTCGGCCGCAAGCGCGACCCGGTCGCCCGCGCCCGTGACCGGCTGCTTTCGACCGGCCAGAGCGACGCCGAGGCGCTGGACACGCTGGATGCGGAGGTGGCGCGCGAGATGGACGCCACGATCGACAGCACCGCCGCCGCGGACGCGCCGGCGCCGGCAAGCATGTTCCGCGACGTTTACGGCCCGGGCGAGGCGGAACCGGAACCGCTCAACCGCCGCCTCGACCGCGTCCTCGCGCGCTAACCGGGACCCGACCCATGGCACAGGCCGAGATCACATACCGCGACGCCCTGCGGCAGGCGTTGCAGGACAGCATGCGGGCGGACGAGACGATCATCGTGATCGGCGAGGAGGTGGGCGCCTATGGCGGCGCCTACGGCGTCACCAAGGACCTGATCACCGAATTCGGCGCGGACCGGCTGGTGGACACCCCGATCAGCGAGCCGGCGATCATCGGGGTTGCGGTCGGCGCGGCGATGACCGGGCTGCGGCCGGTGGCCGAGCTGATGTACGTCGATTTCCTCGGCCTGGTGATGGACCAGCTCGCCAACCAGGCGGCCAAGATCCGGTATATGTTCGGCGGCCAGATCGGCGTGCCGATGGTGTTGCGGACCCAGGGCGGCACCGGCCGCTCCGCGGGCGCCCAGCACTCGCAGAGCCTTGAGGGCTGGATCATGCACACCCCCGGCCTGCGCCTCGCCATGCCGGCCACGGCGTCCGACGCCTACCACTTGCTTCGCCACAGCCTCACGCTGCCCGACCCGGTGGTCTTCATCGAGCACAAGGCGCTCTACACCCGCAAGGAGATGGCTGACCTCCAAGCGCCGGCGGCGCCCTGGGGCCAGGCCATCGTGCGGCGCCCCGGCACGGACGTGACGCTGGTGACCTACTCGCGCATGGTGCACGTGGCGCTCGCCGCCGCGGCGGCCTTGGCGAAGGAGGGCGTGGAGCTTGAGGTCATCGACCTGCGCACGCTCAACCCGCTCGACATGCAGACCGTGGCGGCGTCCGTGGAGCGTACCGGCCGCGCGATCACCGTGAGCGAGGGGCCGCTGACTGCCGGCGTCGCGGCCGAGCTGGCGGCCCGCATATCGGAGGAATGCTTCGACTACCTGGAAGACCCGGTGATCCGGATCGCCGGGGAGGACATCCCGATCCCGGTGTCCCCGGCCCTGGAAGCCGCCAGCATTCCCACGCCCGAACTGATCGCGGCCACCGTGCGCCGGATGCTGGGCCGATGATCGCCGAGATGACCCTGCCGCGTTTGGGCGAGACGATGGAGACCGGGCGCATCTCCGCCTGGCTGAAGCAGCCCGGCGAGCCGTTCCGCCGCGGCGAAACGCTGGTGGAAGTGGAAAGCGACAAGACGGTCGTCGAGATGCCGGCGCTCGCCGACGGCGTGTTGTCCGAGATCCTGGTGCAGGCCGGGCAGGACGCCGACGTCGGCGCGGTGCTGTGCCGCTACGAGGACGGCCGGACCGCCGCCCCCGCCACCGCGCCGCCGCCGGCTCCCGTTCCCAAGATCGACGACATCTCCCGCGATCTTGCGCCGGTTCCACAGGCCGCCAAGGCGCCGGGCCCGGTCGCGCAGTCCGGCGCGGTGCGCGCCACCCCCTTGGCCCGGAACCTCGCCCGGCAGGGCGGCGTCACCCTGGACGGCCTTGCCGGCAGCGGGCGCCGCGGGCGGATCGAGGCGGCCGACGTGCGCGCCCGGATCGGTGGGGAGCCGCATCCGCCCGCGGCCGCCATGGAGGGCACGGACGTGCCCGGCGGGCACCTGAACCGGCGCGATTGGGACGCCGCGGGCGCGTCCGGTCCCCGCATCGTCCTGCTGCACGGCCTGGCGGGCGACGTGCAGAGCTGGGCGGCGCTCGCCCCGGCGCTGATGCGGGCTGGCCGCCGGGTCACCGCCATCGACCTGCCCGGCCATGGCGGCACCAGCGTCGCGGGCAGCGGGATCGACCACGCGGCCGACGTGACGGCCGCCTTCCTCCAGACGCTGGGCGAGGAGCCGGTTCACCTGGTCGGCCACTCGCTGGGCGGCGCGGTCGCGGCGCGGGTCGCGCGCCGGGTGCCCGGTTCGCTGCGGGCGGTCACCCTCATCGCGCCGGCCGGGTTGGACCGCGCCATCGACGTGGAGTTCGTCCGCGGCATCGTCCGGGTGCGGTCGAGCGGCGCGCTCGGCCACCTGCTCCGCCGCCTGGCCGTTCGCCCGGCCGGGCTGACGGCGGCCCAACTGGACGCCCTGGCGGCCGAGCTGGGGCGCGGACGGCTGCTCGCGCTCGCCGACAGCCTCGTCGACGAGGGCGGCCAGCTCGTGGACATCACCGCCGACCTGCGTGCGGCGGCGATGCCGGTGCGCATCGTCTGGGGCGTGCAGGACCGCATCATCCCGTGGACCCAGGTGAAGGAGGCGGGCAGCCGCTGCTCGGTCCATCTTATCCAGGATGCCGGGCACGTGCCGCATTGGGACCAGCCGGCGGAGGTGGCTGCGCTGCTGCAGTGACGTGCCTGATCGTATGAAAAAAACCAGAACAACAGGGAGGTTACGCCTATGAGCAACGAGTTTCCGGTGGTCGAGCCGACCCGGCGCAGCCTGCTGCGCGGCATCGGCGTGGGGGCTGCCGCCGCGGGCGGCGTGCAGTTGGCCCAGTTCGCCCTGGGCAGCAGCCCGGCGCGGGCGCAAACGCAGGCCAAGCCGGTCAAGCTTGCCGTGATCGCGCAGCAGATGTCCGCGCAATCCGACCAGCGCAGTTGGACGGGCTTCCAGCAATGGCTGAAAACGACCGGGCTCGACAAGACCTGGACCGTCAACATGACGGACGCCAAGGGTGACCCGGGCGCGCTGGTCAGCCAGATCGAGAACGCCATCACCGCCAAGTCCGACGCGATCCTGGTGATGTACGGCACCCTGACCGCGGCCCACAGCGCGCTGGACGACCTCGCCAACTCCAAGATCCCGTTCTTCAGCCTGGACAGCGGCTGGCAAGCGCCGGCAATCGCCGACATCACCAGCAACAACTGGGTCATGGGCGGCCAATACACCCAGTACATGGTCGATCGGCTGCTGGGGGCAGGCAAGGAGAAGGCGAACATCTGCGCCGTCGTCGCCAACTTCCATCACGGCACGCGCAAGCGCGGCAAGGTCATGCGCGCGGTGCTGACGGAAAACGAGTGGATCTCGCTGAAGGCCGACCGGGTGATCCAGTATTCCGGCTTCTACGAAACGACGCAGAACGTGGTGAACGACTGGCTCGCGCGCTACGGCAACGACCTCGACGCGATCTGGTGCCCGTGGGACGAGCCCGGCATGGCGGCGGCCGAGGTCATCAAGTCGCGCAACATGCAGGACAGGATGTTCGTCGTGTCCGCCGACGGCCAGTCAACCGCGTTGGAGCGCATGCGCGACCCGAGCTACCCGCTCAAGGCGACCACGGCGCAGGCCTTCGAGGTTTGGGGCGCTTACACCGGATGGCTGGTCAACGAGATCGTCGGCAAGGGCCGCCCGGCGAAGGAGGTGGTTCCGGTCCCCACGGTGGAGTTCCCGGCGCCGCTCCTGGTCAGCGGGGTGAACATCCCGGCAGCCGGCGAACCGACCTACGATGCGACCGACCTTTACTATGTCTACCGCGACCGGGCGCTCGCCGGCATGAAGGGCTGACCGGGGTGCCGGATAGCATCGCCGCGCTGTCCGGCGTCTCGCCGGCCGCTTCGGCCAGCGATGTCCTGCTGCGGGCGCGCGCCATCGGCAAGAGCTTCGCGGGCACGGCGGCCCTGGTGGGCGTGGATCTGGATCTGCGGGCGGGCGAGATGCTGGCGCTGGTCGGCGCCAACGGCGCGGGCAAGTCCACCCTGGTGAAGATCCTCTGCGGCGCGCTGCTGCCGGATGCGGGCGCCCTGCACGTCGGCGGGCAGGCGGCGCAGTTCCGCGGGGTGGGGGAGGCGATGGCGGCCGGGATCGCCGTGGCGCACCAGCAGGTGGCGATCATCCGGCCGCTCACCGGCGCGGAGAACATCATGCTTGGCCGCGAGCCGTTGCGCGGCGGGCTGATCGACAACCGGGCGCTCGCCGCCGCCGCCCAGAGCCTGGCGGACCAGTTCGGGGTCCGGATCGATCTTTCGCGCGAGTGCGGCACCCTGAGCCTGGGCGAGCTGAAGATCCTCGACATCCTCAAGGCCCTCGCGACTGGTCCGCGCGTCCTGATCCTGGACGAGCCGACCGCGTCGCTCACCCTGGCCGAAACGCAGCTCCTGTTCGCCTTCCTGGCCGACCTGAAAGGGCGGGGGCTCGGCATCCTTTTCATCTCCCACCACATGAACGAGGTGTTCGCCCAATGCGACCGCGTCGCCGTGCTCAAGGACGGGCGCAAGGTGCATGACAGCGCAGTGGCCGACACCACGCTGCCGGCCGTCGTGCGGCTCATGGTCGGGCGGGCGATCGAGGAAGCCGGCTGGACCAGCCATGCCGTCCGCGGCGACGGCGCGGGCGGCCCGGCCGTGGCGATCACGGGGCTGCGCGCCGGGCACCTGGACGTCCCGGAACTGACGGTGCATCGGGGGGAAGTGGTCGGGCTGGCCGGGGTGCTCGGCGCGGGGCAGACTGCCCTCCTGGAATGCCTGGCCGGCGCATCCCGCGCCGCCGCGGTGCATCGCGTGAGCCTGGCCGGCTTGCCCCGCCTGCCGCGCAGCGTCAAGGAGGCGATCGATGGCGGGATCTACCTCGTCGCCGACGACCGGCTCCGCAAGGCGATCTTCAAGGGCTTGTCGGTGGAGGAGAACGTCCTCGCCGGGTCACTGGCGCAGATTAGCCGGGGCGGCTTCGTCCAAGTGGCCCGGGCCGGGGCAACCGTGCGGGACATCATCGCCCGCCTCCGCATCAAGTGCAGCTTCCCGCACCAGGACGTGCTGCAACTCTCGGGCGGCAACCAGCAGAAGGTGGTGTTCGGCCGCTGGCTGGCGCGCATCGGCCGCGGCGGGCAACCGCCAGGGCAGAATCCGGTGCTGCTGCTGGACAACCCGACGGAAGGCGTGGACGTGGGCAGCAAGGCCGAGCTGTACGCGTTGATCCGCGACCTCGCGCGGCAGGGCGCCGCCGTGCTGATCGCGTCCGCCGAATTCTCCGAGCTGACCGCCCTGTGCGACCGGGTTTACTGCATCACGGACGGCCGGCTCGCCACCTGCGTGCCGCGCGGCGAGCTGTCCGAGGACCGTCTCCTGCTGGAGGTGAACTGACCATGTCCGCTGCCACTTCCCTTCGCCCCGCGCGCCGTGCGGACCTGGCTTCGCTCGCTGCCCGCTACGGCACGCTGGGCGCCGCCGTGCTGATCTTCGCGGTGTTCGCACTCAGCAGCGAGCAGTTCACCTCGGCCAACAACATCAGCAACATCCTGGTGCAGATCTCTGTGCTGACCGTGATCTCGTCCGGCCTCACCGTGGCGGTGGCCAGCGGCGAGTTCGATCTTTCCGTGGGGCAGGTCGCCGGTTTGTCCGGCGTGCTGGTGGCCGGGCTGATGGCGTGGTCGGCGCTGCCCATCGCCGTGGCGATCGCGCTCGCAGTGCTTTCGGGAGTGGCCCTGGGCATCGTGAGCGGGCTTCTGGTGACCAGGCTGCGCATTCCCTCGCTCATCGCCACCCTGGCAATGGGGCCGATCGCGCTCGGCCTGAACTACGCCTATGACGGCGGGGATTCGATCTACACCTCTTTCCCAAAGGCCTTCTACGTGATCGCTACCGGCCGCGTGCTGGGCGTCATCCCGGTGCCGATCATCATCGCCTCCGTCGTCGTCCTCGCGTTCTACGTCCTGGTCAACCGGACCCGGCTGGGGCGCGCCCTGGTCGCCACCGGGTCCAACCTGCAAGCGGCGCGGCTGTCCGGCATCAACGTCAACCGCTGCCGCCTGCTGGCGCTGGTGCTGTCGGCGCTGGGCGCGGCGCTGGGCGGCATCATGCTCACCGCGCGGCTGGGCACCGGGCAGCCCGGCGCGGGGGAGGCCTACCTGATGGACAGCCTGACGGCGGTGTTCCTCGGCATGACGGCGTTCAAGCCGGGCCGCGCGTCCATCCAGGGCACGCTGGTCGGCGTTGTCATCATCGGCATGCTGGACAACGGGCTCAACCTGCTGGGGGCGCCGTTCTACTTGCAGAACGAGGTCCGGGGCGTGGTGATGATCGCCGCGGTCAGCCTTGCGGTGCTGCGCGGCGAGATCCGCTTCTTCTAGCCTGCACTCGCCCTGACTGGAGACAGTCAGGGCGTCAATTGCCAGGCCAAACAAGGAACTAGACCGCGCTGACCGTTCACGGTCAGCCAAAAAGCGGTCTAACGGGAGGGTTGAAAGCGATGGACAAAGCAGGGAACGGCCGCACGGCCCTCGTCACCGGCGCCAGCCGCGGCATCGGCCAGGCCATCGCGCTCGGCCTGGCGCGGGACGGTTTCGACGTGGTCGTCAACGACATCGAGCGGCAGCGCGGGGAACTCGACGCGGTCGCCGCTGAGATCAATGCGCTCGGGCGGCGCGGCACCGCGGTCACGGCCGATGTCAGCAACCGGGCGGAAGTGGCCGCCATGGTGGCCGCGGCGCTTGCCGCATCGGGCCGGATCGACGCCGTCGTGAACAATGCCGGCATCCTGATCCCCGGTCCGGTCGAGACCTTGGCGGAGGAGACGTGGGACGCGGTGATGGACGTCAACGCGAAGGGCACGTTCCTGGTCATCCAGGCCGTGCTGCCGCACATGCGCGAACGCGGCTATGGGCGCCTCGTCAACATCGCGTCCATCGGCGGCAAGCATGGCGCGCCGGAGCAGGCCCACTACTCCGCCAGCAAGGCGGCCATCATGGGCTTCACCCGCGTGCTGGCGCAGGAGGTGGGGCCGTTCGGCATCACGGCCAACTGCGTCTGCCCCGGGATCATCGTCACCGAGATGGGCCGGACCAACCTGTCCGAGCAGGCGACCGTGGATCTGTGGGTCGGCAGAACGGCGTTGCGCCGCCTGGGCCACCCGGAGGACGTGGTGGGACCCGCCTGCTTCCTTGCTTCCGACGCATCGGCCTTCGTCACGGGGCAGTCGCTCAACGTGTGCGGCGGCATCGTGCTGAGCTGAACGGCGGCGCCGGCCCTGGAACGGCTCGGCGCGCTGCGGCGGGCCGAGCGGGAGGACGAGACTACTCGGCCATCAACCTTCGGACGGCGGCGCAGATCTCCGACGGAAGGTACGGCTTGGCAATGTACAGGTCCTTGGTCCCGCTCGCTAGCTCGCCGACGGCATCCGGGCGTCCAGTCATGAAGATGACTGGCAGTTCCGGCCGGGTTTCCCGCACACGCCGGGCCAGGGCGCGGCCATCCAGCGAGCCAGGCAACTGGATATCCGTCAGCAAGACGGCGATTTCCGCCGAAGCCTCCAAGAGCTGCATTGCTTCGTCGCCAGACCCTGCCTCCATGACGTCGTAACCCTCGTCGGCAAGCACCTCCGACAGCGTGAGACGGATGAGAAACTCATCCTCGACCACCAAAACCCGCCGGGCGACAGGATCTGTCAGGGTCGCCGAGGCTCGATTGTCTGAAGGCATGCATCGCCAACGCCGCAGCCATGGTTTCGTTCGGCGGAACACCCTGCGTGGCGCCGCCGGGCCGCCGGGGTTATGCTGAAAGGCACCAGGGCTTTGCTGCCCGGTTGCTGTTGGAGACCAGGCTATTCGTGCTGAACCGACGTTGGCCAATGGCCAGAACCTCCGCCGCGCTCCGCCAGCCGCAGCCGCGGCGTCGCGAGCACTGGCGGTTTCCCTCGGGACGGCTGGGCGGCAAGCTGCCGTTGACGCAGCAGCAGGCATCAGAATGCTAGCATGGCCAGGCTTGGCCTGTGCGGTCGCCTTGCTGACAGGTGCCGTCGTGGAAGCGCAGGTCCCGCCTGCGCCGATCAGCCTTGGTGGCCAGGACAACCAACGCCTCGTATGGTGCGCGGGACGCGACGTTGCGATCACCGGCAGCCGCAGCGCCTACATCGTGCGTGGTGGCTGCCGAACGCTTACCGTATCCGGGGATCTGCTGACCGTGCAGGCCGAGATGCAGCCCGGTTCGCGAATCTCGGTGACGGGACGCGGCAGCGTGGTGACCTGGTCGATGGCTGGGCACGGCCGTATCCCGGTCACGGCCGCCCATGGTCCGGGGACCCGGACGCAGCGGGCCGAGCCGGCGGAGGAGTGAGGTTGTCCGGCCACCCTGGCGTTCCAGGTCAGGGCAGGGATGGCAGCGGCACGGCCGAACGAGTGCGCATAAAGCTGGGCCAGCGGTTGGCGGACGTCCGTGGCCGCCAGGATTCACTCCCAACGCATGCAGGGGCCGTGGTAAGAATCGCAGAGAACCCTTGGATAGACCATGAAAAAGCTTCTCCTCGCCCTGTTGCTGCTGCCCGGCGTGACGGCGGCTCGGCCGCTTGCGTTCGTGATCAACTCCGGTGAAGCGTCCGTCAGCCTGGTTGACCTGACGACGCAAGCCGAGGTCAAGCGCATCCCGGTGCTGCGCGAGCCGCACCACATGGCCTTGACGCCGGACGGAAGCTCGTTGCTGGTCGGCGACACCGCGGGCAACGCCCTTTTCTTCCTGGACCCGCAGACGGGCGATGTGCAGCGCCGGGCGACGGTCAGCGACCCGTACCAGTTGCAGTACAGCCCGGACGGCAAGTGGCTGGTAGTCGCCGGGCTGGCCCGCAACCAGGTGGACATCTACGACGCGGCAACGCTCGCACTGGCGCACCGCATCCCAGCCTCCTCCATGCCGAGCCACATCAACTACTCGCCGGACAGCGCGGTCGCGTATGTCAGCCTGCAAGGCAGCGACTCGCTGATGGCCGTCGACGTGCGATCCGGCGCGGTGCGGTGGACGGCCCGGGTCGGCAAGACGCCGGCCGGCGTGCTCTGGCTGGACGGCAAGATCCTGGTCGGGATCATGGGGGCGGACTACGTGGCCGTGGTGGACCCGGCGACCGGCGCGGTCGAGCGGCGCGTCACCACGGGACGGGGCGCGCACAACCTGTTCGTTTCCCCGGACGGGCGGACCCTGTACGTATGCAACCGGGTGGACGGAAGCATCTCCGTGCTGGACCCGAAGACGCTGGCGGTTCGAAGCCGCATCGCCATGCCGGGCGGTCCGGACGACATGGATTTCGCGCCTGACGGCAAGATCTGGGTCACGCGGCGCTGGGCGCATACGGTGGCCATCCTCGACCCGGCGAGCGCCCAGTTCACCACCGTCGAGACGGGGCGCTCGCCGCACGGCATCTGGCTGAACACTCATCCAGCGGGCGGGCCGACCCGCGTCAGCGCCAAGTGATCGACCCGCTCGACACGGCGGCCGGCTGGCTGCAGGAGCATTTCGTCATCCCGCTGCTCTACCAGCTTGACCTCATGCAGTGGGAAGACGTGGGCTACGGCTGGGCGCTGTTCGCGATCTACGGCGTGGCCCAGGTGGCCGTCACCCTCGCGGTCTGCCTGCCGCTGGAGCGCTGGCGCCCCGTGGAAACCTGGCCTGACGCCAAGGCCGTCACCATCGATATCCTCTACACGCTGGTCAACCGCATCGGCGTGCTGCCCCTGGTCACCTTCGTGCTGTTCTACCAGGCGCAGGTCTGGCTTACCGGCACCCTCACGGATCACGGGATCGTGCCGCCCACGCTGGAAACGCTGATTCCCCCTCTGCTCGGCCGTCCCGTGCTGACCTTCGCGCTGTACGTGCTGATCCTGGACTGCGGCGAGTACTGGCGTCACCGGCTGAGCCATTCCTCCGGCTGGTGGTGGGCGCTGCATTCGCTGCACCATGCGCAGCGGCAGATGACCTTCTGGTCCGACGACCGCAACCACGTGGTGGACGAGGTGATCGCCTTCCTGTGGTCCGCCGCCCTTGCGCTGCTGATCGGCATCCCGCCGCTGCAATTCCCGCTGCTGGTGCTGGTGCTGCGCTCCCTGGAAAGCCTGAGCCACGCCAACGCGCGGGTCTCGTTCGGGCGGGTCGGGGACCGGCTGCTGATCTCCCCGCGGTTCCACCGGGCGCATCACGGCGTGCTGGCGGCCGGGCAGCGGAGCTGCAACTACGGCGCGATCCTGCCGGTGTGGGACATGCTGTTCGGCACGGCGGATTTCGGCCGCGAGTATGTCCGCACCGGCGATCCGTCCGGCGAGGAAGCCCTGGCCACCGGCACCTGGTGGCAGCAGCAATCGGCGGGGTGGCGCCGCATGGTGCGCACCGTCCGGCGGCGGCGCTACAGCACGGCGCGATAGACGGTGCCGGAAGGAGGCGCCGCCGGCCGAGACTCCGCCCATCTGAGCCCCGCCGAACGCAAGCAGGCGACCCAGAGCGCTCCGGTCGGGCCGCTGGTCATCCACGAAGTGGTGCGCGGGGAAGGCTTGGTGGAGCTCGACCGATCGTTCGGCGGCCTGGCCTGGTCGGGCCTCGCGGCCGGCTTGTCGATCGGCTTCTCCTTCCTGATGCAGGCGGCGTTGCAGGCCGGCCTGCCGGACACGCCGTGGCGGCCGTTGGTGGCGGCGTTCGGCTACAGCCTTGGCTTCCTGATCGTCGTGCTCGGCCGTCAGCAACTATTCACGGAAACGACGCTGACCGCCGTGATCCCCGTGCTGACCGAGCGCACCGGCCGCATGTTGCTGCGAATGCTGCGGGTTTGGGGAATCGTGCTCGTGGCCAACCTGGTGGGAACGGCGGCGCTCGGGGCGCTGCTGGCCCAGCCCGGCGTCATGCCGCCGCCCATGGTCACGGCGATGGACCAGATCGCGGAGCACACGTTCCAACCCTCGTTCGGGCATGGCGTCCTGCTGGCCGGGTTCGCCGGCTGGCTGATCGGTCTGATGGTGTGGCTGCTGCCCGGCAGCAGTTCGTCGCGCCCCTTGCTCATCATCCTGCTGACCTACGCGATTGCCGCTTGCGGCTTCCCGCACGTGGTCGCCGGGTCGGTGGAAGCGGCATACGCCGTCGCCGCGGGGCATCAGGCCGTTCCGGACTATCTCTGGCGCTTCCTGGCGCCGACCCTGCTGGGCAACTGCGTGGGCGGAACATTGCTCGCGGCGCTGCTGAACCACGCGCCGATCGCCGGCGAACTGGACAGGGCAGGGCAGGTCGACCAAGACGAACCATAGCGAAGCGGGAACCCATGGCCGATGCGCCACTTGGTCCTTTCAAGCATCGAGGGGTTTGAGACATGGTGGAAATGCTGTCGGCCGGGTCACCGGTCGAGATCGAGGCGAAGGCCGAGGCGGCCGGCTTGCCGGAGGTGGACCGGGATGCGGCGTTGGCCTTGTTCCACGACCTTACGAGCCGGCTGGAACTGGACCTGCTGGAAACGCCCTCTGACGGCGGCGAGCCCTGGCCGCGGCACCGGTTCTGGTTTGGCCCGGCAGCGGCGGTCGAGGCGATGGCGAAGCGGCTGCGCGGCGCGGCAGACGTGGCGGAAGCGCCTGACACGGCTGAAATCGTGTTCGTGACGAGCGGCGAGGGGCGTTTTGGCGGATTGCTGGCCGCCGGATCGGGGGCGGCCTGGTTGGAACGGGTCGCGCCTCCAGCCTGATCGCCGATCAGGACGCCAAGCGGCAGCGTTCGGTGTTCGCAGGTGACTCGTGGGTGACTGGGGCAACCTTGGGGTGAGGACGATGGTAGAGGATATCGCGCCGAAGCAGGTGTGGGACGCGCTGAGCAACGATCCCCATGCGCGTCTTGTGGACGTGCGCACGGACATCGAGTGGGCGCGCATCGGGGTTCCGGACCTGGCCGGGACGGGCAAGGGGACGGTGATGATCTCGTGGCAGGTCGCTCCCGCCATGCAGGTGAACGCCGGGTTCCTGGACGACATGAAAGCCGCCGGGTTGAGCCCGGCGGACCACATCTACTTCCTATGCCGCAGCGGGGTACGCTCCGTGGCGGCGGCCCAGGCAGCCCAGGCAGCCGGTTTCCCGCATGCCTACAACGTCGCCGACGGGTTCGAGGGACCGCCCGACGGCTCCGGCGCACGCGGCCGCGTGGCGGGATGGCAAGCTGACGGCCTGCCTTGGACGAGCCCCCAGGCGTGACGCCCGCATCTGCTCGTCAGCCCTCAAGCGCCTCGCCCAGCAAACCCAGCAGCCCAGCCGCGAACGCCCGCATGTTGGCAGCCCGGTCCGCGCTGCCCGTTTCCAGCGTGACCACCTTCTCCACCGGCCCGCTGACCGCCAGGCAGGTGTGTCCCGCGCCGTCCCCGTAGCTGTTGCCCGATGGCCCGGCGGCGCCCGTCTCCGCGATCCCCCACGCCGCCCCGTGCCGCTCGCGCACCGTGCGGGCGAGCAGCGCGGCGTAGGGCTCGGACGCGGAGCGCAGGCCCGTCATCCCGTCCTTCGTGATCCCGAGCAGCGCGGTCCGCGCTCCCGCGGTGTAAACGACCGCGCCGCCCAGGAAATACGCGCTGGCGCCCGGAACCGACAGCAGCGCCGCCGACACCAGGCCGCCAGACGAAGATTCGCAGACCGCCACCGTCTGCCCGCGCGCCTTCAGCGACGCGCCCACCTGCTCGGCCAACGGCAGCAAGGATCGCATCACGCTTCCCCGGTCTTGCGGTAGGGCGAGTACTCCGCTTCCAGTTCCGCCATGCCTTCCAGCACCGCAGGGCGCTCCCGGCGCAGGAAGTCGTCCACGGCATGGCGCAGCCCGCCATGGGTGAGGTGGTGGGCGGAATAGGTCGGCCGGGGCAGGTAGCCGCGCTGGATCTTGTGCTGGCCCTGCGCGCCCGCCTCCACCCGCGCCACGCCCTGGGTGATGGCGAAGTCGATCGCGCGGTAGTAGCAGAGCTCGAAATGCAGGAACGGCCAGTCGCCGCGGCAGCCCCAGTTGCGGCCGTACAGCGCATCCCGCCCCAGCAGGTTCAACGCGCCGGCGACCGGCTCGCCCCCGTGCTCGGCCAGCATCAGCACCACCCGGTCCCCAAGCCGCTCGCCCAGCAGGGGAAAGAATCGCTTGGTGAGGTAAGCGCTGCCCCACTTGCGGTCCACGGTGGACTGGTAGAAGCGGTAGAACGCGTCCCACTCCCGCCGGCCGATCTCTTGTCCGCGCAGGGTGCGGAACTCCAGCCCGGCCTCGTTCGCGTCGCGCCTTTCCCGCCGCAGCACCTTGCGCTTGCGGGAGGACAGGGCGCCCAGGAAGTCGTCGAACGTGCCGTAGCCGGCGTTTTCCCAATGGTACTGCTGCCCCAGCCGCTGCAGCCAGCCGGCGCGGCCCAGCGCTTCCCATTCCGCCTCGGTGCAGAAGGTGGCGTGCACGCCGGACAGCTTGAGCTGCCCGCAGGCCTGCACCAGCGCCTCGCCCAAGGCTTCCGGCGGCACGCCGCCGTCCGGACGGCACAGCAGGCGCGGACCTGGCACCGGCGAGAACGGGACGGCCACTTGCAGCTTGGGATAATAGTCGCCGCCGGCCTGCTCGTAGGCATTGGCCCAGCCATGGTCGAACACATACTCGCCGTAGCTGTTGGATTTCGCGTACATCGGCGCCGCCGCCACCAGCCGCCCGGCGCCGTCCCGCAACGCGGCGTGCTGCGGCAGCCAGCCGGTGCGCGGCCCGGCGGACCCGCTGTCCTCCACCGCGGACAGGAAGGCATGGCTGACGAACGGGTTGTCGTCGCCGGCGCAAGCATCCCATTCCGCCGGGGCGATGCTCCCAATCGAGGGATGCAGGGTCAGGGTCAGGGAGGGAAGGCCGGGCATGGCGCAGGATATGGCGGCGCAGCATGGCGCCGCCAGCGCGGCGTTCACCGGATGGCGAACATCCCTTCCACCTCGACCGCCGCGTCGCCGGGCAGGGCGGAAACCCCGATGGTGGAGCGGGCATGCCGCCCGGCCTCGCCGAACACCGCCACGGCCAGGTCGGATGCGCCGTTCATCACCAGGGCGTGCTGGGTGAAGCCGGGCGGGGAAGCGACGAACCCGCCCAGCCGTACCACCCGCTCCACTCGGTCCAAGTCCCCGTGGCAGGCGGCTTGCAGGTGCACCAGCACGTTGACCAGGCAGAGCCGCGCGGCTTCGCGCCCCTGCTCGACGGAAACGGTGAGGCCCACCTTGCCGGTGACGGCGATCGCGCCGTCGCGGGCGGGCACCTGGCCGGACACGACCACCAGGTTGCCGGTGCGCACGAAGGGGACGTAGTTCGCCATCGGCGCCATGGGCCGCGGCAGGGTGATGCCCAGCTCGGCCAGGCGCGCCTCGACCGCGGCCATCAGCCAGCCACCAGGCGCAGGGCGGCGCGGGCGCGCCGGCGCGGCAGGTCCAGCGGCAGCAAGGGCGGCTCCGGCCGGGCGGGCGGCTCGGCGGCATCGGCCGGCACCGTGCGGCCGAGATAGGTGGCGGCGAGGGAGCGCACGACGTAGTCCGGAATGGAAGAAGCGCAGTCGATCGCCGGGTCACCCTCGACCCCCCCGGCGGGGGCAAAATGGGTATGCGCCAGCGCATCCACGTAGGCATCGAGCGGGGTGCCGTGCTGCAATCCGATCGACACGGCGGCGGCCAGCGCGTCCGCCAGCCCGCGCACGGCGGCACCTTCCCGCGGCAGGGCCAGGCCGACTTCGCCGAGCCGGCCGTCAGGATACTCGCCGGTGCGGAGGAACACGCGGTGGCCGCCCACCGCGGCTTTCTGGGTGAAACCGCGGCGCCGGGGCGGCAGCGCCTCGCGCTTGGCGTCGTTCGCGGGGGAGGGGGCCGTGCCGGGCCGAGGGGGCGTCGCGTGCAGCATGGGGGCGACCGCGTCGTGCATGGCGGCGTGATCGGCGGCGGTGGCGGCCGGCACCACCGGCTCCCCGGCCAGGCACGCGGCCAGGGCTGCTTCGGCCGCCATGCCGCGCGCGGCAAGCCAGGCGCGCGTGGCCCGCAGCAGGCCGTTGGCGCCGACCGGAGCGAACGCGGGGGCGATGCCGCCCGTTTCCACGCCGAGCAGCGCGTCGGCCGGACCCGGCGGCAGCACCGCGGTGCCGGCCCGCACGCTGCCGCAGCGGAGTGCGGCGGCACGGGCGTCGGCGGCGGCGGCGGCAAGGCCGGGCACGGCGCAGGCGGCTGGCGGCGCGGGCCAATCCGGGATGAGCGCCAGCAGGTCGGGCTGCGGCCCGGCGAGCGCCGCGTCCACCTGGCCGCGCAGCAGACCGGCCAGGCAAGCGGCGACATCCCGCGCCGGCTTGCCGGCGTAATCCAGCCCGAGGGCCGCGAGCAGCCCGGCGAGGTCGGCCATCGCCACGGCGTAACGGGAGGCATGGGGGGCGAGAAGGTGCAGGGCTTCCGCGGCGGTGGTCGCGGCGGCGGCATAGGCCGCGACGTCGAACCCGGTCACGGGATGGTGGAAGGCGGGCAGGTTCAGCACGAAGCCGGGCGCGTCGCCGGGCGAGCCGCGCCAAACGCCCTCGGTCGGCGCGCCTTGGCGGTGCAGCAGCAGGGCGTGGAGCCGGTTCGACAGCCCGGTGACCCCGGCCTCCTTGGCGCGGGCGGACAAGGGCAGGATCCAGGATTGCGCCAGCGCCGGCAGGGAAACGCGTGCCCCGCTGGGTGCCAGAACGCAGATCGCCGCCGCGGCGGCGTCATCCCACGCGGCTGGCAAGCGGACGAGCCGGGACGGCGCATCCGGGTCGGGCGCCGCCTCCATCTGCCGCAGCCGCACGCCCTGCCAGGTCCGGTCGGTTTTCATGACGCCACGCTAGTATGCAATGAGTGTCACGCAAAGCCGGATTTTGCGGTCTGCGGCCTGGCAACCACAATTGGCTGTGGGTCCACACGCGCGGATAGACCCAGCCTGCCACGCTGCTATAAGGCGGGCATGACACTCATGATGCGCCTCGTCACCTCGCTTACCGGCCAACTGGTCGGAAAGGACGCCGCCGGAAACGTGTACTACCAGGGCAAGAGCGTCCGCCCCAGTGGCCGCCGCCGCCGGTGGGTGATGTACGCGGGCGAGGCCGAGGCCAGCACGGTCCCGCCCGAGTGGCATGCCTGGCTGCACTACACCACCGACGAGCCGATCCCGGAAACGGTGCGCCGCGCTTGGCAGAAGCCGCACCAGCCGAACCTGACCGGGACGCCGCTCGGCTACCGCCCGCCCGGCAGCGACTACATGGGCGGCCAGCGCGCACCCGCGACCGGCGACTACGAAGCCTGGACGCCCGGCAGCTAGCATGGCGCGCCGGTCCGTTTCCGAGATTGCCGCGGGAGTCGTGGTGCTCGCCGTCGCCGTCGGCTTCCTGTTCTACGCGGTGACCAACACCGGCCGCGCCGGGCTTGGCGGCTACACGCTGCATGCGTCGTTCGACAACGCGGGCGGCATCGCCAGCGGCGCTGATGTACGCATCGCCGGGGTGAAGGTCGGCAGCGTCACCGGGCTGGCGATCGACCCGAAATCCTACCAGGCCATCGCCACCTTCACTGTGCAGGGTGACATCAAGCTGTCGGAGGACAGCAGCGCCGCCATCGCGACCGGCGGCCTGCTTGGCGGCAACTTCATCGCCCTGGCGACGGGCGGGGACGAGAAGATGCTGGCGAACGGCGGGACCATCACCATCACGCAATCGGCCGTGAACCTGGAGGATCTGCTGGGCAAGTTCATCTTCAACGTCGGCAACCTGGCAGACGCCTCGCAGAAGCAGATGAATGCGTTGAAGGCCCGCACGCCATGACTCCCGAACGGCTCTGGCCCGGCGCGGACGGCGCCCCGGTGAGCTGCCGCGAGAAGCTGCGGGTGCTGGAGGAGAACCATGCCGAGTTGCAGCAGGCCATGCAGGATGCGTTCGAGGATGCCGTGCTGATGGGGGTGGACGCTGCCGCGATGCGCGCCGTCCTCACCGGGATGGTGTCCGGGCTGCGGAACCCGGGGCGGACGTGACGCGGTTTCTCCCCGGGCTGGCCCTGCTTCTGGCTGCCGCCGCGCCGGCGCCGGACGCTCCTTCGGCGCCGGATGGCTGGCTGCCGCGGGAAACGGCTGATCTGCTCGTGCTCGACAAGGTGAGCGCCAAGGCCACCAGCGTCACGCTCAAGGTAGGTCAGGCGGCGGACAATGCCTCGCTGTCCATCGCGGTGCGCGCCTGCTCGGTGCGGCCGCCGGACCAGGAGAAGGACGCAGCGGCCTTTCTGGACATCAAGGACAGCCGGCCCGGGGCGCCCGGCTTCCATGGCTGGGTGCTGAAGAACGAGCCAGGGCTGAACATGCTGGAGCATCCGGTTTACGACGTCCGCCTGGCGGGCTGCCATTGATGGATGCGCTGCCGCCATTCGAGCGCGCCGCGCTGCTGCTGGACCTCGACGGCACCCTGCTGGATTTCGCTCCCACTCCGGACCAGGTCGTGGTTCCGTCCGGCCTGTCCGACACGCTGGCGCGGCTGCGGGACACGCTGGACGGCGCGCTCGCGGTGATCACCGGCCGGCCCGTGGACCAGATCGACGCGCTGTTCCCGGGCGTGGTCCCCACCGTCGCGGGCGAGCATGGCGGCGCCCTCCGCCCCGCGCCGGGCGCTGCGCTGCTGCGGCCCGACCTGCCCGCCCTGCCTCCCTCCATGCTCGCGGCGGCCGAAGCGCTCGCTGCCAGGCATCCCGGCGTGGTGGTGGAGCACAAGCCGCACGGCGTGGTGCTGCATTACCGCCTGGCTGAGGCGGCCGGCCCGGCGCTGGAAGCAGGGCTGGCGCCGATCGTGCAGCCGGAACTCGCGCGTTTTCACGTGGTCCCGGCCCATTACGCTTGGGAGGTGCGGCCGCGCAACGCCGACAAAGGGCGCGCGGTGGAGGCCGTGATGGCGCTGCCCGCTTTCGCCGGCCGGCTGCCCGTGTTCATCGGCGACGACGTGACGGACGAGGACGGCATGCAAGCCGCCAGGCGAATGGGCGGCGCCGGGCTGTTCGTCCCGGAGGCATTTGGTGGACCAGCCGACGTGCGGGACTGGTTGCAGCATACCCGCACGGGCTGGGCCGCCATGCCTGGCCAGGCATGACCGCCGATCCGACGAAAATCAGGCTCCGAGCTGGCGGACCAAGGCGCCGCCCGCCCACCAGAGCAGACGGATGCTGATGACAGTGCTCAAAGCCATCAAGAGCAGCCCGACCCATGCATACGGCCGGTCCCGCGGTTGCGCGTCCCAATCGCTCGGGCTGTCATCAATGGCCCAGAGCGAATCCACCTCGTAATCGACGCGCGCGAGCATCATGCATTTCCTGATCGTATCGGATTGGGAATACAAGTGCATTCTTAACGCAACGCTAATGACGTGGAGCCCGGCATGACTTTCATCGCGCTGGATTGGGGCACCTCGTCGCTGCGGGCCGCGCTGATGGCGCCGGACGGCACGGTGCTGGACCGGGTCGCCACGGGAGACGGCATCATGGCGGCGAACGGCCGCGCGTTCCCGGATATCTTCGCCGCGGTCGCCGGCCCCTGGCTCCGCCCCGGCGCAGTGGCCCTGGCGAGCGGGATGATCGGTAGCCGGCAAGGCTGGCTGGAAGCGCCCTATGCGGCCTGCCCCGCCGGGCTGGGCGACCTCGCGGCGGCGATCGTGTGGACGGAAGCGGCGGGCGCGCGCGTCGGCTTCGTGCCCGGGCTCAGCTGGCGCGACACGGACGTGATGCGCGGGGAGGAAACCCAGGTCGCCGGCGCGCTGGCCCGGCTCGGCCTCCGTGCCGGCCTGTTCGTGCTCCCCGGGACGCACAGCAAGTGGGCAATGGCGGCGGGCGGCGCCGTGACGGAGTTCCGCACCTTCATGACCGGGGAGGTGTTCGCCACCCTGCGCCGCCATTCCATCCTGGGCCGCACCCTCGCCGACGGCGACCCGGCTTTCGACGCCGGGGCCTTCGACGACGGCTGCCGCCGGGCGAAAAGCAGCGCCGCGGTGCTGCACGACCTGTTTTCCGCCCGCACGGAGGCTTTGTTCGGGCGGCGCAGCCCCGGGGCGCTGGTGTCCTACCTGTCCGGCCTGCTGGTCGGCGAGGAGGTCCGCGAAGCGCTGGCGCTGGTTCCGGCGGACGCCGTCACCCTCGTGTGCAGCCCCGCGCTGGCTTTGCCGTACGGCCGCGCGCTGGCGATGCACGGGGTGGCGCACCAAGTCCTGGACGGGGACGTGGCGTTCGCCGGCTTGCACGCGGTCGCCCACGCCGCCGGCCTGTTCGGTTGAGGGAACGCCTGCCATGGACTTCGCCGCCCATCTCGCTGCCTTTCCCCTCGTCGCCATCCTGCGCGGGATCAGCCCCGCCGAGGTGGAGGCGGTTGGCGCCGCGCTGGTGCGCCATGGTTTCCGCATCCTGGAAGTGCCGCTGAACTCGCCCGATCCATTCGAAAGCATCGCCCGCCTGCGCCGGTCGCTGCCGGAGGCGATGATCGGCGCCGGGACGGTGATCGACCCGGACGACGCCGGGCGGGTGAGCGAGGCGGGCGGCCAGTTGGTGGTGATGCCGCATGGCGACACGGCGGTGATCCGGCGGGCGAAGTCGCTCGGCCTGGCCTGCACGCCCGGGGTCGCCACCCCGACCGAGGCGTTCGCCGCCTTGGCCGCGGGGGCGGACGCGCTGAAGCTGTTCCCTGCCGAAGGATTGCCGCCGGCGGTGGTGAAGGCGTGGCTGGCCGTGCTGCCCCGCGGGGCGGCGCTGCTGCCGGTGGGCGGGATCAACCCGGGCAATATGGCGCCATACTGGCAGGCCGGTGCGCGCGGCTTCGGCCTGGGCTCGGCGCTTTACAAGCCGGGGATGGGCGCTGCGGAGGTGGATGCGACTGCCGCGGCGTTCGCGGCGGCGGCTGGCGCGTTGCCGCCCCGCTGACCTGTTGCTCCGCCGCGAACCGGCCGGAGCGGAGCCTTCAATCTGTTGTGATATGGATCACCACACCTGTAAACTCCACGTGACGTAGCCGTATGCATGGAGGGCGGGTGCCCCCTGCGTAACGACCGGCAGAAAGCCTGAACCATGTCCCTGCGATCGACCATATTTCAGCAGATGGCGGATATTGCCGCCCAGCAGAAGAAGATCCTGGCGCCGCTGTCCGACAGGTTGAGCCTGGCGGACACCGGCCTGGACTCATTGTGCCTGGCGCTGCTCGTCGCTTCCCTGGACGACACGCTCGGGCTCGATCCCTTCAGCGCCGACCCGCCTTTTCCCGTGACCGTCGGGCAATTCGTGGCCCTGTATGAGAATGCCGCCTGACCGCTCGCTGTGGGCGCTGACGGCGGGGGCGGGCCTGTCTGCGGGCCGGTTCCTGGCTGACGCCGGCCAGCGGCTGCAATTGGCGGACCTGGAGCGGCCCGACGGGCTGGACGGCCGGCTGCCAGGCCGGTCGGTGCTGATCTCGTCGGACCGGCAACTGCCGGCGGTGCGGGCGTTGCTGGCGCTGGACGGGGTGGCGCGGCGGATGGTGCTTTGCCCGCCGGATCTACAGCCCGGGCATCTGCCGGCGGTGCTGGAGGACGCGGCGGTGGACGCCATCGTGTCCGACGGCACTGGCCCGGCCGCCGCCGCAGGACAGCCCATGCTGCCGATCCCTCCCGTCGCTCCGGCTGGGCGCAGCCTCGCCACCGAGTGGCTGCTGCTCACCTCCGGCACCACGGGCAGGCCGAAACTGGTGATGCACACCCTGGCCAGCCTGGCTGGCCCGCTGATGGACGGGCCGGCGGGGGCCGGCCAGGTTTGGAGCACGTTCTACGATGTCCGGCGCTACGGCGGGCTGCAAGTCCTGCTTCGGGCGCTGCTGGGCGGCGGCTCGCTGGTGCTGTCGCAAGCGGGGGAGCACGTCGGGGACTTCTTGCGCCGGGCGGGTGACGCCGGCGTCACCCACCTGCTCGGCACCCCGTCGCACTGGCGTCTCGCGCTGATGAGCGGCAAGGCCGGCTGCATCACCCCCCGCTACGCCCGGCTGTCCGGCGAAGTGGCGGACCAGGCCATCCTCGACGCGCTCGCTTCCGCTTATCCGGGCGCCGGCATCGTCCACGCGTATGCCTCAACGGAAGCGGGCGTGGGCTTCGAGGTCACGGACGGGTTGGCCGGCTTCCCGGCCAGCCTGGTCGGCGCGCCAGACGCCAAGGTGGAGGTCCGCGTGGTGGACGGCTCCCTCCGGCTGCGCTCGGCCCGCACCGCCAGCCGCGTCCTGGGCGGTCGGGCGCCCGTGCTGGATAGCGAAGGCTTCGTGGACACCGGCGACATGGTGCAGCGGCGGGGAGGGCGCTTCCTGTTCGCCGGGCGGCGCGAAGGGGTGATCAACGTCGGCGGCCAGAAGGTTTACCCGGAGGAGGTGGAGGCGGTGATCGCCAGCCACCCGGCGGTGCGTGCCGTTCGCGTCTTCCCGCGGGCCAGCCCGGTCACCGGTGCGATCGCCGCCGCCGAGCTCGTGCTGCACGAGCAGGCGGCTCCCTTCGCCACCGTGCGGGCGGAGGTGCTGCAACTCTGCCGGGACGCGTTGCAGCCCCACAAGGTGCCGGCGTCGCTGCGGCAGGTGGACAGCATCGCCATCGCGGCGTCCGGCAAGATGGCGCGCACCGTTGCGTAGCGTGCTGGTCACCGGGGGCAGCCGCGGGCTGGGCCTGGGGATCGCCCAGGCCCTGGCCGGCGCGGGGTTCCAGGTGGTCGCGCTGGCCCGGCAGGAGAGTGACGCGCTGCGGGCCGCACGCGCCGCGATGGCCGGCCCAGGGAGCGGCCCAGGGAGCGGCCCAGGGAGCGGCCCAGGGAGCGGCGGAGGGACCGGCGCGGGGCGCGGGGCGCTGCATTTCCGCGGCTTCGACCTTTCGGACGTGGACGCCATTCCCGCCCTGGTGAAGTCCTTGCGGGCCGAGTTCGGCGTGCTCTACGGCCTCGTCAACAATGCCGGCCTGGGCACCGCCGGCATCCTGCCCAACATGGCCGACCGGGACATTGCGCAGTTGCTGCGGCTGAACGTGCAAGCGCCGATGGTGCTGACCCGGCACGTGCTCCGCTCCATGATGACGGCGCGGGAAGGCCGGATCGTCAACATGTCGTCCGTGGTGGCCAGCAACGGCTACAGCGGCCTGTCCGTGTACAGCGCCACCAAGGCCGCGATGTCCGGCTTCACCCGGTCGCTCGCCCGCGAGATCGGGCCGCTCGGCATCACGGTCAACGCCGTGGCCCCCGGCTTCGTGGCCACGGAGATGACGGACGGGCTGACGGAAGCGCAGCGTGCCCAGGTCGCCCGCCGCAGCGCGCTGGGGCGGCTGGCGGAGGTGGCGGACGTGGCGGCGGCCGTGGCCTTCCTGTTCAGCGACGCCGCGCGCAACATCACCGGCACGGTGCTCACCGTGGACGCCGGCAATACCGCCTGAGCATGCCGGTCACGGCCGCCAGGCGCCGGCGGCGATCGCGGCGGCCAGGGCCGCGTCCAGGGGCGCGAACCGACCGGCCGTCTGGTGGTTCACCCAAACGGGATCGCCCGCCCCGGCGAAGCCGTCTTCCGCCAGCCGCGCCTTCGCCAGCTTGAACGTTCCCGTCATCTCCAACGCGGCGCAGAGCCGGACGAACAACGGCTGCGCGTAGGCCGGCAGGGCGGCCGCGAGATGGGCGTGGAGGGAGGGCCACTCGAAGCCGGGTGCCACCGTCAGCGCCGCCATGCCGGCCCGGCCGTCATGGCCCGGCACGCGCACGCCATACACCGCCGCGTCCGTCACGCCGGGGCAGGCGCGCAGCACGGCAGTGACCTCGGCCGCCGAAACGTTCTCGCCCTTCCACCGGTAGGTGTCCCCGATGCGGTCCACGAAGTAGTAGAAGCCGGCGCTGTCACGCCGCAGCAGGTCGCCGGTGCGGAACCACGCGTCGCCGGGGGCGAACACGCCCGACAGCACCTTTGCCGACGAGGACGCTGCGTCCACGTAGCCGTCGAAGCGGCGTCCGCCGCTGCCGAGCCGGCCGATCGCTTCCCCGGCTTCGCCGTCCTCGCACCGGATGCAGTGCCCTGTGGCGTCGCGCGCCGGCTGGCCCGTTTCGGGATCGGTGCGGATCAAGGCGATGCCCATCCGGTGCCGCAGGACGGAGGGGACCCGGCCGATGGCGCCCGGCTTGCCTTCCACGTTGTACAGCGACACGCCGCCCTCGGTCGCCGCGTAGAATTCCAGGATCTGCGGCAAGGCGAAACGGTGCTGGACCGCCTCCCAGATGTCCGGCGCAAGGCCGTTGCCGCAGGCCAGGCGCAGACTATGCGCGCGTTCCGCCGGATGCGGGGGGGCGTTGAGCAGGTAGCGGCAGACCTCGCCGATGTATTGCAGGATGGTGCAGCCGTTGCCGGCAACATCGTCCCAGAACCGGCTTGCGGAAAACCGCTCCCGGATCAGCACGGAGCCGCCTGCGACCAGCATGGAGCCGACCGCGATCACGCCTCCGACGCTGTGGTAGAGCGGCAGGCAGTCGTAAACCCGGTCTTCCGGCGTCGCGTCCGTCAGGCCGGCAAACCAGTACGACCATTCGATCACCCGCGCGTGGGTGATGATCGCGGCCTTCGGCAGCCCCGTGGTGCCGGAGGTGTAGATCAGCAGGGCGCGGTCCGTGGGCGCGGGCGGCCCGCGGGGAGGCGCATCGGCGGCGGCTTGCGGGTGGAACGCGGGCCAGGGGCGGCCGTCCCCGCCATGCACCCAGATCCGGATGCCGGGCGGCAGGCCGGGGGCCACGGCTTCCAGCGCGGGCAACAGAGGGTGTGCGACGATCAGGGCCGAGCCGCCAGACGCCGCGACGCAGTGCAGCAACGCGCTGCCGGTTAGGTTGGTGTTAAGCAGGGCCGCGACGCAGCCGGCGCTGCCCAGCCCGAGCCAGGTGGCGACGTAGTCCGGGCTATTGGGCATCAGCAGGCACACGGTTTGCCCGGCAGCCAGGCCCTGCGCCGCTGCCCAGCCGGAAACGGCCGCCGCCCGCGCCGCCAGGCCGCGATAGCTGAGCGTTTCGCGCTCGCCGATGAGCGCTGGGCGGCCATCATATGATCCTGCGAGGCTTGGCAGCAGGCTTGGCAAAGTGACGCCCGCCTCGGCGGCAGATACCGTACTTTGCAAAGCACGTATCCAGGCTGACAAAGCTTGTGACATGTACTGACCGCCGCAGAAAGTTTACCATCGTAAAGTCTTAGTCTTGTAGTATGTATTTGCTGTTTCAAAGAATGAAGCGATGACAGCGATAAAACGTCGTTCGTTACTTGTGTGTACCTTGGGCCTGGCTGCCCCCGCCATCGTCCGGGCCGAGGCTGACCGGGTCATGCGCTTCATCCCGCAAGCCGACCTGGCCATCGTCGATCCCGTGTTCAGTTCCGTGTACGTCACCCGCAACCATGGCTACATGGTGTTCGACACGCTCTACGGACAGGACAGCGCCTACCGCGTCCGCCGCCAGATGGTTGAAGGCGAGACGACAGAGGGTGGCGGGCGGCTTTGGCGCCTGCGGCTGCGCGACGGGCTGGTGTTCCACGACGGCACGCCGGTCCTCGGGCGTGACTGCGTCGCGAGCATCCGGCGGTGGGGCCGCCGCGATGCGTTCGGGCAAACGCTGCTCGCGGCAGCGGAGGAGCTTTCCGCGCCGGACGACCGCACCATCCAGTTCCGGTTGCGGACGCCGTTCGCTTTCCTGCCGGAAGCCTTGGGCAAGATCGGCATCAACATGCTGCCGATCATGCCAGAGCGGCTGGCGAGCGCCGACCCGTTCCAGCAGGTGACGGAGGTGGTGGGCAGCGGCCCGTTCCGCTTCCTGCCGGACGAGCGCGTTTCCGGCGCCCGCGTCGCTTATGCGAAGTGGGACAGGTACCGCCCGGTGGAGAGCGGCGTGCCCGATTGGACGGCCGGACCGAAGATCGTGCACTTCGACCGGGTGGTCTGGAACGTGATCCCGGATGGGGCCACTGCCGCCGCGGCCATGCGGCGCAACGAGGCGGATTGGTGGGAACAGCCCGTTTTCGACCTGTTGCCGTCCTTGCAGCGCGACCCGGCCCTGGCCACCGGCTTGGTCGAGGTGACCGGCAACATCGGCCTGCTGCGGATGAACCAGCTCCACCCGCCGTTTGACAACCCGGCCATCCGCCGCAGCGTCCTGCGCGCGATGGACCAAGCCGATTTCATGCAGGCGGTGGCCGGCGAGGACCGGTCCGCCTGGCGCGACCGCATCGGGTTCTTCGCGCCAGGCACGCCCGCCGCGAGCGACGCCGGGTTGGCGGAGCTGGACGGGGCGCACGACGCGTCCCGCGCCCGGGCGGAGATCGTTGCGGCCGGGTATGGCGGCGAGCCGGTTGTCATCATCGCGCCGGGCGACTACCCGCGCATCCTGGCATTGTGCCAGGTCGCGGCCGACTTGTTCGGGCGCTGCGGCCTGAACGTGGATTTCCAGGTGACGGACTGGGGAACCGTCATCCAGCGCCGGGCGAGCAGGGCGCCGCCCGGCAAAGGCGGCTGGAGCGCGTTCGTCACCACGTTCACCGGCGCCGACATGTCCAATCCGGCGAGCCACCTGGCGTTGCGGGGCAACGGGGAGCGCGGCTGGTTCGGCTGGCCGACGGCGCCGGAGCTGGAGCGGCTGCGCGGCGAGTGGCTGGCGGCGGCGGACCCCCAAGTGCAGGGCACGCTCGCTGCCGCCATGCAGGCTCAGGCGTTCCAGGACGTGCCGTTCTTGCCACTCGGGCAATTTTTTCAGCCAACAACCCACCGGCGCGACCTGACGGGCTTGCTGGAAGGCATGCCGCTGTTCTGGAATGTGAAACGTGCCTGATGCCCTGCATGATCTTCGGCCGTTGGCGCTGGACGGTTCCACCCGGAGCGGCATGCATCCGGTGGCCGTCGGCGGCTGCTTCGGATGGCTGCACGCCCCGCCCGGCGGCGTGGCGGCGGACGTGGCGGTGCTGCTGTGCCAGGGATTGCGCGATGACGGGCTGAACGCACACAGCCAATTCCGCCAACTCGCCGAAACGGTGGCGCAAGCCGGCTATCCTTGCCTGCGTTTCGACTACCCCGGAACGGGGGACAGCTGCGACCCTGCCGAGGACGCCGACCTTTGGGCCGCCTGGGTGCAGAGCATCCACGCCGCGGCGGATTGGCTGCGCGATGCCACCGGTGCGCAGCGGCTGGTGCTGTGCGGCTTGCGGCTCGGCGCCACGCTGGCGGCCAGCGCCGCCGTGCTGCGCACGGACGTGGCTGGGCTGATGCTGCTTGCGCCCACCATCCGGGGGCGCAGCTTCATCAGGCAGTTGGAAGTGGAAGCCAGGCTGGCCGGAAAGGCGCCGGAAGCCGGGTTGACCCTGCACGGCGCCCCGCTGTCTGCCGCGACAATCCGCGCGATCCGGGCGGTGGAGCTGCAACGGACGCCGCCGCCGCCAGGTTGCGCTGCCGCCATCTTCGGTCAGGCGCCCTCGCCGGTGCTCGACGGCTGCGCGCTGGCCTGGACGGAAGGGGGCGCCACGGTGGAGCAGGCCGGTTTCGCGGGGTTGGACACGCTGCTGCGCAACCGGATCATGAGCCATGAGCCGCCTGCCGATTTCAGCCGCATGGTCGGCTGGCTGCGCCGGGTCGTGCCCGCCTCGCCCGTGGGGTGCGCGGCGCTGCCTGCAACCCCCGTGCTCATACACGCGGGCTGCGAGGAAACGCCGCTGCGGTTCGGACCCGATTGCGGCTTGTTCGGCATGCTGTGCCGGCCCAAAGGCCGGGAAACGGATCGCGTCGTGCTGATCCTCAACACCGGCGGCGAGCCCCGCTACGGTTCCGACCGGCGGGGCGTGGAGATCGCCCGGCGGTTTGCCGATGCCGGGATCGCCTCCTTGCGCATGGACTTCGCCGGCCTGGGTGACAGCACCGCGGCGGGCGGCGCGCAAACCCACGTGTTCGAGACGGACCGGCGGGCAGAGGTGTCCGCCGCCCTGGATGCCCTGACCGGCCATGGCTTCCGCTGGTTCGCCGTGCACGGCCTGTGTTCGGGCGCCTACCACGCCTTCCACGCCGCGGTGGCCGACAGCCGGATCGACACGGTGCTGCTGACCAACCTGCCGACCTTCGAATGGAGGGCCGGCACGGGCATCGAGTTCTTCCACCCCACCGTGACCCGGCAAGGCCCGCTTTCCATGCTCCGCAAGCTGGCCAATCCCCGTGTCTGGCGGCACCTGCTCCGGGGAGAGATGAACGTCCGCAACCGGCTGCTTGCGCAGGACTGGCGGATCACCAGGACGGCGGTCTGGCTCTGGCGGCGCGTTGGCTTCGGCTCGCTTGCCAGTCCCGCGCAGGTTGCGGCGGCGGCGCTCGGCCAGCGTGCGCGCACACTGTTGCTGATGTCGCCGATGGAAGCCGGGCTATCGGTCCTCGCCGCTGAGTTCGGCCCCAGCCGCACCCCGCCCGGCGGCACGCTGCACGTGGTGCCGGGCTTCGACCACTCGATGCTCGACCCGCAGATGCGCAGGGTGGTCATCGCCATGATGATCGAGTTCTTGGGCGCCGGAGGCACTCAGCGTCCCGCAGGCTGAGGGCGCCGACGCATCCGGCTGTTGAGGCGGCGGGCCATCGACCGGACGGGACGCCCAAGGCCATCCCTAAGACCGGCCGAAGGACCCAGGCCCTAAGACCGGCCTTCGGCCGAGGACGCTGCGGCGTGGCCGTCGCTGCCGCTGGCTGCAACTCACGCCGGCCCGCCACGCTTTTGCCCTGTCCCAGCCCAGACGGAGCGACACGCGATGGACATGCAAGACAAGGCGCTGGAAATCCACCACCGGTTGTGCCGCACCTATCACTGCCCGATCAGCTACTTCCACGCGCTCGACCCGTTGAGCGAACTGGTGAGCTCCTTGCTTTCCCATCGCACCCGCAACGCGGACAGCGGCGCCGCTTTCAAGGCGCTGCGGGCGGGTTTTCCGGATTGGGCGGCCGTTGCTGCCGCGCCCACCGCGGTCATCGAAGCCGCCATCGCCCGCGTCACGTGGCCGGAGCAGAAAGCGCCGCGGATCCAGGCGATCCTTCGCGCGATCCAGGCCGAACGCGGCGCGTTGAGTCTCGACTTCCTCGGCGATCTCACGGTGGAGGAGGCACGCGCCTGGCTTGAGCGGCTGCCCGGGATCGGCCCCAAGACAAGCGCTGCCGTGCTCAGCTTCAGCACTCTGCGCCGTCCGGCGCTGCCGGTGGACAGCCATCACCACCGGGTCGCCATCCGCACCGGCCTGATCCCAGCCAGCCTGCCTGTCGGCCCGTCCCACCGGGTGCTCGCCGCGCAGTTGCCGCCGGACTGGGACGCGCAGCACATCTACGACAACCATGAAGTCCTGATGCTGCACGGCCAACGCTGCTGCTTCCACCGCAAGCCGGCCTGCCCCCGTTGCCCGTTGCTGGATCTGTGCCCAACTGGACAGGAGTGGCACGGCGCCGGCGCCGTCGCGCCCATAGGGGAAACCGGCTCACCCCGCCTGCCTGACTGATACGGCGGTGCGCAGACCGGGCGATGAGTGATCCTGAATAAACTTCTTGAGACCAGGCTTGCCAAAGGTCATTCCAGCGAAGCAGCGCTTGGCTGGCCCGCGTTGCGGTAATAGTTCGTCTTCGCATCAGTAATTCTGCTGGCCGATCCCGCGATGATTGGCTGGCGAAGGCGTGGAGCGCGTCCAAGCTGGGTCAACGATGACCTGGCGGCGGCAAGGCAGGTTATATTCGGTTGCAAATCTTCCTTTGACGAGGAGGCGATGTGGTAGCAGGTGCAGGCTGGCCCGATCGCAGCCAATCGCGGAGTTCTAGCACGCATGGACGAACAGCTCGACCTTCGCCCCGATCCCGGGCGGGTCATCACCCGGCCGCCCGCGCCGCGCCGGCGCCGGCGCGGATGGGTCACGCCGGTCGGCTCGCTGCTGGTGATCGGCCTGGTGGCGTTCGCCGGCTGGCGCCTGCTGGGGACCCACGCGCCGCCCCAGGGCGGCCGGCCCGGCGGCGGGCCGCCGCAGACAGTCGGGGTGGCGACGGTGGGCACCGGCGATCTCGGGGTGGTGCTCACCGGGTTGGGCGCGGTGACGCCGCTGGCGACGGTCACGGTGAAGACGCAGATCAACGGCCAGTTGCAGCAGATCGCCTTCACCGAGGGCCAGATCGTCCGCAAGGGTGACTTCCTGGCGCAGATCGACCCCCGCCCGTATGAGGCAGCGCTGGAGAAGGACCAGGGCACGCTGTTGCACGACCAGGGCTTGCTGGCGCAGGCGCGGGCGGACAACGCGCGGTACCAGACGCTGAGCAAGCAGGACAGCATCGCCCGGCAGCAGGTGGAGGACCAGGCCTACCTCATCAAGCAGTACGAGGGCTCGGTGCTGGCCGACCAGGGCGTGGTCGACAACGACAAGCTGAACCTGGTTTACTGCCACATCACCTCCCCGGTGGACGGCCGGGTCGGCATCCGCCTGGTGGACGTGGGCAACTACGTGCAGACCAGCGACGCGGCGGGGCTGTTCGTGCTCACCCAGTTGCAGCCAATGTCCGTGTTGTTCACCCTGCCGGAAGACAACGTGGCCCAGGTGCAGGCGCAGATGGCGTCGGGAACGCTGCCGGTGATGGCCTACGACCGGACCGACACGGAGCTGATCGCCACCGGCAAGCTGGCCACCACGGACAACCAGATCGACAGCGCCACGGGCACGGTGAGGCTGCGGGCGCTGTTCGCCAACACGGACAACGCGCTGTTTCCGCAGCAGTTCGTCAACGCGCGCCTGCTGGTGAAGACGCTGAAGGGCGTGGTGGTGGCGCCGCAGGCCGCGGTCCAGACGGGCGCCCCCGGCGAGTTCGTCTACCTGGTCAAGCCGGACGGCACGGTGGCGGTGCAGCCGGTCAAGGTCGGGGTGGCGCAAGGCGACCGGGTGCAGGTCACCGCCGGGCTGAAGCCCGGCGACAAGGTGGTCACCGACGGGCTGGACCGCCTGCGCGACGGCGCCAAGATCACGGTGGCCGGCGCAGGGGGGCCGCCAGACGCGGGCGGGCGGCGTCCGGGCGGATGAACCCTTCCCGCCCGTTCGTCCTGCGCCCGGTCGGCACCACGCTGCTGATGGTGGCCATCCTGCTCGTGGGCATCATCGGCTACCAGTTCCTGCCGGTTTCCGCCTTGCCGGAGGTGGACTACCCGACCATCCAGGTGCAGACCTTCTATCCCGGCGCCAGCCCCGAGGTGATGACCACGGCCGTCACCGCGCCGCTGGAGCGCCAGTTCGGCGCCATGCCGGGCCTGGGGCAGATGTCGAGCGTGTCCTCCGGCGGCGCGTCGGTGATCACCTTGCAGTTCAGCCTCAGCCTCAGCTTGGACGTGGCCGAGCAGGAGGTGCAGGCGGCGATCAACGCCGCCACCAACCTGCTGCCGTCCGACCTGCCGGCGCCGCCGATCTACAACAAGGTCAACCCGGCGGACACGCCCATCCTGACCCTCGCGCTCACCAGCAAGACCGTGCCGCTGACGCAGGTGGAGGATCTGGCGGACGTCCGGCTGGCGCAGAAGATCAGCCAGCAGGCCGGCGTGGGCCTGGTCTCCATCAGCGGCGGCAACCGCCCGGCGGTGCGCGTCGTGGTCAACCCGCGCGCGCTGTCCGCCTACGGGCTGGCGATCGACGACGTGCGGACCATCATCGGCACGCAGAACGTGGACACGCCGAAGGGCAGCTTCGACGGGGCGGCGCAGAGCAGCGTGATCAACGACAACGACCAGCTCACGGGGGCCGACGGCTACCGCAGCCTGATCATCGCATACAAGAACGGCCGGCCGGTGCGCCTCGGCGACGTCGCCACCGTGCTGAACGGCGCCGAGAACGACCAGCTCGCGGCCTGGGCCAACCGCACGCCGGCGGTGATCCTCAACGTGCAGCGCCAGCCCGGCTCCAACGTCATCGCCGTGGTGGCCGCGGTTAAGCGCCTCTTGCCCCGCTTGCAGGCGACGGTGCCCGCAGCGGTGGAGGTGACCGTGCTGAGCGACCGCACCACCACCATCCGCGCCAGCGTGGCGGACGTGGAGTTCGAGCTCGGCTTGGCGGTGGCGCTGGTCGTGCTGGTGATCTTCCTGTTCCTGCGCAACCTGCCCGCGACGCTGATCCCGTCCCTGTCGGTGCCGCTTTCCCTGGTGGGCACGCTGGCGGCGATGTACCTGCTGGGGTTCAGCCTGGACAACCTGTCCCTGATGGCGCTGACCATCTCCACCGGCTTCGTGGTGGATGACGCGATCGTCATGATCGAGAACATCGCCCGCCACGTGGAGGACGGCGACAGCCCGCTGGAGGCGGCGCTGCGCGGCTCGGCGGAGATCGGCTTCACCATCGTCTCGCTGACGGTGTCGCTGATCGCCGTGCTGATCCCGCTGCTGTTCATGACGGACGTGGTGGGCCGGCTGTTCAACGAGTTTGCCGTCACCCTGTCCGTCACCATCGTGCTGTCCGCCGTCGTCTCGCTCACCCTGGTGCCGATGCTGTGCGCGCTGCTGGTGAAGCACCGTCCGGCGGAGCGCCGCAACCGGCTGGACCTTTGGGCCGAGCGCTGGTTCGACCGGCTGGTCGCGGGCTACGGGCGCTGGCTGGACGTCGTGCTGGACCACCAGGCGCTCACCCTGCTGGTCGCGGCGCTGACGCTGGCGATGACGGTCATGATGTACGTCGCCATCCCCAAGGGATTCTTCCCGGTGCAGGACACCGGCGTCATCCAGGGCATCACGGAGGCGTCGGAAGCGACCTCGTTCGGCGCCATGGCCGCGCACCAGCAGGCGCTGGCCGACGCCGTCCTCCAGGACCCGGCGGTGGACAGCCTGTCCTCGTTCATCGGCGTCGACGGCACCAACACGACGCTGAACGCCGGGCGCCTGCAGATCAACCTCAAGCCGCGGGACGAGCGGGGCATCGGCGTGGCGGCGGTGATCGCGCGGCTGAGGGACGAGATCAAGGACGTCGGAGGCATCACGATGTCGATGCAGCCGGTGCAGGACCTCACGGTGGACAGCACCGTCAGCCGCGCGCAGTACCATTTCTTCCTGGAGAACCCGGACGGCTCCCAGTTCGCCGCCTGGGTGCCGAAGCTGATGGATCGGCTGGCCGCGACGCCCGGCTTCGGCAACGTCACCAGCGACATGGACACGAACGGCCGCGCGCTCGACATGGCAGTGGACCGCGCCACGGCGTCCCGGTTCGGCATCACGGTCGCGACGGTGGACAACGCGCTGTACGACGCCTTCGGCCAGCGCATCGTTTCGACGCTCTACACGCAGTCCAACCAGTACCGCGTGATCCTGCAAGCGGACGTCCACGACCAGGACAGCTTGCAGAAGGCGCTGGCCGCGATCTACCTGCCCTCGGTGACGGCGGCGGGCGGGCAGGTGCCGCTGGCGGCGATGGTGCGCCTGTCCACCCGCAGCGGGCCGTTGCAGATCGAGCATCTGGGCCAGTTCCCGGCCGTGTCCGTGTCGTTCAACCTGGCGCCGGGCACCTCGCTCGACACGGCGGTGGCGGCCATCGGCGACGCGCAGCGGGAGATCGGCCTGCCCGACAGCTTCACCCTGGCCCCCCAGGGCGAGCTGGCGGCATTCCAGTCCTCCCTGTCCAACGAGCTGCTGCTGATCGGGGCGGCCTTGGTTGCGGTGTACGTCGTGCTGGGGGTGCTGTACGAGAGCTTCATCCATCCCCTGACCATCCTGTCCACCTTGCCGTCCGCGGGGGTGGGGGCGCTGATCGCGCTCTACCTCACGGGCCATGACCTGGACATCATCGCGGTGATCGGCATCATCCTGCTGATCGGCATCGTGAAGAAGAACGCGATCATGATGATCGACTTCGCGCTGGCCGCCGAGCGGACGGAAGGCAAGGCGCCGCGCGAGGCGATCTTCCAGGCCTGCCTGCTGCGCTTCCGCCCGATCCTGATGACCACGGTGGCCGCCCTGCTCGGCGCGCTGCCGCTGATGCTGGGCACGGGGTCAGGCTCGGAACTGCGGCAGCCGCTGGGCATCGCCATCGTCGGCGGCCTGCTGGTCAGCCAGGTGCTGACGCTGTTCACCACGCCGGTGATCTATCTCGCGTTCGATGCGCTGGCCGTCCGGCTGACCGGGCGCGGCCCCAACCTCAGCACCGGCGACGCGGCGGCGCCCGCGGAATGACGGCCGCGCCGTGAACATCTCCGCCCCGTTCATCACCCGTCCGATCGCCACCACGCTGCTGACGCTGGCGATCCTGGCCGCGGGCGCCATCGCGTTCTTCCAACTGCCCGTGGCGTCCCTGCCGGCGGTCGATTTCCCCACGATCTCGGTGCAGGCGCAGTTGCCGGGCGCCGACCCGGAAACGGTCGCGACCAGCCTGGCCAGCCCGCTCGAGCGGCACCTGGGACAGATCGCCGACGTGACGGAGATAACCTCCCAGAGCCAAGTGGGCCAGGCCCGCATCAACCTGCAATTCGGCCTGGACCGGGACATCAACGGTGCCGCGCGGGACGTGCAGGCCGCCATCAACGCGGCGCGGGCGGACCTGCCGACCAACCTGCTGTCCAACCCGATCTACCGCAAGGTGAACCCGGCGGACGCGCCGATCCTCATCATCTCGCTCACCTCCGGCACGCTCACCCGCGGGCAGATCTACGACGCCGCCAGTTCCGTGCTGTCGCAGCAGTTGTCCCAGGTCTCGGGCGTGGGGCAGGTCATCCTCAGCGGCTCCGCCCTGCCCGCGGTGCGGGTCGAGCTGGAACCGCAGGCGCTCTACAAGTATGGCATCGGGCTGGAGGACGTGCGCGCCGCGCTGGCGGCGGCCAACGCCAACGCGCCCAAGGGCGTGGTGGAGCTGGGGCCGCAGCGGTTGCAGATCTACACCAACGACCAGGCCGGCCACGCCGCCGATTACCGCCCGCTGGTCGTCGCCTACCGCAACGGCGCCGCCGTGCACCTGACGGACGTGGCCAGCGTGGACGACAGCGTGCAGGACCTCCGCAACCTCGGCTTGGCGAACGGCAAGCCGGCCGTGCTCGTCATCGTGTTCAAGGAGCCCGGCGCCAACGTCATCCAGACGGTGGACGCCATCAAGGCGGCGGTGCCCAAGCTGCAAGCCGCGCTGCCGCACGACATCGACATCGCCTTCGCCAACGACAGCACGGTCAGCATCCGCGCCTCCCTGGCCGACACGGAGGTCACGCTGCTGATCTCGGTGGCGCTGGTGACGCTGGTGGTATGGCTGTTCCTGCGCAACGCCAGCGCCACGCTGATCCCGATGGTGGCGGTGCCGGTTTCCGTGATCGGCACGTTCGGCGCGATGTACCTGCTGGGCTTCAGCCTGGACAACCTCTCGCTCATGGCGCTGACCATCTCCACCGGGTTCGTGGTGGACGATGCCATCGTGGTGCTGGAGAACATCTCCCGCCACATGGAGGACGGCATGCCCCGCCGGCAGGCCGCCTTGCAGGGCGCGCGGGAGGTGGGGTTCACCATCGTCTCCATCACCCTCTCCCTGATCGCGGTGTTCCTGCCCATCCTGCTGATGGGGGGCATCGTGGGCCGGCTGTTCCGCGAGTTCGCGGTGACGCTTTCGCTGGCCATCATCGTGTCGCTGGTGATCTCGCTCACCACCACGCCGATGCTGTGCGCGCTGTTCCTGCGCCCCCGGCCGCCGCCGGCGGGTTTCCCCCGGCAGCGCCGCTCCTTCGGTCAGCGCGTGCAGGATCTCTACGGCCGCACGCTCGCCTGGACGCTGGAGCACAACGGCCTGGTGCTGACGGTGCTGGCGGCGACGGTGGCGCTGAACGTCATGCTGATCGCCGTCATCCCGAAAGGCTTCTTCCCCATCCAGGACACCGGGCTGCTGATCGGCAGCGTGCAGGGCGACCAGGCCGTCTCGTACCAGGCGATGAGCCAGAAGCTGACGCAGTTGATGGCCATCGTGCAGCGGGACCCGGCGGTGCGCGGCTTGGTCGGCTTCACCGGCGCCGGGGGCGGTGGCGCCGCGTCGCAGACCAACACCGGCAGCGTGTTCGTCAGCCTCAAGCCGAAGGGCGAGCGCGACAGCCTGGACGTGGTGACGGGCCGGCTGCGGCGGGAGCTGTCCCGCGTGCCGGGCAGCCGGCTGATCCTGGTGCCGGCGCAGGATATCCGGATCGGCGGGCGGCAGACCAACGCCGCCTACCAGTACACCCTGCAGGCGGACAACACGAGCGAGGTGTTCGAGTGGGCGCCCAAGCTGCTGGCGGCCCTGCAACGCAACCCGGCGCTGACGGACGTGAACTCCGACCAGCAGCAGGCCGGGCTCCAAACGGAGGTGACCATCGACCGCGCCACGGCTTCCCGCCTGGGCATCACGACGCAGCAGATCGACAACACGCTGTATGACGCGTTCGGGCAGCGCTCCGTGTCCACCATCTACAACGCGCTGAACCAGTACCACGTGGTGATGGAGGTGGCGCCCCAGTATTGGCAGAACCCGGACATCCTGGAGCAGGTCTGGATCAGCACGGCGGGCGGCACGCCGACCGGAACCGCGACCACCAACGCCCCGTCCGGCACCGTCACCGGGACGGCCGCCTCCGCCGCGTCCGCCAACGGCATCAACGATTCGCAGCGCAACGCCGCGCAGAACGCGCTGGCGGCCAGCGGCAGCAGCACCGCCTCCTCCGGCGCCGCGGTCAGCACGGGGCAGGAAACGATGGTGCCGCTTTCGGCGGTGGCGCATTTCAGCCGCGGGCAGACGGCGCTGTCCGTCAACCACCAGAGCCAGTTCGTGGCGGCCACGATCTCGTTCAACCTGGCGCCCGGGCGGTCGCTGTCCGATGCCCAGGCCGTCGTCGCCAAGGCCGTGGCGGACCTGCACATGCCGGGCGGCATCACGGGCGGCTTCGCCGGCACGGCGCAGGCGTTCCAGCAGTCGCTGAACAGCGAGGGGGTGCTTGTCGCGGCCGCGCTGCTCGCCGTGTACATCGTGCTGGGCGTGCTGTACGAGAGCTTCGTCCATCCCGTGACCATCCTGTCCACCCTGCCTTCGGCCAGCGTGGGCGCGGTGCTGGCGCTGATGCTGCTGCATACCGAGTTTTCCCTCATCGCCGTTATCGGGGTCATCCTGCTGATCGGCATCGTCAAGAAGAACGCCATCCTGATGATCGACTTCGCGCTCAACGCCGAGCGGCAGGACGGCGCGTCCAGCCGGGACGCGATCTTCCAGGCCTGCCTGATGCGCTTCCGCCCCATCACCATGACGACGGCGGCCGCCCTGCTGGGCGCGCTGCCGCTGGCGCTCGCCTACGGCGACGGCGCGGAACTGCGCCGCCCGCTCGGCATCTCCATCGTCGGCGGGCTGCTGCTGAGCCAGGTGCTGACGCTCTACACGACACCGGCGGTTTACCTGCTGCTGGATCGCCTGCGGGTCCGCCGGGCCGCCCCCGCCCTGGGCGCCGCAGAATGACGCACACCCCCAAGGCGGACGAATTTGCCGCGACACAAAAGCCTGCTCCTTCTGCGAGCAGGTTGGGTGAGGCCTGGCGCCCGCCTGCAAGCTGCCGCATGGCCTCCGGCGCGGCGCTGGCCCTCCTGCTCGCCTTGTCCGCCTGCACCGTCGGCCCGAACTACCATCGCCCGCCGGCTGTCGGCGCCGACTTGCCGTTCAAGGAAGCGCCGCCGGGCTGGACGGTGGCGCAGCCGCAGGACGCTGCGCCGAAAGGCGCATGGTGGTCCATCTACCACGATCCGTTGCTCGACCAGTTGGAGCAGCAGGTCGCGATCAACAACCAGAACGTGAAGGTGTTCGAGGCCCAGTACCGCGAAGCCAGGGCCACCGTCGATGTCGCCCGCTCGGCCCTGTTCCCCACCCTGAACGGCTCTGCCAGCGTGACCCGGTCGTTGCGAAGCTCCGGCGGCTCCGGCAGCACCGCGACCGGGCTTGGCGGCACGACCGGAACCGCGCTGGGCGGCACCACTTCCACCACCCTGACCGGCACCGGGGCGACCACGGGAACCACCAGCACGGGTGGCGCCACCGGCACGACCTTCGGCGGCGCCAGCGCTTCCACGCTCTACACGCTGGAAGGCACGTTCGACTGGGATCTGGACGTTTGGGGCCGCATCCGCCGTCAGATCGAGAGCGACGTGGCCGCCGCCCAGGTCAGCGCCGCCGACTTGGTCAACGCCACCCTGTCCGCCCAGGCGACCCTGGCCATCGACTACTTCGAGCTGCGCAGCCAGGATGCGCTGGACCAGCTTCTGACCAACACCGTCAAGGCCTACGCCGACGCGCTGCGCATCACGCAGAACCAGTACAACGCGGGGATCATCAGTTCGGCCGACGTGGCTGCCGCGCAAACGCAGCTCGAATCGGCGCAGGCCCTGCAAGTGAATGTCGGCGTGCTGCGCGCGCAATACGAGCATGCCATCGCCGTGCTGACCGGCGCCGCGCCGGCCGCACTGACCATCGCGCCGGGCAAGCTGGCGGCAGACGTGCCGGTCGCGCCCGGCGTCGTGCCATCCGTGCTGCTGCAACGCCGGCCGGACGTCGCGGCGGCGGAACGCACGATGCGGGAGCAGAACGCGCTGATCGGCGTGCAGGTCGCGGCGTTCTATCCGGATATCAGCCTGTCCGCGTTGTACGGCTATTCCGGCAACCCGCTCAGCTCGCTGATCCAGGCCGCCAACCGCATCTGGTCGCTGGGCGCCACGGCGACGGAAACCCTGTTCGAGGGCGGGCTGCGCAACTCCGAAGTCGCCGCCGCCCGCGCGGCTTACGACGCAAGCGTGGCCACTTACCGCCAGACCGTGCTGACCGCGTTCCAGCAGGTGGAGGACCAGTTGGCCGCGCTGCGCATCCTCGAGCAGCAGGAAACGGCCACGCAGCGGGCGGTGCGCACGGCGCAGCGCTCCGTGCAGGTCGCGCTCAACACCTACCGCGCCGGGACTGCCGTTTACACCAACGTCATCACCCAGCAGACCGCCCTGCTGACCGACCAGGAAACTGCGCTTTCCGTCCAGGAGCAGCGGCTGGTCGCCAGCGTGACGCTGGTTCAGGCGCTGGGCGGAGGGTTCAGCACGGAGGACCTGCCGTCACGCGGGTCATTGCAGAAAGGGCTGCCGTTCCTGAAGTACTGAGGGCGCTGCCCGATGTCCTGCCCTTGGGCTGGCCTTCCTGGCAAGGCTTGGCTAGAGGATGGCCCCCTTCCCGTGCGCCATTCCCAACGGACCCTGTCATGCATCATCGGCCGGCGCCTGCCTTTTTCAATTGCGAAGCGCCGTCCAGGTGACCGCCTCCCCAAATCGGCTGTGGCCGCGTTGCTTGCTGGCCGGTTTCGCCGTGGCCTGCGCCGTGCAGGGGGCGCTCGCCGCAGCTCCGCCCGCGACGCCGGAGGGCGGCGGGCAGCAGCCAAACGGGGGCACGACGCCGCAATCTGACGTGGCGGCGGCTTCAACGGCGCCGGACACGCCTCCGGTTCTCCAGAATTGGGCGATCCACGGCCAATCCACCTTCACCGAGTTCTATCATCCCGGCTTCACCTCGCCCTACCGCGGCCCGCAAAGCCTGGACCCCGGCAGCCGCGGCGACGAGACCTGGGACGTGACGCTGTATGCGGGGGTCCGTCCCTGGCGAGGCGCCGAGATCTGGGTGAACCCGGAGGTGGACCAGGGCTTCGGACCCAGCAACACGTTCGGCGTGGCCGGGTATCCCAGTGCGGAGGCCTACAAGCTCGGGTCAGCCGACCCGTACGTGCGGGTGCCGCGGCTGTTCCTCCGCCAAACGCTCGACGTGGGGGGCGAGGTCCAGGGCGTGCCGCCGGACCTGAACCAGCTTGGCGGCGTGCAGACCGCCAACCGGGTCGTGTTCACGGTCGGCAAGTTCTCCAGCTTCGACGTGTTCGACACCAACAAGTACGCGCACGACCCGCGCAACGATTTCCTGAACTGGTCGCTGATTGACGCCGGCTCGTTCGACCAGGCGGGGGACGCCTGGGGCTTCAGCTACGGCGCTTCCGTGGAGTGGTACCAGGACTGGTGGACGGTCCGGGGCGGCGCGTTCGACCTGCCGACCCGGCCAGGCTACCAGTACCTGGACAGGCACTTCGGCCACCAGGTCCAGTATGTCGCGGAGTTCGAGGAACGGCACACGATCCTCGGGCAGGACGGCAAGCTGAAGCTGAGTGGCTTCTTCTCGCGCGGCCTGCTCGGCAGCTTTGCCCAGGCCGTTGCGCTCGGGGAAGCGACCGGCACCGCGCCCAGCGTCCAGAACGTGCTGCGCTACCGGGGCAAGGGTGGAGTCAGCCTCAACTTGGAGCAGTCGATCACCGGGGACCTTGGTTTCTTCGCCCGCGCTGGCGACGCCGACGGGACCAGTTCGATCACGTCCTTCACCGACATCGACAACACGGTGTCCCTCGGCCTTTCGCTGGCCGGCAATCGCTGGAGCCGCCCCGACGATACGGTTGCCATCGGCTTCGCCAGCAACGGCATCTCGCGTCATTACAAGAACTACCTGAACGCCGGCGGCATCGGCCTCCTGATCGGCGACGGGCGGCTGCCGGACTCGGGCCGGGAAGGCGTCCTTGAAACCTTCTACAGCTTCGCATTCGTCAAAGGCGTCAACCTCACCGCCGACTACCAGTTCATCGACAACCCCGCCTACAACCGGGACCGGGGGCCGGTGAGTTTCCTGGGCGCCCGGTTGCACGCGCAATTCTGAGACCGTTCCCTCTGGCGTGGCACGGATGCAACACCTGATGACGAACATGCGCACGCGATCGTGAGCAATATGGAAATTTTATGCTCATGTAAGGAATGAACCTGCTACGCGATCACCAACACGGATGTGGCAGCATGAAGACTAAGAGAGCAGACTCTGAAAATTGCGCAGTAGAGCTCTCTCCCAGTGCGTCGGGCGTCACGAAATCCCTGCTTAAATCCGTGATAGCAGTAGCCGCCGGCGTGTTGCTGCTGACCGCCGAGGCTCATGCTCAACGAGACACCACTGCTGCACCGAAAACGCCGGCGCCGGCAGTTCCAGAAGCGGCGCCGCCTCAAGTCGATTGTTCGGTCAGTCCTGACCCGTACAAGAACTACTCTTGCCTCGATAGCTACCTCGGCACCAACGTGGCCGAGCGTCTGTATAACTACTACAAGCTCGAGCTCGGCCAGGCTTCCGCGCCGTCCGACCCGAACGCTCCGGCTGGCCGCCGCGATGGCTGGCCGTCGACGCCGGAAACGACGCCGCCGATGCCGTTTACGGAATGGCCCTACGGCGGCACCACGTCCATCGGGGTGACCCGGCCGAATTCTGTCGACAGCCCGCTGATGACGGCGATCGCGAACACCGGCGTCGGCAAGTTCATGGCCGACAACCACCTGCAATTCTACGGCTGGGTGAACGGCGGCTTCAACGTCAGCAGCAACACGCAGCGCCCGGCCGGCAACGCGCCGATCGCCTACGCCTACACCCCGAACACCGTCCAACTGGATCAGGCGGTGGTCTACCTGGACCGCTTTCCGGACACCGTTCAGCAGGACCATGTCGACTGGGGCCTGCGCTTGTCGGCGATCTACGGCGAGAACTACCGCTACACCACGTCTTATGGCCTCGCCAGCTACCAGTTGCTGAAGCACAACAACCAGAACGGCTACGACTTCCCGATGGAATACGGGGAGGTGTTCATTCCGCAGGTGCTGCAAGGCCTGATGATCCGCGCCGGGCGCTACATCTCGTTGCCGGATATCGAGGCCCAGTTGGCGCCGAACAACTACATGTACACGCACTCGCTGACCTACACCTACGACAACTACACCAATACCGGGGTCCAGACGACGCTTGCGGTCACCAAGAACCTCATGGTGCAGCTCGGCGTCAGCGACGGGACGGAGGCGGCGCTCTGGCACCTGAGCTCCCGGGTGCCGAACCTGGTCCCGAACAACGCCCTCTACTCGGGGAATTCCTTCCAGAAGGACCCGGGCGCGCAACTGACGTTCACGGCCTGCGTCCGCTACACGTTCCCGGATGGCAACGACAGCATCTATCCGTGCGCCAATGCCATCAACCGGGGGAACTACGGCTACAACAACTTGCAGTGGTATGGCGGCACCTACTACCACAAGTTCAACGACCATTGGCATCTGGCGCTGGAGTTCTACAACGAGCACCAGGATGCCGTGCCCAATGGCTCGAACCCGCAAGTCCAGTCGATCTACCAGGCCGGCGGCACGCCGTTCTCACCGCAATACATACCCGTCAACGCGCCGAACCTGGCGCAGTGCAAGGACCCGAACGTCCTGCGGTGCAAGGCGAGCGCCGTAGGCGTCGTGTCCTACATCAACTACTCGCCAGACCCGCTCAACAACTTCTCGTTCCGTCCGGAGTACTATCATGACCCACAGGGCCAGCGGACCGGCGTGAAGGCGGACTACTACGAATTCACCGTTGGCTGGCAGCATTGGCTGTCGCCGCAGGTCGAGTTCCGGCCGGAAGTGGGCTACTGGGCCGCAAGCCGCAATGCGTTCAACGGCAACCCCACGCACGGCATTGCACCCGACAAGAACCACACGATCCTCGGTGCGTCGGACGTGATCGTGCACTTCTAGCTTTGGCGTGGCTACGCGCGGGCAGGTCCGTCGGGACTTCTCCATGTCAAACCTGCTCGCGCTCGCCTCGCTGGCTGCCGCCGCTACGCTGGAAACGAACGGTCCGAACCTGACGCCTTGCCCCTGACCCATCAGGCAATTCGGCCTATCGTTAGGGCGGCGCCCTGGTCCCCGCAGGTTGGCTCCGCGCTTCGTTTTCCACCGCCTCGGCTATCCTGGCTCCGGAGCAGCTACCCTGCTCGGCTAGGGTTTGCGCGTGAACGCCCCGTCATGAGATCTCGGCCGCTTGCCGGGCGTCCGTGTCGCCACGTCATCACCCAGTTGGCCCCACTTTCGGCGTAACCCAGAGCCTGCCGACCCTCACCGGCGGCGTCTTGATCGTGGCCGGCGGATTCTTGATGCCACCCTGGCAGGGGGCCACGCATCCCTGACTCCGACATTGATATGGAATTTATATGCTGTAGGGCGATACGTCGTTGCGCCTTCGCACCCCGGCCGAACTGGTCGGACCCGGGGCATGTGGAGAGTGTCCGATGCGGCGTCCCGTCGTAGCCTGCCCCATGCCCGGTTCCGCCGGACCGTGACCGAGACCGGTTGCGCCGGACGCGGCCGGGCTGTCCTGGCATCCAGCCTGATTTTCGTATATCACGCCGACAAACGTTGCTCTGCCGAAAATCCACCCGTTCAGGAGGGTCCGATCTGGCAGAAGCTTTCAACAAATGACAAGAGCATCGCGATGACAGACGGTTTTGGACTGCCATGCCGGACGTGATGGAACCGCCTGCCGAGGAGCATGCGATGCGGACGCTGCCGTCGCGCCCGGCGCGGCGGGTTCCTCGCACGGTGCAGATCGGAGTGGTTGTGGCCGGCGCTGGCCTGCTCGCGGCCTGGCTGCTGCTCGGGAGCTTGCTGACCAAGAGCGAGCCGCCGCCCCCGCCGCCCCCCGCCAGCTCGAACAGCTTCAAGCCCACCGCGGAGCAGTGGGCCGGGTTCAAGACGGCCGCCGTGCAGAGCCTGCCGTTCTCCGCCTCGCAAACCACGGACGGCAAGATCGCCATCGATGATGACCTCACCACGGCGGTTTACTCGCCCTACTCCGGCCGGGTGACCAAGCTGTTCGCCAAGGCGGGAGACGCCGTGAAGGCGGGCCAGCCGCTGTTCGCCATGCAGGCGAGCGAGTTCGTGCAGGGCGCCAACGACCTGGTGAGCGCGCTGTCGGCCGACCAGACCACCAAGGCCCAGCTCGCCCTGGCCACGACCACGGAGAAGCGGCAGCACGACCTGTACCTGGCGCAGGGTGGCGCGTTGAAGGACTGGCAGCAGAGCCAGAGCGACTTGGCCGCCGCCCACGGCTCCTTCAACAGCGCCGAGGTGGCGCTCGGCGCCGTGCGCAACCGGCTCCGCATCCTCGGCAAATCGGATGCGGAACTGGCCAAGATGGAGACGTCGGCAGACCCGACGCGGTTCAGCCCGGAGACGGTGGTGCCCGCGCCGATCGCGGGCACCGTCCTGCAACGGCAGGTGGGCGTCGGCCAGAACATCGTCACCTTGCTCAACGGCGGGTCCAACCCGGTGTTCACCGTCGGCGACACCTCCCGCGTCTGGCTGGTGGCCAATGCGCGCGAAACGGACGCGCCGCAGATCCACAACGGCGACACGGTGGAGGTGGCGGTGCTCGCCTTTCCGGGCCGCGTGTTCACGGCGCGCGTCACCTATGTGGGCGCCAGCATCGACCCCACCACTCACCGCCTGCCGATCCATGCCGAGATCCCCAACCCGGATGGCCTGCTGAGGCCGGAGATGTTCGCCACCTTCCGCATCATCACCGGGCAGGCGAAGGAGGCTCCGGCCGTGCCGGAAGCGGCCCTGGTGTACGATGCCGACGGCACGCACGTCTGGCTGGTCGGTTCGGACAAGACCCTGGCCGTGCGCAAGGTGAAGACCGGCCGCACCGCGGGCGGGATGGTGGAAGTGCTGGACGGGCTGGCGGCCGGTGACGCCGTGGTCACCTCCGGGTCGGTGTTCATCGACCGCGCGGCGGAAGCGGACTGAGCCATGAACGCGGTCGTCGGCTTCGCGCTCAAGCAGCGTATCCTCGTCCTTGTCATGCTGCTGCTGGTGTTCGCCGGCGGCGTGGTCAGCTTCATCGAGTTGAACATCGAAGCCTACCCGGACCCGGTGCCGCCCCTGGTGGACATCGTGACCCAGAACAGCGGCCAGTCCGCCGAGGAGATCGAGCGCTACATCACGATCCCGATCGAGATCCAGATGGCGGGCATCTCGCACGTGACCGCCATCCGCACCATCTCGCTGTTCGGCCTGTCGGACACCAAGGTCCAGTTCACCTACGACTTCACCTACGAGGAAGCCGAGCAGCGGGTGATCAACCGGCTGTCGCAGCTTTCCCCGCTGCCGAACGGCGCGCAGCCGCAGATCTCGCCCGAGAGCCCGGTCGGGGAGATCATGCGCTACCGGGTGACGGGTCCGCCCGGCTACTCGGTCACCGACCTGAAGACGATCGAGGACTGGATGCTGGAGCGCCGGTTCAAGGCGATTCCCGGCGTGGCCGACGTCAACGGCTGGGGCGGCAAGACCAAGACCTTCGAGGTCGCCATCGACCAAGCCAAGCTGGTGCAGTACGGCTTGACGATGCCCCAGGTGCTCACGGCGCTGAACAACGCCAACACCAATGTCGGCGGGCAGACCGTGCAGTTCTCCGACCAGTCGGCCGTGGTGCGCGGCCTGGGCCTGATCCACTCGCTCGACGACATACGCAACACCATGCTCGCGGCCAACAACGGCTCGCCGGTGCTGGTTTCCGACGTCGCCGCCGTCCGCACCGGCTACCAGCCGCGCCTCGGCATCGCCGGGCAGGACGACAGCGACGACATCGTGCAGGGCATCGTGCTGATGCGGCGCGGCGGAGAAAGCACGCCGACCATCAAGCGGGTCGAGGCGGAAATCACCCGCATCAACGCGACCGGCATCCTGCCGCCCGGCGTGCGCATCGAGCGGATCTATGACCGCTCGGACCTCATCGAGATCACGACCCACACCGTGCTGCACAACATGGCCGAAGGCATGGCCCTGATCTTCGTGCTGCAACTGCTGTTCCTGGGAAACCTGCGCAGCGCCGTCATCGTCGCCGCCACGATCCCGTTCGCGCTGGCCTTCGCCATCGGGCTGCTGCTGCTGCGGGGCGAGTCGGCCAACCTGCTGTCGGTGGGCGCGATCGACTTCGGCCTGATCGTCGACGCCAGCGTCATCATGATGGAGAACATCTTCCGCCGGCTCTCGCAGCCGCGGACCAAGCGGATCATGCGGTCCGCCCTGGACCGGTCGCGGGCGGGGACGGGCTTGGGCGGCAAGCTCGCCGTCATCGCCCAGGCTTCCGTCGAGGTGAGCCAGGGCATCTTCTTCTCGGCCGCCATCATCATCGCGGCCTTCGTGCCGCTGTTCACCATGAGCGGGATCGAGGGCCACATCTTCGGGCCGATGGCGAAGACCTACGCCTACGCCATCGCGGGCGGGCTGATCGCGACGTTCACGGTCACCCCGGCGCTGTCCGCCCTGCTGCTGCCTGACCAGGTCGAGGAGAAGGAGACGGTCGTCGTCCGCTTCCTGCACCGGATCTACGCCCCCGTCGTGCGCTTCACGCTGGCCAACCGGATCCTGTCGCTCGGGGTCATGACGCTGCTGCTCGCCTTTGCCGGCGTCGCGGTGAGCAGCCTCGGGCTCGAGTTCCTGCCCAAGCTGGAGGAAGGCAACCTCTGGATCCGGGCGACCATGCCGACCTCGATCTCGCTGGAAGCGGGAAGCCCCTACGTGGACGAGATGCGCCGGATGCTGAAGAGCTACCCGGAGGTGGTCACCGTCATTTCCCAGCACGGCCGTCCGGATGACGGCACGGACGCGACCGGGTTCTTCAACGCGGAGTTCTTCGTGCCGCTGAAGCCGTTCGACACCTGGCCCGCCGGCGTGGACAAGGCCAAGCTCACCGCGGACATGACGGCCGCGCTCGAAGCGAAGTTCCCCGGCGTTGACTTCAACTTCTCCCAGTACATCGAGGACAACGTGGAGGAAGCCGCGTCCGGCGTGAAAGGCGAGAACTCGGTCAAGCTGTATGGCGGCGACCTCGACGTGCTGGAGCGCACCGCCAACAAGATGAAGGACGTGTTGGCCACGGTGCCGGGCATCACCGACCTCGCGGTGCTCAGCTCGCTCGGCCAGCCGACGGTGCGCATCGACGTGGACCGCGCCCGCGCCGCGCGCTACGGCCTGGCGCCCGGCGACGTGAACTCCACCGTGCAGGCGGCGATCGGCGGGCAGGCGGCAGGCAATCTCTACGAGGACGGCAGCGACCGCAATTTCCCCATCATCGTGCGGCTGTCGGCCCAGTACCGGCAGGACCTCGACTCCATCCGCCGCATCATGATCGGCGCCACCAGCCCGAACGGCGGCGTGGTCCAGGTTCCGCTCAGCGACGTGGCAAGCGTCAGGCTCACCTCCGGCGCCTCGTTCATCTACCGCGAGGGACAGGAGCGCTACATCCCGGTCAAGTTCAGCGTTCGGGGCCGGGACCTCGGCACGGCGGTGCAGGAAGCGCAGCACAGGATCGCCGAGCAGGTGCGCCTGCCCGGCGGCTACCACCTCGAATGGGTGGGCGAGTTCGGCAATCTGCAGGACGCGCTGACCCGGCTGGCCATCGTGGTGCCGCTCAGCATCCTGCTGATCTGCTTCCTGCTCTACATCAACTTCGGCTCCCTGGTGGACATGCTGCTGTCCGCCAGCGTCATCCCCATGGCGCTGATCGGCGGCATCATCGCCCTGTTCGTGACCGGCACGCCGTTCAGCGTGTCGGCGGCGATCGGCTTCGTGGCGCTGTTCGGCATCTCCGCGATGGATGGCATCCTGGTGGTGACCTACTTCAATCGCCTGGTCGCCGACGGGATGGACCGGTCGGACGCGGTGGTCCGCACCTGCCTGGAGCAGATGCGGCCGGTGGTGATGACCTGCGTCGTCGCCGCCGTCGGCCTGCTGCCCGCCGCCGTCTCGAACGGCATCGGCTCGCAGGTGCAGAAGCCGCTGGCGCTGGTGGTGGTGGGCGGCATCCTGCTGGCGCCGGTGCTGATCCTGACCGTGCTGCCTGTGCTGATCGACCTGTTCTCCCGCCGCACGGCGCGGGAAGGCGAGCGCGGCTTGCTGGAGCCTGCGGAATGAGCCGGGGATGGCTGGCGCTCGCCGCCTTGCTGGCCGGCTGCGCCGTCGGGCCTGACTTCAAGAAGCCGCCCGCGCCCACTGCCGACCGCTACACGCCGGAGCGGTTGCCGGCGCAACTGGTTTCCGACCGCACCCCGTTCAACCCGACGCAGAGTCTGCAACCGGACCTGGACATCCCCGGCGAATGGTGGACGCTGTTCCACTCGCAAACCCTGAACAGCCTGATCGTGCGGGCGCTGGCGCACAACCCCGACCTCCAAGCGGCGCAGGCCGCGTTGCGCCAGGCGAGGGAGAACGTGTACGCGCAGGAAGGCAGCTACTTCCCGGCGGCCACCGTCAACTTCACTCCCAGCCGCAACAAGACGCCGCTCACCACGCTTTCGCCGGTCGCCGCCTCGACCAACCCGTACTACAGCCTCTACACCGCCCAGCTTTCCGTGTCCTACAACCCGGACGTGTTCGGGCTGAACCGCCGGCAAGTCGAATCCTACGTCGCCCTTTCGGAAATGCAGCGCTTCCAGCTTGAGGCGACCTACCTCACCCTTACCTCGAACCTGGTGCTGGCCGCGATCAACGAGGCCTCCTTGCGCGGCCAGATCGCGGCGACCGAGGAGATCGTCAAGGTCGAGCGGGGCCTGCTGGTCATCCTCGGCAAGCAGTTCGCCTTCGGCCAGATCGCCCGGCTGGACGTGGCGTCGCAGGAAGCGGCCACCGCCCAGGCGGAAGCGACGCTGCCGCCGCTGATCAAGCAGCTCGCCCAGCAGCGCGACCAGATCGCCGCCCTGGCCGGCAACCTGCCGAGCGACGCCATTCCCGAGACGTTCACCCTGGACGCGCTGATGCTGCCGGAGGACTTGCCGCTGAGCCTGCCGTCCAAGCTCGTGGAACAGCGCCCGGACATCAAGCAGGCGGAGGCGAACCTGCATTCCATGAGCGCGCTGATCGGCGTCGCCGTCGCCAACCGGCTGCCCTTGCTGAACCTGACCGCCCAGCTCGGCAGCGAGTCGCTCACCCTTGGGACCCTGTTCGCGCCGGGCACGAGCTTCGGCACCCTCGCGGCCAGCATCACGCAGCCGCTGTTCGACGCCGGAACCTTGCTCCACCGCGACCGATACGCCCGGGCCGCCTTCGACCAGGCGGAAGCGCAGTACCGCAGCACGGTGCTGACGGCGTTCCAGAACGTGGCCGACTCCCTGCGCGCGCTGCAAACGGACGCCGACGCGGTCCGGGTGGCGACGGTCGCAGCCAGGGCGGGCGCCCTCGCGCTCACCATCGTGCGGGATCAGCTCCGGCTGGGCCAGGTGGCTTACCTCACGGAATTGAACGCGGAGCAGACGGCGTTGGGGGCGAACCTGACGCTGGTGCAGGCGCGCGCGACCCGTTTCGCCGACACCGCGGCGTTGTTCCAGGCGCTGGGCGGAGGCTGGTGGAACCGCACGGACGTGAAGGTTCGCGATATACACGGCAACGACGTCCTGGGCATCATCGGCCTGCACTGACAGGGGTGCCGGGGGTGGCGTACGTTCCCAATCCTTGCATTGTGTGGTTTCCGCTGAAGCAGCATTTTCCTGACAAGCATCTGGTGTATAGTCAGATCGTTACGGCCGAGGAGCCTGGCTATATATGGATGTCCCAATCGGTCCGGACCGCCGCCAGGAAGCTGCCGCGGCGTCTATAACCCAGCTTCGCTCCCGCTTGTTGGACCTGACCGCACGCAATCCGCTCGTTTCTTTCCCGCACGGCCGGGCAACCGGCACGCGCACGCACGTCCGGGCCGTGGGCGGGCACGTGGACGCGCTATTCGCTCACCTCGAGAATGGCAGGCCGTTGATCATCCGTGCCCTTCCGCCGCCGGAAAACGAACCGGAGGACGAGAAGCAGCCCGGCTTTCAGGCCGCACTCGAAGCGGCCCGGCTGACTGACGAGCATTACGTGGTGGAAATGGCTGGGCTATCTGCCGACGAACTCGGGTCAGCCAAGGCCGCAATATTCGAACGCAAACTGAAGGACGGAGTCCGTGCGTTCCTTGGTCTGCCGCCTCGCAGCATTGGGGTTCCAACAGCTCTAGCAGACTATGCAGCCCAACTTGGCATCGATGCCGCTTTTGATTTGCGCCCTTCTCCTGACGTACCATCTAGGGCGCGAGGGCGTTCCATGGTCGATTTTCAGGCGCTGGCGATGCCGGACGTGCTGGAACGGCAACTTGCCAAGATTCGGGACACCGCCCGAACTGTCGCGGAAGAAACCGGCGTCAGCACGCTGCACCTCGCTTGCGGCTTCCTCGAATGGTTTGAGAGTGACGCTTCCGACAGGCCGCTTACCAGTCCGCTGCTATTGCTGCGGGTGGACATAGACCGGCGAATCGTCCGTAGCCGATACCAGTATTCGGTAAGCGCCGTCGGGGACGAGCCCGAAGTCAACTTGACCTTGTCCGAACGCCTCAGCCGCGACTTTCATCTCAAGCTGCCCGCTTTGGACGAGGAGGAGAGCCTCGAAGACTATCTTGACCGCGTGAGCAGCGATATTTGCAAGGGCCGACCGCGCTGGGCCGTGCGCCGCTTCGTCACTCTGGCCCATTTTCCATTCGCCCGCTTGGCCATGTTCCAGGATTTGGACGAGGCACAGTGGCAAGATGGCTTGTCCTCACATCCGGTGCTGGCCTCGCTACTCGGCGGTCAGGACACAGGAGAATCTTTATTCGCCCCGGAGCACGACGTGGACTCGCCTGCCGTGTCGGCCAAGGTGCCGGTCCTAGTTCTGGATGCGGATGCGAGCCAGCACAGCGCGATCTACGATGTGATGTGCGGCAAAAACCTGGTGATCCAAGGGCCGCCAGGCACCGGGAAATCGCAGACGATTACCAATGTCATTGCTGCTGCCCTATCCAGCGGCAAGCGCGTGCTGTTCGTCGCCGACAAGCAGGCGGCGCTACAAGTGGTGAAGGACCGGCTCGACAAAGCGGGACTGGGAGATTTCTGCCTTGAACTGCACTCCGGGAAATCCCGCAAAACGGACCTTCTCGTTTCGCTCGACCAGCGTCTTGGGCGGCGGCCAGAACGTGCGCGCGCTGACCGGCTGGACGAAAAGCTGCGGGAACTCACTGTTACGCGCGCCGCCCTGACGCGCTATGTCGAGCTGCTCAATACGCCGTTCGGCGCCATGGGCCACACAGTGCATGACGTGCTGTGGGCGGACCGGCGCCGCCGCGATGGCGAGGGCGCGGAAGCCCGGCGCCTGGACGAAGTTACATTGCCCTCCGCCGAGACGCTTTTCGCGTCGGACGTCGACGTCCGACGGGCGGTGCTCGTCCGCTTCGAGCGGACTGCCGCCCCGATGCTGGCCGCCTTCGGCGAGGCGACGTCGCATCCCTGGTGGGGTGTGACGCGTGCGAGCCTACCTTCTATCGACATGGAGCAGGCAATCCGCGACACGGCAGATACGGCTGCCAGTATGGCTGACGTCGCCTGCACGGCAGGAGCCCTCCACCCGTTCGGGCTGCCTGCCGAAACAACGCTGGACGATCTCGGCCCGCTTATGGCAGCGCTGGCCGGTTTGGAGGTGGATGCGGGCATTCCGGCAGATTGGTTTGCGGCCTTTGCCGCTGCCGACGTGCGTGAGGCTGCTGCGCAATGGCAAAAGGATTGCCGGCAATACCGGGCCGCCATCGGGGCGCAATCAAAGCTGCTGACGATCTCAGTGGAGGCCGGGCCTGCAAACGCTGCGGAGCGCCTGGGTGCAGCGTGGTCGCCCATGGCGCCCATCATGCCGGCGGGGATGGCTGTTGACGACCTGTTGCCGTGGGCCGCCGACCTGTACGGCAAGGCGGCCCTGCTGCTCGAAATGGATAGGGTGGTGGCCGAAACAGCGGTGACCCTGGGCATCGCCAGAATCGGAAACCTTGGCGAGGCGGCAACGGCTGCTTTGGCACTGACATTGGCGGCCGAACTGCCCCAGACGATCGCCGATTTCGTGACCCCAGAGCTGATGCGCACTGGCAGCTTCGCTGTGGTTGCCTCGTCTGCCTCGGCCATTCGCGCCGTCCGGACCAGGCGAGCGGAACTGGACGCGGAGTACAGCATCCCGCCTTCCATGGAGCCAAGCCTGCTTCGGCAACATGCCGCTGCCTTCGCCGCCGCGGGACTGTTTGGTTTCATGAACCCGGCGGTCAAGGCGGCCAAGCTATGTTTTGCCGGCCTGCACCGGACGCCGCGCAAGACCAGGCGGCCCGCAATGGTGGCAGCGCTGGTGAGCATCGCCGAACATTTGGAGACCATCGCCGTGATCGAGGCCGACACGGCTTCCCGCGCCGCATTCGGCACGGCCTATCACGGGTTAAAAACTGACATCGACACGACTCTTGCCGCGGTCGCATGGGCCGCACGGATCAGATCCGCCCTGCCGCAATCAAGCGGCGTGGCCGCGTCAGTTGGCGCTACCCTGCTGTCCGGCGACCCGGATCGGCTACGGCCGCTCCGAGTTCTCGCTTCCCGGCCGGAGCACCAAACGTTGCAGTCCTGCCTGGCGCAGTTCCCGCCCGGGGCCGCATCCTTCGCGGACCTAGCAGCGCGACTTGATGAGCAGGCCGGGCGCATAGAGACGCTCGCGGCGGCGTGCCGGGAGGTGGGCGTACCAGCCGGCATTCAGGCAGGCGAATTGACTGCAATTTGCGCCGTGTTGCAGGCGACGGCTGATGCCGAGATGGCCGCCCGTGCGCCGGCCGTGCTCGACCGCGCCGTGCATGGCGCCTGCCCGGCGCCGCGGGACGAGCATGGGCCGTTCGATGCCGCCCTCCAGCTTGCCTTCGCGGTTGACCTCCTCCCGCTGCCCCAAGCCATGCGGAGCGCGCTATGGCTTGCATCCCCCGAAACGCTCCGAATGGTCGCAGTGCCAGCAGCGGCAAATACGGCGACTGCCTTGGATATCGCCGAGAAGCGATGGGCTGCCCTCAAAGTAAGGCTAGGGCTAGACGAAGCCAAGCTACTTGGCCGAGTTGCCGGAGTGGCGACACCCGGCCAGGTGGGCGCGCGCCTGTCGGCTGCGGCGTCGCACCCCGGCGAGCTTGGAAGCTGGACTCTCTTCCTGCAGGAGCGCGAGACCGCCGAGGCGATCGGCCTCAAGGACTTGCTGCGGCTCTGGGATGACCGGGCGCTTCCTTGCCCGCTCACGACGGCGTTCGACCGCGTGCTCCACCAGGCGCTGGCGCGCGCGGCATTCGCGCGGCATCCCGAACTGGAACGCTTCACCGGGTTAGGTCAGCAGGATGCCAGGGCTCGCTTCGGAACGCTTGACGCGGAGGTTGCCGCCTTGCGGCGCCAACGCCTTGCCGACGAGCTCGGCAACCGGCCCGTGCCCGCCGGGATCGGCACGGGCAAGCGCAGCGAGTTCACCGGCAGATCCCTTATCCAATTCGAGATCAGTAAGCAAAAGCGGCACATCCCAATTCGCCAGTTGCTGGACCGGGCGGGAGCCGCAGTGCAGGCGCTGAAGCCATGCTTTATGATGTCTCCGCTTTCCGTCGCCCAGTACCTCAAGCCGGACGGGTTGCGCTTCGACCTGCTGGTGATCGACGAGGCGTCGCAGATGCGCCCGGAAGATGCCGTTGGCGCCGTTGCGCGATGCGGCCAGATCGTCGTGGTCGGTGATCCCAAGCAGTTGCCGCCAACGGGGTTCTTCGCGCGTGGTGATGGAGATGACGACGAGGACGCCCAAGAGGACGTTGACGCCGAATCCATTCTCGACCTCGCGCAACCGGTGTTCCGGCCCATGCGGCGCCTGCGCTGGCACTATCGCTCCCGCCATGGCAGCCTGATCGCGTTCTCCAACCAGGAATTCTATGACGGTGACTTGATGGTGTTTCCTTCTCCAGCGGAGGCGGACGCCACCCAAGGCGTGGCAAGCGTCAAGGTTGATGGGCTCTACAAGGCCCGATCCAACGTTGCCGAGGTGACGACCGTGTGCGCGGCGGCCGTGGAACACATGCGGACATGCCCGGACCGCAGCCTTGGCATTGCAACGATGAACGGGGTGCAGCGCGATCTCATCGCGTTGGAAATGGACCGGCTGGCGACCGCGCACCCCGAGGTGGAAGCTTATCGGGAACGCTGGGGCGAGACGCTGGAGCGGTTCTTCGTCAAGAACCTCGAAAATGTGCAGGGCGACGAGCGGGACGTCATCTTCATCTCGACAGTATTCGGCCCCGCGGCGCCCGGCGGCAGGGTCCTCCAACGCTTCGGCCCGATCAATGGCGCATCGGGCCATCGCCGGCTGAATGTGCTGTTCACCCGTGCTAAGCACCATGTCAGGCTGTTCACCTCCATGACGCCGGATGACGTATTGGCCGGGCCGGACAGCCCACGCGGTGCCCAGGTGCTCAAGGCCTACCTCGCCTACGCGCAGACTGGGCGGCTTGAAGCCGGAGTGGTGAGGGACGGGGAACAGCCAGACAGCGATTTCGAGGTGTTCGTCCGCGACCGCCTGCTGGCAGCCGGGTATGAAGCCGTGCCGCAGGTTGGCGTTGCTGGCTACCGCATCGACCTGGCCGTGCGTGATCCGCGGTCGCCAGCAACTTTCCTGCTCGGGATCGAGTGCGACGGGGCCTCTTACCATTCCAGCCGGTCGGCGCGCGACCGGGACATCCTGCGTCAACAGGTGCTCGAAAGCCTTGGCTGGACAATTTATCGCATCTGGTCAACAGATTGGTTCCGCGATCCCGAGGGACAGACCAGAAAGCTGATTTCGTTCATCAACGGATGCCTTAACTGACCAGTTCAGCCGTGCAATGCCACAGCCGCGCGACCCGTTTCGCCGACACCGCGGCGTTGTTCCAGGCGCTGGGCGGAGGCTGGTGGAACCGCACGGACGTGAAGGTTCGCGATATACACGGCAACGACGTCCTGGGCATCATCGGCCTGCACTGACAGGGGTGCCGGGGGTGGCGGGTGGTGGAAGCCGAGTATGACTACATCATCATCGGCGCCGGGTCGGCCGGCGCGGTGCTTGCGGCGCGGCTGAGCGAGGACCCGGCAACCCGTGTGCTGCTGCTGGAAGCCGGGCATGACCTTCGCTCGGCGGACACGCCGGAGCACATCAGCATCCCGAACCCGATGGCCGCCATCGGCGACGACCATTACCGCTGGCCGGACCTGATGGCCCGGCGCACCGCGCGCCAGGAGAAACGCCTGCTGTGGCGCGGCCGGGCGATGGGCGGCAGCTCCACCATCAACGGCCAGATCGCCATCCGCGGCATGCCCGATGATTTCGACCGCTGGGAAGCGGACGGCTGCCGTGGCTGGGGCTGGGCGGATATGCTGCCGTATTTCCGCAAGCTCGAGACCGACATGAATTTCCCGGACGCGCCGTACCACGGCAGCACCGGCCCCATCCCGGTGTACCGCGCCCCGGCCGAGGCCTGGGGGAGCGTGGACCGCGCGCTGCGGGACGCATCGGCCGGCCTCGGCTACGGCTGGTGCGAGGATCACAACGCGCCCACGGGCACCGGCGCCTCGCCCTACGCCATCAACAGCCTCGGCGGCCGGCGCGTGTCCACCAACGACGGCTACCTGGAGCCGGCGCGCGGACGCCCGAACCTGCACATCGTCGGCGAGGCGCTGGTGGAGCAACTGACCCTGGAAGGCAACCGGCCGCACGCATCCGGCGTGCGCGTGCGCGCCGGCGGCGCCGTGCACGCGCCCCGTGCGGCGCGGGAGGTCATCCTGTGCGCCGGCGCCATCCACTCGCCCGCCATCCTGCAACGCTCCGGCATCGGCCCGGCGGCGCTGCTGGCCGGGCTGGGCATCCCGGTCGTGGCGGACCGCCCGGCCGGCGAGCGGCTGCTGGACCACCCGATCGTCGGCGCGCTGCTCCACCTGCGGCCGCACGCGCGGGTGGGCACGCTGATGCACCGGCACACCAATTGCTGCCTGCGCTACGGCTCGGGGCTGGCCGGGGCGGGCGAGAACGACATGATCATGATCGCGGGCAACCTGGCCGGCAGCCTGCTGACCCGCTCCGGCCCGGACGTGGCGCAGGGGCGCATCGCGCTGTCGGTGTACCAGGCCTGGAGCGAGGGCCACGTCCGCATCACGGCGCGGGACCCCGCCGTCGACCCGGCGGTGGAGGAATGCATGCTGTCCGACGAGCGCGACCTTCTCCGCATGCGGGACGGGGTGCGGCGGCTGCGGGCGGTGTGCCTGCACCCGGCCGTGGGGGCGGTGGCGGACCGGGTGGAGTACGGCGTTTCCGGCATCCCGGTCGAGCAGGAGCTGGACGATGCGGCGCTGGACGACTGGTTGTTGGCCGAGTGCTCGGACGCGCAGCACGCGAGCGGCACGTGCCGGATGGGCGACCCGGCCGACCCCCGCGCGGTGGTGGACCCGCAATGCCGGGTGATCGGCTGCACCGGGCTGCGCGTGGTGGACGCCTCGGTCATGCCGGAGGTGCCGCGCGCCAACACGCACCTGACGACCGTCGCCATCGCCGAGCGGATGGCGGACATGCTGAAAGGCAGCCAGGGGTGAGGGGGACGACCGCCCCCTTCCAGGGAGCAGGGCAGAGCCCCGCACTTGCCAGTTGAACCCTTATCCGCCGTAGTGTCCTCCATCGTGATGGCGGAGAGCGCACATGCGGCGTCGGACCCTGATGACCGGCCTGGGCGCCGCGGCGCTTGCCCGTCCCAGCCTGGTGCGGGCGGCGTCCGAGACCACGCTGCGCTTCATGCCGCAGATCGACCTGGCGTTCCTGGACCCGCACTGGAGCACTGCCAACGTCACCCGCAACCACGGCCACATGGTGTTCGACACGCTGTACGGCTGCGATACCCAGTATCGCGCGATGCCGCAGATGGTGGCGGGCCATGACGTCAGCGCGGACGGGCTGCAATGGCGGCTGACGCTGCGGCCGGGAATGACGTGGCATGACGGGCAGCCCGTGCTGGCGCGGGACTGCGTCGCCAGCATCCGCCGCTGGGCCAAGCGGGACGCGTTCGGCGGCGCGCTGATGCGCGCGACGGACGATCTTTCGGCCACGGACGACAAGACGATCCAGTTCCGCCTCAACAAGCCGTTCCCGCTGCTGCCGGACGCGCTGGGCAAGCCGGCCGCGTACATGCCGGCGATGATGCCGGAACGGCTGGCCGCCACCGATCCCGCCAAGCAGGTGACGGAGATGGTCGGCAGCGGCCCGTTCCGCTTCCTGCCCGGCGAGCGCGTTCCGGGGTCGCGCAACGTGTATGCCAAGTTCGAGAACTACAAGCCCCGGGAAGGCGGCGCCACCGACTGGTACTCCGGCCCCAAGGTCGTGCACTATGACCGTGTCGTGTGGACCACGATCCCGGACGCGTCCACGGCGGCCTCCGCGCTGCAGGCCGGCGAGCAGGATTGGTGGGAAATGGCGACGCCGGACCTGCTGCCCCTGCTGCGGCGGGACAAGGCCATCACGGTGGAGGTCATGGACCCGTCCGGCGTCATCGGCATGATGCGCCCGAACCACTTGCAGCCGCCGTTCAACAACCCGGTCATCCGCCGCGCGGTGCTGCGGGCGCTGGATCAGGCGGCCGAGATGCAGGCCGTAGTGGGCGACGACGCATCGCAGTACACGGTGCCCTGCGGCGTGTTCACCCCGGGCACGCCGATGGCGAGCGACGCCGGGTTGCAGGTGCTGCGAGGCCCGCGGGACATCGCGGGGACGGCGCAAGCGCTGAAGGCGGCCGGCTATGCCGGGGAACGGGTGGTGCTGCTCGTGCCGACCGACTACCAGCACATGCAACTGACGGGCGAGGTGCTGGCGGACACTTTGCGCAAGGTCGGCATGGCGGTGGACTACGTGGCGACGGACTGGGCAACCATGCTGCAACGCCGCCTCAACAAGGGCACGGTGGACCACGGCGGCTGGAGCGGGTTCGTCACCTCCTGGACCGGCAGCGACTGGCTGAGCCCGGCCACGCATCTCTCGCTGCACGGCAACGGGGAGGCCGGATATCCTGGCTGGTCCACCAGCGAGCGCACCGAGCAGTTGATCGCGGCGTGGTTCGACGCGAGCGATCTTGCCTCGCGTCAGGCGATCTGCCGCGACATCCAGGTGCAATCCATGGTGGACGTGCCGTTCTACCCGCTCGGACAATTCGCCCAGGAAACGGCGTACCGCGGGATCACGGGGGTGCTGAAGGGCTTTCCCACGTTCTGGAACGTCCGGCCCGGTTGAGGGGCTAACCACGAAGCGCGACCTGACATCTAGGCGTCGCCTTGCTCGCGGGCATGCAGGAACGGGCCGAGCGCCTCGGCAACGAGGTCGGGCTGTTCCTCGTGCACACCCAGGGACCCGGCGTCGAATCGCTGAACCTCGATACCGGGAAGCGCCGCCAGCGCCTCGATCTCATCCCGGGACCGTGGGGGCGTGCTGCCGCCATAGACAATCAGCGTGGGCGCAGGAGGCGGGCTGGCCAGCGCCAGGAATGACGCGCGGTCCCGCACCAGGTCGAGCCCGCCGGTGACGAAGGCGGCCGATCCGAAACGCCCGCCGGGCCGCCGGGCGATGGCCGCCTTGCCTGCGACGAATGCGGTCGTGACCCGTCCGGCGTCGGCATAGACGTGCCTGCGGTACATTGCGGCGATGACCGGGCCGGCCACGTTGAGGCGGTAGAGCGCCGGGCCGATGACGGGCGCGCGGATGGCTGAGCCGATGCGGCCCTGCACCGGCCGGTAGCCCCGCATCATGGTCGGCAAAGGCCCTCGCCAGGTGGGTGCGACCAAGGCGATCCTCGACCAGGTGCCGGGCCGTTGCCGTGCCAGCGCCAGCACATAAGCGGCCGCGTGCCCGGCGGCGACCACCGCCGCCGGGCCGCCAACCACCTGATCGATGAAGGCCGACAGGAAACGGAGGTGCAGCTCAGGCGAATGCCGCAACATGGGGGTTTCGGCACGGCCGAAGCCCGGCCAGTCCACCGCGATGGTGCGACAGGAAGCGGACAGGCGCCCGGCAAGTCCGGCCATCTCCTCGCGGGTCGAGACCGTGCTGAACGCCGGAAGCAGGAGAACGCTGGGGCCTGCGCCCCGCAGGTCATACCCGACAGTCACCGGGCAGCCGTCCCACTGCCAAGCGAACGTGCCGGACGGCTTATCCGGACCCGCGTCATGATGATGGCTAGGCATGCCAACGCGTCTCGGAAGGCCGGCGTGCGCCGTGCGGCTGGGCACTGTCAGGGAACACCGCCCTGCAAGTTCGCGACGATGGCAAGCCCAAGTTCGTCAGGACAATCGAAGGATCCAAGGTCCAACCTCCTACGGCGTCGATCAGCAAGGCCCGTTGCTCGTCCCAGCTTACGATCAGCCTGTCAGAAGCGTCAGGTGCCGCGCCGGTGGTGCAGCCATGCTCGCCGCCGCCGTCACCGATGTTGAACTCGACACTCACGGCGCCGCCGGACATCGTCGTTACGACCGCGACCGGCTCGCGGCAGCGGGCGGAAAACCGGCGCTGCCGAAGTTCCCCTGAGCCGGGGTCACCCCCTGCATAGGATCGTGCCGCCTCGCGGCTGTTCGGCGCCCGCTTATCCACCCGGCGCGGTTTGGCGACAGGCACGAGTGACAAAATCGACCGCGCCGGCGACATCACCGTATTCCCAGCATGCCCGCTTCCTTATCTAAAGCGCATGAGCTCCGACCGCCCACTGCCGCGGGCCATCCAGGACAGGCTGGGGGCGCTGCGGACGCTTCCGGCGTTCCTGGCGCTGATCTGGCGAACCAGCCGCGCATTGACCATGGGCACGCTCTTCCTGCGGCTGCTGCGTTCGGTGCTGCCGGTGGCGACGCTGTTCGTCGGCAAGCTGATCATCGATGAGGTGGTCCGCCTGACGCGGCTGCCGGGCCACCCGGTGCAATTGCAGGCTTGGCTGGCCAGCGGGCTGTTGCTGCGCTTGTTCTTCCTGCTCGCGGCCGAACTGGCCTTGGCGCTCGCTGCCGACACCCTGGCCCGCGCCGTGGCCCTGCTGGACTCCGTGCTGTCCGACCGGTTCAGCGACGAAACGAGCGTGCGGCTGATGCAGCACGCCGCGACGCTCGACCTGCGGGATTTCGAGAACAGCGAGTTGCAGGACAAGCTGGACCGGGCGCGGCGCCAATCCAGCGGGCGCAGCGGGCTGATCAGCCTCATGTTCGGCCAGGCGCAGGACCTGCTGACCTTGGCAGGCTTCGCGGCCAGCATCGCCGCCTACGCGCCATGGCTGATCGCCCTGCTCGCGGCCACGCTCGTCCCGGCTTTCGCGGGCGAGATGCGCGCCAACCGGCTGGCCTACGCGCTCAGCGTCAAGCGCACCGCGGACCGCCGCGAGCTGGACTACCTGCGGCAGACCGGCGCCAGCACGGACACGGCGAAGGAAGTGAAGCTGTTCGGCCTGAACGGCTTCCTGATCGAGCGCTACCAGTCGGTGGCCGCCGTCATGCGGCGCGAGAACAGGGATTTCGCCCTGCGCCGGGCGGCGATGGGGGCGGCGCTCGCCGCGTTGGGAACCCTGGGCTACTACGCCGCATACGCCTACCTGGCCTGGCGCACCGTCGCCGGCGGGCTGTCGGTCGGGGACCTCACCTTCCTCGCCGCGTCCTTCCTGCGGTTGCGGGGCTTGCTCGCGGGCCTGCTGAGCGGACTGTCGAACTTGGCGAGCCAGGCCCTCTACTTGCAGGACCTGTTCTCCTTCCTCGACGTGCGGGCGGCGATCACCTCCCCGGCCGATCCGCTCGCCTTCCCGCTCGCCATCGAGCGGGGGATCGAGTTCGAGGATGTCGGCTTCCGCTATCCGGGCGCGGACCGCTGGGCGGTGCGCCACCTGAGCTTCCGGCTCGCAGCGGGCCAGGTGCTGGCGCTGGTCGGCGAGAACGGGGCGGGCAAGACCACCTTGGTGAAGCTGCTGACCCGGCTTTACGATCCAGACGAGGGGCGCATCCTGCTCGATGGCCATGACCTGCGCGCATACGATCTCGATGCCCTGCGCGCGGGCATCGGCGTGATCTTCCAGGATTTCGTCCGCTACGACCTGACCGCGGGCGACAACATCGCCGTCGGCCGGATCGCCCTGCGGGATGACCGTGCCAGGATCGAGCAGGCCGCCGCGCGCGGCCGGGCGGACGAGGTGATCGACAGGTTGCCGGCCCGCTACGACCAGGTCGTCGGCCGCCGGTTCCGCGGCGGGGTGGAGCTGTCGGGCGGCGAGTGGCAGAAGGTCGCCATCGCGCGCGCCTACATGCGGGACGCGGCGCTGCTGATCCTGGACGAACCAACGGCGGCGCTGGACGCCCGGGCCGAGTTCGAGGTGTTCCAGCGCTTCAAGGCGCTGAGCGCCGGGCGCACGGCGGTGCTGATCTCGCACCGCTTCTCCAGCGTGCGCATGGCGGACCAGATCCTGGTCGTGGCGGGAGGCCGGGTGGAGGCGAGCGGCACCCACGCCGAACTGCTGGCGCAAGGCGGGCGATACGCGGAACTGTTCGAGCTCCAGGCGGCCGGTTACCGCTAG
>CAXTLC010000009.1:0-73446 GCA_964245075.1 uncultured Acetobacteraceae bacterium
GCCGATCAAGGCCAGCCGCCCGCCCGCGAGCCGCCACGCCTCGGCCAGCAGGGCGGTGGACGGCGCCATGAGCGGCGGCCCGGACAGCCCCCCGGTCTGCGCCGCATGCCGCCCGCGCAGCCCGGGGGGGCGGGCCACGGTGGTGTTGGACACGATCAGCCCTTCGATGCCGCACGCCACCGCCACGTCCACGATGCTTTGAAGCGCACCGTCCGGCAGGTCGGGCGCGATCTTGACGAAGATGGGCGGCCGGTCCGGCACCGCCGCCACGGCGCGCAGGATGGCGCGGAGCCGCGCTTCCTCCTGCAAGGCGCGCAGCCCGGCGGTGTTGGGCGAGCTGACGTTGAGCGCTACGTAGGCCACGTGCGGGCCGACCGCCGCGACCAGGGCCGGGTAGTCCCGCTCCGGCTCGGCGCCTTCCTTGTTGATGCCGACATTGGCTGCGACCAGCGTGCCCGGCGGCGGGCGCAGCCGCGGCAGCCGGCGCGCGAAAGCGGCGATGCCGTGGTTGTTCATGCCCATGCGGTTGATCACGGCCTCGCCGTCCAGCCGGAACAGCCGCGGGCGCGGGTTGCCGGGCTGCGGCCGGGGCGTGACGGTGCCGAGTTCCACCGCGCCGAAGCCGAGCCGCAGCAGCCCGGGCGCCGCCACCGCGTCCTTGTCGAACCCGGCGGCAAGCCCGATCGGGTTGCGGAGCGCGCGGCCCAGCAGGGATGCGGCCAGCACCGGGTCATCTGTCCCGGCGGCGTGCCCGGCCAGCCCGAGCCGCAAGGCGCGCAGGGCGAGGCGGTGGGCCCGCTCCGGGTCGATCCGGCGCAAGACGGGTTGCAGGGCGGTCGCGATCGCAGGGGTCATGGAGAGGGCCGTCCGGAGGAAGGGCGCGCTTGCCAGCTTGCCCGGTTTGGCCGATTGCTTCGGCGATGTGGGACGAACCTTACCTGGAAACCTGTTGCCGGTCAGCCCTGCACCGCTTGACCCTGGTTGGCGCTCCCGGCCGCCCGGCCGGCCTGAAGGACGGCCCGTGCCTGCACCGCCTGGCCGGGCTTGGCTTCGCCCGGGCCAGGACGGATGGGCGTTACGAGATCACGCCGGCCGGGGTGGCTCGGCACGCGGAGGAGATCCTGCCCAGCGCCGCGGCCAAGCGGGAAAGGCGACGGGCATGACGCCCTCCGCACGGAGGTTCACGCGAGCGGGGCAGCCATGACCTGTCCGCCGCCAGCCGCCACGCAGAGCACCCGGCCGCCCTCGGGCGCCGTCACCAGCAGCATGTCACCCGTAGCCAGCATGTCCGCGGCGTCATCGAAATAGCCCGGCTGGGACACGACGGGCAGGGCGTCGTCGGCCGCTTTGTAGTGCCACAAGGTGAAGCTGTTGGCGTAGGCGAGCACGGACAGGTTGCGGACAGCGAAGCTCATTGCGGTTCTCTCCTTAGGAATTTAGTCGTGGGGGCTGGCAAAGGTCAGCGGACAATGCCGCGTCCGCGCAGCGCCCATTCGAGTTGGCCCAATGCCTGCTGCCAGAGCCGCCAGTCGGAGCGCTGGCCGCGATGTTCGGCACAGGGAGGCCGCTGCCGTTCGCCCCAGATGCGGAGAATGCGCGCGTGGAGCAAGTCGATGCTGCGCTGCCGATAAAGCGTGTCCAAGCACCGCACGACGTCGTCGGGATCGCAGGGACGCGAGGGTCCATCGGGTCGCCAGGCCGCGCTGGCGCCGTCCCGCCTGGCCATCAAGGCGGCCATCGTCCAGAACCAGGCTTCCTCTCCGCTGCGGAACGGGGATGATGCGGTGTCGTCATGTTTTCGGAGCAGCGCCAACATCCGGCTTCCTTGACTGAACAAAAAGGGACTGAACAAAACAGGAACATAAACCCAAATACGTTGCGCGGTCGCAAGTTATTTCGGTGTTAATTCCTATTTGATTTCGTGGAGTGGCACGAACAGACTAGTGTCAGCGTGGTCGGCGCCCGGGAGGAGCGTGTATTGAAGCACGAGGACATCTGGCGCGCCTTGGACACGCTGGCTGCCGAGAACGGCATGTCGGTTTCCGGGCTGGCGCGCGCCTCCGGGCTCGATCCCACGACGTTCAACCCTTCCAAGCGCTCAACTCCGGACGGCCGGGCGCGCTGGCCCAGCACGGAAAGTCTGGCCAAGGTGCTGCACGCGACGGGCGCCACCCTGGAGGCGTTCAGTGCCCTGGTGTCCGGCGCCCGCGCGCTGTCGTCCAACCAGCGGCTCCAAACCCAGCGGCGCATCCCTTTGATCGGGTTGGCGCAGGCCGGATCGGACGGTTTCTTCGACGATGGCGGCTACCCGGTCGGCGGCAGTTGGGACGAGGTCAACGTGCCGGAGATCGGCGACCTGAATGCCTACGCGCTGGAAATCTCCGGCATGTCCATGGAGCCGGTGTTCCGCGATGGCGACGTGGTGATCGTTTCCCCGGCCGCGCCTGTCCGCCGGGGAGACCGGGTCGTGGTGCGCACGGTCGCCGGCGAGGTGCTGGCCAAGCAGCTAACCCGCCGCTCGGCCCGCCGGGTCGAGCTGAAAAGCCTCAACCCGGCGCACAGGGACCATAGCTACGACTTGCGCGATGTCGCCTGGATCCACCGCATCGTCTGGGCAAGCCATTGACCACCGGTGCGGAACGGCCCGTGCGCCGCCGCGTTCATCAACACAATCGGCTTTGGAGATGCTTGATGCCTGATGCCACTCGGCGCGTTCTCGCCAGCTTCGCTTCGGTTGGCGCAACGGTGGCTTTCCTGGCGAGCGCGGTCCCAGCTTCGGCGCAGCGCGACCCGGCAGCGCCCGGCCCCGTTGTGGGACGTGTCGTCATCCAGGCCAAAGGCGCGGCACTCGGCGTCGGATACACCTGGGGTGGTGGCACGCTCACCTACGGTGGTCGTCGCTACCATTTCTCCATCAAGGGCATAACGGTTGCCGACGTGGGATTCAGCCGCATCGTCGGTCATGGCCGGGTGTACAACCTGCACCGGCTGGCGGATTTCAGCGGCACCTATGGTGCGGCAACGGGGGAGGCGACCCTGGGCAACGGCATCGCAGGGCAATACTTGAAGAACGGGCAGGGCGTCGAGATCCGGCTGGACGATGTCACGCGCGGGGCCCGGCTCTCAGGTTCGGCAGATGGGATACAACTCGAATTGCGCTCCTGACGGGGTGCTGACAACCGAGGCGGTCTGATGCGGCATGTCATCGCGGCCTTTGCGCTCCTGCTTCTCGCCGTCCCGTCCCGCGCGGCGGAACCGCAGACCGACGTGGCGCTCGTGCTGGTGACGGACGTGTCCCGCTCCATCGACGACAAGGAATTCCAATTGGAGAAGCAGGGCTACGCTGCTGCATTCGCAGATCCCCGTGTCATCGCTGCCATCCAGAGCGGGCCAGTTGGGCGCATCACCGTTGCGTATGTCGAGTTCTCCGGCGCCGAGCAGGTCCGCACCCTCCTGGACTGGACGGTGATATCGGACGAGGCGAGCGCGCAGTCCTTCGCGTCCGCCATGGTCGCCCTGCCGCGCAGTTCATATGGCCGCACGGCGATCAGCGCCGGAATCGACTTGGCCGCCAAGATGCTGGCAGACGGCGGGTTTGGGGATTCCCGCAAGGTGATCGACGTCGCCGGCGACGGCACCAACAATGCGGGGCGGCCATCCACGGAAGCGCGCGACGACGCGGTGGCCGCGGGAGTGGCCATCAACGGGCTGACCATCATCAACGACCACCCGGTTTCCTACACCTTCGCGCACGTGCAGCCGCCGGGTGGGCTGACGAAATGGTACCAGGAGAACGTCACCGGCGGCCCCGGCAGCTTCGTCGTCGAGGTTCATGACTTCTCGACATTCGGCGAGGCGATGTCGCGCAAGCTGCTGACCGAAATCGCTGCCTTGCCCATACGGCACGGCTGAGGAGAGTCGCATGGATCAGCGCTGCCTGGGCCGCTCGGGCCTGCAAGTCTCCACGATCGGGCTAGGCTGCAACAATTTCGGCGGCCGGGTGGACATGGAGGGCGCGCGCCGGGTGGTGCATGCGGCTCTGGATGCCGGGATCACTCTGTTCGATACGGCGGATGTCTACGGTGCGCTGGGGATTGGTACCGCCACCAGCCACAAGGGCGCGTCGGAGGAGATCCTCGGCGCCATCCTCGGCGCGCACCGACGGGAGGTGGTGATAGCGACGAAGTTCGGCATGGCGATGGAAGACACGGGCCGGCTGTCGGGCGCGTCCCGCCGGTACATCGTCCGCGCGGCGGAGGACAGCCTGCGGCGGCTCGGCACCGACTGGATCGATTTGTACCAACAGCACCGCTTTGATCCGCAGACCCCGATCGAGGAGACGCTGCGCGCGCTGGACGACTTGGTGCGCGCTGGGAAGGTCCGCTATGTCGGCTGCTCCAACTTCGCCGCTTGGCAGGTGACGGACGCGATCTGGACGGCCCACGACCGCAACCTGACGCCGTTCGTGTCTTGCCAGGACGAACTGTCCTTGCTGGTGCGCTCGGCGGAAGCGGAATTGCTGCCCGCGATGGCGCGGTTCGGCCTCGGACTGCTGCCCTACTTCCCCTTGGCGAGCGGGATGCTGACGGGCAAGTACCGCCGCAACGCCACGCTGCCGGAAGGGGCGAGGCTGACCAGCACGCAACGCTTGGCGGACCGCTACTTGACGGATAGGTACTGGCCGGTCGTGGAACGGCTGACCGATTTCTGCGAGGCCCGTGGGCATACGCTGGTCGAGCTTGCGTTCAGCTGGCTGCTGTCCCGGTCGCCGGTCGCTAGCGTCATCGCCGGGGCGACGGCGCCGGAGCAGGTTCAGCAGAATGCGGCGGCTGGCGGGTGGACGCTGACGGAAGCCGAACTGGCGGAAATCGATGCGATCACCGGCTTGCAGCCTGCCTGAGCTTGGCGCTGACGGTCTGCTGATCGTTGCCTGGCACGTCAGGCCTGGTCCACTCGCATCCGGGACGCCTTCTTCGTGTCGCGCATGGTTGCATACACGATCAGCGAGATGAAGATCAGCCCCGTGACATACCAGTAGAACCATTCCTCGTGCCCGGCCTGCTTGAGTTGCAGCGCGATCAGCGGCGCCGTGCCGCCGAACACGGATGCGGCCACCGCATAGGGCAGCCCGACCCCCAGCGCCCGGATCTCAGCCGGGAACAGTTCCGCTTTCACAACCGCGTTGATGGCGGTGTAGCCCGACACGATCAGCAACGCCGCCAGCACGAGAAGCAGGGCTTGCGTGTAGTCGTGCGTGGCGCCGAGCGTGGTCAGGATCGGCACGGTGAACAGCGTGCCGGCGATGCCGAACCAGAGCAGCACCGGCTTGCGCCCCACCAAGTCGCTGAGCAGGCCGAACAGGGGCTGCATGGCGGCGAACAGCAGCAGGGTGATGAACGAGATCTGCGCCACCCAGCTCGCTGGGAACTTCAGAGTGTTGGACAGGTAGGTCGTCATGTAGCTGCTGAAGGTGTAGAATGCGGTCGTCCCGCCCATCGTCAGCCCGAACACGAGCAGCAATTCCCTCGGGTGCTGCGCCAGCATCGCGAACAGGTTGCCGCGCGGTGCCCGCGCCACCTGCTTGAAGTCCTCGGTTTCAGGAATGTGCCGCCGCAGATACAGGCCGAACAGCGCGCAAAGGGCGCCGATGGCGAACGGCACGCGCCAGCCCCACGCCTCCAGCTCCGGCGCGGTGAGCGCGCCCTGCATGACGAGCAGCACCAGGGCGGCCAGCACCTGGCCGCCAATCAGGGTGACGTACTGGAACGAGCTGTAGAACCCGCGACGGCGTGAGCCGGCCACCTCGCTCAGGTAGGTCGCCGAGGAGGCGTATTCGCCGCCAAGGGAGATGCCTTGCAGCAAGCGCGCGGCCAGCAGCAGCACCGGCGCCCAGAAACCCACCTGCGCGTAGGTGGGCAAGACCGCGATCATCGCCGACCCGCCGCCCATCAGCAGGACCGACAAGGTCAGCGCCGCCCGCCGCCCCGCCCGGTCCGCGTAGTAGCCGAGGATCAGCCCGCCGACCGGCCGGATCACGAAGCCGATCGCGTAGATGCCGAACACGTTGATGAACTGCGCCGTCGGGTCGCTGCTGGCCGAGAACAGCTTGGCGAAATACAGCGCGAAGGAGTTATAGACGTAGAAGTCGTACCATTCGATCAGGTTGCCGATCGAGCCTCCGAAGATCGCCCGCAACCGCTCGCCTATGCCGGCGTCCGCCCGCATCACTGCCCGGTCCATTTCCCGCCGCCTCCGCCTGCTGACCCTGACATGACGCGTTGCCGCCGGGCTGTCGATGTCTCGCGGACGTGACCATGGCCGGTGCGGCGATCCCCATCCACGCGCGTTGGCAATCACGGCCACGTGGCCTGAGGAGTTCAACCGCAATGTTCATGCGCATCGACAAGCTGCAGGCGGAACTGCCTGAACCGACAAGGCCCAACCCGAACGCTGCCGCTGCCTTGCAGGAACTGCTGGGCGGGAAGTACGGCGAGATGTCAACGCTTGGGAACTACATGTTCCAGAGCTTCAACTTCCGCAACAAGTCCAAGCTGCGCCCGTTCTACAGCCTCGTTTCGGCGATCTTTGCCGAGGAACTGGGCCACGTCGAACTCGTCAGCACCGGCATCGCCATGCTGAACAATGGCCAGGGTGACCCGACGCCAGACGTGGACGTGTCCAAGGCGCCGTTCAATGCCATGCAGAACACCGTGTTGCCGGGCGCATTCCTGTCCAACGGCGGCGGCGCCACGCCGGTGAACAGCAACGGCCTGTCCTGGAACACGGACATGGTGACCACCACGGGCAACGTGATCATCGACCTGCTGCACAACTTCCACCTCGAGTGCGGCGCCCGCCTCCACAAGCTGCGCGTGTACGAGACGATGGTGGAGCCGACCGGGCGCGAGGTCTGCGGCTACCTGCTGGTCCGCGGCTCGGTCCACGCGCACGCCTATGCGCTGGCCTTGAAGAAGCTGACGGGCGTTGCGATCGAGCAGATGCTGCCCACGCCCAACATCAACCTCGACAAGATCCCGGAATGCCAGAAGTACTTGCAGGAAGGCAGCCACCGCCGGCTCTACAGGTTCAGCCCGAACGACTACGCCGAGGCAGCGGGCATCTGGGGCGGCGGCGAGATGGCGCTGCCAGGCGATCCGCCGGGTGAGTTGGAGGTCGTGGACGGCCACCCCGAAGGCGGCCACATACCGGAGCTGCTCGGCAACTACGGGGCCTTCGCCCCGAACTACGCGCCCGAGGAGATGTTCGAGATCGCGGGCAAGCTCTACAAGGCGTCCCGCTAGCGCCTCGCGCTGGGAGGGGCGGCTTGCCATTCCCTCCCGGCAGCTTGCTTTGAGGCCCGCGGCCATCCGCCGGTCTTGACGTCGGTGGGCTGACGCAAGACGAGTGGCCGATGGCCGCCTCGCCCGTGATTGCCCAATGGATCGCCGCCAAGGAACAGCAGCCGGACGCGCTGCTGTTTTTTCGCATGGGCGATTTCTACGAATTGTTCTTCGATGACGCCGCCGCCGCCGCTGGCGCGCTGGGGATCGCCCTCACGGCGCGCGGCGAGCACGAAGGCAAGCCGATCGCCATGTGCGGCGTGCCGATCCATGCCGCCGAGGGCTATCTCGCCCGCTTGATCCGGCGCGGCTTCCGCGTGGCTGTCGCCGAGCAGATGGAAACGGCCTCCGCCCGCAGCGGCAAAGCGCCGCTGCGGCGGGAGATCGTCCGCCTGGTCACGCCCGGCACGCTCACCGAGGACTCGCTGCTGGACGGCGCGCGGCCGAACCTGCTGCTGGCGCTGGCCCGCGCCGGCCGGACCGTGGGGGCTGCCTGGCTCGACATCTCCACCGGGCTGTTCGAGACGGAAGCCGTGACGGATCTGCCCGCGCTGCTCGGCCGCCTCGACCCTGCGGAGGTGCTGGCGCCGCTCGACCTGCCGCTCGGCGATCACGAGGCGCGCCGGGCGCCGGAAACCCTGCCGCCCCCGCCGCTCGCAGCGCGGGCCAGGGTGGCGGACGCATTCGGCGCGGCCACCCTGGACGGCTTCGGCAGCTTCACCGACGCCGAGGCGATGGCTGCCGCCGCCGCGCTGGATTACGTGCGTGCGACCCAGGCAGGCCGGCTGCCGTCCTTGTCGCCGCCAGCGCGCCACGAGGGCAGCGGCACGCTGCTGATGGATGCCGCGACCCGCGCCAGCCTGGAGGTGGCTCGGGCGCGCGATGGCGGGTCCGAGCACACGCTGCTGGCCGCGGTGAGCCGCACGCTCACCGCGTCTGGCGGACGCATGCTGGCCGAGTGGCTGTCCGCCCCGCTGACCGACCCGGCGGCGATTGCCGCGCGGCAGGATGGCTGGGGCTGGCTGGGGGCCGAGCCGTCGGCGGCCGTGGCGTTGCGGCTGGCGCTGCGCGGCGCGCCGGACGCGACGCGGGCGCTCGGCCGCTTGTCCGTCGGGCGGGGCGGGGCGCGGGATCTGCTGGCGGTCCGGCAACTGCTCGCGGCCGCGACGGCCGCAGCCGACGCGCTCGCCGCAGCCCCCTCTCCCACCGGCGGGGAAGGACAGGGCGAGGGTGGCGACGCAGACGCTTCGCCCGGCAAGAGCCAACCTCGCCCCGGCCCTTTCCCGCCAGCGAGGCAGGGCTTGCTCCGCGCGCTCTGCCGTCACCTGCGCGTGGACTCCTCGCTGGGCGAACGCCTTTCTGCCGCCCTGGCCGCCTCGCCCCCAGCCCGGCTCGAAGACGGCGGCGCGATTGCCGAGGGCTTCGACGGCGAGTTGGATGCGGAACGCCGCCTGCGCGACGACAGCCGCCGGGTCGTGACGGGATTGCAGCTCGACTACGCCCAGCGCTACGGCACGGCCTCGCTCAAGATCCGCCACCACGCCCAGCTCGGCTACGTGATGGAAGTTCCCGCTGCCGCCGCTGCCACCCTGCGCACCCACCTGGACCTCACCCTGCGCCAGTCCATGGCGAACGTGGCCCGGTTCACCAGCCCGGAGCTGGGCGAGCTGGACCGCCGCATCAACGATGCCGCGGGCCGGGCCGCCGCTCGGGAAGCGGCGGTGTTCGCGTCCCTGGTCTCGGAGGTGCTGGCGCTTGCCACCCCGCTGCGCCAGGCAGCCGGCGCGCTTGCCACCCTGGACGTGTTGCAAAGCTGCGCCCGCCTGGCCGAGTCCGGCGCCTGGTGCCGACCGCAGGTCACGGACGACGCCGCGTTCTGCGTCACCGCGGCCCGGCACCCGGTGATCGAGGCCGCGCTGCCGGCCGGGACGGCGTTCCAGCCGAACGATTGCGACCTGTCGCCGACCCGGCGCGTGCTGCTGCTGACCGGGCCGAACATGGCGGGCAAGTCCACCTTCCTGCGCCAGAACGCGCTGCTGGTGATCCTGGCGCAGGCTGGCCTGCCAGTGCCCGCCGCCACCGCCCGCGTCGGCATCGCGGACCGGTTGTTCAGCCGGGTGGGGGCGGCGGACGACCTGGCGCGAGGCCGCTCGACCTTCATGACGGAGATGACGGAGACCGCCGCCATCCTGCACGGCGCCGGGCCGCGCAGCCTGGTCGTCGTGGACGAGATCGGCCGCGGCACCGCCACGCTGGACGGGCTGGCCATCGCCTGGGCGGTGCTGGAAGCGCTGCACTCGCAGGTCCGCTGCCGTACCCTGTTCGCGACGCACTTCCACGAATTGGCCGGGCTGGGGCAAGCGCTGCCGCAGATGTGCCCCCACGCCATGCAGGTGCGGGAGTGGAAGAACGACATCGTGTTCTTGCACGAAGTGGGGGAGGGCGCGGCCGGACGGTCCTGGGGCGTGCACGTCGCCAAGATAGCCGGCATGCCCGCGGCGACGGTGCGCCGGGCCGCTGCGCTGCTCAGCGCGCTGGAACGCGGCAGCGCGGCCGGTCCGGATCTGCCGCTGTTCGCCGGGGTGCCAGCCGCGGAACCCGCGGCGGACCGGCTGCGCGCCGCGCTGGACGCGCTGCATCCTGATCAACTCTCGCCACGCGATGCGCTGGACGTCCTATATCAATTAAAGAACCTCGCACTATCATCGGACTGAATGCTCACCATTCTCCCCCTGCCATCCACGCCCGCCGACGCTGCCGGCGTCCTGACCGACGCCTTGAGCGGCGTTGTTGCCCGGGACGAGGTGCTGTCCGTGTTCCGCCGCCACCTCACCCGTATCCAGCACCATGTGCGCGAGGCTTTCGAGCACTACCAGGTCTCGGGACTGGAAAGCGCCCGCTCGTTGGCCGCGTTGACGGACGGCCTGATCGCCGCGCTCTACGGCTACGCCCGGGCGACTGCCGGGGCGGAGCCGTTCACGGTGGTCGCGACCGGCGGCTACGGCCGTGGCATGCTGGCGCCGTTCAGCGACATCGACCTGCTGTTCATCACGCCCGAGCCGCCGCCGCCCGAGACGCTCGCGGCAGTCGAGTTCAGCCTGTATTTCCTGTGGGACCTCGGCCTCAAGGTCGGCCACGCCACCCGCACCGTCGCCGAATGCATCGCCGAGGCGAAGGCGGACGTGACGGTGCGGACGTCCATGATCGATGCGCGCCTGCTGGTTGGCGACCGGGCGCTGTTCGAGGCGTTCACCGGGCAGTTTGCCCTTGCCTGCGCAGCCCACACCGCGGACTTCATCGCCGCCAAGCAGGCCGAGCGCGACCTGCGCCACCGCCGGTTCGGCGAGAGCCCGTTCCTGGTGGAGCCGAACATCAAGGAGGGCCGCGGCGGCCTGCGCGACCTGCAAACCATGTACTGGATGGCGCGCTACGTGTTCGATGCCCGCGTCATGGGGGATCTGGTCGGCCCGCACAGCCCAGGCGGCGGCATCCTGGTGGAGCGGGAAGCCAAGCACGCCCGGCGGTCCTGGGACTTCCTCTGGACGGTGCGTTTCCACCTGCACTACGTGGCCGGCCGCGCCGAGGAGCGGCTGACCTTCGACATGCAGCCCGTGGTCGGCGCACGCATGGGCTACACGAAGCACGGCAGGCAGGACGGGGTGGAGCGCTTCATGCGCCACTACTTCCTGACCGCGCGGGAAGTGACCCGCATCACCGCCGTGCTGGAGCCGGCGCTCGTGCGCGCGGCGCTCGGGCCGCCGGCGCTGGCGGAGGAAACGGACCCGGCCCTGCTGGAGCAGGGCTTCGTGCTGGCGGACGGCAAGCTGCTGGCTGCGCCCGGCCGCGATTTCCAGAGCCAGCCGGTGCAGATGCTGCGGCTGTTGCAGGTCGCGCGGGACCGGGGGTTGCAGCTTCACCCGTTGGCGATCCGCGCGCTGATCCGGCACGAGCGCGCCGCTGCCAGCCTGCGGGATGACGAGCAAGCGGCGGCACTCTTCCTGAACCTGCTGACCGGCGGGCAGGATGGCGCGCGATGGCTGCACGTGATGAACGAGGCCGGGTTCCTGGGCCGCTATATCCCGGACTGGGCGCGCATCGTCGGCCAGATGCAGTTCGACACCTACCACGTGTTCACCGTGGACGAGCACACGATCGAAGCGGTGCGGGTGCTGGACACGCTTGACCGGGGCGACTTGGCCGACGTCGCCCCGATCGCGTCCGGCTTGATGGAGGACCTGCAATCCCGCCGGGCGCTGTATGTCGCCGCGCTGATGCACGACTTGGCCAAGGGGAGGGGGGGCGACCATTCGGCGCTGGGGGCAGATCTGGCATTGACGGTCTGCCCGATGCTCGGCTTGTCCGCCGAGGAGACGGAGATGGTGTCCTGGCTGGTGCTGCAGCACCTGTTGCTGAGCCAGACCGCGTTCAAGCGGGACATCGACGACCCGAAGACCATCCTGGACCTGGTGGAGACCATCCAGTCGCCCGAGCGGCTGAAGCTGCTGCTGGTGCTCACCGTGGCTGACATGCGGGCGGTGTCTCCCCGCGTGTGGAACGCCTGGAAGGCAACGCTGCTGCGCGAACTGTATGCAAGGGTGGCGGAGGTGCTGGCGGGCGGCCTGGCCACCACGGAGCGGGATGTGCGGGTGACGCGCACCAAGCAGGCCCTGGCCGTCCGGCTGTGCGACTGGCGGGCGGAGGAGCGGGACTACTTCCTGGGCCTGGGCTATCCCGGGTACTGGCTGGGCTTTGATGTGGATACCCACCTGCGCCATGCCCGGCTGGTCCGGCAGGCGCAGGCCACCGGGGCGCCGCTGACGGTGCAGGCTGAACCTTTGCCGGCCCGCGCCGTGACGGAGATCACCGTTTACGCCGCCGACCACGCCGGGCTGTTCAGCCAGATCGCCGGCGCGCTGGCCGTGGCGGGCGCGTCGATCGTGGACGCGCGCATCCACACGCTGACCAACGGGATGGCGCTGGACACGTTCTGGGTGCAGGACGCGGCAGGCGGGGCCTTCGATGCGCCGCACCGGCTCGCCAGGCTGTCCGTGCTGGTGGAGCAGGCGCTGTCGGGCCGATTGCAGCTCGCCGCCGAGATACGCCGGGTCAGCGACGCGTTGCTGGGCCGCCGGATGCGCGCGATCCATGTCCCGCCCCGCGTCGTGGTGGACAACCGCGCCAGCCACACCCACACCGTGCTGGAGGTGAACGGCCGCGACCGGCCCGGGCTGTTGCACGATGTGACGGCGGCGATCAGCGAGCAGGGGTTGCAGATCGCGTCCGCTCACGTCACGACCTACGGCGTGCGGGCGGTGGACGTGTTCTACGTCAAGGACGTGTTCGGCCTGAAGGTTGAGAACGAGCGCAAGCTGACGGCCCTGCGCCTCGCGTTGCTGACCGCGCTGGGCGGGACGGACGAGCCGGTTGCCGCCGCTGTTCCCGAGACCCGTTCGCGCCGCCGCCGCGCCAGTGCTGCCTGACGCCGTTGCCCACACGTCCCTGACTTGAAGGCCGCCATGCCCCGCCTGCCTCCTCTGCCGGCCCTCGTCCTGCTCGTGAGCGCCGTCGGCCCGCTGCGGGCGGCGGAGTTGCCCTCGTTCCTGCAAGTCGGCGACGCATTCTGCACGCGCGAGTCGGATTTTGACGACTTTGCCGCGCGTGGCCGTGCCCGCGCGAACTCGGCGATCGAGACCTGCCAGACGATCGACAGGCCGACTCGGGTTGCCGTCATGGGCGGGCGGGCCAAGCAGAAATCGATGGTGCGGGTGATCAACGGCCCATACGCCTACTCGGTCGGCTGGACCAACGGGGCGCTGCCTTTGGCCAGGTAGGAGCGGAACCCGAGGCGGGTTGGAGCCGTATGTTTCTTTAGATTCACTGCGGAGCAACGTGATGAAGCCACCGATCGACGGCTATTTCAGCCATAGTCCCGAACTGTCGGACGACACGGTCCACGAGACCGCGCTCTACGACCCGGCGGCGCATGACGACCAGATCGTGGTCATGTTTGAGACCCGCGACGCGGCCCAGGCGGCCATCGACCGGCTTGCGGCCGAAGGCATCGCGGGGGACGCGATGATAACTGATCGCACGCCGGACGGTGCCAACGCCGGGGTGAACAGCGAGGGCGGCAACACGGGCCTGTTCGGGGCGCTCAAGGGCCTGTTCGCGCCGGACAACGAGGTTCACGGTCTGGCCGAGGGTGTCCGCCGGGGTCATGCGTTGCTTGTGCTTCATCCCGCCATCCAGACCCGCAGGCAGGTCATCGAGGTGCTGGAAACGTCTGGACCGATCGACTTCGATGCGAGGCTTGAGGAGTGGCGGACTGCAGGCTGGGAAGAGCTTTACAAGCAGCAGGCCGCAACCACGGGTTCTGGAACCACCACGCCGGGCGGCGTCGAGGCGCCTTCCCCGAGTTCGGCCCTGGCGCGTCCTCGCGTCGGGATGCGAGACCCTGCCCGTGGCAGTGCCACGGTGCGCAGCTACTACGCGCCAAAGCCTTAGAGCGCGTTCCGATCGACCGCGATCAGCCGTTAGAAAGCGTTGGAGGATCTCACATCCGCATGGGCGGCGGTGGGTCTAGTTCCGGGTCAGGGGCAACCGGGCGCGGCGGCAGTTCGGCAGGGATGTCATTCGGGTCTTCTGGTTCCTGCATGGGCGGTGGCTGAGGCCCGCCGGGCGGCAACACGGGCTCGGGCATCTGTGCTTGCAGCATCTTGTTCTCTCCCCAGTCGTCCATGGCGCCGCGGATGCCTGGATACGGCACCTTGCGGTTACGCGGCCCCGCTTCGATCCAAGTGCGGCATGGCACCATGTCATGCGGCGGTCACGTTCGGCAACGGTGCGCCAGATCGTGTGATTGCACCCGGCACAAACAGATAGGGCCAGGTCCGGTTGCCGGATCTGGCCCTATCCACTCACCCAGCTAGCGGAACTAGCTGGTCTTGATCTGAGATCCTGCGGGCTGGCTGACGCCGAGGACGGTGATGGTGGTGCCGTCGGTCAGATTGTAGGTAGTCCCGCCTGGGACAGAGCCCGTGGTCCCACCGAGCGCGAGCGGGTTGGCGCCATACCCGGCGAAGGACAAGGAGTCGGCGGCTTTGAAACCGCTGATCGTGTCGGACCCGCCAGACTGGCCGTTGGTGAACGAGAAGGTTGTCGCTCCGCCGCCGGACACCATGAAGGCGCTGCCCGAACCGCCGGCCAAAGTGTCGGTGCCGGCGCCGGCGATCAGCGTGTCGTTGCCTGAGCCAGCCGTGAACAGGTTGCGGCCGCCGTTGCCGGCGCCGGTGATCGTTTCGTTCGCGGCCCCGGCTGTCACCGTGCTGTTCAACGAGCCAAGCAGGGTGACGCTGTCGCCTGTTGACGTGTCGCCCGCGATCACGGTGCCCGCGCCGCTCAGAGCAGTGGTGCTGAAGATGCCGTTGACGGTCGCGTTGCCGCTGCCTCCGTAGTTGACGGTATCGACGCCGCTACCGAGACGGACCGAGAGCGCATTCGGCGAACTGTCCGTGATGAAGAAGCTTGTGCCGCCGGAGTTGATGGACGTCTGCCCAGACCCGATCTGCACCGTGTCCGTGCCGCCGTTGCTGCCGTAACCGGCGCCGGTGATCGTGTCGAACCCCTCGGAGTAGATGAGGTTGCCGCCGGTGAACACGTTCACCTGGTTCGAACCCGAGCCAGGATTGACCGTGCTGCCGTTGTCGTTGAACAGGTTGATGGTGTCGTTGCCGGAGCCGGCCACCACGAACATCTTGCCTGTGCCGAACTGCGCGCTTTGGATGAGGTTGTTGCCGCCGAGCACGGCGATCGAGTCGGTCAGGGTCCCACTCGGCGTGATGTTGGTGTAGGTCAGGTTCCGTGCGGCCCCTGCCGCGCCTGCCCCCGCGACGAGCGACCCGCCTGCCGCGCCGCCCTGGATGGAAACGGGCGCCAAGGCGCCCGTGACCGGGTCCGCCCCGACCGTGATGAACTGATCGGCGCCGTCAATGAAGAGGGACGAGCCGCCGACGCCCCGATACGCCGCCACGCCGTTTGCCCCGCTGCCAGGCTGGCCAGCCACCGGGGTGCCGCCGAACGTTGTGGCTCCAGTCGGATACACAAATTGACTGAGCGGCCCGCCATTCAGTCCGGCATTGATCGTATTCGCGATCTGCTGGGCGAACGCCAGGGCATCTGTTCCCGTGTAATTCAGCGACGAAAAACTCGTAAGACTTCCAACCGTGATGCTGGGCATACCCGGGACCTTCTAACCGTTACGTCGTGCTGCCGTCTTCGTAGTCAAAACGATCTGGCGAAGCAAGAGATAAAGATTGGTTACGCAGCTTAACTGTTCGTTAAAAGATTGCGATAGTCAAAAATGACACAGTGACCGCGCGTAGTTGGAACTCGGCCGCATTGCTCGCGTTCGCCCGCGCTCAGCGCACCCCCGGCCAATGCCGTCCGACGGTGTCCGGCCTGCCCTGTCATGCCGCCCCGGTCCAAGCCCAGCATGCAGCAGGCCCACCGCCCAACCGACCCGGGCCGATGAAAGTAGTCCGTACGGTTCGGCACCATCACGTTGAACAGCCCCGTCGTGGCGCGTTCCTCCATGCAGCCATGCAGGTGAAAGCGCTCGGGCGCTGGCCGCTCCCTCATAATTCGTGCACAATCATAGGGTAATGCCGGAAGGCAAACACGATCGGACCGCCTTCGGCGGACACCGGACAGATCGTTTCATCGTCCAGCCTGCCTGCTTTCAGCTTGGGCACGTCAATGACGTTCACGATCCAAACCATCAGGCCGGATGCTGCATCCCGCAGCGATGCCGCCGTGACTATTAAGTGACGCGCCAAAACACTGCGGTCATTAATCAAAACAATGTATTAATCCGTACTGCAAGATGCTCAATGACAACCAGAGCCGTCGGTTTTCCAACATTCAGCGGCACCCATCGACTCAGCCACTATAGTTGTGGCTTCTTGGAAGTAACAGTCGGGTTTACTTCCGACTCTGATTCGAGATGGCGGTGAAACACCGTTGGCAGGCAAGCGGCTCCACCAGGGCGCGGAACAGCGGCCCTATCGGCCGTCGGTCGTTCCCACCCGGGATGGCACCCGACGCCCGAGACGGCCGTGGAGCAGGGGCCGGTTGCGTGATGCCGGGGTGCCCGGCAAGCTTGCCGCAACACGTGCTGTAACAGTGAGGAACGGCGATGCGCCTGGATGACACCCACGATACAGCCCGGCGAAGCTGGGCGCCCGGCGCGGACAGCGGCGACTTCCCGCTGCACAACCTGCCCCTTGGCATTTTCAGCCCGCCGGACGGCGTGCCCCGGCCCGGCATTGCCATCGGGAACGCAGTGCTGGACCTGCCCGCGGCCGGGCTGCTGCCGCTGACCGCGACCCTGAACGCCTTCTTGGCAGAGGGTGCCGCCGCCCGGCAGGAGCTCCGCCGCGCGGCTTGGCGCCTGCTGGAAGCGTCCGCCCCAGCACGGCCCGAGTGGCTGCACCCCCTGTCCAGCTGCACGCTGCACCTGCCCTGCGCGATCGGCGACTACACCGACTTCTTCGCCGGCATCCATCATGCCACCACGACCGGCCGGCTTCTCCGCCCCGACCACCCGTTGATGCCCAATTACAAGTATGTGCCGATCGCCTACCACGGACGCGCCTCGTCCGTGCGGGCCAGCGGCGCGCCCGTTCATCGGCCGAGCGGCCAGCGCAAGCCGGCGAGGGACGCCGAACCGAGCTTCGGCCCGTCGCGCAACCTCGACTACGAGGTGGAACTCGGCATCTGGATCGGTCCGGGCAACAAGCCGGGCGAGCCGATCCCGATCGGGCAGGCGGCGGACCACATCGCGGGCTTCTGCTTGCTGAACGACTGGTCGGCGCGCGATATCCAGGGGTGGGAGTCGCAGCCGCTCGGCCCGTTCCTGGCGAAGAGCTTCTGCACCACTGTCAGCCCTTGGATCATCAGTCCCGAGGCCTTGGCGCCTTACCGCTGCGCCGCCATGCCCCGCGCGCCCGGTGACCCGGCGCCGTTGAGCTACTTGGCCGACCCCGCGGACCAGGCGGGGGGTGGGCTGGGCCTGGACTTGGAAGCGACGCTGGCCACGCCGGGCGCATCGGCCGTGCTGTCCCGCGGCACGGCGCGCGACCTGTACTGGACGGCGGCGCAGATGGTCGCCCACCACAGCAGCGGCGGGTGCGACTTGCGGCCAGGTGACCTGTTCGGTTCTGGCACCATCTCCGGCCCGGCGCCGGGGAGCCGGGGCTGCCTGCTGGAGATCACGGAAGGCGGCCGATCTCCGGTGTGCCTGCCGGACGGGACGGAACGGCGTTTCCTGGAAGATGGCGACACGGTCAGCCTTGCCGCCCGCTTCGGGTCTGCCGGGTTCGGGCCTTGCGTCGGCACGGTGGCCAGGGTGGCGTCGTGACTGGCCGCTTGGCGGGCCGCACCGCGATCATCACCGGCGCGGGCAGCGGCATCGGCCGGGCCACTGCCCGCCTGTTCGCTGCCGAGGGCGCAAGGCTGCTGCTGGTGGACCGCAACGAGCAGGGATTGGCCGAGACGGCCGCGCCGATCGAGGGAGCCGCGCCCACGATGGTGGAAGCCGATGCGGGCGACGAGGCTGACGTGGCGGCGTTCGTCGCCCGGGCGGTGGCGGATTGGGGCGCCATCGACGTGCTTTACGCCAATGCCGGGGTCAGCGGCGGGCTTCACCCGTTCCTGGACGAGACGGTCGAGCGGTGGACGGAGGTGCTGCGGGTGAACCTGCTCGGCCCGTTCCTGGCGATCAGGGCGGTGGCGCCGCACATGGTCGCGCGTGGCCGTGGTTCGATCCTGTGCACCGCCTCGGTGGCTGGGTTGCGCGCCAACGCGGCGGGGGCGCCATACAGCGCGAGCAAGGCCGGCGTGATCAGCCTGGTGCAGACCGCCGCCGACGCGCTGGCCGGCACGGGGGTGCGGGTGAACGCGATCTGCCCGGGGCTGATCGAGACGGGGATGACCGCTCCGATCTTTGAGCGGGCGCGCGAGAAGGGAACGCTGGGCAAGGTCGGCCAGCTTAACCCGCTGCGCCGGGCTGGGGTGCCGGAGGAGATCGCTGGTGCGGCGTTGTTCCTGGCGAGCGACGACTCGGCATACGTGAACGGCCAGGCCATTGCGGTGGACGGCGGCTTGTCCAGCACGCATCCATTCACCGGGTCGAGACGTTGAGGCTCGGCGCAGGCCGGCGAGGTTCGGAGGAACGATGGAGATCAAGCGAAGCGGTTCGCAGCCGTCCGGCAAGGGACCGGCGGAGTGGTTTACCGGCGTGGTCCGTGTCGACCCGTTGTTCAGCCCGCCTGACCCGGCCCGCGTCAACGGCGCGCTCGTCACGTTCGAACCCGGCGCCCGCACAGCCTGGCACACGCACCCGCTCGGCCAGACCCTGATCGTGACTGCCGGCTGCGGCCGGGTTCAGCGTGAAGGCGGGGCGGTCGAGGACATCCGGCCCGGCGACGTGGTGTGGTTCGCGCCCGGCGAGAAGCACTGGCACGGGGCCACGCCGACCACGGCCATGAGCCACATCGCGGTGCAGGAGAAGCTGAACGGCTCGCCCGTGGACTGGATGGAACACGTCAGCGACGAACAGTATCGCGCGTGAAGGCAGGGCGGACGTTGCCGGGACTGCTCCTGGCGACCGCCAGCGTGTCGCCCCGGTTCCCGTGAGCCGCAAACCGATGGGCAGGAGAACGCCTCCTCGCTGCTCGTTACCATCGTCTCCGGCAATTGGCCGCCATTCCTCTGCACGCCCCAGCCTGTTGGGCCGGTATGACAGGTCCGCCAATTAGCTGAGGCTATGCACCGGGTTTGCGCCTGTTCCCCACGGCTCGGGACCGGAAAGCCGGGAAGCGTGGAAACGGCCCTTGCGATCTCTCAACTGGCTTAGCCGCCGCGGAGGTGTGGCGGGCGGCATCATGGTGGCCAACCGCGGGCGCAGCGCATACGCGGCCAGGCTGGCGGCCGCCGCCTTGATGTCGTCCGCTCCACTCGCATCTGCCGCAACGCTCACCAGACCCAGCAATGCGCGCAACTCCGGCAGGTCGGTGGCCCGCAATCCTGCTCCCAGCATGCTCGCCATGCGCCGCAGCGCCGGAACCGCTTTGGAATGGCAAGCCATCCAGCTCGCGTCCTCGATCTCCTCCAGAGCGTATTCAACCAGCTTTGTCGCTCCCGCTTCCGAGAGCGGCACGGTATGCGGGATCGCAATCCAGTGTTTCATGCCGGTATTGAAATCTTGCGCTTTCTGAACACAGTCAGAACAGGTATCTTGACGCCGGAATGCAGACTTCGCAGCATTCCATAGAACGACAACTGGATCAGAGGGCAACGGTCCAACTCCATGTAAGGCGCGCTTTATCCAAAAAGTTTATTAAGGCGGAGTGAATTGGTCATGACCGCAGGTGGTGAGTCCCAGGTGTGTCGAACTCACTTGCTCTCAGGAAGCATGCACTTCGCCGAAATCCAGCATGTACCAGCACAACAAACAGTCCACTTGCTACTCCAGGCGGTGTGGGACACCCCAGATTGCTGGAGCCGCGACAGCAGCACCGTCGTTCATCATACGATGGTACTGCCGGCCGGATGCACGGAGTGGCCATGAAAAATGACATCACCGCCGCGTCGGCTTGTCCGCCCAGCGTCGGGGCAGGCGGCCGGCCATCGCACCAGGCCGAACCGTTCCCGGCAGGGAACCAGCTCAGCCAGGCGCGTCCAGGCCGGCGCCATCAATGAAGTGCCGCAGCCAATTGGCCGCCCGGCCGCCGTCCTCAGGCTGCAACAAAGAGAGCAGGGCCGGGTCGGCGAGCGGGCCGTAAACATCGCGCCGCGCCTCGATCAGGGCGGCGGAGAAGGCGACGCTGAACTCCGGGTGGCCTTGCACCGACACCGTGTCGTCGTCGTAGCCGATTGAAGCGAACGGCGTGAATGCACTGGCGGCGAGCACCCGCGAGCCGGGCGGAAGCGTCACCACCTGGTCCTGGTGAAAGGCGGGGATTGCGAACGCCAAAGGGTCGCGCATGCCAGGGGGCGGCTCGATGATCTCATACCGGTGCACGCCGAGCCCCCAGCCTTTGGGCGACTTCACGACTTCGCCACCAAACGCCTTGGCCATCGCCTGGTGGCCGAAGCAGATGCCAACGAGCTTTGCCTTACCCCGAACCTTGCGTAGGAAATCGAGGAACGGCGGTATCCAAGGCAGGTCGTCATACACCCCCGCCGCAGACCCGGTGATCACGTAAGCCGAACATTCGGCAGGATCGGCCGGAAGCCCGCCCGCCGTCACGTCGTAGCTGCGGTACTCGCGATCACGGCCAAGCATGGTGCGAATCATGTCGCCGTAGGTGCCCCACTGTTCGCACAATGCCGCGGGGGGCCGACCTGTTTCGAGAATGCCGATCGTCATGGCCCAGCATCTCACGGCTTGAGCCAGACGGACAACCGCCTGATCGCTGCCTCCTCTGCGGCGGCACAGTTTCTCCGCTAGCCATGGCCGTCGCCCGTGACGCGCCAGATCACGTCGCCCACGTCGTCCGCCATCAGGAGGGACCGGCCGTCCGCGCCCAGCGTCACGCCGACCGGCCGCCCGAAGGACACGCGTTCGTCTGGCGCAAGGAACCCCCAGAGGATATCCCGCGGCGGCCCGGACGGACGTCCGTTCTCGAACGGCACGAAAACAAGCTTGTAGCCGCTCAGCTTGCTGCGGTTCCACGACCCGTGCTGCCCGATCGCCATGCCTTCCGGGAAGCCCGGCAGCGTTCCGGCCGGCACCCAGCACAAGCCCAGCGACGCGGTGTGCCCGCCGAGCGCGTAGTCCGGCGTCAGCGCCCTTGCGACTGCTTCCGGGTCCTGCGGGACGCGGTCGTCGACCGTCTGGCCCCAGTAGCAGTACGGCCAGCCGTAGAAGCCGCCATCGCGCACCGATGTCAGATAATCGGGCGGGGTCTCGTCGCCCAGGCCGTCGCGCTCGTTGACCACGGTCCAAAGCGCGCCGGACGTTGGCTCCCAGGCCAGGCCCACCGGATTGCGCAAGCCGCTGGCAAAGATGCGGCTGCTGCCGCTCGCAAGGTCAAGCTCATAGACCGCGGCACGCCCCTGCTCGGCTTCCATGCCCTCGTCGCCGATGTTGCTGAGTGATCCGACGCCTGCGTAAAGCTTCTGGCCGTCAGGACTCGGCAACAGGCTCCGCGTCCAATGGCCGCCGGGCTTGAACTCGACCAGCTTGCGGCCTGGCACCGTGATCCGGTCCGCGCCGTCCACATAGGGGAAAACAACGATGCCGTCGGTGTTGCCGACGTAGAACTCACCGTCCAGGAGCGCCATGCCGAAGGGCTGGTTCAGCCCTTCCATGAACACTTCCTGAGTTTCGGCGACGCCGTCGCCATTTGTGTCGCGCAGGAGTGTGATGCGGTTCGCACTTTCTCCCATGGCGGCCGCCCGCTTCATGGTGCTGACCATGGCGTAATCGAAGACGCCCTTGGCGGCCCTGGTCGCGTTGGTGGCTTCCGCGGCTAGAACATCCCCATTGGGCAGCACCAGAATCCAGCGCGGATGCTTGAGCCCAACGGCGAACGCGTTGACCTTGAGGCCGGGCGCCGCGAGCGGGGTTTGTCCCGGACTCCAACCCTGGGCCGTCGGCATCTTCAGCGTCGGAATGCTGCCTTGCGGCTTTGCCGCCGGAATGGCCGGAGCAGCCCCCCAGGCCGGTTCGGGCGCGCTGCCGTTCAACCGCCGCACCAATGTGGCCCCGCCGCCGACCAGCGAGACACCCCGCGCGAACATGTCCGAAAGATCCAATGCGCTGCACTCCTGATCACCGCACGCTGGTGGTGGGCCGAATCGCCTGGCTGGTCAGGGACCAAGTGTCAGGTTCGGACCACTCGCTGATGACAACTTGGTCAACCAAACCGCCTTTTCCAGGCGAGCGTGCGCGCCCAGCGCCGCGCCGCGAGGCCGAACAACCCGGCTTCGTAGCCGCTGAACGCCGCGGCCTGCGACAGTTCGGAGCGGGTCGGGTAGGGCACGATCGCCTCGGTCAAGGCCCAGCGGCTCGCCTTGCCGCCCATCACCAGCGACCAGGGCAACAGCAGCTCGCCCGCATGGGCTCCCAGGATGGTCACGCCCACGACGCGGCCCTGGAGCCGCACTACCTTGATAAAGCCATCGGTATCGCCTTCGGCCACGGCACGGTCGTTCTCGGACCAGTCTGCGCGCGTGACCTCGACCCGTCCGTGCCGGGCGCGAGCCGCCTCCTCCGTCAGCCCCAGTTGGGCAAGTTCGGGATCGCTGTAGGTCACGCTCGGCAGAAGCTGGAAATGGGCGGCAGCCGGCAGCCCGAACCCCAGCGCCGACACCAGGACCCGTCCCTCATGCCCGGCGGCATGGGTGAACCGCGGCCCAGCCCGGCAATCGCCGATCGCGTAGATGTGCTTGTTGCTGGTGCGTCGGCGGGCGTCCACCGTGATGCCGCGCTCGTCCCACGCCACGCCCGCCCGTGCGAGGCCCAGGCCGTCCAGCCGGGCGCGCCGCCCCGTGGCGACCAGCAGGTGCGAGCCGCGCATCGCGTCCCTTCCGGAGCACTCGAGCCGTATCCCGCCGGGCTCGGCGAACGCACCGGTGACGGTGGCGTGCTCGGCCACGGTGATCCCTTCCGCCCGGAGCAGCGCCAGGAGCCAAGCCGCCGCATCCCGATCGCCACGGGGAAGGAACGCGTGGCTGTCCACGATCGTCACCTCAGCCCCCAAACGCCGGAACGCCTGCGCCATCTCCGCCCCGGTCGAGCCGGCGCCCAGCACCAGCAAGTGCTGCGGCAGGGTGTCGAGCGCGAACAGGGTCTCGTTGGTCAGGAACGGCAGGCCGTGCAGCCCGGGGATTGGCGGCGCTGCCGGGTCGGAGCCGGTTGCGAGCACGATGCGCGGCGCTGCCAGGGCGCGGCTTCCTACCTGGACGGCATGCCGGCCGGCCAGGCTCGCGTCGCCCCGGATCACCTCCACGCCCCAGCCTGCGAACCGTTCCTCGGAGTCATGCGGCGCGATGGCAGCGACCGTCGCCGCCACGTGGGCACGCACGGCGGCGAAATCGATGGCCGGGCCAGCGCCGGCAACGCCGAGCCGGTCACCCCGCATCGCCTGTGCCCGGCGTGCCGCCGCCAGCAGTGCCTTGGAGGGCACGCAGCCGGTGTTGAGGCACTCGCCGCCCATGCGGCCACGCTCGATCAGCGCCACGCGCAGGCCGAGCCGGGCGCAGCCGCCGGCCACGGTCAAGCCGGCCGCCCCCGCGCCGATCACGACCACATCATGCGTCCAGTCCAAAGCAGGCCTCCATTCGCGGCGAAAGGCGGACCATATAGCTGGCATGGCATCCAACGAATCGGCCCCGCGCGCTTTGCGTGTTCTCGTGACGGGGGCCGCCGGGCTGATCGGGCAGGAACTCTGCGCGGCACTCGCCCGGCGCGGCCATGCGGTTGCGGGGCTGCTGCGCCGCGGGGGCACGCCTTCCCGCAGCCGCGGCGTGGTGCAACCCTACTGCGGCCATCTCGCGCCGGGCACGGTCGCGCTGGTCGAGGGGGACGTCGCGGAGCCCGGCCTTGGCATGGCGCCGGAGTTGGCCGCGCGTTTGGCGGCGGGATTGGACCTCGTGGTGCATTGCGCCGCAGTGACCGGTTTCAGCCTGCCGGACGAAACCTACCAGCGGGTGAACACGGACGGCACGGCACGGGTGCTGGAGCTTGCCGCGACGTCCCACCCGCCGGCCGGCCTGCTCCATGTCAGCACCGCCTACGTGTGCGGCGGCGCGCAGGGGACCGTGGCGGAGGCACCCTGCGCGCCCGCCCAGTTCAACAACGGCTACGAGGCGAGCAAGGCGGCGGCGGAAACGCTGGTTTGGGCGGCGCAGCATGAGGGCCAGGCCGTCGCCGTGGCCCGGCCTTCGATCGTGGCCGGACGCTGGGCGGATGGGGAGACGGCAAGCTTCGGCGCCGTTTACCAGTTGATCCGCCTGGTCGCCGAAGGCCGCATCCGGATGCTGCCGGCAGGGCACGGCGCCAGCCTGGACCTGGTTCCCATCGACCACGTGGTGGGCGGGCTGGTGGACATCGCCGAGCGCATGGCGGACGCCAACGGCCGCGTCTTCCACCTCGCGTCCGGCTGCCCGGTGCCGCTTGCGGCGCTGCGGCATCTCGCCACGGCGTTCCCGCACCTTCACGCGCCCCGCTTCGTCACGCCGGACCGGTTCCAGCCCGCCCGCCCCGGCGGACGGGAGCGCTGGCTGCAAGACCAGGTCGTAACAGCCTACGCCGCCTACCTCCGCCCCAGCCCGCGCTTCCAAACCGCCAACCTGCTGGCGCTCACTGGCCGGAGCTGCCCGCCGGTGAACGAGGGCTATCTCCGGCGCTTGATCGCCTTCGCGATCTCAGCGGGGTTCCTGCCGGGCGAGCGGGTCAGCGGACGTCCGGATAATGGCGGTCAAGCTGCCGCCGCAGCCCAACCGCCCAACTGACGCTGACCCGAAGGTAGATCAGGTTGGCCCGCACCGGCCCCCAGGCCGCGACCCGGCGGTCCGAGGTGATCACGACCCGGTTGACCATCCGGGTCCGGCCGAAGCGGTGCAGCCGGACGCACAGGTCGGCGTCCTCCATGATGGGCAACGCCGTGTCGCAGCCGCCGGCGGCGAGGAAGTCCTCCCGGCGGAAGAACATGGCGTGGTCGCCGAACAGCAGGCGCGCGCCCCGCAGGAACAGATGCGGCCGGAACAGCATCGGTCCGTAGTAGGTCTTGGCCCAGTTGTGCAGGCTGGTGCCCCAGCGCACCCGGTCCGGCCCGCTCAGCAGCGGCGTGAAGCTGGCCAGCGCCAACCGCCGGTCCGCCATGGTGGCGGTGATCACCGCCACCGCGTCGTCCGGCAGGATGGTGTCCGCGTGCAGCACGCAAACCAGGGGGGCGCTCGCAGCGTCCACCCCGGCGTTGATCTGCGCGCCGCGGCCCCGGGGCGCGGTGATGACCCGCAGCCCGCCCGCCTGCGCGATGGCGGCGGACCCGTCCGTGCTGCCGCCGTCCACGGCGATGATCTCGGCCGGCGCCGGGTGCAGCACGCGCAGGCAGCGCAGCAGCCGGGGCAGGGCCGCCGCCTCGTTCAGCATGGGGATCACCACCGCCACCGCGCTCACGGCAGCAGTCCGGGGAAGCGGCCCAGGTCCTCCGGGCGGTCCAGGTCGGCCAGCGGCGGCAGCAGCCCGCAAGGCCGCCCGCCCGCTCGGAGCCGCCGCTGCGTTTCGGCCAGCACGCCGTCCGTCCCCCATGCCATCCCGCTGAACAGCCAGGGCGCCAGGGCCGGCAGGCCGAGCAGGTAGTACCCGCCGTCCTCCGCCGGGCCGAGCGCCACCTTGCCCGCGGCCAGCAGTCGCACCGCCGCATTGATGTGGGCGGGCGTCAGGTCCGGCAGGTCGGCGCCGACCACGAGGGCCGGGGCGGGGTCGAGACAGCGCTGCATGCGTGCGCCCAGGTCGCCCTCGCCCTGCGGCCGGATCGTGACCTCGTTGCCTAGCCAGGCCGCGAAGGCGTCCGGCGCGGCGCCCGTGACCCAGACCTCCACCGGCAGGCCTGTCGCGCGGAGGATGGCCAGCGTCGTCTCCGTCAACCGGCGGTGCAGCGCGGCGGCCCCGGCGGCGCCCAGGGCCGGGATGAGCCGGGTTTTGGCCCGGCCCGGCTCCGGGAAGCGGGTGAGCAGCACCAGGCGGGGCGTTCCAGCCGCATGGTCCGTCACGCGGTTCGGCCGAAGGTTCGGCCCACCGTTCGGCTGAAACCGCTTGCAGGCCGGCCCGCGTGCCACATCTCCGCTCCATGCCAGGCACCGAAGGCAGCCGTCCATCCCTGCCGCTCGGCCCGCTTCTGGCCGTGGCCGGCTTGGCCGCCGTCATGGCGCTGGAGCGCCGTTCCCCGCTGCGCCGCCCGACCCAGCGTGAGCCGGCGCGCACGGCCCGCAACCTCCTGCTGGGACTGCTGAGCATGGCCGCCGTCGCCGCGGCGGAGGGGCCGCTGGTGCGCCAACTGGCGGACATGGCGCAGCGGCGGCGCTGGGGGTTGGTGCAGCGCCTGCATGCGCCGGCCTGGCTGCGCGACGCGCTCGCGGTGGTCGGCATGGACTACACGATCTACCTCTGGCACGTGCTGACCCACAAAGTGCCGTTGCTGTGGCGCTTTCACCTCGTGCACCACCTGGACCTGGACCTGGACAGCACCACGGCGCTGCGCTTCCACGCCGTGGACATGCTGATCTCCATCCCGTGGCGGGCGGCGCAGGTGCTGCTGCTCGGCACCTCCCGCCGGGCGCTGTCCGTGTGGCAAGGCTTCTTCTTCTCGTCCGTCGTGTTCCACCATTCCAATATACGCCTGCCGCCCCGGCTGGAACGGGGGCTGGCCACCGTGCTGACCACGCCGCGCATGCACGGCATCCATCACTCTGCGGCCCGCGAGGACACCGACTCCAACTGGTCCAGCGGGCTCAGCGTGTGGGACCACCTGCACCGCACCTTCCGGCTTGACGTGGGGCAGCGGCGCACCCGCATCGGCGTCCCCGGCTACCGCGATCCGGCGGAGCTGCGGCTGCGCCCATCCCTCGCCCTGCCGTTCCGGCCGCAGCGGGACGCCTGGACGCCGCCCCCGCGCTAGCCCGCAATCGCCCTGACTGGAAATAGTCAGGGCGTCAATTGCCAGGCCAGACAAAGAGTTAGACCGCGCTGACCGTTTACGGCCAGCCAAGAAGCGGTCTAGGCCCCGGCAAGCCGGCGCGCGGGAACCAGCACGGTGCCCAGCAGGAACCCGGCGGTGCAGAGCAGCAGGCCCCAGGCGTTCACGCCCAGGTCCGCCGCGAACGCGCCGCTGCCCAGGTCAAGCGCTTGCGGCAGGATGCGCAGCTTCGCGAACACCTCGATCCCGCGGATCACCCCGAGCATGACGCCGGGCCAGAAGGCAAGGTGGAAGCTGAGCGCGCCCGCCTGCCGCACCCAGCACAGCAGGAAGATCGGCGCCAGGCCCATCACCATGGTGCCGCTGAGCGTGGTGGCCGCGATGACGGCGGGGCCGACCCGGTCGCCCATGTAGATGGTCAGCAGCGGCAGGTTGCCGAGTACCGCCACGGCGAGGATTGCCAGGCGGCCGACCCAGACGTTGCGGGAGTCGGCTTCCGCCGCCTGGTTGCGCCAGTCCCGCCCGGCCAGCTTGGCGCCGCTGGTGAAGGCCGAGTCGAGGGTGGAGCCGCCGGACACCAGCATGATGGCGTTGAACACCATCAGCATCGGGATGCCGAAGGAAGCCGGCACGCTGACGCTGGGGGTGTCGCCGGAGCCGAAGGCCCGGCCGTACAGCCCGATCAGGCTGAACAGGAAGATGAAGCCGCCGCTCAGCAGCCCGGCCAGCAGGAACGCCCGCAAGGCTTGGCCCGGCGCGTTGAGGAAGCCGCGGTCGGTCAGCACCGGGTCGTGGAACGGGTAGGAGAAGACCTGCACGCCCGCCAGCAGGCAGAAGGTGATGCCCGCGTCCTGCGTGGCCCGCGGCACGGGGGCGAGGCCGTGGCTGGCAAGCGGCGGCAGCAGCAGCGCCAGCACGAGCGCCAGCAACGCGAAAGCCAGCACGATGTGGATGCGGTCGGTGGTCAGGCTGGCCCGCATGCCGCCGCGCCAGGCATAGGCGACGGTGAACAGCGTCACCAGCACCGCCGCCCACCAGTATGGCGCCGCGCCCTCCGCGCCGAAATACAGGGAGATGACCTTGGTGTTCGACCAGACCTCGTTGAACAGCCGGAACGCCACCAGGAGCAGGAACAGCCGGGCGCACGCCGGGCCGTAGCGGTCCAGCAGCAGGTGGGACAGGGAGCGGTAATGCCAGCGGCGGCGGACCGCCCAGATCGCCACGCCGGCGACGGCGAAGCTCAGATAGTAAACGGTGTAGCCGATGCCGCCGGCCAGCCCGTAGCCGTAAGCGAGGGCGGACGCGTTGGCGATCGACTTCGCGAACACCCAGGTGATGGCGGCGCTCATCGCCACCATCAGCACGCCGGGCGCCGCATTGCGGCTGTTCCGTCCGTCGAAGAACTGCGGCGCCGTGACCTGCCTCGGGGTGACGGCCCATGTCACGGCGCAGAACAAGGCGAGGACGATCCAGGGCGCGATCTGCGGCAGCATGGCAGGGACACTACCTTTGGGGTCCCAAATGTCCATATCTCGGGCGCGAGCCTCATCCTGACGGAGCCGACTTTGCGGGATTCGCCCATCGCCGGCCCACCCTGCCAGCCGGCTGCCACGCGCGGACGGTTCGCCGATCCGCTGGTCACCGCCACGGGCGAGCGGCGCGCATCCGTCCCGCTCGAAGCGCTGCGGACGCTCTGGTTCAACACGGGGACGCTGTGCAACGTCGCCTGCACCGGCTGCTACATCGAGAGCAGCCCCGCCAACGACCGCCTCGCCTACCTCAGCCGGTCGGACGTGCTCGGCTTCCTGGCCGAGGCCCGGCTGCTGCACCCGGAGCTGGCGGAAATCGGCTTCACCGGGGGCGAGCCTTTCATGAACCGCGACATGCCCGGCATGATGCGCGACGCGCTCCGGGCGGGGTTTCGCGTGCTGGTGCTCACCAACGCCATGCGCCCGATGCAGCGCTTCGCGGCCGAGCTGGCGGAGCTGGCGGACGAGTACCGGGACCGCATCACGGTGCGGGTGTCGCTCGACCACCACACGGCCGGGCGGCACGAGGCGGTGCGCGGTGCGCGGAGCTGGGCGCCCGCGCTGGAGGGGCTGCGCTTCCTGGCGCGGCACCGCATCCGCCTCGCCATCGCCGGACGCACGCCTTGGGACGAGACGGAGGCATCCCTGCGGGACGGCTACCGGCGGCTGTTCGCCGAACTCGGCCTCGCGGTGGATGCGTCGGACCCGGCCCAGCTCGTGCTGTTCCCGGAGATGGACGCGCGGCCGGACGTGCCGGAGATCACGGAACGCTGCTGGGCCATCCTCGGCAAAAAACCGGGCGACGTGATGTGCGCCGGGTCCCGCATGGTGGTCCGCCGGCGCGGCGCCGACCGGCCCGCCGTCGTGAGCTGCACCTTGCTGCCCTACGACGAGGCGTTCGAGCTCGGCGGCACGCTGGCGGAGGCGAGCGGGGCGGTGAGCCTCAACCACCGCTTCTGCGCGCAGTTCTGCGTGCTGGGCGGGGCGTCGTGCAGCCCGTAGACCCCGTGTTGAGGGTCAAGGACCTTCGGAAAGGGACAGCATGCCCGACGCCGTTCGGGAAGACAGCAGACGCAGGTTCGATGCCACCTTCACGCCGTTCCGAACTCCCGCGCTTCCCACCTTACCATCTGAGGCATGCAATTTCGAGAAAAGCATTCCGGGACCAGATCTTGAGAAAGCGGCGCCTACTATCGCTGGCTTACCCTCGTGGTGGGGCCGGCTTCCCACCCTTCGTTCGTTTGCGGGAAAGCGCTCGCGGCACCCAACGATCAAATCGCGAGCCAGCGTTGCTAAGATGGAAGCAGCAGTTCCGGCAGTCCAGAAAGGTCCTTCAGCATCGCGTCGGGCTGCCAAGCGGAGTCAAGAGGCTCGCCTTCCCGGTCGATCCAAACAGACCGAATGCCGAGTTCATGGCAAACCTTCAGGTCAGTAAATTGACCCATGCCCACATGGATCGTCTCGTCCTTCGAAACCCCCATAGTGGCGTATGCCTGAAGGAAGAGCCGGTGATCGGGCTTGTAGGCCTGAGCCTGCTGAGCGGTTACGACGAAATCAAGGGGTGTGCTGATCGCGGCCACGGTTCCGGCAATGAGCTTGTCACCGGTATTGCTGATGATGGCTATCTGGTAGCGTTCACGCAGGCGGGAGAGCACGTCCGGTACCTCGGGATGGGGATCAATCCTGCCCAAGGTCGCTAGTAGCGTCTGCAAGTCTGCTGCCGTTGCCTCGTAGCCGGCTTCGGACAAAGCTTGGTTCAAGCTGGCATGCAGCACAGCTTCATAATCACGAAAGACGGGCTGCTGCTGCTGTTCAACTGCTATCCCTCGCAGCCGGTCCGCGAATGCAGCAACCTGATCCTGCGGGGTATTCGCCGGCAGGTGCCGGCCCAGGATCACACGAGCAGCCTGCCGCACGGCACGATGCCACTGAACCAGCGTGCCATAGCAGTCGAAGGTGATAACCTTGGGTAGTGGATTGAGTTTGAGGATAGGATGTGCTCCGGCAACGCTGCCTGCTCATGCAGCGGTGGTCGGCTTATCACGCCAGCAGCGGCGCGTCGTGCAGCCCGTAGAGACCGTGCCTCACGTCCAAGGGCATTCGGGGGAGGCAGGCCGCTTGCCCCCGCTGAAAGTGGATCAAGCCTCCAGGCTACCCGCACGAACGACAAGGTGCATGGCTTGCGCTGTGCTGGTTGCGCCAAGGCGCTTGCGGATCCGGCGCATATGGTTCTCGACCGTGCGCTCGGACAAGCCCAGCATGAAGGCGATGTCGACTTGTCGGCGGCCCGAAGCAACCCGGCGCATGATCTCCAGCCGCCGCCACGAGGGCCGCGATCACCAGCGCGGGCGTGAACGACCCGGAACGCTCCACCGCGGCGCCCGCCACCAGGAGCGCCACCGACTTGCCGACCGATCCGCCGATGTTGGCCATGGCCTCCCCGCGAGCACGTAGCGCAGGCGGGCCGGCGCTTCTGCCTCCGCCGCGTCGATCAGCCCCGCTTCCGCAACGTCACGCGTTGCAGCGCCGGCAAAGGGCGGCGCACGGGAGGCCCCGTCCGCACATGGCCCGGCCTTAGTCCAACCGCCGCAGCCCAGACCGGAAGCGCCGCCAGTTGGCGACGTAGCCCCGCGCCGAGGCGCGGAGCCGCTCGATCGCAGCCTCGTCCAGGGTGCGCACCGCCTTGGCCGGCGAGCCCACGATCAGCGAACCGTCCGGGAACGCCTTGCCTTCCGTGACCAGCGCGTTGGCGCCGACCAGGCAGCCCGCGCCGATCCGGGCGCCGTTGAGGACCGTGGCGCCCATGCCGACCAGCGAGCCGTCCCCCACCGTGCAGCCGTGCAGGATGGCGTGGTGGCCGACCGTGACGTGGGCGCCCACGCGCAGCGCCAGCCCGACATCGGTGTGCAGCATCGCGCCATCCTGCACGTTGCTGCCTTCGCCCACCTCGATGGGCGCGTTGTCGCCCCGCAGCACGGCGCCGAACCAGATCCCGACATCGGCGGCCAACCGCACCTGGCCGATGACGTGCGCGTCCGGCGCCACCCAGAAACGCCCCGCCTCCGGCAGCGCGGGCTCGTGGTCCCCAAGCGCGTAGATCGGCATCGCCTCACTCCCCCGTCCGCTGCTGGCTGACGAGCCTCGCCAACGCGCTGCCGGACTCCCATGCCGCTTCCACCCGCCCGTCCAGGCACCAATCGCCGCACACGCCGATGCGCCGGGGCCCGTCCCACAGTGCCGGCTCGCCCAACGGCCGCTCGGTCAAGGCGAAGCGCCAGCGGTGCGCCGCCACGTGGAGCGGCGCGGCCCCGGCGCCCGTCATGTCCCTGAACGACGCCAGCAAGGCCGCGGCGACCGCGCCGGCATCCCGCTCCAGCCACTCGCGCGACCAGGCCGGGGACGCGTTCGCCACCCAGCGGTCGGGAACGCCTGCGTCCCCGCCGGGCCGGCTGCCTTCCCGGGCGATCCAGGCGAGCGGGGCGTCCGTGGGGCGCTGCACGTCCGGCGCCTCGACGCGCGTTTCGAAGGCCGCCATCAGCGTCCAGCACGGCGCCACCGTCACGGCGTCGAGCGCCCGGGCGAAGCGGTCGTGACCGGCGGCCCGCAGCAAGGGCGTCGCCTGGGCGTGCGGCACGGCGAGCAACACCGCGTCGAACCGCTCGGCCTCGCCCGTTTCCACGACCTGCCCGGGCCGCGCCTCCGCCGCGGGCAGGTGGCGCAGGACCCAGCCACCGTCCTCCGGCCGGAGGTGGGCGACATGGCGCCCCAGGGCGAACGTGGCGCCGCACGCGTCGGCCAGCCGGGCGGGCAGGGCGGACATGCCGGGCACCCCGGCCCAGCGCCCGGCGCCCGCTTCCGGCCAGGGCGCGGCGGCGCCGTCCCGCTGCAAGGCGGCCAGCACGGCGCGGAAGCCGTCGCCGCGGGCCGTGGCGTATTGCGCGCCATGGTTGAATTGCAGCCCGTCCACCCGCCGCGTCGCCACCCGCCCGCCCGCCCGCCGCCCCTTGTCGAACAGCGTCACCGCATGCCCGGCGCCGCGCAGCGCCGTGGCGCAGCCGATCCCGGCGATCCCGGCCCCGACGATCGCGATCCGCAGCGGGGGCACGCCTGCCGGGGGCGCCGTCACCGACGTCATGGGCGCAGGGCCGCCGCGAGGGCATTGGAACGGGAAGGCGCCATGCGGACTCCTGGGTTTCCGGCCGAAGCGCCCGGCAGGGACGCGGCCGGATTGTTTCTTCCCGTTCGCAACGTCGCCGGCGAGGATGACGGCGGCGCGGCCCGCCGTCCAGTGCGCCCGCCCGTCCTGGCCAGCAAGGCTTGGCCGGCAAGGCTGGGCCGGCAAGGCTTGACCGCCTCCTTCCTGGAAGCCACTTGAGGGCTAGAACGCCGACGCTTACCCAGGGGTCATGATGTCCACCCGCGTCCTTATCGACCACCGTGCCGGCGGCGTGCTCCGTGACGCAGAGGCACCGCGGCATCCGGAAAAGGCGAACCGCCTGCCCACCCCGGCGTTGCGCAAGCCCGACTGGATCCGCGTGCGCGCGCCCAATCACCCGACCTACCACGAGACTCGCGCGCTGATGCGGGAGAACCAGCTCGTCACCGTCTGCGAGGAAGCGGCCTGCCCCAACATCGGCGAGTGCTGGTCCCAGCGGCACGCGACCATGATGATCATGGGGGACACCTGCACCCGCGCCTGCGCGTTCTGCAACGTGGCGACCGGGCTGCCGCAGCCTCTGGACGCGTCCGAGCCGGCGCGGGTGGCGGACGCGGTGGCCAAGCTGGGGCTGCGCCACGTCGTGGTCACCTCCGTGGACCGCGACGACCTGCCGGACGGCGGCGCCGCCCATATCGCCGCCACCATCCGGGCCATCCGCGCCGCGGCGGCGGATACGACGGTCGAGGTGCTGACGCCGGACTTCCTGCGCAAGCCGGGTGCGGCCGAGCTGGTCGCGGCGGCCAGGCCGGACGTGTTCAACCACAACCTGGAAACGGTGCCGCGGCTTTATCCGGGAATCCGGCCGGGCGCCCGCTACTACCAGTCCCTCCGGCTGCTGGACCACGTCAAGACGCTGGACCCGGGCATCTTCACCAAATCCGGCTTGATGGTCGGCCTGGGCGAGTCGCGGGCGGAGATCATGCAAGTCATGGACGACATGCGGATGGCCGACATCGATTTCCTCACCCTCGGCCAGTACCTGCAACCGACGCCCCGGCATGCCGCGGTGGACCGCTTCGTCCCGCCGGACGAATTCGCCGAATACGCCAGCATGGCGCGCGCCAAGGGGTTCCTGATGGTTTCGGCCACGCCGCTCACCCGTTCGTCCTACCACGCCGACAGTGATTTCGCGGCGCTGCGGGCCGCCCGGGCGAGCAGAACCGGCGGGGCGCGCTAGATGCCGACGCATGCCGAACACAAGCTGGTGCCCTACACGGACCAGCAGATGTTCGACCTAGTTGCCGATGTCGGCAAGTACCACGATTTCCTGCCCTGGTGCGCCGGCTCCACCGTGCGCAGCCACACGGAAACGGAGCTGGTGGCGGACCTGACCATCGGCTTCGGCCCGTTCCGGGAAGGCTTCACCAGCCGGGTGGCGCTGGACAGCCCGAAGACGGTGAACGTGAAGTACGAGGACGGCCCGTTCCGCTACCTCAACAACCAGTGGACGTTCACCCCGGCGCCGAATGGCTGCCGGGTGGATTTCTACGTTGATTTCGAGTTTCGCAGCCGGCTGCTCCAATCCGCGATCGGCGTCGTGTTCAACCAGGCGGTGCAGGCGATGGTGAAGGCGTTCCTCAAGCGTGCCCGGGACGTGTACGGCCGCCCCGCGGCGACCGTGAACGTGACGCCCGTCCCGGCCAAGACCTGATGACCTTCGCCCCCCCGCCCTTCCGCTCGCCCGTGCCGGTGCGGGTGAACCTCTACTCCGACACGCAAACCCGCCCGACCCCCGCGATGAAGGCCGCGATGATGGAGGCGGAGGTAGGGGACGAGCAGAACGGCGACGACCCCACCGTCAACGCGCTGTGCGAGCGCATGGCCGCGTTGCTGGGCAAGGAAGCGGCGATGTTCCTGCCCACCGGCACCATGTGCAACCAGGTCTCCATCCTGGGCCATTGCCGCCCCGGCGACGAGATCGTGGCGCATGAGACCGCTCATATCCTCACCAGCGAGGGCGGCGCGCCGGGCGCCCTCGCCGGCGCGATGATCCTGGGCCTGCCCGGCGCTCACGGCCTGTTCGAGGCCGGGACGCTGCGCGCCGCGATCCGTCCCCGTTCCCGCTATTCTCCGCCGCAGACGCTGCTCGCGGTGGAACAGACCGCTAATTTCGGCGGCGGCGCGGTTTGGCCGCTCCAGGCGTTGAACGACGTGGCGGCGGTGGCCCACGAGCACGGCATGGCGACCCACATGGACGGCGCCCGGCTGATGAACGCGGTGGTGGCCACAGGCATCCCGGCGGCGGAGATGGTGGCCGGCTTCGATACGGTGTGGCTGGATTTCACCAAGGGGCTGGGCGCGCCCCTGGGCGCCGTGCTGGCCGGGTCGGCGGAGTTCATCGGCGCGGCATGGCGGTGGAAGCAGCGGCTCGGCGGCTCGCTGCGGCAGGGCGGCATCTGCGCCGCCGCGTGCCTTTACGCGCTGGATCACAACATCGGCCGCTTGGCCGAGGATCACGAGAATGCCCGCGCGCTCGCACGCGGCCTGGCGCAAACTCCCGGCTTCTCAGTGCAGACGCCCGAAACCAACCTCGTTTACATCGACACCACCGACGCCGGCATGGACGCGGCGGAACTCGCCCGGCGCGCCGCGAGCCACGGCGTGCTCCTTTCCGTCATGGGTCGCCACCGTGCCCGTGCGTGCACACATCTCGACGTATCCGCCGCCCAGGTGGCGGAGGCGCTGGACGTGATCCGGGCGGCGGCGGCATGATGCCACCCGGTTACGAGTAGAGGATTCCGCCCATGCGCCTTGCCCTCGCGGCTGCCGTCGTGTTGTTCAATTTCGCCGCCCAGGCGCAGACCCCGCTCACCGGCACCACCGGGCCGCTCGCATCCGACCCGCCCAGGACGAGCACTCCGCCCTCCTCCGCCGCCATCAGCCCGGGCACGGCGCAGACCGCCCCGGCATCCCGCCGGCACGCCCACCGCACCTTGCAGGAGCGCTTCGACGAGGCGAACACCACGCATGACGGCCACCTGACCGCCGAGCAGGCCCGTGCCAAGATGCCGTCCGTGGCGCGGGACTTCGCCGCGATCGACACGGGCAGCAAGGGCTATGTCACCCTGGACGAGATCCGCGCCCATGCCCGCAACCAGAGGGCCGCCCGCCGCGCCGCCCGGACGACCCAGCAGTGACCGACGGCACGCCGGAAGCGGTGGCATTCCGCTTGATGGAGAAAATCCTGGAGAGCATGCCCCAGCCGTCCGGCAAGGAAGAGCTGCTCAAGCTGTATGCCGAATGCATCGCCACCGTGCGCGGGCCGGTGGCGGAGGACTTATTGCAGGCGCTCAGCTTGGACGATTAAGCGAACCCTCGCACGTACACTTTCAATTGTTTATACTCGTACCATGGATGCTACCTTCCAAGACACGCAGGCTCGGCTTGCCCGGATCTGGACCGGGCTGCTGCCGGGCGGCGCGTCCAGCTCGCCGCTTGAGCCGGAGACCGACTTCTTCGAAGCGGGCGGCCACTCGCTCCTGGCTACGCGCATGCTGTCGCGGGTGCAGCAGGAGTTCGGCACCCAGATCACGCTGCCCCTGTTCTATCGCCAGCCGACCTTGGACGGCTTGGCGCGCGCGCTCGTGGCGGAGCCGCCGCCGCGCTATTTCCGCTTCGACCGGGTCACCCGGCTAGGGGGCGGCAGCCGCAAGCCCGTGTATGCCGTCGTGCACAGCAACGGCGCGTTCATGCCACTCGGCCAGCTCGTGGGTGAGCAGCATCCTTTCCTGGCGCTTCAAGCCGCCGATCGCCGTAGCGGCGCCCGGCTGCCTTCCACGGTGGAGGAGATCGCTGCCGGCTACGTCCGCCAGCTCCGTGTGCTGGAGCCGTCTGGGCCATACGTGCTGCTCGGCTGGTGTTTGGCGGGTAATCTGGCGTTCGAAGCGGCGCAGCAACTACGTGCCGCCGGTGAGAGGGTGGCGGCCGTCGTGCTGGTTGACACCTGGAACCCGGCCTACCTCGCGCAGATGAACCGGTTGCGGCGGCTTGTGGCCGAGCGCTCGTACGGGTTGCAGATAATCCTGACCGAACTCGGCAAGGTTCGGCGGGGACGGATGACGCTGAGGGCGTTCCTGCGCCGGCGCAACGTCATCCAGCATTTCATGGTGGAACCGGACGAGGTCGCGCCCGGCGCCGCCCCGGCCGGCTACCTAGCCGACCGCGCGTTCGACCAAGCCTTGCTCAACCAAGTCAAGCAGGCGTCCGGCCGCTACCGGCCCCGCCCGTATGACGGTGCCGTGTTGCTGATCCGCTCGTCCGAGGAGCCGGCCGGGTATGGGCTGGACCAGCGCTTCGGCTGGAGGCCGGTCGTGGGCGGCGGGCTGAGGATGCGCACCGTGCCCGGCAGTCATTTCTCCATCTTCCTGGAACCTGCCATCCACCTCCTTTCCCGATACGTGCGGGAGATCGCCGATGGCGGATGACCACGGCTTAACATTTGCTTCATCGCCATCAGCCAGGTTGACGGCCTCGCGTAACCGCACCGGGAATGGGGTCAGATGAGGGCTGTAACCGACTTTGCCGATTTGGCCGTGCTTCTGCCGGTCGCCTGCCTGGTCGCGCTGTTCATGGGCGTGGCAGGCTGGTGGCGCGGCCTGCTTGCCTGGGTTTTTTCAGTCGGCGGCACCTTGGCAGTGATGTTCGTGCTCAAGGCGGCGGGCGCCGCGCTGGCCGATGACCCGTTGGGGACCGACGCGGCAAGCCCGAGCGGGCACGTTGCGGCGGCATGCGTCGTTTACGGCGGTCTAGCGGTCCTGCTGCTGCGCGGCCGCATGTCGGCGCCGTTCCTATTCGTGGCGCCCGGGGCCGTCGCGCTTGTTATCGGCTATTCCCGCATCGAGCTGCTGGCCCACAGCTTGGGTGAGGTCGTGAGCGGCGCGGCCGTGGGGTACGCGGGCGTGGCAGTCCTGGCGGCGACGGCCGGGCCGCGGCCGCGGCTCGCCGCCTGGCCGGTGATGGCGGTCACCGCGGTGACGGCCTGCGCGATGCTCGCCTGCCACGGCCTCCATCTGGGCGCGGAGGCAGCGATCCGTTCCGCTTTCCTGCCGCGATGACGTCACGAAGGTGAAAGGGTCCGCGCTGGCCGGCTGGGCGGCCCCGGGCACGCTCGCCATCATCGCCGGGCCGGGCGAGCCGGTGTTCCCACACGCGTGGCGGCGGGCGACCGTGCTGTGCATGGGCCTGCTCGCCACGGCCGCGTCCGTTGAAGCCGTTTGGCTGCTGGATCAACCGGATACCGTGCTCCAGACCCGTATCGTGGCTGACGGCGGCGCTGCCGGGCGAGGGGCGCTTGCCGCCATGGCGATGCGCTTCGCCACCGATCCTGAGCATCGCGTGCTGCTGGGGGACGGCGGAGGCACGCTGCTGGTCACGGTGCAGGACCGTGATGCCGCCATTGCCCGGGAACGCCTGCAATCGATGGTCGACACCATTCTGAACATGCCCGCCGCTGCCGCAACGCCTGTCGCGCCGAGGCCGGCCGGCTCGGCTTTGGTGGAGGAACGCTTGCGCCTCCAGGCCGCGTCCGATGCCTTGGAAACGCGCGCGGCGGATCTGTCGGCGGCGTTGACCGCGGTGACCCGGGACTTGGCCGCATCCCTGCGCAATGCGGCGGACCGCCGGGCAGGGGGCTCCGTGTCGGGCAAAGGGGCTGCGGTGCTGGCTGACCTACAGCTTCAGCGTTTCACCCTGCTCACGAAATACCAGAGCGACTTTCCCGCCATCGTCGCCTTGGAAGGCCAGATCCGGGACCTCAAGGCGTTCCTGGCGGACAGCGCTCACCGGGCTGACTCCCACCTGCCCGGTCCCGAGCCGGCCGACGCGGTGTTGTTGGCCGAGCGGGACAGGCTGCGGAGCGAACTCGCCAGCTTGGACACCCGCCGCGGCACTCTGGGCGCGGAGTTGGCTTCCCTGGACAATCGGCCAGCCGACGTGCCGCCCGCGGCCCTTGCCAATCCGGCTTTGGCCGTACCGATCCTGGTTGAAGCAGCGACCATGAGCGGCCTCGGCCCAGATACGCGTCCCGGCGCGATGGCCGCCGTGAGCCTGGCAGGCTTGCTGTTGTCTCTCCTGTCGTTGCGGGCCGGCCGGCGCCGGGCGGCTGCCATGCCCCATCTGCGTTCGCTGATGCTTGACCGGGAGGAAGCGGCAGCATTGCCCGCCGGTTCCGAGCTGATGATCGTGCAACTGCCGTCGGAGGCCGCGCTCCGCTACAACCGTTCGTAGGCAGCGCGCGGCACGTGAAAGCGCCGCTTGTTCAGGATCACCCCGGCGATGTGGCCGCCCACTTCGGCCAGCCGGTCGCGCAGGGCGCGAACGGCGCTGGCGCGGGTGCTTTCCGCTGCCACCACCATCAAGTTGGAGTCCACCACTGAGGCCAGCGCCGTGCCCGTGAACGCGCGCTGCGCGGACGGCGCGTCTACCAGCACCATCCCGAACCGGGGCCGCAGCTCCTTGATCAGCATGGACCAGGCCGCAGGTTGCAGCGCCGATCCGGCCGGCGCCGCGACCACGAGCGGGCTGGCGCTCACCCGGTGCATCTCCAGCGCCGCCGGCGCGTCCGTCAACTGGCGAAGCCCGGCCGGCATGCCATACACGCTGCGCGGCCAATCCGCCCCGCCCCGCCCCGCCGGCTCGGTGGCCAGCAGGAGCGTGTCGAGGCCCAGTATGCCGGCGGCCACCAGGCTGATGTCACGCGCGAGGGTGGACACGCCTTCGCCATTGCGGGCGGCGATCAGCTGCACGACGGACGTGCTGGGCCGGTCCTGCCGCAGCACGTAGATCAACTGGCTTGCCTCCGGCACGCTCAGCAGCAGGGGGGGCGGCAAGCCGGCCAGGTTCGGGTCGGCGTCGATGACGGCGCTCAAACGCCGAAACTCGGGCGTTCCGCGCCACGGCGGGCCCTGGCGCGGGGCGCCGGCTGGCGGCGCCGGGCCGGGAGCAGCGGCACCGCCATCAAGACCGGCAGGGCCAGTTGCCGTTCCACGTCGCGGACGTTGATGAAGATTTGCCGCGTCGCATTCAGCAGCGCGAACATGCTGACCGCGCCCAGCACGCCCAGCACGAAGCCGCCTGCAAACAGCAGGATGCGCGGGTTGCGCCCGTTCAAGGGCGCGTCCGGCGGTTGGACCACGCGCACGTTGGCGCCGCGCGCCCGCTCCAAGGCGTCCGACAGCGCCGTTTCCTCGCTGCTGCGGGCAATCGACCGGTAGCTCTGATCCAGCACGTCCCGCGTGCGCTGCAAATCCCGGTATTGGCGCGCCAGCCCGATCAGCTCGTCCGTACGGGATTGCAACCGGGCGGCGTCAGCTTCCAGTTGCGTTTTCTTGGCCGTCAAGCCCTGCAACTGGGCCGAAAGGGTGATCTCCTCCCGGTGCAGATCATCGAACACGGTGTTGCGGCCGGTGCGGGTGATGTTACCCTCCCGTCCCTGGTTGCCGTTGATCTGCCGGCGCAACGCGGCGATCTGCTGGTCAACGTCGCGCACCAGCGGGAAATCGTCCTGATAGCGGGTGAGCAGATCCCGGCGCTCGACTTCCAGCTTGAGGAGGCTGTCCGTCAGCCCGGTGGATTGCTGCGACCGGCCGCTCTCGGCGAACATCTGCACGGTCGAGGGCACGGACACCAGCTCCCGGTGCAGCGCCTCGACCCGGGCTGCGATCTCGCCGATCTGCTGGGCGTTGGTGCTCTGCTGAGCGGTGTTGTCCGCCTTCTGCCGGAGTTGCAAGCTGATCTGCTCGTCCAGGTTGCTGATGCCGTGCTCGATGCCGAACTGCGCAAGCGTCTCCTCCGCCTGGCGCAGCCGCTCGGCGAACCGGTCCCGCTGGGAAGCCACGCCGCTCTGCGGCTGCGCCTTGTCGAAGATGCCGGAGCGGTAGGTGATATAGTGCGAGATCAAGTCCTGCAGCACCCGGATGGCGACCGCACGGTCCGGGTTGCGCAGGCTCAACTCCAGGACGTTGGATTGCGGGATGCTGGTGATGACGAGATCGTTGGCGAAGCGGGTGACGGCGGCCCGCAGGGCGGAGCCGTCCCGCGGCAGGCCGGGGTAAACCACATCCGGCCCGATCCCCCCCAGCACCTCGGACGCCAGCGCCGGGCTTTGTAGGATCTGCAATTCGCCCTGGATGATCTGGTTGCGGTCCAGCGTGATGTCGTTGCCGGTATCCCGGTTGCCGGGATGGAAGACGTAGTCGCTGCCATACAGCACCAGCAGCCGGGCGGAGGCGACGTGAGTGGTGCGCGCCAGCAATCCGGCGCCGATGCCCAGCAGCGCGGGTATGACGAACGCCAGCGCCATCGCCCGCTTGTAGTAGAACAGCGCGGTCAGCAGGTCCCGCAGGCTGAACGCGGAGAATGCGTTGGACCGAAGCCGGGCTTCCTCGCCCTGAGCCGCCGCGCTCACGCAACGGTGCCGGGTTTTAGCCTGAATACGTACAAAACCATGTCGGCAGAGTACATGAAAACGCCGCATCCGGGAAGTCTGCGGCTAGCACAAATGTACTAAACATGGCATATCTCTGTATGTCTTTCACCTCTGCCATGGGATGGTCCTTGCGCGCCCGATTGATCCTGGCTGTGCTTCTGGTGCTGGAAAGCGCCTGCGCGCAGCATGTTGAGGTGGTGCCCACGCGGGTGGACGGGTTTGCCCCCTGGTCCGACGAGGTGCCGCCGCACCGCTTGACGGCTGGGGACGAGATCGACCTGCACTTCCTGGTCAACCCCGAACTGAACGACGCCAAGCTGGTGATCGGCCCGGATGGCCGGGTCACGGTGCCGTTGCTCGGCCCGGTGCTGGCGGACGGCCTGACAGTGGCGGAGTTCCGGGCCAAGCTGGAAGCCGGCTACGCATCCAAGCTGCGCGTGGCGGACCTGGACGTGGTTGTCCGCACGTACGGCTCTGCGCGCATCTACGTGGGCGGCGAGGTGAAGGCGCCCGGCGTCCTGCCGTTGCAGGGGCCCACGGACGTGTTGCAGGGCGTGATGATGGCCGGCGGCATGCTGAACACGGCGCGGTCAGGCGAGGTGGTGCTGATCCGGCGGCGGGCAGACCACGTGCCGATGCTGCGAACCCTGAACCTGCGCCGTTTCGCCGGCTCGGCGGACCCGCGGGACGACGTGCGGCTGCAAGCGTCCGACGTGATCTACGTTCCCAAATCCAGCATCGCGGAGTTCGACCTGTTCGTCGACCAGTACCTCAACCAGTCGCTGCCGTTCACCAGGTCGCTCAACTACAATGTCGGCGGCCTCAGCCAATCGTTGTTTTGACGCTTGGCCCTTTTCTCCTCACCAGTCCCGCACCGTCCGCCGCCTCAGGTGGCCGAGCAGCCGGGCTGCCCGCAGCACGCGCGTCTTGCGCCGCCACTCGGCGGCCGTGAACGACCGGATCGGCCCGTCGGCATACTGCCAGAAGGCGAGATGCGGCTGGTCCGGCGGGAAGCCGATGGCGGCGTCCCGAAGGTAGTTCCTTGCCCAGGGCTTATCGAAGATCATGGCGTGCGACATGACCTGCGCGGACGGGAACGCGTCCATCGCCTCGACCCCCAGGACGCCGAACGGGGTGTCGGTCGCCTGCACGGCCGCGTTCAGCAGGTCCTGGTCCATCTTGGCCCACTCAGGCTTGCCGCTGCGGTCCACCAGCCGGCTCATGTCGGCGCCGTCGGCCGCGTGCAGGTCCAGCAGGCGTTCCCAGGCGTGCAGGAAGCCGAGTTCCGCAGCGTTGACGCCGACGCAGCCGCTGTTGAAGTAGCCGCTCACTGCCCGGTGCCCCAGCCCGGCGCGTTCGGCCAGCGCGCGCCATTCACGGCGGAACAGGTGGCTCGGCGGCATGAACGTTTCAGACAGGTCCAGCACCAGCACCAGCCCAGCCTCGGCCCACCGGGCGAAGCTGGTCCAGGCAGTTTTCAGCACGATGTCCACGTCGAAGTACCAGATGCTCGCCGGCTCGGGATGCAGTTCGGCCGCGACCTGCAACATGAAGTGCGGCTTCCGGTTGCCCAGGTGCCACGTTCCGGCGACGGGCACGAAGCGGATGTCCACGCCGGGCGCCAAGGCCAGCGCCGCTCCGGCCGCCGGGCTGACCGGGCCGTCCCAATGCGGCAAAGCGCCGCGGTAGCCGACGACCAAGTGCCCGGTGAAGCCGTGGCGGACAGCCGAGTTGGCCAGCGCCGCCGCACCGTGGAAGTAGCTGCCTTCTGCCAGCATGCAGATGACGTGCGGCTTAGCATCCATGATGTCTCCAACTTTGTTCATGGTGGTCTGCCATCCTGGCGCCCGGCCGGTCTGCTGTTGTGGCACCGCCCTCGTAGGATGCGCTCGTGATGGAACAATCATCTTCCGCGCTCGGAATGCAACACGGCTGCCGCCCGCGGGTGCTGGTGATCGCCGAGTCCTGCAACCCGGAATGGGAGAGCATTCCGCTGGTGGGCTGGTCCCACTATCACGCCCTGAGCGAGCTGGTGGACGTGCACCTGGTCACCCGCAATTGGAACCGTCCGGCGCTCGGGCGGGCCGGGCTGGTGGAAGGGCGGGACTTCACCGCCCTGAACACGGACGCGCTGTTCAAGCCGGCGGAGCGGCTGGTCCGCCGCGTCAGCGGCCCCAACAAGGGCTGGGCCATGCTGACCGGGCTGTCCATCCCGTCCTACATCCTGTTCGAATGGCTGCTTTGGCGCAGTTTCGCGCAGGCGCTGCGGGCCGGCGAATATGACCTGGTGCACCGCATAACTCCGCTCAGCCCGGCGGTGCCCAGCCCGATCGCCAAACGCTGCCGCCGCCTCGGCGTGCCTTTCGTGCTCGGACCGCTGAACGGCGGCCTGCCATGGCCCAAGCAGTTCCCCGGCCTGCAACGGCAGGAAGGCGAATGGCTGTCCCGATTGCGGAACGCCTACCGCCTGGTGCCGAGCTACCGCTCCACGAGGCAGGACGCCGCAGCGCTCATCCTCGGCGGACGCAGCGCGCAGGCTGACCTGCCGGAACGCTGGCATGGCAAGGCGGTGTACGTGCCGGAGAACGGCATCGAGCCGTCCCGCTTCCCCCGCCCGCCTGAGCGCACCGCCGACAGTTACCGCGGCCGGCCGTTGCGCGCCGTCTTCCTCGGCCGGCTGGTGCCCTACAAGGGCGCCGACTTGGTCATCGAGGCGGCGACGCCCCTGCTGCTGGACGGGCGGATGACGCTGGAGATCATCGGCTTCGGTCCGGAGGAGCTGAAGCTGGAGCAGATGGTGGCCGAACGCGGGCTGGGCGCCGCCGTGACGCTGACGGGCAAGCTGCCGCACCCGGAGGTTTCTGGCCGGCTGCGGCGGTCGGACCTGATGACCTTTCCTTCCGTGCACGAGTTCGGCGGCGCCGTCATCCTCGAGGGCATGGCCGCCGGCATCGTCCCGGTCGTGGTGGATTACGGCGGCCCCGGCGAGCTGGTCAGTCCCGGCAGCGGATTCCTGCTGGAGCTCGGGGATCGGGACGCGGTGGTGAGGAGCCTGCGCGCCACGCTGGAGGCGGTCTCGGCGGACCCGGGGCAGTTGGCGGCCATGTCCCGCCGCGCGGTGGACCGGGCGTTCGGCCTGTTCAGTTGGCCCGCCAAGGCGCGGCAAACGGCGGAGGTGTACCGCTGGGTGCTCGGCCAGCGGCCGGATCGCCCCCATACGTCGATCCCGTTGCCGGACCCGGCGCCGGTATGAGGTTCGCGGCGTCCCTGGCGGAGCAGTGCTGCGGCTCCCTGCTCACCTTCGTGATCAACCTTTGGCTGATCCGCAACGGCGCGCCGCATTCCTACGGCGTGTACGTGTTCTGGCTGTCGGTGGCCTGGGTGCTCGGCACGGCGCAAGGCACGCTGGTGATTGCGCACCTGTTCGCGCTGCCTTCCGTGCAGGATCACCCGGCGGCCCGGCGGGACCCGGAGCGGCTGTTCCTGACCGTGACGCTCGGGCTGCTCGTCCTCGCCGCCATCGGAGTGGCCGCTGCGAACGCGGTGCTGGCCGCCAGCGGATCGGAACTGGCCTCGCCCCAAGCGATGCTGTTCATTCCCGCCTTCCTGCTGTTCCAATACGTCCGGGCTTTCGCCTTCTCACGCCAGCGGCCAGTCCTGGCAGCGTGCTTGACCGGCCTCATCCTGCTCTCGGCGGTGGCGGCGTTGGTGGCGGACTTCGCCTTGGGCCACCGGCCGGATGCCGCGCGGGTGCTGCTGCTGACCGCGTTCGCCTACGGCCTGTGCTCGCTTCTCGTGCTGCTGGCGTTGCTGGGCGGGATGCGGCCGATGCTGCGGGCCGGGGAGATCCGGCGTCATGCCCATCTGCTGCACGGGTCCGGCTGGCTGATGCTCGGCGCCGGATCGGGGGAGGTGACGAGCCGGCTGTACAGCTTTGCCGTGGCCGGGCGGTTCGGCCCGGACGCGCTGGCGGCGCTGTCGGCGGTGCAGGTGGTGATCCGGCCGGCGTGGATGCTGTCCTCCGCCTGGTCCTCCGTCGGCTTCCCGCAGATGTCCGCCCGCCGGGCGACGGGCGACCGCGACGGGCTGGTGCGCACGATGCTGTCCGGCGCCGCCATGACGGCCGCGGGCAGCCTGGCTTGGACGGCGCTGGTCATCGCCGGGTGGCCGTGGATTTCCGGTGCGCTCTACCATGGCCGCTACGAGCAGATCGGGCCGCTCGCATACCTTTGGGGTGGCAACGTGGTGCTGGGCAGCGTCGCGGTGGCGCTGAACACGGCCATGCTGTCCTTGGGGGAGTACCGCCGGCTGGCGCTGCTGGATCTGGCGGGAGCCGTCGTGACGGTGGGCGCGATGGCGGCGCTGCTCCCCCGGTTCGACTATCCCTACGCCGTCCTCGCGACCATCACGGGCCAGGCAATGCAGGTCGGCCTCATGGCGCTGGTTCTGCAAGGCCGCTTGCGCCGGCCATTGGCAGTCGCCGCGTGACCGGATGCGCGGAACGCCGGGTGGCGGGGCGGCGGGTGAGCATGTTCCACTTCTCAAGGTCCAGCGCAGCCAGCACGAAGGCGACCGCCAGCACTGAGTTGTTGGAGAACAGGTTCGACTCCGTCAGGTTGTGCACCAGCAACCCGATCAACAGCGCCATGTGGAACGCCGCGGTCGGATACGCCATGCGCCCGCTGCGCCAGGCCACGTCCGCCGGCTCCGCCCGGCTGATGGCGCGGCCGGCGAGGCCCAGGGTGCGGAACACGACGAACAGGCCGCCTGCCAGCCCAAGGACGCCGCCCGTCGCCAGCAGGTCCAGATAGCCCTCATGCGCCTCGTTGATGATGGCGTAGACGCCGAACCACATGTCGGATTTCAGGCTGGGCTGCACCGCCGGATCGATCGCCCAGAACGAGGCGTAGCCGGCGCCGAGCCAGGGCCGCTTGCCGATCTCCTCCATGACGAAGGACCACAGGTCGGTGCGCCCGGTGAAGGTGGCGCCCCGCATCGGCAGCCATGGGTCCACCCCCGTCGCGCCGCACCAGGCAAGGTAAGCGAAGGCGAGCGCCAAGACCGCGGTGGGCACCGCCACCGCGACCGCGGCCAGCATCGGCCGGGGCAGGCGCGCCGCCCCCAGGACCAAAGGCATCACCATGGGCGCCAGCAGCACGATGGATTGGCTGGTGGTGGACCGCGTGGCCACCAGCAGCCCCGCCATCATCAGCACGGCCCCGGCAGTCGCCGCCCGCGCCAAGCGTCCCCGAAGCAGGAAGAACGCGCTCGACGCGGACAAGCAGCCGTACATCATCAGCAGCCCGGTCTGGTTCTTTTGCAGTTGCAGCCCGGCCAGGCCCTCGTCCGTCATGGCGTAGCCCGGCATGACGATCCAGGTCAGCAGGTCCGCCCCCGCCGCCGCCGTGCACACGCAGGCGATCAGCACGTGCACGCTCGCTGCCCGCCGCACCCCCGCCAGCAGGATCACCGACAGGACCAGCTGCACGACGGAGAACAGCACCCGGCGCATCGCCGCATCCGGGTCCAGCGCCCACGCGACGCTGGCCGCGAAGTAGGCGTAAAGCAGCAGCAGCGCCCAGCTCGACCGCATCAGCGCCAGCACGGTGCGCCAGCGCGCCGCCGCCACCGGCACGGACATCGCCAGCAGCCCCAGCCACACGAAGCGGTTCAGCGGGTTCACGTGGTCCGTCGCGAGCGCGGTGTCCCGGTCGAACTCCGGGATGCCGACGATCGCGTACAGCAGCATCAGCGTCAGCACGACCAGCGTCAGCCGGTTCACCCAGGGATCGGCATGCGCGTCCATCGCCGCCATCTGCCACGCGGCCGCGCCGCCCGTCCACAACTCCCGCGCAGGAAAATCCTATGACCGAGCCGGCCATCAGCGTTGTCATCCCCTGCTACGACCGGATCGCCCTGCTGTCACGAACGTTGCACGCGTGCTTCACGCAACGATGCGACGCGCCGTGGGAGATCGTGGTCGCCGACAACCATCCCGCCCGCCTGGCCGCGCCGCTGCTGGCCGGGCTGTCCTCGCCGGTGCCGCTGCGCCACGTGGCGGCGGGCGAGCGCAACATCGCCCGGGCGCGCAACCGCGGGGTGGCGGCGGCGCGCGGCGCGCTGGTGGCGTTCGTGGACGATGACGAAGCGCCGGAGCCGGGCTGGCTGAACGCTCACCACGACTGCCTGCGCCGCACCGGTGCGGACGCGAGCTTCGGCCCGAAATACCCGGTGTTCGAGGGCGGCGCCGCCCCGGCCTGGGACCCGGACGGCCGGTTCTACACGACCGATTTCGGCCTGCCCGCGGATGCCGAGCTGCGCCCGCTCGATTGGTGGCCGCCGCAGGCGCGCGGCATCGGCACCGGCAACTCGATGCTGCGCCGCGCCACCTGCCTGCCCGGCCCGGCGCCGTTCGACGAGGTGTTCGGCCGCAGCGGCGGGGAAGACTCGATGCTGCTGCTCGGCCTGTCCAAGCGTGGCCGCCGCTTCGTCTGGTGCCCGTCCGCCACCGTGCGGGAGTTCAACGAGGCCGCCCGGCTCCACCCGTCCTACATGGCCGCCCGGGTGCGCCGCAGCGCGCGCCATTCCGCAGCCGTGCGGGTGGCGATCAGCGAGCGCAAGCTGCTGACCCGGCTGGGCACCGGCGTGGTGGGTCTGGGACAACTGGGCGTGTACGGCGCGCTGTGGGCGGCCACGCGGAAGCCGCGTTACGGGCTGCAGATGAGCAAGGGGATGGGCAAGCTGGGGTTCGGCGAGCTGGAGTTCGTGCCGGAGAAGGCGGCGGCGATGTAGCACAATCGAGCCACGTCGCTCCTGTTCATGCGACCGTGGCAGGGTCGAGCGCAAGCGGGCCTCGGTGCGTCGAGCGCCCGTGCCCCTTGTGGGCGTCGTGGGCGGGTGAGTGAAGCGTCATCCGCTGCCGCCGCGCCCAGGTGGCGGAAGGCGCTCCGCCCGTCCATCCCGCCCGACGTGCCGGGGGCACTCGGGTCGCTGCCCGCCTTGCCTGAAATAGCCGTCTGCTCCCGCCAGGTGTGACAGCAGTCGTTCTGCTGCCCCCTCCGCCTCGCGGAGAACCGCCTTCCAAACTTGCCCCGCCCCATTGCCCGTGCCTTACCCGCCAGACACATGGGGCCCATGAGCACCACCGACCTCGCCCCGCCCCCCGCGCCCAAGCTGTCCGGCGTCGAGGCGCTGAAGGCGTCCAGCCACGGCTTGCGCGGAGACCTCGCCACCGAACTCGCCGGCGCGCCGCGCGGCGGGGTGTCGGAAGGCGCCTACAACCTGCTCAAGTTCCACGGCACCTACGAGCAGTACGACCGCGACACCGCCACCGTGCGCAAGCAGGCCGGGCTGGACAAGGAATGGCAGTTCATGGTCCGCGTCCGCGCGCCGGGCGGCATCATGACCGCGGCGCAATACCTGGCGCTGGACGAGATCGCCGGCCGCTACGCCAACGGCACGCTGAAGATCACCACCCGCCAGGGCCTCCAGTTCCACGGCACCGTGCTGGGAGACCTCAAGGCCGAGATCGCGGCGGTCAACCACGCGCTGATGACCACCTACGCCGCCTGCGGGGACGTGGCGCGCAACGTGATGACCACGCCCGCGCCCCGTCGCGATGCGGTCCATGCCCGGTTGCAGGCGGACGCCGTCATGCTGTCCACCCGCCTGCTGCCGCAGAGCCGCGGCTACTACGAGGTGTTCCTGGACGAGCCGGCGGAGGATGCGGCGCCGGCCGAGGAGCCGGTGTACGGCGCCACCTACCTGCCGCGGAAGTTCAAGGTCGGGTTGGTCCACCCGGCGGACAACACGGTGGACGTGCTGGCCAACGACCTGGGCTTCGTGGCCTTGTTCGACGGCGACGCGCTGCTTGGCTACCAGGTGTATGTCGGCGGCGGCCAGGGCATGACCCACAACAACCCGCGCACCTATCCGCGCGTCGCCACCGTGCTTGGCTTCATCGGCCCCCATCAGCTCTGGGACGCCACGGAGGCGGTGATCGCCCTGCACCGTGACCATGGGGACCGCACCAACCGCCGCCGCGCCCGGCTGAAATACGTGGTGGACGACCACGGCACTGACTGGGTGCGCGAGCAGATCACCAACACCTACGGCCTTGCCCTGCAACCGCCGCGGGACATCCCGAAGCTGCAAGTCCCCGACCTGCTGGGCTGGCACGAGCAGGGGGACGGCAAGCTCTGGCTGGGCGTCCCGGTCAACGCCGGGCGCATCGCCGGAAGCCTGCGCACGGCGTTGCGCGACGCGGTGAACTGCTTCGGCGTGCACCCGGTGTTCACCCCGCAGCAGGACGTGCTGCTGACGGACGTGCTGCCGGCCGACCGGGACGCACTGGATGCCCTGCTGCGCGGACACGGCATCACGATGGCGGAGGACCTGACGCCGCTGTCCCAATGGGCGCTGGCCTGCTCCGCCTTGCCGACCTGCGGCCTGGCGCTGACGGAGGCGGAGCGGGTACGCCTGCCGGCGGTGGCGGAGATCGAGCAGGTGCTCGCCCGGCACGGCATGGAGCGCGAGCGGATCAGCTTGCGCATCACCGGCTGCCCGAACGGCTGCGCGCGGTCCTACACCGGGGACCTCGGCCTGGTCGGCCGCGTGCCGGGCCAGTACGCCGTCTTCATCGGCGGCGACTTCGAGGGCACGCGGCTCTCCTTCAAGCTGCTGGAGCGGGTGCCGTTGGAGGCGCTCGGCGCCACGCTGGAGCCGATCGTGGCGGCCTGGGCGCGGACCCGCGCCCCCGGCGAGGGACTCGGCGATTTCTGCACCCGCATGGGCCTCCCCGCGCTGTTGCAGATGCTGCCAGGCGCCAAGCTGGCGGCCTAACAAGAACAAGGAGCACGCCCATGGACACCGGATTGGCCCCGCCCCCGCTCGACATGCTGTGGTTCCTGCCCACCGGCGGGGACGGCCGCTACCTCGGCTCCTCCATGGGGCAGCGCAGCGTGGACAACCGCTACCTCCGCCAAGTGGCGGTGGCGGTGGACCAGCTCGGCTACACCGGCATCCTGCTGCCGACCGGCAACGGCTGCGAGGATGCGTTGGTGACCGCGTCCAGCATCGCCCCGTTCACCGAGCGGCTGCGCTTCCTGGTGGCGATGCGGCCCGGCCAGGCCACCCCCGGGGAGGCCGCGCGGCAGTACTCGGCGCTCGACCGGCTGAGCGGCGGCCGTTTGATGGTCAACCTCGTGTGCGGCGGCAATCCGAAGGACCTTGCGGGCGACGGCGTCACCCTCGGCCATGACGAGCGCTACGCCCACGCGTCCGACTTCCTCCATATCTGGCGCGGGCTGATGGCCGGCGAGACGGTGCAGCACGAGGGCGCTTACCTGTCGTCGGCAGGCGGCAGGCTGAATTTCCCGCCGGTGCAGGCGCCGCACCCGCCGGTGTACTTCGGCGGGTCCTCCCCGGCCGGCCATGCGCTCGCCGCGGCGCAGGCGGACGCATACCTCACCTGGGGCGAGCCGCCGGACGCGGTGGCCGGCAAGATCGCCGACATCCGCCGCCGGGCCGCTGCCCACGGGCGCACGCTGCGCTACGGCATCCGGCTCCACCTGATCGTGCGTGAAACCGAGGGCGAGGCCTGGGACGCGGCACGCGGGCTGATCCGCCACCTGTCGGACGACATGATCGAGACTGCCCAGCGCCGGCTGGCGACGGACAGCGACAGCGAGGGCCAGCGCCGCATGCTCGCCCTCCATGGCGGTTCGCGCGAGCGGCTGGAAGTGGCGCCGAACCTGTGGGCCGGCGTGGGCCTGGTCCGCGGCGGCGCCGGCACCGCGCTGGTGGGTGATCCGCAGACGGTGGCCGACCGCATCCGCGAGTACCAGTCGCTCGGGATCGATACCGTGATCGCTTCCGGCTACCCGCACCTGGATGAGGCCTACAGGGTGGCGGAACTGCTGTTCCCGCTGCTCGGCTTGCAGCGGGACGCGGCCAAGGGCGGTCCCAGCCTGATGACCGGTGGCGGATCGTTCATGACGACGGATGCCTTCCCGGCGCCGGCTGCTGCCCGGCGGGCACGGTGACGATCGGGCGCCGCGGCGTCCTGGCCGCCTTGGCCGCGACGCCGTTCGCTGCCGCGCGCGCCGCACAGCCGTTGCGGATCGGCTACCAGAAGAACGGCTCGCTGGTCATCCTCAAGCGGCAAGGCACGCTGGAAGCGCTGTTCGCCCCCCGCGGCATCGCCGTGGGCTGGGCCGAGTTCAACGCCGGGCCGCCGATCCTGGAGGCGATGAACGCCGGCGCGATCGAGTTCGGCATGGCCGGCGACACCCCTCCGATCTTCGCGCAGGCCGCGGGCGTCAACTTCGTCTATGTCGGCGCCCAGCCGACCACCGGGGAGAACGAGGCGATCCTTGTGCGCGAGGGCGGGCCGGTGCGGACGCTGGCTGACCTGAAAGGCCGCCGGGTCGGCTACACCCGCGGATCGAGCGCGCACAACGCATTGATCCAGGCCCTCGCCTCTGTTGGATTGACGCCCGCGGACATCCAATCGGTTCCCTTGCAACCGCCGGACGCGCTGGCGGCGTTCCGCAGCGGCAGCCTGGATGCCTGGGTGATCTGGGACCCGTTCCTGGCCATCGCCGAGCAGGACGCGGCGACCCGTGTGCTGGTTCAGGACACGCAGGTCGCGCCAAGCAGCAACTTCGTTCTAGCCCGGCGCGACTGGGCCGAGCACGCGCAGGATCAGGTGCGCGTGCTGCTTGGCGCGATCAACGGCGCTGCGGACTGGGCGAAGCATAACCCGGAAGCCTTGGCAGGCCTGTTGGCGGAAGTCACCGGCGTGCCGCTGGCCGCGCAACGGGTCGCGGCGCCGCGCGGCTTCTACGCGGTGCAGCCGATGGACGACCACATCGTGGCGCAGCAACAGGAGATCGCCGACACGTTTGCGCGCCTGCGTATCATCCCCGCCCGCATCGACGTCCGCCGGGCCGTGCTGCCGCCCGCGGCCGACCGGTCATGAGCGACGCGAGGGAGTGGCCGGCAGCCTCGCCGGACCGCTTGGCCCGATCGCGCTTGGCTCAGTCGCTTTGGGCCGAGCACGGCTGGGCGCTGTCGGGCCCGCAGGTCGGGGCCTTGCTGGCGCTCGTGCTTCTGGCCATGGCACTCGGCGCCATCTTGGGCTGATGGCCGCGGCGGTCACCGCATCGCCCGCCGGTAGCGCACGGCCAGCCACAGCAGCGGCAACTGGCTGGTGCGCAGCCGCTTGCCCATCCGCCGCGGCTCGCGCACCAGGCGGTGCAGCCATTCCAGCCCGGCGCGCTGAACCGCCCTCGGCGCGCGCTTCACCAGCCCCGTCGCGAACAGCAGGGACGCGCCGATGCACAGCCCGGTGCCGACCGCCCCGCCCCGCTGCTGGATCTGCCAGCCCAGCATCTCCGACTGCGGCGCGCCACAAGCCAGGAAGACGTAGCGCGCCGGGTGCGCCAGCACGAAATCCACGCAGCGCGCGACTTCCTCGGGTTGGGTGATGAAGCCGAACGGCGGATCGTGCCGATGCAGGTTGCGCCAGCCGAATCGCCTGCGCAGCCTCCGCTCCATCTCCTCCGTGCCGCCGACGATCGTGATCGCGTCATCTGGCTGGATCGCCCCGCGCAGCATCGCCAGAACGAGGTCGCTGCCCAGCGCCAGCGGAAGCTGCGTGCCGAGCGTGATTAGTGCCAGCCGGGCCACGACGCGGCTGTCGTTGAGCCGCAGCCAGGCGGCGTCAACCCCGGTGCGGAAGCCCGGCTCGTCCCGCTCGTAGTTCACCACATGCACGGCATTGGGGGTCACGACGTAGGCGAACGGCGCTGCGGGCGGGCGGGCGACGATGGCTTCGAGCGCGCCCTCCATGTCCAGCGGCGAGAACAGCATGCCGAAGGCCGCGATGTCCGGCGTCACGGCGCCGGCGCTTTCTCGATGTGGTACAACGGGATCTTGCGCCACCAGAACAGCTTGCCCGCCGCTGCGGCCGTGCCGAGCACATGGCCCACCAGGCGCTGCTTGCCCGCCGCCCCGGTGAGCGGCCTCAGCAGAGCAAGCGCCGCCAGCGCGGCGCTCCCCCCCACGGCCTGCGCGGCGCCCCGCGCCATGATCCCGGCGGCGCTGCGGCTCGGCGCGGGGGCGTGCCGCACGGCGGCGGCGGTGTAAACCTGCGCGCCGCTGTAAGCCCGCATCGCCTGGTAGCGCAGCCCGGTGCGGCCGGCCGGGACCGTTTCCCAAACCCCCGCCTCCGCGCACCAGACGAAGCGCCGGCCCCGCCCTTCCAGCCGCAGGAACAGGTCAAGGTCCTCGCCGCCGGACGCGCCGAACGCCGGGTCGAACGGAAGCGGGTCGGTGAAGCAGGTGGCGGCCCGCCATAGCGAGGACGCCGTGCTGATCGCGAAGCCTCGGGTGCGGCCCGGCCCCCCGGCGATCAGCGCCGTGCCGGATGGCACCGGCAGCACACGGGTGAAGCGGCTGGCGGCCGGGTCCCAGTCGGGCGGCGCGCCGGCGGCAAAGCGGGGCCGCACCGGGCCGACCGCGACATCGGCGCCCGTTTGCGCCAGCGTGTCGATCAGGTGGTCCAGCCAGCCCGGCTCCACCTGCAAGTCGTCATCCAGGAAAGCGACCAGCTCCGCCCCGGCCGCCCGCAGCCCGGCGTTGCGCGCCACCGAGATGTTGGGCGGCGAGGCCGGCGCCCAGCGCACCGGCCGCCCGGCCGCCGCCAGCCCGGCCGCGAACGCGCTGGCATGGCCGGACGGGCTGTTGTCGGCGATCACCACCTCGAACGCCGTGCCGCGCCGTGAGCCGTCCCGCAGGCAGCTTTCCACCGCGTCCCGCAGCATGGCGAGCCGGTTGAAGGTGCAGATCACCACGGAGGCTGCCAGCGCCGTCACGCTGCGAGCCGGTCCCGCGGCAGGCAGGCGAGGCTCTCGGCCAAGCCGGCGGCCACGTCCACCGCCGGCGCCCAGCCGAGCGCCTCCCGCGCCGCGAAGACGGGGTAGGTGGCTTTCTGGGCGAACAGCGCCAGCTCGCTGCGTGCCGGCGCCCCCAGCAGCCACTCGCTGCCCAAGCCCGGCCGCAGCCGCGCCATCGCCTTCACCGGCAATGCGGCGAGCGTGCGGGCGCGCAGGATCGCGGGCGGGACGGCGCGCAGGGGCGGTGCGCCGATGCCGTGCGCCAGCAGCGCGAACCACTCGTTCCAAGACACGGCTTGCGGCCCGTTCACGTTGAACGCCCGCCCGGCCGCACGCGGGGCGGTCAACGCGGCGGCGACTGCGGTGGCGACGTCGGACACGTGGACCAGGTTGCAGGTGCCATCGCCGGCCGCACCGAACACGCCCCAACGCCCGGACCGGATGCGGTGCGCCAGCCCGGTCACCCAGAGCGCGCTGCCGGCTCCGTACACGATGGCGGGACGCAGCCGCACCGTCTCGATGCCGGCTTGCTGCATGCAAGCCTGTTCCGCCGCGGCCTTCCATGCCGCGTAGCCGGAGCCGTCCGGCGCGACGGCGGCGGTTTCCTCCATCACCATCCCGGCGGCGGCGCCGTACACCGCCACCGAACTGAGGTGGACGAACCGCCGCACCCCGGCAGCCTCGGCAGCGCGGAGCATGGCGCGCGTGCCGTCCACGGTGACGTCGCGGCCACCCACCGCGCAGTGCACCACGGCGTCCATCCCAGCCAGGGCGGCGGCGTCCGGCTGGCGCACGTCCAGCCGGACCGTCCTGTCCCGGCCATCCCGCGTTGCCGGGGAGACCGAGAGCCGCGGGTCGGACGCGAGATGCCGGCGCACGTGCCCGCCGATGAAGCCACCCGCACCTGTAAGTAACACAGCGTACACCGTTGTCACCGAAACCGTTCACAACCAGGATATGGCCAGGAAATTTCTCGGCGGTAAACACAGTGAATTTCGCGATCGTCGGATGCGGCTACGTCGCTGACATGTACATGCAGACCTTGCCTGGCCTGGACGGGCTGACCCTGCTGGGCGCGTGGGACCGCGACCCGGCCCGCTTGGCCGCGTTCACCGCCTTCCACGGCGTTCCGGCCTTTGGCAGCCTGGACGCGCTGCTGGCCGACGCGCGGGTGCAGCTGGTGGTGAACCTGACCAACCCGCGCAGCCACCACGAGGTCAGCCTGCGGGCGCTGCAAGCCGGGCGGCACGTGTACTCGGAGAAGCCGCTGGCGATGACGATGGCGGAAGCGGCGGAGCTGGTGGCGGAAGCGGAGGCGCGCGGCCTTGGCCTGGCTGCCGCCCCCTGCAACCACCTCAGCGACGTCGTGCAGGCACTGAAGCGGGAGCTGAAGGGAGGCCGGCTCGGCCGGGTGCTCCTGGCGCAGGCCGAGATGGACGACGGCATGGTGCACCGGCTGGACTACGCCACGTGGCGCAGCCGCTCCGGCGCGCCCTGGCCCGCGCGCGACGAGTTCGAGGTCGGCTGCACCATCGAGCACGCCGGCTACCAGATCACCCCACTGGTCTCGCTCTTCGGGCCGGTGCGCCGGGTGACGGCCTGGAGCGCGCTGAGCGTGCCGGAGAAGGGCGCAGAACTGGGCGCCGTCGTGACCGCGCCCGACCTGTCGTTCGGCGTGCTGGAATTCGACGGCGGCGTGGTGGCGCGGCTGACCAACAGCATCCTCGCCCCGAGCGACCGCTCGCTGCGCGTGGTGGGAGAACTGGGCGTGGCCACCATCCCGGATGTTTGGGAGTACCACACGCCGCTGCGCATCACCGCCACGGGGATGAGCCTGGCCGCACGGGTGTCACGCAAGGTGGAGAAGAGGGTGTCGGCTTTCGCGCCGGGGCTGCTCCTGTCGAACCGGCTGCCGGTGGCGCATGGGCGGCGGGTGCCGCGCACGCAGGGCGGGCACCGGATGGATTTCAGCCGCGGCATCGCCCAACTGGCGGCGCAACTGGAACGCGGCGCGCCGGCACTGGTCGGGCCGGCGTTGGCGCTGCACGTGACGGAGGTGACGCTGGCGCTGCAGTCGCAAGCTGCCGTGGCGCGGGCGGAAGTCATGCGGACATCGGCGTGAGCAGGCTGGGGCAAGCGCGGACCGGCTGCTTGCCCCCTCGCTCACCGGCTCCTAGGAGAGGGCGACATCGCTGACCGCGCATCGCCGAAGGTCCCTTTCCCTTGGAGGAGCTTGGGCGAGGGGTCTTGCCGATACGCATGGCCGACCTTGCGGCCCTTCCCCGGAGGAAAGGGGGAGCAACCCTAACCGACAGAGAGACGCATCATGTCCGAGAGCACGACCGCCCCGAAGCCCAAGAAATCCGTCGCCTTGTCCGGCGTCACGGCCGGCAACACCGCGCTGTGCACCGTCGGCCGCACCGGGAACGACCTGCATTACCGCGGATACGACATCCTCGAGATCGCCGAAACCTGCGAGTTCGAGGAGATCGCCCATCTCCTGGTGCACGGCACGCTGCCCACCGAAGCGCAGCTGCGCGCCTACAAGGCCAAGCTGCACGCGCTCCGCGGGCTGCCCACCGCCGTCCGCAACGTGCTGGAAGCGTTGCCGGCGTCCACGCATCCGATGGACGTCATGCGCACCGGCGTGTCGGCGCTCGGCTGCATGCTGCCGGAAAGGGAGGACCACAATCACCCAGGCGCGCGCGACATCGCCGACCGGCTCATGGCATCGCTCGGCTCCATGCTGCTCTACTGGTTCCATTACGCGCAGAACGGCAAGCGCATCAGGATCGAGACCGACGACGACAGCATCGGCGGCCACTTCCTCCACCTGCTGCACGGCGCGCCGCCTTCGGCGGAATGGGTGCGGGCGATGCACACCTCGCTGAACCTGTATGCGGAACACGAGTTCAACGCGTCCACCTTCACCGCGCGGGTGGTCGCGGGCACGGGCGCGGACATGTACAGCGCCGTCACCGGCGCCATCGGCGCGCTGCGCGGCCCCAAGCACGGCGGCGCCAACGAAGTGGCGCTTGAGATCCAGCAACGCTACGCGAGCCCCGACGAGGCGGAGGCGGATATCCGCCGCCGGGTCGCCAACAAGGAGGTCGTGATCGGCTTCGGCCACCCGGTTTACACCGTGGCGGACCCGCGCAACGTCATCATCAAGGGCGTTGCCAAGCGCTTGGCCGATGCCGCCGGGGACACCACCATGTTCGCAGTGGCGGAACGGCTGGAAAGCGTGATGGCGGACGCCAAGCGCATGTTCGCCAACCTCGACTGGTTCAGCGCCGTGTCCTACCGGATGATGCGCGTGCCGACGGCGATGTTCACGCCGCTGTTCGTCATCGCGCGCACCTCCGGCTGGGCGGCGCACGTGATCGAGCAGCGCATCGACAACAAGATCATCCGTCCGGCGGCGAACTACACCGGGCCGGAAGACCGAACCTTCGTCCCGTTGGCGGAGCGGACTGCTTGAGACGTTTGTGCTGAATAAAACAAGTATTCGCGTTGTTTTTGTTTGACATGCAAACGGCGCACGCGAGATAGCGGGAGAGCGTGCGCAGCCTCCGCCATCGGGATGGAGGCGGCAGGTTGGTGAGGGAGAACGGTCGATGCGCCCAATCTGCCGCGGTCGTCTCCTCACCGCTGCGGCCCAGGCGTGTTCCGCTTCGAAGGCGCCTGCCTGCCTCACGTGTCAGCCGCCGGCCCGCGCGACCCGGCGGTTCCCACCGGCGCGGTGGAACCGGCTGCACATGCGGCCGTTCGCTTTCACGAGACTTGCAACGGCCCTAAGGAAACAAGCAATGGACAATGAAGACACGAGGCAGCCCGCTCCCCGCGCCCAGGCGATGGCGGTGAGGGCTCCAACGAAGACTGCGCCCAAGGTGGCGGCCAAGCCTGCTGCCGCGAAGAAGCCAGCGGCGGCGAAGGCTGCTCCGAAGCCGGCGAAGGCTGCGGCGAAAGCGGCCCCGGCTAAGGCTGTCCCGGTTAAGGCTGCCCCGGCCAAGGCTGTCCCGGCAAAGGCCGCCAAGCCTGTCCCGGCGAAGGCCGCCAAGCCTGGCTCGAAGCCGGCCAGCAAGTCCGAGGCGGCCAAGACGATGAGGACCGCCAAGGCCCCGGCCGCGCGTTCCGCCGCCGCGAAGGCGCTCAGCTCCTCCAAGGCGGGCGCTGCGGCCGCGCCGGCGAGGAAGGCTGCGCCGAAGCCGGCAGCCTCCGCCAAGGCGGCCCCGAAAGCCGCCAAGACGAAGGTCGCCGCGAAGCCAGCCGCAAACAAGACGGAAGCCTCCAAGACGATGCGGACGGCCAAGTCGCCGGCCGCGCGTTCGGCCGCGGCGAAGGAGCTGAGTTCGGCTGCGCCCAAGGCCCGCCGCCGCAAGGGCGCCGACGCGACGCCCGAACCGACCACCGCCCAGACCAGCGACTCGATCAACTAGAGCGTCATCCGACCGTATCCAGACGGCGCTCGCCCTTAAACGTCCCCGCCCGGCCTATGGAAGGCCCGGGTGGGGATTGGACGGAAAGCAGGCTCCTTCCAGGATGCCTCGACAGCTCAGCCGAACGTGGCGAGCAGGTCCTCGACCTGGCCCGGCGTCAGAACCCTAGGCGACAAGCCGCGCAGCAGCAGCGCCAGCCTCGCCGCCTCCTCCAACTCCTCAGCCGCATACACGGCGTCGGTCAGCGTCGGGCCGGACACCACCGGCCCATGATTGGCGAGCAGCACGGCCCGTGAGCCGGCCGCCGCTTCGGCGATCGCGGGCTCCATCGCCGGGTCACCGGGACGGTAATACGGCACCAGCGGCAGCACGGGGCCGATGCGCATGACGAAGTAGGGCGTCAGCGCCGGCATCGCCTCGCCGCCGGGCAGGCAGGCAAGGGCGGTGGCCATGGTGGAATGCAGGTGCACCACCGCGCCCGCCCCTGGCCGAGCTTGATAGAAGGCGCGATGCATGAAGACTTCCTTCGACGGCCTGTCGCCGCCGACGTGGGCGAACGCTTCGTCCAGCCGTGACAGCCGCGCCGGGTCGAGCCGCCCGAGCGAGGAGTTGGTGGGCGTGATCAGGAAGCCGCCTTCCGCCAACCGCGCGCTGACATTGCCGGCGCTGCCGACGCTGAACCCGCGCGCGAACAGGCTGGCGGCCAGCTCCACCAGGAGCCGGCGGGTCTCGTCCTCGGTCATGGCGCATCGAACGCCGCGGTGAAGAAATCGCGACCGCCGAAGTTGCCGGACTTGAGCGCCAGCCGCATCGCCGGGCCATCGCCTTCGGCGTAGGTCCAGGGCACGCCAGGGTCGATCTCCGCGCCGATCCGCAACCGGCGCACGCCGAGCCTGGACACCACGGCGCCGGCCGTCTCGCCGCCCGCCACCACCATGCGCCGCACCCCCGCACCCACCAGCCCGGCCGCCACCGCCGCCAGCGCCTGCTCCACCAGCGTGCCGGCGGCGTCCCGCCCGAGCTTGGCTTGCAGCGCCGCCACCCGGTCCGGCGGCGCGGACGCGGCGATCACCACGGGGGTGTCACCCAATCTGCCGTCCGCCCAGGCCAGCGCCTGCCGCGCCAGCGCGTCCGCATCCGGCGTGGCGAGCGGGTCCAACTCCAAGGTCGGCACCTGGTCCCGCGCCGCGCCCAATTGGTAGAGCGTCGCGCGCGAGCATGACCCGGCGAGCACCGCCGCGTGACCCGGCGCTGCCGGCAGCGCGGGCACGTCGCGGTCCTCGCGCAGGGTGCCGGCCGCCCGGAAGTTGCCCGGCAAGCCCATTGCCACGCCCGAGCCGCCTGTCAGCAGCGGGTGCCCTGCCGCCGCCGTGCCGATCGCCAGCAGGTCGGCCTCGGTGATGGCATCCACGATCGCGTAGCGACGGCCGGCTTCCTTCAGCGCGCCCATCGCCCGGCGGATCGCCTCCGGCCCTTTCGCCACCGTGGCCCAGGGCACAAGCCCGACGCCGGACTCGGTTTGGCGGGACAGCACGCGGACGAGGTTGGCGTCGCGCATCGGGGTCAACGGATGATGCTCCATCCCGCTCTCGTTCAGCAGCGCGCTGCCGACGAACAGATGGCCCTGGAACACGGTGCGGCCATTGGCGGGAAGGGCTGGGCAGGCCAGCGCGAAGCCGCATTGCAGCGCCTGAACCAGCGCATCCGCGACCGGGCCGATGTTGCCCTCCTCCGTGCTGTCGAAGGTGGAGCAGTATTTCTGGAAGAACTGCCGGCAGCCGGCTTCTTGCAGCCAGCGCAGCGCGGCCAAGCTGTCGCGCACCGCCTGGCCCGCCGGCGACGTGCGGGACTTGAGCGCCACGACGACGGCGTCGGCGTCGGCGGGCGCCGGGCCGCTCGGGACGCCGATGAGCTGCACCGTCCGCATCCCGCCGCGCACCAGGGTGGAGGCGAGATCGGTCGCGCCGGTGAAGTCGTCCGCTATGCAGCCGAGCAGCATGTGGCCTCCACGAAGCGTTGGGCCTGCGCGCGCCAGGTCGGCAGGGCCTGGCCGGCCCGCCAGGCCGCTTCCGCCATGTCGGCGCGCAGGCCCGTGTCGAAGATCAAGCGGCGTATCGCCTTGGACAGCCCGTCCGCGTCACCCGGCTCGCAGACCACGCCGACGGCCGGGGCCACCAGCTCCGCGGCGCCGCCGCCAGCGGTGACGGCGACCGGCAGGCCCCGGCGCAGCGCTTCGGCGACGGCCGCGGAGTGCCCTTCCCACTCGGTGGCGAGCGCGAACAGGTCGGCGCTGCGCCAGGCCGCGTCCAGCGCGGCGTCACCGAGCATGCCGGCGAACTGCACTTGCCCGGTGTCGCCGGCCAGGGCGCGCAGCTCGTCCGCATACGCCGGGTCGCGCGTGGCGCCCACGATCACCAGGCGCCAAGGCAGGTCGAACAAGCGTTGCAGGGCGCGGATCAGCACCGCATGGCCCTTGCGCGGCGCGAGCGCGCCGACCGACAGCACGGTGCAGCCAGGCCCGCCCGAGCCGGTGGAGCGCGAAACGTCCGGCACGCCGGGCGGGATGACCGTGAGCTTGGCCGGGTGGACGCCGAACTCCGCCACGAGACGGTCGCCGACCGGGCGGCTGGTGGCGACGACGTGGCGCAGCAGCGGCAGCCGCTCGCGTTCGGCCGTGCGGACGGCTTCCCGCTCGGCGTCGCTGGCCAGCGCGGCCGTGTGATGCACCAGGCCGATCGAACCCGGGATCTCGGCCAGTGGCGCTGACCGCAGCCGTATTCCGTCGATGACTTTCACGGACGGTTCGGCGGATGGAAGCTCATGCGAGACGCGATGCCCGGCGGCGATCAGGGCATTGCGAAGGCCCGTGATATAAGCCCCGCCGCCTTCAAGGCTCGGCTCGTTGTCTGGCAAGTAGAAGCAATAATCCGTCACCGCTTGGCGATAGCACGCCGGGCTTGCGGCGTCATGCGTGAGCGGACAGCGCCCAGCCGGCGGCCGGCCGGGTCGCGTAGCCGCCGGTGCGCCCGTAGCGCGGCGCCGGGTTGGCCGCACGCGCGGCGCCTGCCAGCACGCCCAGCACACGCGTCTGCACCGCGATGGCGCGCTCCAGCAAGCGCCGGTTCTCCTCCGCCAGGGTCCGCAGCCGGGCGGCCGCCGAGCGCAGGGCAGGGGAGGGCTTGGCCCCCGCTCCAGCCGCCGCCCTGGCTGCCGTCAGCAGCGCGGCGACGGCCTGCTTCTCCGGCAGCAGCCGCGCAGCGCCCGGCAGGTCCAGCGCCCGCAATGCGGCGTTCTCCGCCGCCACCGTGTCAGCCAGCCGCGTCATCGTCCGCAGCAGATCGTCCGTCATGCGCCGTTCCCCCTGGTTTCTGGCGTTTGGGTTTCCTGCGTTTGGGCTTCCTGCATCTGGATCATCTGGCGGAACACCGGCTGCGCGATGCCGAGGCCGCCGGACCGGGCGATCTGCTTGGCCAGCGCGTCCACCAGCAGCGGCTTCCACTGCGTTTCCGCTTGGCCGCCGCCGAGCGGGGTGCCGGACAGGTCCACCGTGTCGAACATGGGGGCGAGGAACTGGTTGAGCGCCATCGCCTCGAAGTCCTGCGACGCTTTCCAGGCCTTCTGCACCTGCGCGGACGGCAGCGTGGTTCGGATGGTGGGGGCGTCCATCATCGTGCCCAAGGGTGCGTTCGGCATCAGCGCACCTGCAGGTCGGCTTGGAGCGCGCCGGCCGCCTTGATGGATTGCAGGATGCTGATCATGTCGCGCGGCCCCACCCCCAGCGAGTTCATGCTCGCCACCAGGTCCCGCAAGGTCACGCTGCCGCGGATGATGCCCAGCCGCTTGTCCGAGGAGTCGTCCACCTGCACGCCCGTGCGCGGCACGGTCGTCGTCGTGCCGTTGGAAAGCGGGCCGGGCTGCGAGACCTGCGGCGTTTCCGTCACCCGGATGGTCAGGTTGCCCTGCGCGATGGCCACCGTGCTGATGCGGACGTTGGCGCCCATCACGATGGTGCCGCTGGCCTCGTCGATCACCACGACGGCCGGGCTGTCCGGCTCGACCCGCAGGTCCTCGATGACGCCCAGCGCGTCCACCACGCTGCGTCCGCCGAGGTTCAGCGCCACCGTGCGCGGGTCCCGCGCCGTGGCCACCCCGCCGCCAAGCGCCGCGTTGATCGCGACCTGGATGCGCCGCGCGGTGGTCAGGTCCGGGTTGCGCAGGCCGAGCCGCAGTTCCGGCCGGTCGCCCAGCGCGTAAGGCAGCTCCTTCTCCACCGTGGCGCCGTTGCTGATGCGCCCGGCGGTGGGGATGTTGCGGGTGACGGAGGTGGCGGCCCCGCGCGCCGCGATGGCCCCCGTGGCCAGCGCGCCTTGCGCCACGGCATACACCTCCCCATCCGCGCCCAGCAGCGGCGTCACCAGCAGGGTGCCGCCCGTGAGGTCCTTCGCGTCGCCCAGGGCGGACACGCCGATGTCGATCCGGCTGCCGCCCCGGGCGAAGGCGGGCAGGTTGGCTGTCACCATCACGGCGGCGACGTTCTTGGTTTGCAGCTTGGTTTCCTGGTCCCGCGTGTTGACGCCCAGGCGCTCCAGCATGCCGATCAGCGACTGCCGGGTGAACACCGCGTTGTCCAGCCGGTCCCCGGTGCCGTTCAGGCCGACGACCAGGCCGTATCCGACCAGTTGGTTCTCCCGGATGCCTTCCACGTCGGCGATGTCCTTGATGCGGACCTCCGCGGCGGCAAGCACGGGAAGCAGCAGGAGCAGGGCGGAAAACAGCAGCGGGCGCAATTGCATCGGATATTTCCGGCTCGTTCAGCTTTGGCAGGCACTCTCACGGCAGTAAGCGCAAACGCCGTGCCAGCCCGGACGGGGGGTTTGCGGCGGTTTCCGGGGTGCGAAGGCCGGCAAATCGTGCCGGGTGGGCAAAAGGAGCAGGGTCAATGGTGCGAAACAGATGACGGGCGTGGGCCGGGTGGGCGGCGCGGCGGCGCCGGTGGGTGCGCGCCGGGTTGGGCCCGGAAGCGGCGGGTTCGCGGTGGCGGGGGGCCCGGCCGCGCTTTCCGGCGCGTCGGCCGCGGCGCCGGCCGCGGCGGTGGATGGCATGCTGCTGCTCCAGCAGGTGGAGGACGGCCCGACCCGGGACCGCCAGGCGCGCCGCCACGGCCGGGCCATGCTGGACGGGCTGGCAGCGCTGCAACGCGCGTTGCTGGGCGGGGAGGACGACCCCGGCGCGCTGGACCGTTTGGCCGCCCTGGTGGAGCACTGCCCGCAGGCGGATGACCCCGCCCTGCGGGCCACGCTGGCCGCCGTTGCATTGCGGGCCAGCATCGAACTGGCGCGCCGGGCGATGTGACCCTTCGGTGACAGGGGGCTTTTCGGGGAAAATGCCCGGTATTTGCGGCTCGTTAGCGCGCCGCAATGTCGTCCGCGCCCTTGGCGGCACGCTTCGGCGTCGTTATACGGACGCCCGACGACACACTCCAAAGTTAAACCCGACGGCGCATGGAGCGCGAAGGATGGCACACATGATGCTCACCCTGCCCCCCGATTACCGCCCCGCCGAGGATGAGGAGTTCATGCACCCCCGCCAAGCGGAGTATTTCCGGCAGAAGCTGCTGCGCTGGCGCAGTGACCTGCTGCGGGAAGCGGACGGCACCCTGGCCAGCCTTTCGGAAGGCGGCATCCACGAGGCCGACATCACCGACCGCGCCAGCGTCGAGACCGACCGAGCGCTGGAGCTGCGGACCCGGGACCGGGCGCGCAAGCTGATCAGCAAGATCGACCAGGCGTTGCAGCGCATCGAGGCCGGCACCTACGGCTTCTGCGAGGAAACCGGCGAGCCGATCGGCCTCAAGCGCCTGGAAGCCCGCCCGATCGCGACCCTGTCCATCGAGGCGCAGGAACGCCACGAGCGGATGGAACGGGTTCACCGCGACGACTGACCGGCCCGCGGACGCGCCGCGGCGTTTGACCCGGCAAGCCTGGCCCCAGAGGGGTATCGGCATGGAGGCGAAGGAGCTTTACGACATCGATTTCGTCGCCTGGACGGAGCGGCAGGCGCCCGCCCTGCGGCGATCGCCCGGAGGCTCCAACAGTCTCGACATCGACCGTCTTGCCGCCGGGATCGAGGACTTGGGCAAACGCGATATTTGGCGCGAGGCCATCCGAGCCTTTGCGGCTTGGTCCTCGACCGGCAAACGACATGGCTCGTTGCACGTCGCCGCCGTTTTAGGGCCCTGTCCGGTAAGCCTGGACGATTTGGTTGTGTCCGATTTCGATGATGGTGCGTTTCTGGATAGAATCCGCGCGTTGCCGATAAGATCGGCGATCGACGGTGGCGAATTGGACGAAGCCCTGTGATTGACCAAGAGGTCGTCGGAGCAGGTGGCCACGCGCTTCAACTGCTTTAGCTTGTTGAAGAACTGCTCGGCCAAGTCGTGCTCCTGGTAGAACATCCTATTGTAGTCGCGCGGCGACTTGCGATTGGACTGGGAGTGGCGCTGGCCCAGCCCGAACAGCAGGCGCACAGGGTTGCCCGGCGCGTCGACAGTTCCTGCCCGCCGTCACGCAAAGGGTCCAGGCCGACGCCCGCCATGGCCAACCCCAATCGGCCCTGAACCATGTCCGCCGCCGAACCAGAACCCATTCCGACCGAAATCGTCACCACGGCCCAGCCGCTTCCATTCAAGGAGACGCGTGGGGGGCCAACCCGGCCGTTGGCAGGACGGTTGGTTCTTGTTCGGTGTGTAGTGCGCTTGCCAGCAGCAACACCGCGACCGCTGCAACCAACGGCATGATGCCGAGCATGCCAAAGATGCTTTGCGCGCTCCATCCTCCATGCAGCAAGACCGCGAACACGCCTGGGATGGTAACCTGACCGGCGCGTCCCAACCCCATGGCCCAACCTGTTCCGGTGGAGCGCATGGTGGTCGGGTACACCAACGTCACCAGCGAGACACCGCCCGAGACACCTATCCCGACCAGCGCGCCGACCAGCGTCACGAACACCGCTTCCGCTTGCGCCGAACCCGGCCAGATGCCCAATGCCGCCGTCGCCGCGGCACCGGCCACGAGCGGGCCAACCAGCGCACGCACCAGCCCGAAACGGTCAATCAGCTGCCCGGCGGCGACGAAGCCGAGCAACGATCCAAGGCCGGCAAACGAGACGGCTACCGCGGAGGCCGCAGGTGATATGCCGTTCTGCTGCAAGATCGTCGGCAGCCAGACCGTCGAAGCCGTCGTTCCGAAGCAGGCGAACAGCGCCAGCCAGAGAAACGCCGTGGCCTTGCCCCGTCCGGACCGGAACAGGTCCATCGGACTGGCAACATGGCCCACGGACGGCGACGGGCTGATCGCGGTCCTTGCCGCCGCTTCCAGCGGCAGGCCAGGCGCAATGGCAGCGACGATCCGTGCGGCTCGCCGGTCACCCGGACGGCGAAGCAGCAGCAGGCTGATCGACTCCGGCAGGAACGCCCACAGCACGAGCGCCATGACGATCGGAGCCGCCCCGCCGACGTAGAACGTGTATTGCCAGGAGACCCGGCTCAGAATCCAGCCGTTCAACAGGCTGCCGATGAGAATGCCGAGCGGGAAGGCTGCGTAAACCAAGCTGACGATGGTGGCGCGCCAACGGGCGGGCGTATACTCGGACGCAAGCGATAGGAAGCACGGCGTGGCCCCGCCAAGGCCGATGCAGGCCAGCACCCGAATGGCCACCAGCATCGGCAAATTGTCAGCAAACGGGGTCAACAGCGTAAACAGGCCAAATAGCAGGACTGCTGCGATCATGACGGGCTTTCGTCCGACCCGGTCAGCAATCCCGCCGAGCACAACTGCGCCGATGGCGGCACCGACCCAGGACCCGGAGATGGCCCACCCCATCGCGCTTGGAGCAACGTGAAGTGCCGCCGCGATCAAGGGCGCGCCGATGCCGATGACCTGCGTGTCGTTGCCGTCCAGCATCGCAACCAGGGCGCACAGGACCAACGTGCCTACTTGCAGGCCTGAAAACGGGCGGCTGTCCAGGAACGACGCGCCCGTGGCGGAAGGCGGCGGCCTTGTCATCGCAGGGCGATGCCGGCGGCCCAGGTGAACGGGTCCACGACGACGCTGCCCAGATCGGCCGGTTCACCGCCGCTGTGGCCCCCCTGCCGGGCCTGTGAGACGATCGCCTGGGTAGTGCCATCGATGGGCAGAACGACTGAACGCAAGCTCAGTGTATCGAGCGCCATGGATCGCTTTCCCCATCTATTAATGACGAGCTTTGTCTGGCCGCGAATTACCGTCAAGCCGGGTTCGCATGCAAAGCTTCTCCCACACGCCGAAACGGACCTGGTCCACCATCGGGCCTGGCTGCGGAACACCCAAACGACGTGGAACGGGGAGCACAAAGCGCCGCGTGACCGCTCCACGGGAGCGGGGGAGGATCAGTAACGGATCGCTTGCCGAAGGCCATCATCCTGGCCGGAGAGCGATTTCTTGGAGGAGGTAGGAAGCCGCTGGCATCTGCGCTGCTCCAGCTTTCACATTGACGATCTTCTCATAATGAGATATGCTTCACTTTCCGGTAGGGCGCGGCGAGCGGGTCAAAACAATGCGGGAAGACACTGTCAGTCACTCGGCTGTGCTCGTTGTCGGCGCAGGCCCAGTTGGCCTGATGACCGCGATCACCCTTGCACGCCACGGTTTGAGTTCGACGATCATCGAACGGTTCAAGACCAGGCACGGCGCGCCGAAGGCGCATGCGCTCAACCCGCGGTCCCTGGAGATCTGCCGTTCGATTGGCCTCGACATGAAGGCGATGAGCCTGCGCGCCACCCCGGCCGCGGACGGCGGCTGGGTGCGGTTCGTCACGACCCTCGCCGGCGAGGAGATCGGCGTCATGCCCTACGAGCGGCAGGACGAGCAGGTGCTGGACGTGACCCCGACGCCCTTGATCAACCTGGCCCAACCCTTGTTCGAGGATCTCCTGCTTGAGGAGGTGGCGCGTTCGCCATTGATCGAGCTGCGTCGCGGCGTCGCGTGGGTCGGCTGCGAGCAGACCGACGATGCGGTGACGTCGCTCGTCGAGGACGTGGAAACGCGGGAGCAGACGCGGCTGGCCACGCGGTATGTGATCGGCGCTGACGGGGCGGGCAGCGTTGTGCGACGCGAACTCGGCGTCGGGATGGTCGGCGACAGCGCATCGCAGGCCTTCATCACGATCCACTTCGCGGCCAACCTGCGCGCAGTGGTGGGCGACCGGCCGGGTATCCTGTACTGGATCATGCAGCCGCCCCACACCGGCGTCCTGATCGCCTACGACATCGGCAGCCGCTGGTGCATGCTCTACCCCTACGATCCGGCGGTGGTGCCGCGGGAGAGCTTCACGCCTGAGGTGTGCCAGCAGATCCTGCGCCACGCGATCGGCGGGGGCGACCAGGAACTCGAGATCAAGCACGTGCTTCCTTGGGCGTTGGTGTCGGAGGTCGCGGACCGCTATCGCGTGGGCCGGGTGTTTCTGGTCGGCGATGCCGCGCATCGTTTTCCGCCCACGGGCGGCCTGGGATTGAACACCGGGTTGCAGGATGCCCACAACCTCGCCTGGAAGATCGCGGCCGTGGAACAGGGGCGGGCATCCGATGGGCTGCTGGACAGCTACCACACCGAGCGGCATGCGGTGGCGGTGACCAACTCGGCGCAGAGCTACAAGAATGCCCAGCGCATCCTGAAGCTGCAAATGGCGCTCAAGTCCGACGGTGCGGACGACGCCGACGCGCTGCTGCGGCGGCTTCGCGATCCCGTGGCCCAGGCCGACATCCAGAGGCAGGTCGCCAACCAGCGCGAGCATTTCGACAGCCTCGCCCTGCAACTCGGCTTCGTTTACGGCCCCGAAGGCTACGACCACGCGGATGTTTCCGACTTCACGCCACGGCTGCTGGTCGGCGGGCGAATGCCCCACGCCTGGGTGACACGGGATGGAACGGTGGTTCCGCTTCTGGACCTGCTCGACACCCGGCGCTTCACCCTGTTGGTCGGGAGCAGCCAGGCAAGCGGGCTGAACGGCGCCGGGTCGTCGGAAACGTTCGTCAAGGTGGTCGCCGAGGGCGTGGATTTTGACGATCCGGAAGGCTCGCTGCGCCGGTTCGCGAACCTGGCGGGAGGAGAATCGGTCCTGGTGCGTCCCGATGGCCACGTGGCCGCCATCGTTGCTCCGTCGCAGGCGGACGCCCTTCCCAGCCTGCTGCCATCGCTGATCGGCAAGGCGTTGTTCATGAAGGCTGCGGCATGATCCTTCACGCTGTCATCTTCACCTGGAAGAGCGGTGTGACGCCGCAACAGGTGGACGATCTGACATCGGCGCTCCACGCGCTGCGTGGGTCGATTCCGGGCCTGGCCTCGATCCAGGGCGGGCCCGATCTGGGCCTGCGTCCGGGCAACCCGGATTATCTCCTTCTCGCCACGTTCGATGACGAGGACGCTTGGCGCGGCTACCAGGCGCATCCTCTGCACAAGGCGCTGGTCGCCGAGATGATCGAGCCCATCGCGGCGCATCGCCAGTCCATGCAAACCGTCGGATAGGGCTTGGACCCATGCATGCAAGCGGGATGACGGCACAGGCCGACGACAACCTCTTCTCCATCCTCACGCAGGGGCTTGCCGCCCGCGCAGACCAGGCCTTCCTGCTGCTGCCCGACGAGCGATCCGTCACGTTCGGCCGTCTGCTGGCGGATGCGGCCCGGGTCACCACGTGGCTGGAGCGGTGTGGAGTGCGGGCAGGCGACCGCGTCGTCGTCCAGCTCGACAAGTCGCCGGCCGCGGTGGTGCTATACCTTGGCTGCGTTCGCAGCGGCGCCGTCTTCATACCGCTGAACACCGCCTACATGCCGCACGAAGTCGAGTACTTCCTTGCCGACGCGGATCCGGCCCTGGTCGTCGCCGGCCATGCGACATCGGCGGCCTCGGTCGCGTTCGGCGGGCGGCGCGAGGTCATGGGGGGCGGTCTCGACGAGGCGCCCTGGCTGGGCTGCATGCCGGCGCAGGCGGTGGCCCCCGTCGGCCCGCACGATCCGGCCGCGATCCTCTACACGTCGGGAACGACGGGCCGCTCCAAGGGCGCCGTGCTGACGCATCGGAACCTGTCTTCGAACATGCTCGTGCTGCACGAGGCCTGGCGCTGGCAGGAAGGCGACGTGCTCCTCCACACGCTGCCGATCTATCACGCGCACGGTCTGTTCGTCGCGCTGCACGGCGCGCTGTTCAATGGGTCATCGGTGATCTTCCACGAGAAATTCGACGTCGCCGCCGTCATCCGAGACCTGCCGTCCGCGACGGTGTTCATGGGCGTGCCGACCTTCTACACGCGCTTGCTGGAGGATGCGCGGTTCGACAGGTCGGCCTGCCGCTCGATCAGGGTGTTCATCAGCGGCTCGGCACCCCTGCTCGACAGCACCTTCGCGGCGTTCCGCGACCGGACCGGGCACGAGATCCTCGAGCGCTACGGCATGACCGAGGCGATCATGGTCACTTCCAATCCGTACGACGGCTCGCGCCGCCCGGGCACGGTCGGTTTCGCCCTTCCGGGCGTCGATGTCCGCATCGTGGCCGAGGGCGGGGGAGAAGCCCTGCCGAACGAGCCGGGGCTGTTGCAGCTGAAGGGTCCAAACCTGTTCTCCGGATACTGGCGCAACCCGGAGAAGACCGCGGAGGAGCATACACCGGACGGCTACTTCATCAGCGGCGACGTCGCCCGGCGCGATGTGGACGGCTTCATCAGCATCGTCGGACGGAACAAGGACCTGATCATCTCCGGCGCCTTCAACGTTTATCCCAAGGAGGTCGAACTCGTCATCGACGCGCTCCCCGGGGTTGCGGAAACGGCGGTGATCGGCGTGCCGCATCCGGATTTCGGCGAGGGCGTGGTTGCGGTCGTGGTCAGGAAGCCCGGCGCGGTCGTCGACCTGGCGGAGATCCGCGCGGCGACATCCCGCCAGTTGGCGGCCTTCAAGCGTCCCAAGACGGTGATCGTCGTTGACGAGCTGCCTCGAAACGCCATGGGCAAGGTGCAGAAGGCGCTGCTGCGGACCGAGTACCGCCACCTTTTCGTCCCGTCCTGACCTGAAGCACCGAAAGGCGTGACCATGGCGATCCATCTACCAGCCCCGGTGTACAAACCGGCGTTCAACGTCACCCGGGCCAGTCACGTCGTCCATCGCGTGCGTGACCTGGCAGCCTCCCGGGTTTTCTACGTCGATCTAGTCGGCCTCGTCGTCAGCGACGAGGACGCAGGCACCGTTTGGCTTCGCGGGCTGGAAGAAGGCTGTCATCACAGCCTGGTCCTGAAGGCCGGCGACCCGCTCAGCGAGCGGGTCGGCTTCCGCGTGCTGACCGAAGAGGACCTGGAGTTAGCGCAGGCCTACTTCGCCAAGGCGGGTTTCCCCACCGACTGGGTGGAGGTCGCCCACCAGGGACGGACGCTGCACACTGTCGATCCGGCCGGCACGCCGCTCGAGTTCTGTGCCGTCATGCAGACCAAGCCGCGCCTGTTCCACCATTTGGAGGTTTACAAGGGCGCTTGCGCCCAAAGGCTGGACCACGTCCAGGTGGTCACGCCGGAGGTGCAGTCCTGCCTCGATTTCTATGGTTCGATTGGCTTCCGGCTTTCCGAGTATGTCGTCGACGACGCGGAAAGTCCCCTGATGGTGTTCTTGCAGCGCAAGGGCAACCCGCACGACGTGGTGTTCGCCAAGGGGCCGGGTCCCCGCCTGCATCATGTGGCTTACACCGTGCCGGAAACGCAGAACCTCATGACGGCGGCGGACCTGTTCGTCCGGGCCGGCTTCGGCGATCAGGTGGAGTTTGGTCCAGCCCGCCATTTCAGCCCCGGGTTGGCCCGGTTCCTCTACCTGCGCGATCCGGACGGCCATCGCGTCGAGCTGTTCCCGAGCCATTACCAGACCATCGACATCGAGGACGAGCCGTTGCGCTGGCAGGCGCCGGAGTTCCAGATCGGTGGCTGGCAGACTCCGCCGCAGCGGTGGTTCGACGAGGCCAGCGCGTTCGGCGCACGCTGAGTGACAATTCAGATCAATGGAGACCCGCCTTGAGGATCATCAGCTTCCTGCATGATGGACAGCCGCGGCACGGCATCGTTGACGGTGAGGTCGTCAAGACCTTCTCCGGCGTCGAGACGTTGCAGACCGTTGTAACAAAGCAGCCGACTGGTCCCACGGTCCCGATGGCCGGACTGCACCTGCTTCCCACCATCCCGAAGCCAGGGAAGATCATCTGCATCGGGTTGAACTACCGGGATCATGCGAAGGAAGGGGGCAACCCAATTCCGGACTACCCGGCGGTGTTCATGCGCACGACGACGTCCCTGGTCGCCCATGGCCAGCCCATCCTACGGCCGCCGGTGTCGGACAAGCTCGATTTCGAGGCGGAGCTCGCCGTGGTGATCGGGCGGTCCGCGACACGCGTGTCGGCCGGCGGCGCGCTGGACCACGTGGCAGGCTATGCCTGCTTCAACGACGGTTCAGTGCGCGACTACCAACGCAAGTCGACCCAGTGGACCATGGGCAAGAACTTCGACCAAACGGGCGGTTTCGGTCCGGACCTGGTCACCCCTGACGAACTGCCCGATGGCGCACGCGGGCTGAGCGTCACGTCGCGGGTGAACGGCGTCGTCATGCAGGACGGCAACACGTCCGAGATGATCTTCGACGTCGCCACGCTGATCGAGATCCTGTCCGAGGTCATGACCCTCGAGCCCGGTGACGTCATCGCCACCGGAACGCCGGCCGGCGTCGGCTATGCCAGGACGCCGCCGCTGTTCCTCAAGCCCGGCGACACCTGCGACGTCACCATTGGCAGCATCGGGACGCTGTCGAACCCGATCAGGGACGCCGGCTAATCGAACCTGACGGCGATGTCCGGCGCCGGGTCAGCCGGGGTTGCGCCGAGCGGGCTTCCCGGCTTGACGACAGGCGCCGCTCCGGACGGACGCCCATTCCGGCGCTAAGCACCCCGGACCGATTGAGGTGAAAGACATGGGCGATTCACGAGAAGACTGGGAGGCTCTCGCTGCGCGGGAACTGAAGGCAGCTCCCGACACCGTCGTCTGGAACACGCCCGAGGGGATCGCCGTCAAGCCCCTCTACACAGAAGCCGATCTCGGGCACGCAGCCCATGTCGGCTCGCTCCCCGGCCTCAGTCCCTTCGTCCGCGGCCCGCGTGCGACCATGTATGCCGGACGGCCCTGGACTATCCGGCAATATGCCGGGTTCTCGACCGCGGAAGCGTCGAACGCATTCTATCGCAAGGCGCTGGCGGCCGGGCAGCAGGGCGTCTCCGTGGCGTTCGATCTTGCCACCCACCGGGGCTATGACTCCGACCACCCCCGTGTCGCAGGCGACGTCGGCAAAGCCGGCGTGGCGATCGACAGCGTCGAAGACATGAAAACGCTGTTCGACGGGATTCCGCTCGGCGAGATCTCGGTGTCGATGACCATGAACGGCGCGGTGGTCCCGATCCTGGCGAACTTCATCGTTGCCGGCGAGGAGCAGGGCGTCCCGCGGGCTGCGCTGTCCGGCACGATACAGAACGACATCCTCAAGGAGTTCATGGTCCGGAACACCTACATCTATCCGCCGGAACCCTCGATGCGGATCGTCTCGGACATCATCGCCTATACCGCCCGCGAGATGCCGCGCTTCAACTCGATCTCCATCTCCGGCTATCACATGCAGGAAGCCGGCGCGACGCTGGTGCAGGAGCTCGCCTTCACGCTTGCCGACGGGCGTGAGTACGTTCGGGCGGCGATCGCGAACGGCCTTGATGTCGACGAGTTTGCAGGCCGGCTCTCGTTCTTCTTCGCGATCGGCATGAACTTCTTCATGGAGGCGGCCAAGCT
>CAXTLC010000010.1:0-25026 GCA_964245075.1 uncultured Acetobacteraceae bacterium
CCACAGCTTCTCAGCCCAGCCCCGGAGGGACAACCTCCATAGCAACGACACCTAGGGAGCAGCTTCCCGTCCACGATACCTGGTCATGGGAACAGCCCGCGCAGCCGCTTGCCGGCGCGGACTTTTTCTACCCCGATCGCCATGGCCGCCGTGCGGTTCGGGACGCGCTCGGCCGCCGCGCGCTCTATCACCTGCACGAAAGCGCCTTCAAGCACCTGCTCCAGTCGCGCATTCACCTCCGTCTCGGTCCAGAACAAGCGTTGCAGGTCCTGCACCCATTCAAAGTACGAGACGATAACGCCGCCCGAGTTGCACAGGATGTCCGGGATGACGAACACCTCGTCGCCCCGCCGCTCCAGGACGGCGTCGGCGTCCGGCGTGGTCGGGCCGTTGGCGCCCTCGGCCAGGATGCGGCAGCGCAGGCGCCCCGCGTTCTCCGCCGTGATCACACGCTCCACCGCCGCAGGCACCAGGATATCGCAGGGCTGGGTCAGCAACTCGTTGGCATCGATCCCAGCCTGGTTGGAGAAGCCGGCCAGCACGCCGCGCTCCGCGACGTGGCGCTCGATCGCGTCCAATGGCAGGCCTGCCGGGTCGTAGTAGGCGGCGGTGTGGTCGCTGACGCCGGTCACCTTGGCGCCGTGACGGCGCGCAAGCATGTACGCGGCGACGCTGCCGACGTTGCCGAAGCCCTGCACGACGGCGGTGCAATCCTGGGTTCTGAGGCCGATCACGTCGCAGGCGCGGCTGGTCAGGTAGGCCACGCCGCGTCCTGTCGCCTCCCGCCGGCCCAGCGTGCCGCCGAGCGCCACGGGCTTGCCGGTGACGATCTCGTTGACCGAATGGCCCTGGTGCATCGAATACGTGTCCATGAACCAGGCCATGACATGCTCGTTGGTGCCCATGTCCGGCGCCATCACGTCGGTCTGCGGGCTGACGAAGGGGATCATCTCCTGCATGTAGCGGCGCGACACCGCTTCCAGCTCGCGCCGCGACAGAGCCGGCGGGTCGCACGCCACGCCCCCCTTGGCCCCGCCGTAGGGCAGGCCGACCAGCGCGCATTTCCAGCTCATCCAGATCGCGAGCGCCGCCACCTCGCCCACATCGAGGTTGCCGGCGAAGCGGGTGCCGCCCTTGGTCGGCCCGAGCGTCAGGTGGTGCTGCACCCGGTAGCCCTGGAACACCTCCGTCCGCCCGTCGTCCATATGGACCGGCACGGAGACCGCGATGGCCCGCTTCGGGTAGAGCAGCCGGGCGCGCTCGTCCTCGGGGATGCCGAGGTGGTCGGCGATGATCCCGAACTGGGTGCGGGCCATCTCGAAGACGGGGCCGGTGTAGATGCTCATGTCAGGCTCCTTGCTGCTCGCCAGGACGCGGCGAAGCCGGAGGCGCGGCGCCAAAGCCGCCGCCACCGGGTTCTGGATCGTAAACACGTCGCCGGGCGCGAGTTCCGCCTGGCCGGTGCCGCCGTGCCGTGCGGCGGCATGCTGTTCCGGCGAGCCGCGGCGACCACGCTGCGGACAACGCCCAAGACCGAGGACGTGGACGGCATCGTGCGGTGGGTCCGCGAAGCCCGGCTGCCGGCCGACATCGTGTGGGTCAGCGTCCACGCGCATGAACAGGGCGCCGACCTTGTCGTGGGTCACGGCCCGCATCCGTTGCGCGAGATCGAGTTCCACCGTGGCAGGCCGATCTTCTACAGCCTGGGCAGGCTCATCGGCCAGCACCAGGTAGTTTTCCAGCGCCTTTTGAAGACGTTCGGCACCGGGCTGCTGGTGGCCGGCAGCAAGGCGACGCTGCGTTTACCCACCCAAGGGGTGCCTCATGACCCTTTCCAGGCGCCACCTGCTGCAATCCGGCCTGGCCGCGCAGTTTTCGTCCGCAGCCGCGGATGGTGGCGGGCCATGTGGCCGAGGATTGCGGCCGCACCTGGACGCTGACCCTGCGGGACGGCTTGCGGTTCCATGACGGCGGCCTGTCCGCGGCCGGGACGCCGTAGCCAGCGACGTAGGCCTCGATGCGCTGGCGAGCGGCAGGGACGTGACGCGCGTGCGTTGCGACTTGGCCGCCGCGGGCTATCGCGGCGAGCCGGTCGTGGTGCTGCAACCCGAGGACTTCCCATCCCTGAAGGCGCTGACGGAGGTTGCGGCCGACATGCTGAAGCAGGTCGGGATGGCCGTTGACGTCCAATCCTCCGACGGGGGCACCGTGGTGCAGCGCCGTGCAAGCCGCGAGCCGCCGAACCGGGGCGGGTGGAACATCTTCGGGACGGGAACGACGACCACGCTTGATCCGCCTGGCCACCTCGGCCTACGGGGGCAACGGCGACAGGGCTTGGTTCGGCTGGCCGGCCAGCCCCCGCCTCGAAGCCCTTTGGCAGGACTGGATCGCCGCTGTGTCCGGCCTGTTGTCGCGCTCGCGCATGCACGGTGGCCAAGATGGTTTCCGCGACAAGAGCTCCTAACGGACGACCTACGATGGCCATCAACGGCGCGCGGCATCCAGGCGCACACCGATCGTTCAGCCCCGATCGACGTGGCCGAGGTCTCGGCCGGGTGCGGCCCTGTCCCGGACCAGCCGCTTCAGTGTCTTCACGTCGGGGAAGCCACCGTCGCGCACCCGGTCCCAGACCAACTCGCCATCGACCTCGATGCGGAACACGCCGCCCGTGCCGGGGCGCAGCGCCACCTCGCCGATCTCCGTCCCGAAGGTCGAGAGCAGCTCCTGCGCCATCCACGCCGCCCGCAGCAGCCACTTGCACTGCGTGCAGTAGGCGATGGTGACCCGGGCACCGGCCTGCGAGGCCGCCGGGTTCTCCGGCTGGTCGGCAACGGAACTCATTCACGGCAGCCTGCCAGGGATGCCGACACCCTGCAACGGCTGCGCGGCACGGACCTGTCCGAACGGCCCGCCGGTCCCGGCGCTGGCCCGCGCCCGCCGGGTGGGGGCGGTGCGTCAGAACGCGTAGCGCACCCGGCAGTAGGGCATGCGGGCGGCCAGCAGGTCCTTGAACCGCCCGAGCCAGCGGCCCTTCCAGCCCGTGCGGTAGCGCAGGTTCACGCCGCCGCCCTCGGACACCTTCTCCTCCTGGATGTCCGGGCGCCAAAGCAGTTCCTCCGCCTTCGGGTGCCAAGCGAGGTTGACCTCGTGCAGCTCCCGGTTGTGGGTGAGCATGATGACCTCGGCCGCCAGCCCATCCTTCACGGCGGCAGGCAAGGTGTCGTCCAGCTCGGCGAACAGCGCGCCCCACTCCGCTTCCCACCCCTCGCGCAGCACGACGGGGGAGAAGTTCAGGTGCACCTCGTAGCCGGCACGGTGCAGCTCGGGGATCGCGGCGATGCGCTCGGCCACGGGGGCGGTGCGGACATCCAGCAGCTTCGCCAGGGCGGGCGGCATCAGGGACATGCGGACCCGCGTGCGGCCCTGCGGGTCGTAGCCGAGCAGGGCCGGGTTCACCCACTTGGTCGCGAAGCTGCCCTTGACGTCCGGCAGGGTGCGGAACAAGGCGACCAGGTCCCGCACGTTGTCGGAGATCGCGGCATCCACCGACAGGTCGCCGTTCTCGCCGAGGTCATAGACCCAGGACTGCGGGTCCACCTGGTTCGGCACCGCCTTGCGGCCCTGCCGTTCCGCGTGGCGTGCGATGGCGGCCAGGGTGGCCTCGATGTTGACGAACACGCTGACCGGGTTTGCGTGCCCCTTGCGCCGGGCGACGTAGCAGTAGGCGCAGGCCATGGCACAACCGTTCGATGACGAGGGGGCGATGAAGTCCGCGCTGCGTCCGTTAGGGCGGAACGTCAGGCCCTTCTTCACGCCGAGCACCAGGGCCTGCCGCTTGGCGAGGAGGTAGTCGCCGGGATCGGCCTCCCGCAGCTCCGGAATGCGCCAGTGGGACACGACGGGGATGCGCTCGGCGTCCGGGAAGCGGGCGAGGATCTCCCGTCCGCGGGCGTGCCCCTCCACGGCGGGCTCGAGATAGATGCGGGCGATGTCGAACGGGAAGGGGCTCATCTGCAAGGTGATCTGGGAACGCCGCCCGGAACTCCCAACGCGTGGACCACGCCTTGGCGGCAGTTCCGCCTGCCGCGTTCCGTCCCACGCCGATGGGAACCTTTTTCGAAACCAGTGGCTGTAGGTGGACCGGCGCTCTTGGGGAAGCATCGTGTCCAAGTGGACGTTCGTGCACCAGAGCTGATCCTGCGCGCTCGAACCTTTGCCTGACCTGCAAGGAGGCGTGGTGCGGGTGAGAGGACAAGCGCGGGACGCGCTCCGTCACCGGACAGTGCGCGCGGGATGCTGGCAGTGGCAGGCCGTGCCGCCACGGAGGGAGTGGACGGGTGACCGACGACGCAGTGGAGTTCAGCGCGACGCAGCGGGACGCCGGCGGGGGCGCACCTGGGGCGACGGCGGCCTTCCCATACGACCGCATGACCGTGGAGCGTTTCCGGGAAGCGTTCCCCCGCGCCCGGTGGCGCGACGACTTGGGTGCCTGGTTCGTGCCGGGCACCAGGGCGCAAGGACGCCTGACCACGTGGGCGAGCCGTGAATGGTCGGGCGTGCTGGCCCATGCCGACCAGCGCGGCCGCGACGCCTTCGCGTTCGAGCCGGTCGTCAGCCCTTATCTGGAGGTTGCCGACGACCTCGTGGTCCGGACGCCATATTCCCGGGTCGTCATCACCGAGCTGCGGACGGTGCCCTGGGCGCGGTGGGACGCGGCCTCGAAGGCGTGGCGCGTGCCGTTCCGGTCGTTCGAGGAGCTGCGCCGGCAGTGGCCCGCCATTGAGGAAGCCGCCCGCCGGGCCGAACCTGAGGAGCGGCGGAAGCGCGAGGAGAGCCGCAAAGCTTCCCCCGAGCATGGCGACAGGGGGGCCGAGGCCGCCGAACGCCGGCGCCGCCGGCATCCCGTGCCGGAGGATGCGCCGCCGCCGCCCGGCCGCGTGCTGATGACCCATGCGGGACCTGTCGTGTTCGAGGCGGTCACGGGCGAGCTTGTCGAGCCGATGGTCGCCGCCCGTTTCTACCCCGGCGTCGCCGCCGGACCCGCCGCGCTGATTTGGGCGGGCTGGCGCAGGCCAAGCCATGCCGAACTCGTCCAAACTTGGCCCGCACGGACGGCGCCTGACCCGGCCGAGTTGGCGCGCGGCTGGTGGCAGCCGGCGATCGAGGCGCTACGGGAGGAACGTCGCAGGGCGGCATCCCTGGAGCGTGCGCGGGCGACCCGCCGGACCAAAACGCCTTGAGCCATCTTCCTTTGGGCCGCCTCTGGGCCGCCTTTGGGCCGCAGCGGTTGGGACGTGATGGTCATGCTCCGGGTTGGCCGGACGCCGACGGCCTGCTCCTGAGCAAGATCCAGGAGAAGCAGACACTCAGATCGGCGTAACCCCGGTTGAACCAATCAAGGGCAATGACCTAAGAAAGAAGTTGGCGTTCCGGCTCATGAACGATCGATTATAGGATCGACACTCAACGCGCCCCTATCAAGGGACGCCTATCTCGATCAATTTGGTCCTATCCAAATCTGGCCGAGCACGTGCTTGGCATGCCGCGGTCGTATTGACGGCAATCGTTACGAGGAAAGGCCGCCATGGCCCGCATCACTCGCGCCTACGAGAATGATGGACCCGAAGTCCTGCCGAAGAGAAACTATGGCTTCCAAACTAGCAGCCTGCCGGAGCCAAGTGGAGACCAGGCTTTTTTGGAGTGTTATGCCTCGCATCTGCCTAGAAACTGCCGCTGCGGGGGAACGGCAGCACGACCAAGTCGCAGTCGAGGCCCATCTCCTCAATGGTCCAGAGCGGTCGCAGGCCGTGGGATGTGGCGGAGTGGCAAAGCTTCGATTGGCACCTCTGAAAGTTGTGACCTGTCGCGCAGCGTGCGTCGGCTCAGGCGCGCGCACTGTTTGGCCGTATCGAGGCCGATCATGATGATGATGTTCCATCGTGGGCAGCTCCCCTTCCTGCGGTTCTCACGGCCCACACCTTGGCCCATCGATGCCGCCAGGGGCTGTCCACCCCGTTTGCGGGAGAGCCACCAACAGCGACGGAAGTTCACACCGCCCAAATCGCGCGCTGTCGCGACTGTGGTCTGACAAGGTGACGGTATCCTGGCAAAACCTGGCCGAGACGCTTCAGAAGTTGAAGAACCGTGACCAGTGCCAGCGGCCACGGCACAAAGCCTGGCTGATCCCGGGCCGGGTGAAACTTGCGGAAGTCCTCGTCCTCGAGCAAGGCACTGAACTCATCGCGCAGCCGCGTAACCAACCCCGCTCTCGAGCAGCCGCCCGGGCCACCCGCATGGTCTCGCCAATCGGCTCAGGGTGCAGGCTCATGCTAACCCGACAATAGGTCAGGCACTTGCCCTGATTCCGCGCAACGCGATCAGAGCGCGCTGATCATCCTTTGCGCCTAGTTTGCTGCGGTTGTTACAGCAGAGGGCAAACTCATTGAGATAACATTGGGAGTGCTGCTCGTCGCAGTGCTGGTGAATACCGTTTATGTCACGTTTAAACAGATAAGTAGGCTTCCAATTGTACTTGAAATCAATTCGTCGCAAGTAAATTTACCAGTGCGGTAAGATAAATATACTATAAGCAACAAATTTAATTTCAAACAGACATCTCAGCATGCTTATTATTTTTCTTTCTGATACTTGCCACTTAACCTTAAGGGTATGAACATCAAAATCGGTATTTGTGGATAATATCTCTCATCGAGATAGTCAATTTTGGAATGACGTTCGACTCAGGTATCTACGCAGAGCCTGCGCCAGGCATTCCAGCGCCTCCGATCAGCGCCATCGCAAACGACCTTGCCGCGATGATGAGAAGTATTCCCGGCGTCACCATCACGGTGAGCGACTGACACTTTTATCTCATCGCGCAACGATATGATCGCCAAGTTCAACCGTGACGTTCGCATCTGCGCCGTTCCGCTGAAGCCGCAGAGAAGGGGCCAGCGCCGCCGATGGCCTTGCCAAGATGCCTTACACGCCCTGGCGTCACTGTAACGGTAAAGAACTGGTATTCCCCTCCTCACGGCCTTGTCACGCCGCTCCGGCTGCGCGACACCCCCGCCATGTTCGACCGTGACCTCGACTGCCTGGCCGACCCGGGCGCCCCCGCCCTCCCCGTTCACGCCCTGCGCCCGGCGCAGGTGGAAGCCTTCCTCGCCGCCTCGCCGCATCGCGCCTACCTGCAAGCCGCCGGGTTCACCGCCGCCGCCGGCGAACTGACGCTGCTGCCCGCGGCGTCCGGGCTGGACGGCGCGGTGTTCGGGCTGGGCGACAGCCGGGACCCGCACCTTTTTGGCGCCCTCCCCTTCGGCCTCCCCCGGGGCGATTGGCGGATGGAGCCGGGCGACTTTCCGCCGGGGGACGCGGTGCTCGGCTTCTGCCTCGGCGCTTACCAGTTCACCCTCTACAAGCCTGCCCGCCCCTGCGCCCGGCTAGCGGCGGCAGGGGGGCCGGAAGCGTCGGCCGCCCGCGCGACATGGCTGGTGCGGGACCTGATCAACACCCCCGCCGACCGGCTCGGCCCCGCCGAGCTGGCCGCCGCCGCCGCCCAGGTGGGCGAGGCGTTCGGCGCCAGCGCCACCGTCGTCACCGGCGAGGCGCTGGCCCGGGACTACCCCGCCATCCACGCGGTGGGCGCCGGGTCGGACCGCTCGCCGGCCGTGGCGACGCTGCGATGGCAGGGCAGCGGCGCCGGGCCGGACGCCCCGCTGGTGGCGCTGTGCGGCAAGGGCGTCTGTTTCGACACGGGCGGCTACGACCTGAAACCGTCCGCCGGCATGCTGCGGATGAAGAAGGACATGGGCGGCGCGGCCATCATGCTCGGCCTGGCGCGGATGGTGATGGCGGCCGATCTGCCCGTGCGCCTCGTGCTGCGCCTGGGCTGCGTGGAGAACAGCGTGTCCGGGCGCGCCATGCGGCCCTCGGACGTGCTCGCCACCCGCCGCGGCCTGCATGTCGAAGTGGGCAACACCGACGCCGAAGGACGGCTGGTGCTGTGCGACCTGCTGGCCGAAGCCTCCGACGAGGACCCGGCGGTGCTGATGGACGCCGCGACGCTGACCGGCGCCGCGCGGGTGGCGCTCGGCCCCGACCTGCCGGCGCTGTTCAGCAATGACGACCGGCTGGCGCAGGCCATGCTGGACGCCTCGGCCGCGTGCCACGACCCGGTGTGGCGGCTGCCGCTCTGGGCCGGGTATGACAACTGGCTGTCGAGTCGGGTGGCCGATCTCAACAACGTCGCGGCCAAGCCCTTCGCGGGGGCAGTCGTGGCCGCGTTGTTTCTTCAACGTTTCGTGAAGTTGGGCACGCGCTGGATGCATCTCGACGCCTACGCCTGGAGCGATTCGCTAGCCCCTGGCCGTCCAGAAGGCGGCGAGGCTCAGGGAATGCGTGCTGGATTCAACGTGATCTCATCATTAGTTCATTGACCGGACGAGCTTAACCCATTTGAGTAACGTCTGATCGGTGCGACGTATATTGTTGAGGCACTTATTCGATGGCTAGAATGCATAATGGAAAGTTTACCCCGCTATCACACTGATGTGAGACGTTGAAACAGCTTGATGACGCGTCTGCCTCGTTGCTTTGGCAGATACGGTGAAAGGACCCATTAAAATGCCAAATCAGTCTTCCGCCGACCAACTGGTCGGCATCCTCCGTGATACCGTCGTGGCTCTCGTGCGGCGGGACGGCCCGGACCTGTCGGCCCGTCAACTGGGTGTTTTCCTGACCTGCTACTTGCAGGAAGGGGCGCAAACGGTGCGCGGGCTCGCGGCCGAACTCAACGTGTCCAAGCCTGCCATCACCCGCGCCCTGGATCGTTTGGGCGAGCTGGACCTGGCCCGCCGCAAGGTGGACCCGGCGGACCGGCGCAGCGTGCTGGTGCAACGCACCTTGAAAGGCGCCGCCTTCCTGCGGGACATGCGCTCGATCATGGCCGAAGCGCACGCGCCCGCCCGGAAGGTCAACCCGGGCGGCCAGGCGAACGCCGAGACGCCCCGCAAGGCGCTGCACGGCTGACTTCCACCGCCGGGCCTTGTTGACAAGCTGGACCCGGCGGCGGACGTTGCTTATTCCTAGGGGAGCCCTGCATGGGGCTGAGATATCGTTCGTCCGGTTCGCGCCGGGCAGCACGGTGACCCTTTGACCTGATCCGGATCATGCCGGCGTAGGAATGGGATTCTCTGGGCGCGTCAGCCAGCCCAGCCCTCTCCCGCCGCACTAGGGAGGCGCCGAATGACCTATCAGCAGAAGCCGAGCACCGTCACCACGGGCTCCATCGTAGGGTCGCACAAGGTCTATAGCGCCGTGCCGGGCGGCATGGACATCGCGGTCCCGTTCCGGGAGATCCCTCTCGATCCGAGCGCGGCCGAACCGCCTGTTCGGCTGTACGACACGTCCGGCCCCTACACGGACGATGCCGCCACGATTGATCTAGCCGCGGGGCTGCCACGGGTGCGGGAGCCCTGGCTCGCGCGCCGTGGCTTCGTGACGCCGGTGGCGCGCGCGGTGAGGCCGGAAGACAACGGCCATACTGACCGGCTGGTGCCGGAATGCCCGGCGACGCCCATCCTGCTCGCCGGCCAAGCCGGACGCCCGGTCACGCAGATGGAGTTCGCCCGCGCCGGGATCGTCACGGAGGAGATGGTCTATGCCGCGCACCGCGAGAACCTGGGCCGCGCCGCCATGGCGGAGGGCGCCGAGGCCCGCCGGGCGCAGGGCGAGGATTTCGGCGCTGCCATCCCGGCATTCATCACGCCGGAGTTCGTGCGCGACGAGGTTGCCCGGGGCCGCGCCATCATTCCCGCGAACATCAACCATCCGGAGCTGGAGCCCACGGTCCTGGGCCGCAACTTCCTGGTCAAGATCAACGCCAACATCGGCAACTCGGCCGTGACCTCGTCCGCCGCCGACGAGGTGGAGAAGCTGGTCTGGGCGATCCGCTGGGGCGCCGACACGGTCATGGACCTGTCCACCGGCCGCAACATCCACAACATTCGCGGCTGGATCATGCGCAACAGCCCGGTGCCGATCGGCACCGTGCCGATCTACCAAGCTTTGGAGAAGGTCGGCGGGGATGCCGACAAGCTCGACTGGGAGGTGTTCCGCGACACCCTGATCGAGCAGGCGGAGCAGGGGGTGGACTACTTCACCATCCACGCGGGCGTGCGCCTGTCCTACGTGCCGCTGACCGCGCGGCGCGTGACGGGGATCGTCAGCCGCGGCGGCTCCATCATGGCCCGCTGGTGCTTGGCGCACCACCGCGAGAGCTTCCTGTACGAGCACTTCGGCGACATCTGCGACATCATGCGCAAGTATGACGTGTCGTTCTCGCTGGGTGATGGCCTGCGCCCCGGCTCGATCGCGGACGCCAACGACGCGGCGCAGTTCGCCGAGCTGGAAACGCTGGGCGAACTGACCAAGGTCGCCTGGGACAAGGGCTGCCAGGTGATGATCGAGGGGCCCGGCCATGTGCCGATGCACAAGATCAAGGTGAACATGGAGAAGCAGCTTGCCGTCTGCGGCGAAGCGCCGTTCTACACGCTCGGGCCGCTCACCACGGACATCGCGCCGGGCTACGACCACATCACCTCGGCGATCGGCGCGGCCATGATCGGCTGGTTCGGCACCTCCGTGCTGTGCTACGTGACGCCCAAGGAGCATCTGGGCCTGCCGAACCGGGATGACGTGAAGACCGGGGTGATCACGTACAAGATCGCCGCCCATGCCGCCGACCTGGCCAAGGGCCACCCTGCGGCCCAGTTGCGCGACGACGCTATCAGCCGCGCCCGGTTCGAGTTCCGCTGGCAGGATCAGTTCAACATCGGCCTCGACCCGGACACCGCCCGCAGGTTCCACGACGAGACGCTGCCGAAGGAGGCGCACAAGGTCGCGCATTTCTGCTCCATGTGCGGGCCGAAGTTCTGCTCCATGAAGATCAGCCAGGATATCCGCGCCGATGCCGAACGGCTCGCCGGGTTGGAGCAGAAAAGCGACGAGTTCCGCAACAGCGGCGCGGCCCTCTACGTCCCGGAGCCGATGGCCCGCTTGCCCGAGGGGACGCCGGCGGAGTGAGCGAGGCCCGCCACCAGGCCCGTCTCGCGCTGGACGCGATCGGGCAGTTGCCGGATAGCGAGTTGGACCTCGCCGATGCCGCCCTGCAACTCGCCCGGATCGATGCGCCGGAGGCTGATTGGCAGGGGGCGAGGGCGCACCTCTCGGCCTTGGCGCGCGACGCGGCCGCGCTGGCGGCGGAGCGGCCGGGCGGCGACGTGTCCGTCCGGGCCGGTGCGCTCGCCGGGCTGATGGCGGGACGGTGGCATTACGCGGGCGACACGGACAGCTACGACGACATGGCGAATGCCAACCTCATCCGGGTGATCGAGCGGCGGCGCGGGCTGCCGGTGGCGCTGGGCATCTTGTGGCTGCATTGCGCACGCGCCGCCGGGTGGGAAGCGTTCGGGGTGGACTTCCCGGGACACTTCATGGTGGCGCTGCCGGGCGAGAAGGGCTTGTTGGTGCTGGACGTGTTCAACGGCGGCCAGCCGATGGATGCCCGGGCGTTGCGCGCGCTGATCCGGCAGGTGGCAGGCCCAAAGGCCGAGCTGCGCCCCGAGTTGATGCAGCCGATGGGCTCGCGGGGCGTGCTGCTGCGGTTGCAGAACAACATCAAGCAGCGGCGGGGAGCGGCGGGCGACCTGGCCGGCGCCTTGGCAGTCACGGAGGACATGCTTCGCATCGCTCCCGACGCCGCACCGCTCTGGCGGGAAGCGGCAGTGCTCAATCAGGAACTGGACCATGTCGGAGCGGCGCTGCGTTGTTTCGCGCGTTTTCTGGCGCTTGAGCCGGACGGGGAAGCGGCTGCCCAGGTGCGGGATGTGGTGGACGGGCTGCGTACACGGCTGAACTGACGGTTCGGGACGGGACTGGGCGTGCTATGACCGTCCCGATGCGAACCGACACGGAAGGCACCGGCGCGTTCTACGCCACGGCCCGCGGCGCCACCGCCCGGCAGCTCGTGGAGGAACGCCTGGGAGAGCTTTGGCCGGCACTGGCCGGGCAGTTCGTGCTCGGTTTGGGTCATGCCGGGCCATACCTGGAGCGCTGGCGCGAGGGCGCCGCCCGGTGCATCGCGGCCACCCCGTTCCCTGGTGCCGCCAGCACCTGGCCCGGCAGCGCGCCCAGCCTGTCCTGCACGGTGGAGGAGGACAGGCTGCCGTTCGCCGACCTCGCGGTGGATCGCATCCTGATGGTGCACGGCCTCGAGAATGCCGAGAATGCCCGGCGCATGTTGCGGGAGGCTTGGCGGGTGCTGAAGGATGACGGGCGCCTGCTGGTGGTGGCGCCGAACCGGGTGGGATTGTGGGCGCATGTCGAGAGTACCCCGTTCGGGCAGGGACAACCCTATTCGCCGGGCCAGATCGAGCGGTTGCTGGCTGGCAGCCTGTTCCGGGTGGAGCGCCGGGACCGCGCGTTGTACATGCCGCCGTCCAGCTTGCGCCTGGTGCTGCGCGGCGCCCGGCTGTTCGAGCGGGCCGGCCGGTCACTGGCGCCGCGTTTCTCCGGGCTGACCATTACGGAGGCGGTCAAGGACGTGTATGCCGCCCTGCCGCTGGCCAGGACGGCTCGGCGCCGGTTCGTGCTGGCGAAGGCTGCTTAACCCGGGCTTGCACACGCCGGCGTGGACGCGGCATAGAGGCCTGCGCGATGATCGCCCTTCCCGTCCTGCGCGGCTGCTGATGCTGTTCAACTCGCAGGTGTTCATCCTTGGCTTCCTGCCCTGCGTGCTGGGCCTGTATTACCTCGCGGCAGCATGGCGGGCGGCACGGCAGGCCGTGCTGGTGGCTGCCTCGCTCGTGTTCTACGGCTGGTGGGACCTGCGCTTCGTGCCGTTGCTGGCCGGCCTGACGCTCGCGAACTGGCTGGTGGTGCGCGGCTACGGACGCTGGCGCCGGGCTTCGTGGCTGGTGGCCGGGGTGGCGATGAACCTGCTGGTGCTGGGCATATGCAAGTATGCAGACTTCGCCGCCGGCACGCTGGAAGCGCTGGCAGGCGTGGCGCACCGGCCATGGGGCATCGTGCTGCCGCTCGGCATCTCGTTCTTCACCTTCCAGAAGATCAGCTACCTGGTGGACCTGCGCCGGGGCGACCGGCACGTGTACGGCCTGCTGGAGTTCGCCGCCTTCGTGACGTTCTTTCCGCAACTGATCGCCGGGCCGCTGGTGCGGCACAACGAGATCATCCCGCAGTTCACCGCCCCGCCTCGCTGCCCGGCGATGTGGGAGAACCTGTCCCGCGGCGCCGCCTTGTTCCTGATCGGCCTGGCGAAGAAGGCCGCGATCGCCGACACGATCGCGCCCAACTGCGACCGGCTCTACGCCGCGGTCTCCGCGGGGGGGCATCCCAGCCTGGCGGAGGCTTGGGCTGCGGCCAGCGCCTACGCCTTGCAGATCTACTTCGATTTCTCAGGCTATTCCGACATGGCGATCGGGCTCGGCCTGATGTTCGGCTTGCGCCTGCCGATGAATTTCGCAGCCCCATACCGGGCCGCCTCGATCCGCGAATTCTGGCGGCGCTGGCACATCACCCTGTCTCGGTTCCTGCGCGACTACGTTTACATTCCGCTGGGCGGCAACCGGGCCGGGCGCGGGCGGCAGGCGGCCAACGTGGTGGCGACCATGCTGCTGGGCGGGCTGTGGCACGGGGCTGCGTGGACCTTTGTCGTCTGGGGCGGGCTGCACGGCGTGGCGTTGGCCGTCAACTCCGCATGGGACCGCGCCGGGCTGCCTATGCCGCGGGCCGTGGGCTGGGCGTTGACGCTGCTTTTCGTGGTGGCCGGCTGGGTGCTGTTCCGCTCGCCGGACTTCGGCACCGCCACGCGGATGTTCGCCGGGCTGGCGGGGGGGAATGGCATCGGCCGCGTGCACCTGGACAACGGCGCGGTGATCGCCGGCGCAGCCGCGATCGTGTTGCTGCTGCCGCCCAGCCAGGTGCTGGCGTTGGAGCGGTTGCGCCCGGCGCCCTGGCTGGCGGTGCCGGCGGGGGTGGCGCTGGTGTTCCTGCTGCTGCTGGTCGGCGGGCGGGTACCGAACGAGTTCATCTATTTCCAGTTCTGACGCGTGGCGCCGGGCGCTGGCCTGGTTCGCGGGGTCGGCACTGGGCACGCTCGCCACCGTGTTCCTGTTCGTGGCTACCATTGACCCTTGGGGCGTGCTGCCGTTGTCGCCGCCCCTGCCGAGAGTGCCGGTTTCCACCAACGCGCGCTTCTCGATGCCCGCGCTGGCGAGGTCGGCCCGATTCGATTCCGCGGTGATCGGGTCCTCGTCCTCGCGCCTGCTGCGGCCCGAGCGGCTGGACGCCCTGCTCGGCGGCCGTTTCGTGAACCTGGCGATGAACGCGGCGACCGCTTGGGAACAGACCCGGATGCTGGCCTTGTTCACCCGCCTGCACCCGGCGCCGCGCACGGTGATCATCGGGCTGGACACCGCTTGGTGCACCGAAGTGCCGCAGCGCCTGACCCCGCGCCCGTTTCCGGAATGGATGTACAGCGGCTCCCGGTGGCGCGGCTACCAGGAGGTGCTGAGCCTCTACGCCGTGCAGGAAGCGGGGAGCCAGCTCTGGACGCTGCTCGGCCTGAAGCCCCGCCGCTATGGGCTGGACGGCTACACGAGCTTCGTTCCTCCCGAGGCCGCGTATGACCCGGCGCGGGTTGCCGCTGCCTTTGCCCGCTGGGGCGCGCCGCCAAACGTCCCCGCTTCCACGGCGGCGCACAGGCTTCCCGCCTTGCCGATGCTGGCCGAAGCGCTGCGCGCACTGCCGACGTCCACGCGCAAGCTGGTGTTCTTCACGCCCGCCCACCTGTCCCAGCAAGGCGTGCCGGGCAGCGACTACGCCGCCGCGATGGCCACGTGCAAGGCGGACGTGACGGAGATCGCGGCCGGGGTGGCGAACGCGACGGTTGTGGACTTCCTGCGGCCAAGCCCGATCACGTCCGACATCGCCAGCTATTGGGACCCGGTGCACTACCGCCTGCCGATCGCCGACCGGATCGCGGCCGACCTTGCCGCAGCCAGCCTGGGCAAGGAGACGGCGGATGACGCCATCCTGACCCGCTGAGGCGCCTTGCCCGGTGGTTGAAGGCTGGCACCAGGGCGGACAACGGCGGTTGTCGGAGGGCAGGATGGTGCCGGCCGTCACCCTTCCCGCGCGGCACCGAGGATGATGCCGCCGGGCGCCTGAAGCAGCACGGCCATCTGCTCGCCTTCCGGCAACGGGCAGCGGAGCTGGATAGCCGGGCCAGCCCAGTTCGCCACCACGCTCAGCGAACGCACGATGTTGGATTCGGTCAGCGTCCGTCCGCTGTTCTCACCACGGCCAACCGGAGTCTGGCGTCGCGGATCGTATCCGACGAGCACCAGGGTGCCGCTGCCGTTCCCGGCTTCAGCCTCGACCATCGCATGGCCGCCGTCACGGCGCAGCCGTACCGGTTGGACCGGCGGTGCGGCTGCGGCCAACGCCCGCCGCACCGCTTGGCGGTCCGACCTGATCACGTCAATGCGCCCGCCGACGACGAGTTGCGGGGTGTAAACCCCTTCGGACCCGAGAAGAGCCGCATACCGTCTCTGACGTGCCGTAGCGACCTCCAACGCGAACGGGTCCCGCCAACCGAGCCGGTCCCAGTACGTGACGTGAAAGGCCAGCGCGAGGAGCCCCGGAACCGTCTCGGACAGGTCCGTGAGCAGGGCGTCCGCAGGCGGGCATGAGGAACAGCCTTGCGAGGTGAACAGCTCGGCAACCACCAATTGCCTGGCTGAGCCAGCCCGGGCGGCGGGTGCCATCAGAAGGCTGGCCGCCGCTACCGTGAACGCGCGTCTCAGCATCGGGCTGCTCCTCAGGCTCACCGCACCTAAGCGGGTTGGAGAGTCGCGCGACACTGAAATCCCCGTGACCCGCTGCGAACAGGGTCTCCTGCGGCTTCACCGCGTGTCAGACCACCAGCCCTTGCGACTGGGCTGCCAGCGAGTCTAGGCTGGATGATGCGCCGCTGCTGGCGTTGGATTGCGCCGCGATCAGGTATTGCGTGGTGAACGCCTCCACGAACTTGGGGTCCTTGAGTTTCGTGATGTCGAGCTTGCTGCTGATGGCCTGCTCCTGGGCGCCGATGTCCTGGAACGCGATCTGCTCCGGAATGCCTAGCGCCGTGGTCACGACGGAGCGCAGGGTGGCGTCACCCAGGATCTGGTCAACGGACGTGATGGTCGAGGCCGCGCTGCGGAAGGTGAGCGCTTCCGACAAGCCGGGCGTGGTCTGGTCCAGGGAGTTGCGCCAGGTGACCTCGGCGTAGCCGTTGGCGAGCGTGTCCACCACGCCGGGCTTCTGCAGCACTGACAAACCCTTGTTGGCGAAATCGTAGAGCGACGCGGTTGATTTCCACGTCGTGTCCGGCAGCGTGTTGGCCAGCGCCGTGCTCTGCGTCGTGTTGGACAGCAGCGCCTTCTGCGCCAGCGCCGGGTATTGCTCCTGGCCAGCAAGGCCGTTCGCCGCCAGCAGCACTTTCAGCACGGTCGGGTTCTGCAGCAACTGCGCCGGGCTGGTGGCGGAGGCGACGGCGCTGCGGAAGGTGGCGATGTCCCGCGCGACGGCGGGCTGCTTTGCCGTCTGCGCGATGTCCTGCTTGCTGTTGGCTTCCGCGGTCTTGAGCGCGGCGACCGGATCGCTTGAGCCGATGCTGCCCGGCGGAGCGTACAGGGTGGACAGCAACCCGGCTGCCCCCGAGCTGTCCGTGCTGCTGCCGAACAGCGACAGCACCAGGCCACCCAGGCCGATGGACCCGCTCATCGCGTTACGGAACCGCCGACAGCCCGGCGGCGACGTTCTCGTTCACCGCGATCATGAAATGCAGGTCGGGGGACGCGGCATCCAGCTCCCGCTGCACGGAACGGCCGACCGAGAGGATGGCCGCCCGCACGGGAGCCGGAAGCCGGTTCTCCGGGTCCTGGACCAGGCCCATCACCGTAAGCCAGAGTTGGCGGTTGTCGGCAATCGCCTTGACCCGGTCGATCTCCGACCCGTTGAGGGCGGAACGCATGGCCCCCGTGGCGCGGTAGAACACATCTGCCTCCTGCATGCGTTGGCTGCGGCTCTCGGAAGCCGTTCGGTAAGCGCGGGCGGCCCGCAAAGCGTTTGACATGGGATTTTCCTTATTCAGCGGCCTGCAACAGGGGCGAAACCACGGGGCGGCCAAGCACCACGTCCTCGTGGCGGATGATCCGGCGAACAAGCTTGAGGGCATTGTAACAATCGTCGGCCTCCGCGGCCGCCATGACCCGGTCAAGGATCTCGCGCGCGAGAGCGGAGGACGTCGCGTCCTTGAACTCGCCGATCAGCGAACGCGCCGACTCCAGGCCGCGGCTGCGCTCCTCGTCCACGCCGATGTAGGCGCATTGCACGGCGAAGTAGATCCGCCGCGCCGGGCTGTCGGCCTGATCGGGCTGCATGATCTGCTTGCCGAACAGGAAGCGGGCATGCGCGGTCAGCTCGATACGGGACTTGGTGCGGAACCGGATCGGCGCGCCGTTGACGATCATCACCTCACCCGGACGCAGCTCGAGCACTAGGTTGGACATGGGGCATCCTGCGGGAGAGTTGCGGAACCGGGGAACGGCAAGCGGGCCGCCCCCGGTTCAGCCGATTACTTGAACAGGCTGAGCAGGGCCTGCGGCGACTGGTTGGCGATGGACAGAGCCTGGGTGCCGAGCTGCTGCTTGACCTGCAACGATTGCAGCACCGCGGATTCCTTGGACAGGTCAGCGTCCACCAATGCTCCCAGCCCCGAGTTGAGGCTGTCGATCTTGTTGCTGTTGAACGTGATCTGGCTGCTCACGGCGTTCGAGTCGACACCGACTTGGTTCAGTTGGTTCGCGTTCTGGGTTTGCAGGGCGGTGAAGCTGGGCGCGGCAAGCGTGGATGCGGCGGCCGTGCTGATCAGGGCTGCTGCCGCCGACGATTGCGCCGCGGCGGGCGTGACGGTGCCGAAGGAGTCCGCCCCCGCAGTGCGGGTGAAGGTTTCCCCGATGAGCCCGGCAAGACTGTTGGCCAACCCGCTGCTGTCTTCTCCGCTGATTGTCGACGTTGCGCCGTTCTCGTTGATGATCACCGACTTGGATGTCCCTGCGACGGGCGTACCAGATGCACTGTTCGTCGAACCGAGCAGCGTCTGGCCACCGTACGTGGAGTTGTCCACGTCGGACGCCACTTTCTGCACGTAGCTGTTAAACGTGGCGATGTACTGCGACCGCTGGGCATCGGTGTTCGTGCCGTCGGCAATCTCAGTCAAGACCCCCTTGATGTTGCCGATCGTGTTCGAGATGTCCGTCAGCGCGGTGTTCGCGGTGCCCACAAGGCCCTGCGCGTGACCAAGCTGCTGGTTGACGGTGGTGAGCGCGCCCACGTCCGAACGGACCTGCTGCGCCACGGCGAAGGCGCCGCCGTCATCGGTCGCGTCCGCGACGCGGTAGCCGGTGGAGATCTGCTTCTGCGCCGTCGCCAACGCGGAGCTGGTCTGGTTCAGCGTCTGCAGAGCGATGTAGGCGTTGTTGTTGGTGTTCACGGAAGTCATGGTGTCTTACCCGTTCGTCCTAGCGTTGGAATAAGCTCCACGATTTTCGTGGCGGTGGCCCCATACTGCCTGCCAGGAGTTAAGCAGTGATGAAGGGATCACAGGAAATGCACCAGCGAGAGCTGACTCACCTCTGAAATCAGCTTGTAGCTGGCGCTCAACTGCGTCTGAACCTGCGAAAGGTCCGAGATCGCCTTGGCCATGTCGACGTCCTCCACGCCGGACACCTGCGCCGTCAGCGTGGTGCTGGTGTCCGCCGCCTGCGTCTGCTCGGTTTTCAGCGAGGACTGGATATCCCCCAGCGCGCCGCCCTCGACGCCGATCGCGGTGATGGCGCCGGACAGGCTGGCCTGCGTGTCGTGCACCAGCGCGGTGAAGCCCGGTGCGTTCGCCTGGCTGCTGGACAGGTTGGACAGCGTCGCCAGGCCGCGCAGGATGTCCCGCATGTAGGAGCCGGTGGTGGAGCTGCCGCCCGACACCGCCAAGGTGTTCGCGTTGGCCAACACTCCCACCTGCACCGGCGCCCCGGTTCCCAGGTTCAGGGTCGGCGCCGCCCCGGGCGGCCCGGAGAACGGCGTCGTGCCCGCGGCGTTGGAGGATGCGGTGGCAAGCGTGGCGGCCGTCGCCGCCGCCGCGCCGTTGGCGGCGAGCCCAGCCACCGCCGTGCCGATCTGCTTGTAGAACGGCGAGGAGGTGATCGCTTCCGGGTTCGGCACCGGCGGGTTCCCGCTGTCCGTGCCGCCAAAGACGTAGGTGCTGCCATCAGTGCTGTCGAGCAGCCCGGCGACCTGCTGCAACGCGGACCGGGCGGACACCGCCACGCTGTCGATCTCCGACGGCGCGATGCCGTTCAGGTTGGCCAGTTGGGCGTTGAAGCTGCTGGCGATGCTGGAGATCTGCGTCAACGCCGTCTGCGTCACCCCCAAGCGCCCGGTGACCGCGCCAATCGCGGACTGCTGCACTGCCAGGTGGTTGATCTGCGGCCGCAGATCCACGGACACCTGCGCCGTGGCGCCGAGCCCGGCGTAGCTGTCCGCCACCTTGCCATCGGCCACCTGCGCCGTCAGCTTGTCGAGCTGCGCCTTGGCGGCCGTGCTGGCAGTGATCGCCTGGCCGAGCGGACCGTAGTCGCCGGATACGATCACGTCACCGCGTCCAGCAGCGCCGTCCACATGGACTGCACGGCGGTGATGATCTTCGCGTTCGCGCCATAGGCGTTCTGCAGCACGACCATGTTGGACAGCTCCGTATCGACGGACACGCCGGTCTCCCCTTGCAGCTTGGTCTGCAAGGTGGCTTGCAGCGCCTGCCCGGTGCCCAGCGCGTCGCTGGCGCTGCCAGCCGCCTGCGCCTGCGCGCCGACCAGGTTGGCGGCGAAACTCTGCAAGGTGGCCCCGGCGCTGTAAGGCAGAGCGGCGGTGCCGCCGGCACCCAGCCCGGTGCTGGCTGGGGCCGGCTGGTTGACGCCCGGCTGCGCCTGCGCGCCGAATCCGTATTGCAGCACGCGGTCAATCAGGGTGTTGAAGCCGGCCGGGCCGCCGGCCGGGTTGGGGGTGAACGCGCTGGCGCCGCCGGTGCCCGCCGCCACGGCCTGCGTGCCGTCCCGCACCAGGCCCGGGTTGGCCGTCACCGCCCGGTTCACCCCGACGGTGCTGCTGAACCCGGCGTAGCCGGACTGCACCGGGGTGCCCCCCGTGGTGGGCGGGTTGCCGGCCGGGTCGGTGAACAAGCGCAGCCCCTGGTTGTCCAGCCGCGTCGCCAGCGTCTTGGCGAACTCGTCCAGCCCGGCCTGCGCCTGCGGCAGCGTGCCGTCCCGCAGCGCCAGCCGCGCGCCCACGCTGCCGCCGGCCACCTGCGCGGTGACGTTGTTGCCGGACAACAGCAGCGGCGGCGCGGCCGAGCCCGCGCCCAACGTCGCGGGCGCGATGCTGAACGGGCCTGTCGCGGCGCGCGTGTTGACCACCAGCCCGCCCGCAACCGCCGTCACGTCCCCGTTGGCGGCCGGCAGGAAGCGCAGCCCGCCGAGCTGGGCGGCCGTCTGCTCCTGCGCGGTCCGCTGCGTTTCGAGGTCGGCGGTGCTTTCGCCGCGGGCGGTGGCGGCGATGATCTGGTCCGACAGCGTCCCGACCGTGCCCAGCGCCGTGTTCAGCGTGGCGACGTCGCTCACCAGCCCGTCCTGTGCGCCTTGCCGGGCCGCGGCGTAGGCGGCGGCCTGGTCGCGGATGCCCCCGGCCAGGGTGGACGCCGCCGAAACGATAGCCGCCTGCTGCGCCTGGTTCGACGGGTCCGCGTCCAGCGTGGTGAACGCGTCCGACAGCGCGCCCAGCCGGCTCGCGAGGTCGTTACCCGCCGCCGTGGCGCCCTGCGCCGCATCGACGGAGGCCAGCGCGTCCGAGCGCACCTGCAGCCCGGCCACTTCCCCATCCTGCCCGTCCAGCGCGGTTTGCAGCGCCGCGTCCGTTTCCGACGTCGCCACGCCGGCGCGCACGCCGTAGCCGATGCCGCCCGCGGTGAGGTCCGTGTCGGCCACGACTTCCCGCGCGTAGCCCGCGGTTCCGGCGTTGGCGACGTTCTGCGAAACCACGCCCAGGTGGCGGTTGATGCCCGCCAGGCCGCTGGACGCGACGGAAAGGGCGGTGTCCAGGCTCATGCCGTCACTGCTTCATGTCGAGGGTCTGCTGCAGCAACTGGTTCGCCGTGGTGATCACCTTGGCGTTGGCGCCATACGCCTGCTGCGCCACGATCAGCTTGGTGAACTCGGTCGCGATATCGACATTGGAGCCTTCGACCGAGCTGGTGATGATCGAGCCCCCGCCGCCTTTGCCGGCATCCTGCGCCAGCGCCACGCCGGACTGGGTGGTGGCGGTGAAAGCCTGGCCGTCCTGCCGTTGCAGCGCGTCCGGATCGGCGAACTGCACCAGCGGCACCCGCGCCACCGTGCGGGACTGGCCGTTGTCGTAGTTCACCACGACGTCACCGCTGGTCTGGGTGCTGACGCTGCTGAACGCGCCGGGCGGGATGCCGTTCTGGCTCAGGCCGCGCAGGGTGTAATCGGTCCCGGCGAACTGGGTGACGCCGTTGGATTGGCCGTAGTTGCCGAGTTGCAGGGACACGGCCTGCGGCCCTTCGCCGAAATCCGCGGTGAAGTTCAGCGACGCCGGGCCGTTGGCGGAGTACCCGGACGCGGTGACGGCGCCGGTGGCGTTGCCGACGCTGCCCACCGTGCCGGCGGTGACGGCGTTGCCGGACGCGGCGCCGAACTTCACCTCCGCCCCGCCCACCGCCGGCGTCGTCGCGTCCGGCGCGTTGATGGCGACGCTCCAGTCATCGGTGCCGTTCTGGGTCCAGGCCAGGGAAACGGTGTGCAGCGTTCCCTTCGCGTCGTACACGTTGACGGTCGAGGCGACGGGCGCGGTGGAGGACGGGGTCGCCGGCAGGTTGGCCGCCAGCGTCACCTGCGTGGTGGCGACCGGGCTGAACGAGGACTGGTCGATCTTGATCGGGTTGATCTGGTTCTGGTTGATGGCGCCGGTGACCGGGTCGGCGTTCCAGCCGTCCAGCACCTGGCCGGACCCGTTCACCAGGTAGCCGTTCTTGTCCATGGTGAAGTCGCCGTTGCGGCTGTACTCCGGCTGGGTAGCGAGCGAGCTGGCGCCGGTGGCGTCGCTGGTCTGCTGCGTCACCTGGAAGAAGCCCTGGTTCTGGATCGCCATCGCCAGCGGGTTGTCGGACGCGGTGATGTTGCCCTGCACGTCGTTGCGGTAATCCGGCCGGGCGACGACGGAGCCGGAATCGTTGGTGACCTGGGTGCTGGTTGTCAGGTAATCGACGAAGTTGGTGTCGGTGCGCTTGAACCCGGTGGTCTGGCTGTTGGCGACGTTGTCGCTGATGTTGCTGAACGACGCGGACTGGGCAGCGAGGCCACTGACCGAGGTGTCCAGCGCGCCGAAAAGGGATGACATGGCTGATGGCTCCGTTGCTGTTGCCGCTGGCGCGGATGCGGCAGGCCATCCGCACGAAGCGTGCCAGGTCAGGGATAGCGGACTTGCTCGCGTTTGAGTGGCTTTGCGCCGACCGTCATCGTGCCGCCCGGCACGCCGCGCCCGGCACCTTCTGCCGCTCCGCAGGCGGCGACGCCGCGCCGGGCTGGGTTTTCCGTCCGGCACGGGCCTTGCTCCAGAGGCGGGGTGATCTCCTCCATTTCCCTTGCCGCATCCACCACGCCCGCGGCGCAGCAGGCGGGACCGCCGCAATCCAGCACGGCTGCGTTCGCGGGCCTGCTCGCGGCGCTCGACGCCGCCCTTCCAGCCAAACCGCCGGGAGCCGGCACCGCGCCACCCACCGCGGCGCTTTCCGGCAGCGGCACGCCCCCGGCGGCTGCACCGGTCCTGCCTGCCGCGCCCCCGGCAAATTCCGAAGCGGTTCCTGCCGCCCAGGACGCAAAGGCAAACCCTAAGAGCAAGGCGGCGCCTTCCGGCCCCGCGCCGGCCCAGCCGCCCTCACCCGTGGCGGCGGACCCAGTGCCGGCCCCCGCTTCGCCGCCGCCGCAACCGGTGACTGCGCTTCTTGTCAACACGGCGGCGCAAGCCGGCGCGCAGGGCCAGGCAGCGGCGCAGCCGGAATCCCCGGTGGCGGCCGGGCCAACGCCGCGGCAGACGGATGCCGTTTCCAGCACGGGCCCGGCGACAGACCCGGTCGCCCCGCAACGGCCGCCTCGCCCCGTTACGGCGAGCCGGGCCAGCACCGCGCCGAAAACCGGCAAGCCTGAAAGCGCGGCGGCAGAAACGCAGCAGGTCCCGGCAGCCATGCCGGGGCCGCAGCCGGTTGGCGCCCTGCCCGCCGCGGATGGGACGGCCAGCCCGGTGACGCAAGGAGGGCCGCAGCCGGCCCCGGCCGGCACAGCCGGGCAAGCCGATGCGCGGGGCCAGAGCGTGGCACGTGCGCAATCACTGCCATCGCTGCCCGTGCCAGCCCCGGAACTCGCCGCCGGAACGGCAGCGCAACAACCGGCCTTTGCCAGCCCGGCACATCTGCCTGACCCGGCAGCGTCCCTGGCCCTGGATGCCATCCCGGCGGCGCAAGCTGCGGATGCTCCTCCGTTGCCGGCCGGGATGGCTGCGTCCCTGCCTGCGGCCGCCCCTGCCACGCACCCGGCCCCTGCTTCATCTCCGGCGGAAAGCGCGGCGCCGGTTCGGCAGGTCGTCCCCGTGATGGTGCAGCTCGCGCACGCGGCCACCGGCAGCACGGTGACCTTGCGGCTCGATCCGTCGGAGCTCGGGCACGTGCAGATCCGCGTGGAGCGATTGCCTGACGGAACCGCCGCGGTGCACGTGGCGGCGGAACGGCCGGACACGCTGCGGCTGCTTGCCGCCGACCAGCCGCAGTTGCACCGCGCCCTGGACAGCGCCGGTGTTCCGCAGGAAGGGCGCAGCCTAAGCCTGACTCTCGCCACGCCGGGCGACGGCGGCGGCTTCGGGACCGGCGGCGCCGGCGATGGCGGCGGCGCGAACGGCGGCGGCGCAGCCAGCGGTGGCGGAAACGGCGGATGGAGGCAGAACCGCACTCCCTTCCCTGCCGGTGAGTCGGTTGATCCGCTTTCCACGGGCTGGCTTCGCGCCGGCGTTGACATAACGGCGTAGAGGAGCATCGAGCATGAACGCCACCACGGCTACGGCCACCACGGGCAGCGCAGCCGCCAGCGCCGCCAGCACGGGCACGGGTTCCAGCCCGGCGCCGAACGCGCTGACCTCGCTCAGCAGCAACTTCAACAGCTTTCTCAACCTGTTGCTGACCCAGCTCAAGAACCAGGACCCGTCCACCCCCATGGACACCAACACCTTCACGTCCGAGCTGGTGCAGTTCAGCAGCGTGGAGCAGCAGATCACCACCAATTCCAGCCTGACGCAGCTGATCCAGGCCACGCAGGGCGGCGAGGTCATTCAGGCCACCGGCGTTGTCGGCAAGTCCGTGACGCTCAGCAGCGCGCAGGTGCCGCTGCAGAACGGGGCGGGCGCCGTGAACTTCACCACGACCAACGCGGAACCGGTCGCCATCACGCTGACCAACAGCTCCGGCGTGAAGGTGCGGGACGCTTCGCTGACCTCAAGCTCCGGGTCCAACACCTGGACGTGGGACGGCAAGGACAACAGCGGCAACGCGCTGCCGGACGGCGCCTACACCGCCGCCGTGATCGGGACGGGGGCGGACGGCACCTCGGCTGCCGTGCCGTTCACGGTGACAGGCACCGCGACCGGCGTCACCAACAGCAACGGCACGGTGGACCTGAACGTGGGCGCCGTTTCGGTGGACTTCAGCAAGGTGCAGTCCGTTTCCGGCCAGTGACTCCGGCCAGTGACTCCGGCCAGTGACTTCGGGCTGATATCGCCCCGGCAATTTTT
>CAXTLC010000010.1:25126-72907 GCA_964245075.1 uncultured Acetobacteraceae bacterium
TCCGGCCAGTGACTCCGGCCAGTGACTTCGGGCTGATATCGCCCCGGCAATTTTTGCCGGGCTGTTAACCCGGCGATAACCTTTTCGCCCCAGCATGGCCGTGCGGCAGGACGCCGCCGGGGCTCATGCGCATGGCAGCATTGCTGGAAGGGTTGAAGGCGCTTGGCGTTGGCCGGCTGATCGCGATGGGTGCGGTCGCCGGGTTCATGCTGCTGATGCTGGCGTTCCTCGCCATGCGGGGCGGCGGCGGCGAACACATGGCCCTGCTCTACGCCGACATGGACCTGCGGGAAGCGGCGCAGGTGGCCGACCAGTTGGACCACGCGCACATCGCGCACGAGGTTGGGCCGGACGGCACACGCATCTCCGTTCCCGGCTCGGAGGTCGCGCGCGCCCGGCTGCTGCTGGCCAAGGAAGGCCTGCCCTCCGGCGGCTCCATCGGCTACGAGATCTTCGACCGCGGCGACAGCTTGACCGCGAGCCAGTTCCAGCAAGCCATCAGCCAGACGCGCGCCCTGGAAGGCGAGCTGGCGCGGTCCATCCGCATGATCGCCGGGGTGCGGGCGGCCCGGGTGCACCTGGTGCTGGCCAAGCGGGAGCCGTTCGCGCGGGACCGGCAGGACGCCCAAGCCAGCGTGGTGCTGACCATGGCGGGCGCGGCGCGCATGGACCGGGAAGGCGTGCAGGCCGTGCTGAACCTGGTCGCCTCCGCGGTGCCCGGGCTACGGCCGCAGAACGTCGGCGTGATCGACAGCCGCGGCAACCTGCTGGCCCGCGCCGGGCAGCCGGAGGGCGGGATGGCCAGCACGGCGGCCGAGCAGCGCGCGGCGGTGGAGCAACGGCTGTCCCGCGCGGTGGAGGACATGCTGGAGCGCAGCCTGGGCCCGGGCCGGGTGCGGGCCGAGACGGCGGTGGAGATGGATTACGACCAGGTGCGCGAAACGCAGGAACGGTTCGACCCGGACGGCAAGGTGGAGCGGTCCACCCAGAACAACACGTCCTCCAACCGGACGACGGAAGCAGCGGCCACCGTGAGCGTCGCCAACAACCTGCCCAACGCCGACGCCGGCGCCAACCCGGCCGGCAGCCAGGAACAGCGATCGGAAGAAACCACCAACTACGAGGTCGGCAAGACCACGCGCACCGTGGTGCGGGACCAGCCGCTCATCCGCCGCATCAGCCTCGCCGTGCTGGTGGACCAGGTCGCGGTGCGGGGCGCGGATGGCGCCACCACCTGGCAGGACCGCACGCCGGACGAATTGGGGCGGATCGGGGCGCTGGCCCGCAGCGCGGTGGGGTTCGACGAGAAGCGGGGGGACAAGGTGGAAGTGGTGAGCATGCGCTTCACCGAGGCCGACCCGCCGGCGGAAACGGCCAAACCCGGGCTGTTCGGCTTGCCGGTGGACAAGGCTGACGTCCTGCGGCTCGGGCAGACCGGACTGCTCGCGGTTGTCGGCCTCCTGGCAGTGCTGCTGGTGCTGCGGCCGATGATGCTGCGGCTCACCACGAACCCGGCCGCGGCGATCGAGGCGCCTGGCGGTGGCGCCCTTTCCCCGCCAGGAGCGGCACGGCTCGCTGTTCCGGGCGACCAGTTGGCGCTGGCGGGTCCGCCCGGCGACGGCGACGAGAGCATGGTCCGCATCGGCAGCATCGACGGGGCAGTCCGTGCGTCCTCCCTGCGCCACGTCGCCGAGCTGGTGGACAAGCATCCCGAGGAAAGCCTGGCCGTGATGCGCGGCTGGATGGTCAAGGAGCCGAGCTGAGCCATGCGCGAGATTTCCGACAGCAACGACTTGTCCGGCCCGCAGAAAGCTGCCGTGCTGATGCTGGCGCTCGGCGAGGAACAGTCCGCCCGCTTGTTCGGCATGATGCACGAGGACGAGATCAAGGAGGTGTCCTCCGCGATGTCGCAGCTCGGCAGCGTGCGTGCCGAAACGGTGGAGCGCCTGTGCCACGAGTTCGGCGAGGGCATGGGCGGGCTGGGCCACCTGGTGGGCACGCTGGAAAGCACCGAGCGGCTGTTGCAGCGCGCGCTGCCGAGGGACCGGGCGGCGCAGATCATGGAAGAGATCCGCGGCCCGGCTGGGCGCACCATGTGGGACAAGCTGGGCAACGTGCACGAGGCGGTGCTGGCGAACTACCTGAAGAACGAATACCCGCAGACCGTCGCCGTGGTGCTTTCCAAGATCCGTCCGGACCACGCCGCCCGCGTGCTGACCTTGCTGCCCGACAGCTTCTCCATCGAGGTCGTCATGCGGATGCTGCGCATGGAGAGTGTGCAGAAGGAGGTGCTGGACGGCGTTGAGCGCACCTTGCGGGCGGAGTTCATGTCCAACCTCGCCCGCTCCACCAGGCGGGACGCGCACGAGATGATGGCGGAAATCTTCAACAACCTGGACCGCGCCAGCGAGAGCCGCTTTGTCGCCGCCTTGGAGGAGCGCAACCGCGAGTCGGCAGACCGGATCAAGGCGCTGATGTTCACGTTCGACGACCTTGGCCGCCTGTCATCGGCCGCCGTGCAAGGCCTGCTGCGCGCGGTGGAGAAGGACAAGCTGCCGCTGGCGTTGAAAGGCGCGTCCGAGAGCCTGCGGGAGCTGTTCCTCAAGAACCTGTCCGAGCGCGCCGGCAAGATGCTCCGCGACGACATCGACGGGCTCGGCCCGGTGAAGCTGCGGGACGTGGACGAAGCGCAGGCCGCCATCGTGGTGCTCGCCAAGGAGCTGGCGGCACAGGGCACGATCGAGATCGGCGAAGGCAAGGACGAGGAGCTGGTGTACTGACATGGACTGGCCATCACACCGCCCAAGCGTGTTCGGCGTGCTGTATGCCGAGGATTTCGACGAGGACGGCGAAGCGCCGGCCGTGCCGGATCAGCCAGCATCTGAGCCCGAGATCATCGAGCCGATGTTCACCGCTGCCGAAGTGGAAGCCGTGCGCGCCGAAGCCCGGGCTGCCGGGCGTGTGGAGGCCGAGCACGGCTTGGCTGCCTCCCGCACGCACATGCTGGGCCTGCTGGCTGCCGGCATGTCGGAAAGCCGGGCCGCCGCGGCGGAAGTCGCGGAGGAGGTGGCCGGAGGCGTTGCCCGCTGCATGCTGAGCGCCCTCACTGCTTGCCTGCCTGCGCTCTGCGAGAAGCACGGCCCGGCGGAACTGCGCGCGCTGACCCGTATCGTCCTGCCAGCGATGCTGGATGAGCCGAGGATCACCGTGCGGGTGCATCCGCACATGCTGGCCGTCATGGAGCAGGAAGTGGCGGCGCTGGATATCGAGGTCGTGGAACGGGTGCATTTCAAGCCGACCGACGCGGTCGCGCTGGGGGATGTCCGCATCAGTTGGACGGATGGATCGGTGGTGCGCGACACCGGGCGGGCCCGCGCGGCGATCGAGGACGGATTGGCAGCACTTGGCCTGCTGGAACGGGAGATGGCGGATGCCTGACAACATGGACCTGATTGAGCTTCCCGAGATGGCGCCCAAGGACGCCGGCCCGCGCGCCGCGCGGGACCTGGAAGCGGTGTACGACATCCCCGTCACGGTCAGCGCGGTGCTCGGCAAGGCCACCATGCAGGTCAGCCAACTGCTGAAGCTCGGCCGCGGCGCGGTCGTGGAGCTGGACCGCAAGCTGGGCGAGGCGATCGACATCTACGTCAACAACCGCCTGGTCGCGCGCGGGGAGGTGGTCATGGTGGATGACAACCGGCTGGGGGTGACCATGACGGAAATCGTCAAGGCGGACCGGGCGTGAGCGCGGGAATGAGGGTCCTCCTTATCGGCGCGCTGGCCGGTGAGCTGGCGCAGGCCGCGCGCATGGCGATCTCCCGCGGGGCGAAGCTGGAACAGGCGGATGGGCTGGACAGCGGCCTGGCCCGGCTGCGGACGGACGCGCGGGTGGACTTGGTGCTCTGCGAGGTCAGCCACGACGTGGGCGCGCTGGTCCGGGCGCTGGCCGCCGAGCGGATGGCGGTCCCGGTCGTTGCCTGCGGCACGGAGGCAGACGGGCCGGCCGCGCTGCGGGCGATCCGTGACGGCGCGCGGGAGTTCCTGCCTTTGCCGCCCGACCCGGACCTGATCGCCGCCATCTTGCAGGCGGCCAGCGGGGACAGCCACACCTTGGTCGCGCGGGACGCGGCCATGCTGGACACCCTGCGCCGGGCCGAGCAGGTGGCGGGCGCCGAGGCGTCGGTCCTGATCACGGGCGAGAGCGGCACCGGCAAGGAGGTGCTGGCCCGGCACATCCACCGCAAGTCCCGCCGCGCCGCCGGGCCGTTCGTGGCGCTGAACTGCGCCGCCATCCCGGAGAACCTGCTGGAATCGGAGATGTTCGGCCACGAGCGGGGCGCGTTCAGCGGCGCCGCCGCCCGCCGCATCGGCAAGTTCGAGGCCGCGGACGGCGGCACCCTGCTGCTGGACGAGATCAGTGAGATGGACGTGCGGCTGCAGGCGAAGCTGCTCCGCGCCATCCAGGAACGGGAGATCGATCGCCTGGGCGGCGCCGGCCCGGTCCGCGTGAACGTCCGCATCCTGGCCACCAGCAACCGTGATCTGCTCGCCGACTGCGGCACCGGGCGGTTCCGCGAGGACCTGTATTTCCGCCTCAACGTGGTCAGCGTGCGTATCCCGCCCTTGCGTGAGCGGCCGGGGGACATCGCGGCGTTGGCAGATCATTACGCCCGGCACTATGCCAACGTGAACGGGTTGCCGGTGCGGCCCATCTCGGCCCTGGCGCATGCGCGGCTTGCCGGGCACGGCTGGCGCGGCAACGTCCGGGAGTTGGAGAATACGATCCACCGCGCCGTGCTGCTGTCCATGGGAAGCGAGGTGGACGCGGTGGAACTGGCAGGCACGGCAAAGGTTGCGCCGGCGCCTGCGGCAGGAACGCTGGTCGGCCGCACCTGGGACGAGGTTGAGCAGGACTTGATCCTGCAAACGCTGTCCCACACGCTCGGCAACCGCACCCACGCCGCGACCATCCTGGGCATCTCCATCCGGGCGCTACGCAACAAGCTGCGGGACTACACCGCCGCCGGTGTGCCGGTGACGCCCCCAGGACTGGCCGCGTGACGGCGGGGAGGACCTGAACGGTGCTCGCCCAACTCCGCGCTCTCGCCGGCAAATACGCGCCCGGCACCGATGTGGGCCTGGCGCTCGGCATGATCATGCTGCTGGCCGTGCTGGTGATCCCGCTGCCCACCGTGCTGCTGGACATGGGGTTGGCGCTGTCGGTCACGGCGTCCGTCCTGGTGCTGATGGTGGCGCTGTTCCTGAAACGGCCGCTGGACTTCACCTCTTTCCCGACCCTCCTGCTGCTCACCACCCTGCTGCGCTTGTCGCTGAACGTCGCGACCACGCGGCTGATCCTGAGCCATGGCAGCGAGGGGCCGCTCGCCGCCGGGCACGTGGTGGCGGCGTTCGGCGGCTTCCTGATGGGCGGGGACGTCGTGATCGGCGTGATCCTGTTCGCCATCCTCCTGGTGGTGAACTTCATGGTCATCACCAAGGGGTCCGGCCGCATCGCGGAAGTGGCGGCACGGTTCAGCTTGGACGCCATGCCCGGCAAGCAGATGGCGATCGACGCGGACCTGTCCTCGGGCCTGATCAACGAGGCGAAGGCGCGGGTGCGGCGCCGGGAGCTGGAAGAGGAGAGCGGGTTCTACGGCGCCATGGACGGCGCCGCCAAGTTCGTGCGCGGCGACGCGATCGCCGGCTTGCTCATCACCTCCATCAACGTGTTCGGCGGCTTCGCGATCGGGCTGATCCGGCACGGGATGCCGTTCGCCGACGCCGCCGCCACCTTCACCACCCTGTCGGTGGGTGACGGGCTGGTCTCGCAGATCCCGGCGCTGCTGGTTTCCACCGCCGCCGGCATCGTGGTGACCAAGGGCGGCATGGAAGGCGCGGCCGACACGGTGCTGATCCGCCAGCTCGGCGGCAGCCCCAAGCCGCTGGCGATGGCGGCGGGCGCCGCCGGTGTGCTGGCGCTGATGCCTGGCTTGCCGATGCTCCCGTTTCTCGCCTTGGCCGGTCTCGCGGGCGGCGGCGCTTGGATGCGCTGGAAGCACCCGTCGGCCCCGGCGGGCGAGGATGCTCCGGTGGCGGCGCCCGTCGCGGGGGAGCCGCCGATCTCCGAAGCGCTGCGGATGGACACGATCCGGCTGGAACTGGGCTACGGCCTGCTGGCGCTGGCGGGCGGCGACACGCCGCGGCTGACGGAGCAGATCAAGGGCCTGCGCCGGTCAATCGCGGCGGAGATGGGGTTCGTGCTGCCGCCGGTCCGGATTCAGGACAACGTGCAGTTGGGCGCGGACGTCTATTCCATCCGCATCAAGGAGATCGAGGCCGGCCGGGGAGAGCTGCGGCCCACCCAGCTTCTGGTGATGGACCCGCAGGGCGGGTTGCCCGCCTTTCCCGGCGAGCGCACGACCGAGCCGACCTTCGGCCTGCCCGCCTTGTGGGTGGAGCCGGCCCGGCGGGACGAGGCGATGGCGCGCGGCTGCACCGTCGTGGACCCCCCCTCCGTGCTGACCACGCACATCACGGAGGTCGTCCGCGACAGCATGGCCGAGCTGCTGTCCTACGCCGAGACCCAGAAGCTGCTGGACGAACTGCCGCGGGAGCAGCAGAAGCTGGTGGGTGACCTGGTGCCGTCGCAGATCAGCGTCGGCGGCGTGCAGCGCGTGCTGCAATCCCTGCTGGCCGAGCGCGTGTCCATCCGGGACCTGCCGACCGTGCTGGAAGGCATCGCGGAAGCGTGCGGCGGTCAGGCCCGACCAACCGGCCTCATCGTGGCGCACGTGCGCGGCCGTCTCGCCCGGCAGATCAGCGACAGCCACACCGGCCCGGCCGGATACATCCCCCTGGTGACGCTGTCACCCGACTGGGAACGGGCGTTCGCCGAAAGCCTGGTCGGCCCGGCGGAGGACCGGCAGCTGGCAATGGCGCCGTCCAAGCTGGGCGAGTTCATGACCCGGCTGCGCACCGCCTTCGATGCCGCGCAAGCGGTCGGAGAAGTGCCGGTGCTGCTATCCTCCGGCGGCATACGCGCCCACCTGCGCGCGGTGGTGGAACGGATCCGGCCGTCCACGCCGGTGCTGGCGCAGGCGGAGATCTTTCCGCGCGCCCGGATCCGCACGGTGGGCACGATCTAGTGTCCTGCTCCCGAAGCTCACCCGTCCGTCACGACGAATGCGGCAGGTAAGCAGGCCCCTGAGAACAAGAAGCCGGCGATCCGCTTCGCTACTGCTTCACCAGCATCGCCTGGGAGGTTGCCAGTTCCATCGGGCTTTCCGGCCGGCCAAGGCAGAATTCGGCGAATGCGGCACGAACCCCCTCCAAGTAGGAGTAGTCGTGCGACAGGATCACGCCGCCGGGCAGCATCCGCGGGTAGAAGAATGCCAGGCAATCGAGTGTGCTGGATTTGAGGCCCACGTCCAGGTGCACGAACGAGAAGCGCCGGTTCTCGCAAGGGCCGGCGGTTTGCGGGAAGAAGCCGGGATGGAAGCTGACGTTGCGGCGGTCGGCCAGGAAGGCCTGCACGGAAGCCAAGGAGGCCGCGTAGTGCCCTTTCCGCATCCGCTGGCGCTCGTCGGCATCCGGCGCGGGCAATCCCGCAAACGTGTCGAACAGGTGGAGCGGCCGGTCCGCGCTGGCAACGCTGATCAAGCGGGCCGACACGCCTTGGTAAACGCCGACTTCGGCCATCTCGCCGCCCAGCCCGCTTTGGGACCGGGCGAGTGAATAAACGGTGAACGCCTCATTGCCGCTCAACAGGGACTCGCGGCCGTGGCGGGCGGCGTGGATGACCCGCATCGCTTCGGCCTCCTTGTGGCCACCGAGGATGCCGAGTTCCAGCCGTGCCAGCGCGCCGATGGAAAGCGAGCGCACCATCCTGCTGGCTGCGATGAGGCGGTGCAGGCGGGCGCTGTTGAAGGGAGGCCGTGGCTTCGGCACAGCAACGGGCGCCTGGGAGCCGCCCTGCACGGCTGATGTCGATGATATGGCGGCTGTCCTTCGCGAGATGCCCGGCCCGCGCATCCGGGCGACTTGGCAAAGCTACTCTGGCCGCTTGCCGAGGTCCATTACCGCACGAACATCTGTCTTGCGAGACACATCATATCCTCCCGTTCGGGACGAGGATGTGGAGAACCAGCAGAACCAGGAACACGATCAGCAGCAGCCGGAAGACCCCGCCGAACAGCCGCAGCACCGCCAGGATGAACAGCAGCGCTGCCACCAGGATCACCAGCGATTGCACCCCCGCCGGCACCCCCGCCTGCCCGAGCAACCGGCGTATGAGTTGGTCGAGCACGCCGAAACCACCTAGAAACACGCCAAAGGCGGCGCGCACCCAATAGGTCACCGTCCCCAGTGCCTGATCAACCTGGTTCATTCTGTCGCTCCGTTGCGCGAAGCGATGTATCCGTCGCCGCGGCGACTTGTCACGCGGCTGTGGGTTGACCCGCAGGCGCAACGGAGTGATCGGACGGCATGTTCACCTGGTTCGAGACCATCCTGCGGCCAACCGCGCCGCCGCCGCCGGGGCAGCCGCCGGACGGGCTCGCCGCGTTCTACTGGCATTTCGTCCGCCAATCGAGGGCGCTGGTTGCCGCGCTGTTCGCGGTCGGGACCGTCACGGCCCTGCTTGACAGCCTCGTGCCCGCCTTTCTGGGCAGGGTCGTGGCGCTGATCACCCGCTACCCGCCTGCGGAGCTTTGGGCCAACGCCGGCTGGCAGCTCGCCGGCATGGCGGCCGTGCTGCTGGTGGTGCGGCCCGCGGGCATGCTGCTGCGCAACCTGGTCACCAACCAGGCCATCGCGCCGGGGCTGACGAACCTGGTGCGCTGGCAGAGCCATTGGCACGTTGTCCGGCAGAGCTGGACGTTCTTCCAGAACGATTTCGCCGGCCGGGTGGCGAACCGTGTCATGCAGGTGGGCCCGGCGCTGCGGGAAAGCGTGGTCGCGACCACCAACGCCGTCTGGTACATCGTCGTGTATGGCGGTAGCGCCATGCTGCTGATGGGCCATGCCGACGCACGGCTCGCGATACCCCTGGCGATCTGGTTCATGGTGTATGCCGGGCTGCTGCGATGGTTCGTGCCGCGCGCGCGCAGCCGGTCCCGCCGCAACTCGGAGGCGCGCTCCGCCCTGACGGGCGGCGTGGTGGACAGCTACACCAACATCCTGACCGTCAAGCTGTTCGCCCGCGCGACGGATGAGGACGCCCACGTCTCGAACCTGGTTGACGAGAACCTGGCCACCTACGGCAGCAGCACCCGCCTGCTGACGATCTGGGCGCTGATGCTGCAGGTGACCAACGCGTGCATGGTCGTTGGCACGGCCGGGCTGTCGATCTGGTTGTGGAAGCGGGGGACGGTCGGCGTGAACGTGGTGGCGATGGCGCTGCCGCTCGCCTGGCAGGTGAACAACATCGCCGGCTGGGTGTCCGACAGCGTCACCAGCATCTTCGAGAGCGTGGGCGTGGTGCAGGACTCGATGCGCTCGATCGCGGTCGCCCGCCAGCATCCGGACGCACCGGGCGCCCGGCCGCTCGTCGTGCGCGAAGGCGCCATCGCGTTCGAAGGGGTGAGCTTCGGCTACGGCACCGAGCGCGGCGTGCTGCACGGCCTGGATCTCTCGATCCGGCCCGGCGAGCGGATCGGGCTGGTGGGCACGTCGGGCGCGGGGAAATCGACGCTGGTGAACCTTCTGCTCGGCTTCTACGCGCCGGAAGCCGGCCGCATCACGATCGACGGCCAGGACATCGCCGGGGTCACGCAGGAGAGCCTGCGCGGGCAGATGGGCATGGTGACGCAGGACACCTCCCTCCTGCACCGCTCCATCCGCGACAACATCCGCTATGGCAGGCCGGATGCGCCGGAAGCCGAGGTGATCGACGCCGCCCGGCGGGCCCATGCCGACGGGTTCATCCGCACGTTGCAGGACTGGAACGACCGCCATGGCTATGACGCCCATGTCGGCGAGCGCGGCGTCAAGCTGTCCGGCGGGCAGCGGCAGCGCGTCGCGATCGCGCGGGTGATCCTGAAGGACGCGCCGATCCTGGTGCTGGACGAGGCGACCAGCGCCCTGGATTCAGAGGTGGAAGCCGCCATTCAGGAGCAGTTGGACGGACTGATGGAGGGCCGCACGGTGATCGCCATCGCGCACCGGCTGTCCACCCTGTCCCAGATGGATCGGATCGTGGTGCTGGACGCCGGACGGGTGGTGGAACAGGGCACGCATGCCGCCCTGCTGGCGGCGGACGGGGCCTACGCCCGGTTGTGGCGCCGCCAATCCGGCGGTTTCCTTCCCGCGCGGGCTGAAGGACGCTCACCAATCCTTGACACCCCTGTGGCCCGCGGTTAGCAAGCCCCCGCCTTCCGGCGGCCCGGATGCCGGGTGCCGGAGAGCGGGATGAGTGACGATTTCGAACGCCGGTTGAATGCCGCGCGCGGCCGCCGGGCTCCGTTGCCCACGGCTTCGCCGGCGGGTCCTTCACCTTGGGGGATCGGCGCCCGCGTGGGGGTGGAGCTGCTGTCCGCGCTGGTCGTCGGCCTGGCGATCGGCTGGGGGCTGGACCGCTGGCTGCACACAGCGCCGCTCTTCCTGGTGGTGTTCGTGCTGGCAGGGGGTGCTGCGGGCGTGGTGAATGTGTGGCGCGTGATGGCGCCGAAGAAGGGGCGGGACCTTGGCTGAGGAAGCGGCACCGACGATCGACGCGCTCGGGCAGTTCAGGCTGCACCATGGCTGGGGCCTGATCGGCCAATCGGTGAACTTCACCCAATCCAACGCATGGATGGTCGCCGGCGGCGTGCTGACGCTGTTCCTGCTGGTTTACGGCATGCGCGGCCGGGCCGTGGTGCCCAACCGCCTGCAATCCGCCGCCGAGATGAGCTACGAGTTCATCGAGAAGATGTGCCTGGACCAGATCGGTCCGGAAGGCCGCAGGTTCTTCCCTTTCATCTTCACGCTGTTCTTCTTCGTGCTGATGGGCAACCTGCTGGGCCTGCTGCCCTTCGCCTTCACCTACACCAGCCACATCGCGGTCACCGCCGCGTTGGCGATCACCGTGATCGTGTTCGTCACCTTCGTGGCGATCCGCGAGAACGGGCACCACTTCTTCACCGAGTACTTCTTCCCGCCGGGCGCGCCGAAGCTGCTGGCCCCGTTGATCATCCCGGTGGAGATCATCTCCTACCTGTCGCGCCCGGTCAGCCTGTCGATCCGCTTGTTTGCCAACATGGTCGCCGGGCACGTGATGTTCGAGGTGTTCGCGACCTTCATCCTGATGCTGTCAGGGGCCGGTATCCTGGGCACGGTGGGCGCGATCGGGCCGCTGGCAATCAACGTCATCCTGGTCGGGTTCGAACTGCTGGTAGCCGCGTTGCAGGCCTACGTCTTCGCCATCCTGACCTGCATCTACCTGCACGACGCGGTGCACCTGCACTAGCAGCCGGTCAGCAACCTCTTCCCAACACAGAAGGACTATTCACCATGGACGTCGCAGCCGCCAAGGCCTTGGGTGCCGGTATCGCCGTGATCGCGCTTGCCGGCGTGGGCATTGGCATCGGCAACATCTTCTCCGCACTGGTCACCAGCGTGGCGCGCAATCCTTCCGCGCGGGACCAGGTGTTCGGCCTCGGCATCCTGGGTTTCGCGCTGACGGAAGCGGTGGCGTTGTTCGCGCTGCTGATCTCGTTCCTGATCCTTTTCACCTGATCAGGCTGGCCCGCCCGATGCGCCGCCTGCATTTGGCCGGCATCGCCCTGCTTCTTTCGGCCGCGGGGCCGGAAAAGGAGGGCATGCCGCAACTGAACTTCAAAACTCCGCTGACGATCAGCCAAGTGGTATGGGGCGCGATCATCTTCGCCGCGCTCTATGCCCTGCTTTCGCGCTGGGCATTGCCGAAGGTCGGCAGCGTGGTGGAGGAGCGCCGGACCCGCATTGCGGGAGACCTGGAGACTGCCCGGTCCGCCAAGGGCGAAGCGGACCAAGCCGTCGCCGAGTTGACCGAGGCAACCCGCCGGGCCCGGGCGGAGGGCCAGGCCGCGATCGCGGCGGCCACCCAGCAAGCCAAGGCAGAAGCTGCCGCACGCTCCGCCGCCATGAACGAGACGCTGGACGCCCAGTTGGCCGAAGCGGAAGGCCGGATCGCCGCCGCCCGCACGGCCGGGATGGGAGCGTTGCGCCAAGTGGCCGCTGAAACGGCGTCCGCCGTGGTGACGCGGTTGACCGGGCATGCACCGGACGCCACGCAGGTGGACCGCGCCGTCGCCGTCCGCCTGCCGTCCGGCGCGCATTGAGGACCGCGTTCATGCATGGATTCTTCGGCGAGCCGCGCACCTGGGTCGCGATCGCGTTCGTTCTCTTCTTCGTGCTGTTCGGCAGCCGGTTGTGGAAGGCGATCGCCCGGGTGCTGGATCAGCATGCGTCGGCTATCCGGTCCGAGCTGGAGGAGGCGAGCCGGCTTCGGACGGAGGCCGAGTGGATGCTCATGGACGCCACCAAGCGGCGGGAGGCGGCATTGAGCGAGGCGGGCGCCCTCATCGCATCGGCCCATGCCGAAGCCGGCCGAGTGGCCGAGCAGGCCCGGACGGACGCCGAGGCCTCCGGGCGGCGGCGGGAACAACTGGCGCTGGACCGTATCGCCGCTGCCGAGAAAGCGGCGGTCAGCGAGGTTCGCCTGGCCGCTGCCGACATCGCGGCCAAGGCGGCGCAGGAAGTCATCGCGACCACCTTGTCGGCCGAAGCCGATGCTTCGATCATCGACCGCGCCATCGCCGGCTTGCCGAGCGCTCTGAGCCGCCGCGCAGCCTAGCCTGACGGTTCACCCTCATCGTGGAAAGCGGCTTGCACGAGGCCGTGCCGCAAGGCGCGTTCCGTCAGCCGCGAACGCTGCTGCCCGAAGGTCGATGAACGTCAGACAGCAAATGATGGGCGCGCATCCAACATTTGGACCAGGCGGAAGTGAAGTACGCCAGGCTTTCATCCCGTGGTAGCCTGCCAGCAGCACTGAGCACAACCTGCTGCGCATCGGAATTGATGTCGGAATGGATCACCCAAGCGATCTCTCGGATGCAGCCTGGCTGCATCACCAGACACCTGTGCCCATGTTTCAGACGGACGCGGCGGGGAACCTTCAGCATGCCAACCAGCGCTGGCTGGCATTGCTGGGCTTGCGGACAGGAAGTTTCGAAGGCAAGCCGCTGACCAGCTTCATGCCCCTTGCCGCAGGCGACCGCCACCTGAAACAACCGCCAGCCCAAGGTTTCGACAGCGAGAGCCAGTTCCTGAATGCCGCGGGCGACGCCATCGACGTGCGCCTGTCGTTCTCGACGATCCAGGGCGAGTTCGGCGAGCATGCCGGCATGGTTGGCGCCATGGTGGATATTAGGACCCGCCATGCAGTGGAACGGGATGCGGCGCTGTTTGGCGTCGTGCTCACTCGCAGCACCGACGCGATCCTGATCACCGAGGGCGACCCCATCGATCCGTCTTCCGGGTTACGCATCCTGTATGCCAATCCGGCCTTTTGCAGCATGACGGGGTATTCCCTCGACGAGGTCTGCGGCCAAACGACGCGGCTCCTGCAAGGCCCCAAGACCGATCGAAAGGAATTGGACCGCCTGCATCGAGCGCTGGAGACATGCCAGCGCGTGCGGATGAAGACAGTCAACTACCGCAAGGACGGCACCGAGTTCAACGTCGAGATCGACGTCAGCCCGGCGTCGGACACCAACGGCGCGTTCACCCACTGGATCGCCATCCACCGCGACCTCACCGACCGCCAGGACGGCGAGGAACGGCGGCTCCGCACGCTGGTCGAGGGAATGCCGCAACTCGTGTGGCGCGCGTGCGACGAAGGCGATTGGACTTGGGCTAGCCCGCAATGGCTGCGCTACACCGGCCAGACCCAGGAGGAGACCCACGGACGCGGCTGGCTCGACGCCGTCCACCCCGACGACAAGGCCAACACTGCCGAAGCTTGGCGTGGCGCGCGGTACAACGGGCAGCTTGACGTTGAATTCCGCGTGCATCGCGCCAGCGACAGCACGTATATCTGGCATCATACCAGGTCAGCCCCGGTTCGTGACCAAGGGGGGCGGATCGTCGAATGGCTGGGGACCACGACGGACATCCAGGCATTGAAGGAACTGCAGAACCGGCAGGTCCTGATCCTCGCCGAGTTGCAGCACCGCACCCGCAATCTCATGGCCGTCATCCAGTCGATCAGCGACCGGACACAGCGCAGCAACCTCTCGATCGAAGGTTTCGCGGCTGAGTTCAACGGCCGGTTGTCGGCGCTGTCGCGCGTTCAGGGACTGCTCGCCGGCGAGAACCCGGAAACGCTCAACCTGCGCCAATTGGTGACCACGGAGCTGACTGCCCACGGGGCCGCAGCCTCGCACAAGGTGCGCATCTCCGGGCCCCCGGTGGCGCTCGCAGCCAGCGCCGCGCAGGTGCTCGCCCTCGCATTGCACGAGCTGGCGACGAACTCGGTGAAATATGGCGCCATCGGCCAGCCGTCCGGCCAACTGGCCGTGACGTGGCATGTCGAGGACGGCGGGGACCGCCGTTGCGTGCACCTGGAATGGCGGGAAAGCGACGTCATCATGCCAGGGCCGGACGTCGTCGTGCGCAAGGGGTATGGCAGTGAGTTGATCGAGCAAGGCCTGCCCTATCAGCTCGAGGCCAAGACGGAACTGACATTCGGCCCCCATGGCGTACGCTGCCTTATCGAGGTGCCGATCACGGGAGTTGGCGCCATCCTAGCATCAGAGCCTCGTCCCCCCGCGATAGAGGGGCGCCGCATCATGGTCGTCGAGGACGACTACATGATCGCCTCGGAACTCTGCTCGAAACTCAAGACACTCGGCGCGACTGTTCATGGTCCGGCCGGATCGGTCAAGCAGGCGCTTGCACTGCTTGAGCCCAGCACTGAACTCGATGCGGCCGTGCTCGACATTAACCTGCACGGCGAGCTGGTATATCCCGTGGCGGATGCGCTCAAGCAACGGGGCGTGCCGTTCGTGTTCACCACCGGCTACGAGCTTTGGGTCGTGCCGCCGGCCTACGCTGCGGTGCCTCGCTGCGAGAAGCCATTGAACATCGCGACGCTTCGGCGGGTGCTGCAACAGTGGGTCAAGGTGTAGGCCTGCATCGAGGCGCTCACCGGCGTGGCGACTTAGGCAGGCGATACTTGGACGTCAGGCCTTGCTGAGCTGCCTGACCCGCTTGAGGGTGCCGGTCTTGTTGCGAGTTGCGGCTTCAGCTTCGACCGCTGCCATGATGACGGCTAAGCTGATCTCTTGCCGGTTGCATGCATCGTCCAACTCTGCCCACAATTCCGGTTTCAAGCGGATGGAGGAAGCGCAACCGAGCATGTCGAGAGAGAGAATGCGGAGCTTAACGCCAATTGCCACCACGGCACCTCAGCACTTGAGTTGAGTTTACATCTAATCCCGGGAGACTTGGCCGCCACTTCGAATCCACCGCATCGGTGGGACGAGCGTGGCAACTAACCGTGACTAGCTTGCCGAGCATTCGGCCTACGGCAATTGACGCGAAGAACTGAGGCTATCTGCATAGGCATTGTCCACCCTGCAAGCGACGCACAAGCAAAGTTCAACACGAAGCCGCTTCAGTTGGACCGATTCAGAGCGTTTGCGTCATAACAATAAATACAGGGTCGCGCGAGTCTTAATAACGGTTCCAACCTTCTAAAAAACTTCAACCTCCCTCTAAAATCCTGTGAACCGCCGCAACTGTATCAGGCAAGGAGACGAGGGTTGTGGGGAACTGCCATCTGCCGGGACAGGATAAGCATCGCGGGAAGCGCCTACCGGCACGGTTCTCACCGGCTTTCACGCGCTTCCCGGCCCAAACGGGAAAACCATAAGTCTGCCGCAGCCGAATAGTTATGCTGGCCGCAAGAATTTGATCGTCGCTTCCGGAAAGAAAGCAGCACCGGCGCCGTCCAAACCGAAGCAGGCGCAATACCAGCCAGCACTGCGCCTGTCCTTGGGACGTACGCGCCCAATCAACCTAGCTTGGTTGCCAACTCCGTGTAGCGTTCGTCGCCCAGTTTGGCTTCCCGCAAGCAGTCGTGGATGGATCGTGCCACGTCCGGCATGCCCAGCATGTCGGCGTAGGCGGCCATCGTGCCGAACGCTGCGATATAATAGTGCAGCGCGAGTTGCCCGCTGGCGATGATGCCAAGGTCTCGCGCCGTCGGGTCCGCGGCCTTGTGAATGATCTTGCCGCCGACTTGCTGGATGGCGTCGAGGATCGGGTTGCCCGGCGTTGCGGACTGGCCGCCGCCGACCTGGCCCGCTGCTGCCGCCAACCGCTCGCGCCAGGCTTCGGCATACTTCGATCCCTGTTGCAGCACCTCCTTCAGCTCGGGATGCGTCGCTTGCTCGACGACCTTGCCGGTCGCTTCGCGGGCGGATGCGCTGGCGGCCTGCACGGCCACGAGGGCATCCTGCAACATCGTCGTCACGTCCTGCTTTGCGCTTTGGATTGCCATGTCCTTGGTCCGCCTTCCTGGTGTTTCAGCCGGCCCGATCGACAGGCCCCGTGAACCAACACGCGCTTCGCCAACAGGTTCGCCAGCAGTCGCGGACCACCAGAAGGTTACCGCCCGCGCACCCCTGCCCCGCCCCCCGGCGCAACCGTGACGCCCGGGAGTTGAGCGAGCGACCCGGTAAGCGAACGGTTCTCACCGCCGGGCTGATCGAGAAGGCGCCGTTGATCCAGTTCGTGCGCGGTTGCCCCGAGCGGGGGCGTGATCCGGGCGCGGGCGCTGTCCAGGCGCTGGGCGGCCACGCCATAGTCTGGCCGCTGCGCAGCGCACCCGCCAAGTGCCACGGCCGCAGCCGCAGCCAGGACGTCAACCCGTGTCATGCCGCGTGAGCTGGCGAACCTGTTCGGCCCTGCAAGCCCGCACCCGGCAGTTTGATATGTTATATCATTCTTGCTACGTTGCTCCTGTTCAGAAGGCGGCCGAGGCAGGCCGCCGATCAGGAGGCTGCGATGTCCGCCACGGCCCAAACGATTGATGCCCGGCCCCAGATTCCCGTGACCGTGCTGACCGGCTACCTCGGCGCCGGCAAGACCACGCTGCTCAACCGCTTGCTGACCGAGGAGCACGGCAAGCGCTACGCCGTGATCGTCAACGAGTTCGGCGAGATCGGCATCGACAACGAGTTGGTGGTCGATGCCGACGAGGAAGTGTTCGAGATGAACAACGGCTGCATCTGCTGCACCGTGCGCGGCGACCTGATCCGGATCATTGGCAACCTGCTCAAGCGCAAGGGCCGCTTCGACGCCATCCTGATCGAGACCACGGGCCTCGCCGACCCGGCGCCGGTCGCACAGACCTTCTTCGTCGACGAGGAAGTCCGGGCAGTGGCCAAGCTCGACTCCATCGTCACAGTGGTGGATGCCAAGAACGTGCTGGCGCGGCTGGACGACAGCCACGAGGCAGCCGAGCAGATCGCCTTCGCCGACGTGCTGCTGCTCAACAAGGCCGACTTGATCCCCGCCGACGAACTGGCGGCGTTGGAAGCGCGGCTGCGGGCGATCAACCCGACCGCCACCATCCACCCCACCGAGCGATGCGCCATCGCGCCGGACCAGATCCTGGACCGGCGCGCCTTCGACCTCGACCGCATCCTGGCGATCGAGCCCGACTTCCTGGGCGAGAACGCGCACGAGCACGACGATGCGGTCACCAGCGTGGCGTTGCGCGAAACGCGGCCGATCGACGTGAACCGGTTCAATCAATGGATCGGCACCCTGTTGCGCGAGAAGGGCACCTCCATCCTGCGCTCCAAGGGTATCCTTGACCTGAAAGGCAGTCCCAACCGCTTCATCTTCCAGGGAGTCCACATGCTGATGGAAGGCGACGACGGCAAGCCGTGGGGTCAGGGCGAGGCGCGGGACTCCAAGCTGGTCTTCATCGGCCGGGACCTCGGCGCCATGGACCTGAAAGCCGGGTTCGCGGCCTGCGTGGCCTGACGGAGCAAAGCCATGCCGCTTGCCGAGCCGCCCGTCCGGGCGCCGCCGGGGATCGAGACCGAGTTCGACGCCGGCATCCTCGATGCCGTGTTCTCCAACTCCGGACTGCTGGCTGCGAGCCTTGGCGATGGCACGGTCCAGCTTGTCGGCCGGGATCACGAGGTCAGGGCCGTGCAGGCGCATGACGGTGCCGTGCTGTGCCTGGCGCTCGACATCGACGGGCAGGGTTTCGTCACCGGCGGCGACGACGGATCGCTGGTGCGCACGTCGCCGGACGCAACGGCGGCCACGCTGCTGAACGCGCCAGGACGGCAGATCGACGTGCTGGCGGTGTCTTCTCCGGCAAAGGCGCGGGCCGTGGCGGTCGGCAAGGAAGTCCGCCTGCTCGACGGGAGCGGCGCCGTGCGGGCACGCACGGCGGAACACCCCAGCACGGTGTCCGGCCTCGCGTTCAACCCGAAGGGCAAGCGCCTGGCCGTGGCGCATTACGGCGGCGTGACGCTCTGGTGGGCCGCGACGCTTGGGCAGGCGCCGAGCCGCCTGCACTGGCGCGGCTCGCATATCGGGGTGTCCTGGAGCCCGGACGGCAGCCACCTGATGACGGCCATGCAGGAATGCGAGCTGCACGGCTGGCGTGTCGCCGATGGCGAGGACATGGCCATGCGCGGCTATGCGGCGAAAGTCCGTTCGATGGACTGGCTGGCCAAGCCGCCGATCCTTGCATCATCCGGATCGGAATGCGTGATCGCCTGGTCGTTCGCCGGGTCGGGGCCGCAGGGCAAGCCGCCGCTGGAAGTGGGAACGGGGATCGGCCAGCTCGTCACGCAGGTGGCCGTTCATCCCAGCCGCCCCCTGGTCGCCGCCGGGTTCGACGATGGCGGCGTTGCCGTCTGCGAGCTGGCTGCCAGCAGCGAGAGCCGGGCCATCCGGTTGCGTCCGCCGGGCGGGGGGAGGGTTTCGGCCCTGGCCTGGTCACGCGATGGCGGCCGGTTGGCGGTGGGAACCGCCGCCGGGGCGCTTTCGATCTTCGATCTCGCGACGTCGGCACCCTGACGGCAGCGGCATCGGGGAGGCTGAGGGCGGCTCGACCAGACCAGCCAGCTAACCGGCGTGTGCGGCGCTTGCCGAAGCGGCGGCGTCCTGACCGGGCCGCCGAGGCAGCCCGGCCGGAAACCCGGGGTAGTTCAGCCGGGGTAGCTCAGCCGTGGCAGGTACAGCCGGCGTGCTGGCAGCCGGTGCCGCCCTTGTGGTGGTCGGCACAAGCCTCGGCGCAGAAGATCCGCCCTTCCCGCTTCACGCCCTTCTCCACGTCAACGACGCAAACGCAATCGCTGCATGCACACTTCACCCGTTCGATGGTCCCGCTCATGCTGTCACTCCTGTTTCAGCGTTGATGTCGTCGTCCTGTTCATGCGGCTCGACAAGGTGCTCGATCATGTTCGTCAGCATCTCGCGCACGTGGCAATCGGGGATGCTGTAGAAAACCTGCTTCCCCCGCCGCCCCGCCTTCAGCAGCCGGGCAGCACGCAGAAGCCGGAGATGGTGGGACACCAGCGATTGGCTGAGCGCCAGCCGCGCGGTGATGTCCCCCACGCTGAGCGGCCCTTCAAGGCAGCTGGTGACGATTCCCAACCGGTTGGGCTCGCCCAGCAGCCGGAAGAGTTCGGCCAGTTCCGTGGTCTGATCGGCATTGAGCATCAAGCAATCCATGAACACGTCTTCATGTATTGCAGCGTGCCGGCGTAGTCAAGGCGAAACCTGCGCCGCACCGCCCCGAGCCGGCCGTGGAGAACGCCCTCGTACAGGCGGCGGGGGTCCGCCGTGAGCGTCGACGGCTTGGCCGCATGGCCCGGACGCATCCCGCGCGTTATAGTCGGAGACACACGACGACATCCCTCACCACCAAGGCCGCCCCATGCGCATCCGCTTGCCGCTGTTCCTCGCCGCGTCCTTCCTCGCGCCGCCGGCGGCCGCCTGGGCGGGGGACGTGAACGTGCTGTATGCCGGCTCACTCGTGAACCTCATGGAACACGGGATCGGGCCTGCGTTCGAGAAGGCGACCGGGGACGGTTTCCGCGGCTTTGGCGGCGGCTCGAACGGTTTGGCAAACCAGATCAAGGGCAAGCTTCGGCGCGGGGACGTGTTCATCAGCGCCACCCCCAAGGTCAACGACGCGCTGATGGGCAGCGCCAACGGCGACTGGGTGGCGGGGTACGTCACCTTCGCGCAATCGCCGCTGGTCATCGGGTACAGCCCTGCCAGCCGGTTCGCCGCCGACCTGACATCCAAGCCCTGGTACGAGGTGTTGCGTGAGCCGGGCATCCGGATCGGCCGCACCGACGCCAAGCTGGACCCCAAGGGCGCTCTGACGGTGCAATTGATGGACAAGGCCGAGCAGGCGTACCAGCAGCCCGGCCTGGCGCAGGCGGTGTTGGGCGCTCCGGACAACCCGGACCAGGTCCGCCCGGAAGAGAACCTGGTCGGGCGGTTGCAATCCGGCCAGATCGACGTCGGCTTCTTCTACTCGACCGAAACGTCCGACTTGAAGATCCCGTCCATCCCGCTGCCGCCGGAGGTGGCCCTGAGTGCGGTTTACACGGTCGCCACCCTGCGGGACGCGCCGGACCCGGATGCGGCGGCACGGTTCGTGGCCTTCCTGCTGAGCCCGCCGGGGCAGGCCGTGATGAGGGAGCATGGACTGGACACGCTGACGCCCGGCGTCACCGGTGATCCGGCCAAAATTCCCGCGTCCATCCACGTCAAGTAAAACTGTCCAGGCCGGCCACCCTGGTGAAGCGGCCGGGCGCCCTGGCGCCGTTGGCGGGGTTGCTGGCAGCCTTGCTGGTGCTGCCATTCCTCGCCGGGCTGGGACAGGCCGGGCTTGCCGACTGGTCCGGCACGGACATCGGAGGCCTGGCGCGCGCGGGGGCCGTTTCCGTCGCCAGCGCGACGGCGGCGACGGCGCTGGTCGCGGTGTGCGGCATCCCGCTCGGCTACCTGCTGGCGCGGGTGCCGGGGCGCGGCATGGCGCTGCTGGGCTTCGTCGTCCAGCTTCCGCTGGCGCTTCCCCCTTTGGCGAGCGGCGTCCTGCTGCTGTTCCTGCTCGGCTACGCCAGTCCGCTGGGCCGCCTGACCCACGGGGCACTGACCGACTCCTTCCTCGGCATCGTGCTGGCGGAAGCCTTTGTCGCCGCGCCGTTCCTGATCGTCGCCGCCCGGTCCGCGTTCGCCGGGGTGGACCCGGTGCTGGAGGACGTGGCCGCCACGCTCGGCCACAGGCCCGGCGCCGTGTTCCGCCGCGTGAGCCTGGCCTTGGCCTTCCGCGGCATCTGGGCCGGGCTGCTGCTGACCTGGCTCAGGGCGTTCGGCGAGTTCGGCGCCACGGTGATGGTCGCCTACCATCCTTATTCCGTGCCGGTGTACACCTACGTCGCGTTCGGCAGCGAGGGCTTGCCCGCCATGCTGCCCATCCTGCTGCCGACGATCCTGATCGCGGCGGGCGTCATGGCGCTCAGCCTGCGGGCCGGGCGCGCACGACCTGCGCGGCGCACGCTGCCCGGCACACCGCCGCTGGACGGCCCGGCCATGCCGCCACGGCCAGTGCGGGCGCCGGGCCAGCCGTTGAGCTTCGCGTTCCAGCGCCGCCGGGACGGGTTCACCCTGGATGTCGCGTGGCAGACGGAGGGGAGGCGGCTGTGCATCCTCGGCGCATCCGGGTCGGGCAAGTCCGCGACCCTGCGGCTGATCGCCGGGCTGGACCGGGCGGACGGCGCCACGCTGACGTTGAACGGCCGCGACCTGGCCGCCATGCCGCCGCACGCACGCGGGATCGGCTACGTGCCGCAGAACTACGGCCTGCTGCCCAACCTGACCGTGGCACGCCAGGTGCGGTTCGCCGTCACGGCTGACCCGGCGCAGGCCGAGCACTGGACCCGGCGCCTGGGTTTGGCCGGCTTGCGGCACCGGCTCCCCGCGGACCTCTCGCTCGGGCAGCAGCAACGGGTGGCACTGGCACGCGCCCTGTCCTGCCAGGCGTCCCTGCTCCTGCTGGACGAGCCGTTCTCAGCCCTGGACGCCCCGCTGCGGGCGCGGCTGCGCGACGAGTTGCTGGCCCTGCAAGGGCAGATCGAGGCGACCACCATCCTGGTTTCGCATGACCCGGCGGAAGCCATGCTGCTGGCCGACGAGCTGCTGCTGCTGGAGGATGGCCGCGTGCTGCAATCCGGTCCCGTCGAGGACGTGTTCCGCCGCCCTGCCAGCGAGGCGGCGGCGCGGCTGCTCGGCGCGCGGAACATCGCGCCCGGACAGGCCATCCTGCCGGACACGATCGACATCGGCGGCGTTCACCTTGCCGTGGCCGGGCCGCCCTTGTCCAACGGCCCGGTCGGCTGGGCCGTCAGGCCAGAAGCGATCCGGATCGACGCGACGCATGGACTTCCAGCCACCCTGCTGTCCGCCGGGGTCGTTCGTGCGGGGCAGCGATGGATGACCGTCAGTGTCGGCCATGCCGTGCTCCAAGCGGTTGCGGGAGCCAGTTCTGCCGCCGCGCCGGGTCCGTGCCGCGTTCTGATCGATTCCGCCGCGGTGCAAGTGTGGCCGGCGCGGCAAGCCGAACCGGCTTCCGCGGTCACGGCACCGGACATGGCCGCGTGACGGCGGCCTGCTGGAAGGTTCGGGCAGGCGGGCTTCCGGCGCTAAACCGCGACCATCACGTCGGACGCCTTGATGACGGCCGTCGCTTCGTCGCCGACCTTGAGCTGCAACTCGTCGATGGCTTCGTTCGTGATCGAGGAATGGATCGTGACGCCGCCGCCGATGTCGATGTGGACATGGCCGGTCGTCTGGCCTTTCACGACGGAGGTGATCTTGCCTTTGATCTGGTTCCGGGCGCTGAGCTTCATGAAGGCATCCTGTTTTGGGGCCGCTATAGCCCGGAACGGGCTGGATGGCACCTGCCCTTCCCCGCCCTTCCCGCGCGCCTGAGTTCAGGCCGTTTTTATCCAGACGGCCTTGACGTTGAGGTATTCCTCGACGTGCTGCATGCCGCCTTCCCGCCCGTACCCGCTCATCTTGTAGCCGCCGAACGGGACCGCCGGGTCCATGGCCTGGTAGCAGTTGATCCAGACCGACCCGGCGCGGATGTTGCGGGCGAGCTGGTGCGCCTTGCTGACGTCGCGGGTCCAAACGCCGCTGCCCAGGCCGAAGCTGGTCTTGTTCGCGCGTTGCGTGACCTCCTCGATGTCGGTGAAGGGAATGGCGGAGATCACCGGGCCGAAGATCTCCTCCTGCGCGATCCGCATGTCGTCCTTGACGTCGGCGAACACGGTGGGCGGCACGAAGTAGCCTTGCGCCATGTCGCCCTCCATCAGCCGCTCGCCGCCAGAAAGCGGACGCGCGCCTTCCTGCCGGCCGATGGCGAGGTAGCCGGTCACCCGGTCGAGTTGCTCGGTGGACACCAGCGGGCCGACCTGCGTCGCCGGGTCGCTGCTGTTGCCGACCTTGAGGGAGCGGCTGAACTCGGCGACCCGGGCGGTGAACTCGTCGTAGATCTTCTGTTCCACGAACAGCCGTGTGCCGGCGCTGCAAATCTGCCCCGAGTTGGCGAACACCGCCATGCCCGCTCCGGGAACCGCCGCGTCCAGGTCGGCATCGGCGAACACGATGTCCGGCGACTTGCCGCCGAGCTCGAGCGACACCCGCTTGAGATTGCCTGCCGACGCCTGGATGATCTTCTGGCCTGTCAGGTGGGACCCGGTGAACGCGACCTTGTCCACGTCAGGATGGCTCGACAGGGCGGCGCCGGCAGTCTCGCCATAGCCTGTCACGACATTCACCACGCCCGGCGGCACGCCCGCCTCCTGGCACAGCTCCGCCAGGCGCAGGGAGGTCAGCGGCGCTTCCTCTGCCGGCTTGAGCACGACGGTGCAGCCCGTGGCCAGAACCGGGCCGATCTTCCAGACCGTGGCGGTCAGCGGGCCGTTCCACGGGATGATCGCGCCGACCACGCCGACCGGCTCCTTGAGCGTGAAGCTCACATACTCGCCGGGCAGCGAGTTCTGGATCGTCTCGCCGTGGATGGCCGTCGCCTGCCCGGCGTAGTAGCGCAGCATGCCGAGCACCCGCAGGCGGTTGCCCTTCGTGCGGGTGATGGGTGCGCCCATGTCGAGCGTGTCCAGCGCGGCCAGTTCGTCGAAATTCGCTTCGACCAGGTCGGCCAGCTTCAGCAGCAGGTTCTGGCGCTCGAACGGCTTGAACTTGCTCCAGGGACCATCGAAGGCGCGACGGGCCGCCGCGACCGCGCGGCCGATGTCCTCGCTGTCCCCCTCGGCGACGGAGGCAAGCACCTGGCCAGTGGATGGGTTGGTGGTCTCGAACAACTTGCCTGACGCCGCCTCGACCCACTTGCCGTCGATGAACAGGCGCTTGGCCTTTCCGGTCAGGAACGGATGCTGCTTCATGTCAGTCGGCGAGATGGCGGTCATCGCGGTCCTCCTTGCAGGGACAGGGCTTCGGCACGGGCCTGCGCGGCCTCCGTCCCGGCCAGCGCGGACGGGAAGGAAGCGAGGCCGGACGAGCGCAGCGCCGGCCACGGCCTGCCCAACTGCCGGCAGAGCCGCTTCACGGTGAGCGCCGCGTCATGGCGGACGCAGTTGGCCGGGAATACCACCTGGCCCGCCTGGCTGACCAGCCCGGCGAGCAGCGACGGATGGTCGTGCCGCCCGCCGACGTGCGGGATGCGGCCCGCGGGAAGCCCCGACCGGCCGCGTGAGGCCGAGGAGGCGTTGCGGCACCGCTCCATCGCCTGCACTTCGAACAGGACGGCGTCCCGTTCGGCTTCCGCCGCAACCGCCCGGCACGCCCAATGCTGGCCGGATCTCAACGCGTCCTCAAGCCGGGCCTTCAGGCCGCCCACGAGGTGGCGCAAGCCGGCAAGCGCGTCGTCCGCGTCGGAGGTCGCGGGCGGACCGCCATGATCGACATCCATGCTCCAAAGGTCGGCAATGGACTCTGCCTGGCCGTTCGGCCAAACCGCCCACGCGACGGGCTGATGATTTCCACCGAAGCTTTCGGCTTGGGGAGGAGCGTGTTCGATGCCGTGGGTGGATTTCGGTTTAAGAGGTCGTGCCGGCAGCGTCGTTCCCCGACGGTGGGCGGCATGAACGCGACGGCCCAGTGCCTGCCCTTGCCTGCCGATCGTGCCGGCATGGGCACCCGGGCATGACCGAGACCTTGGCCATAGCCCTGGGCGGCGCGCTGGGCAGCGTCGCCCGCTACTGGGTCGCTCTTTGGCTGCTTCCCGTCAGCCGCACGCTGCCGATAGGCACGATCAGCATCAACGTCGCCGGCTCGTTCGCCATCAGCTTCTTCGGCACGTTGACGCTCGCGCATGGCCGGTTCGCCGCGCCGGAACTATGGCGCCTGTTCTTCATGGTGGGCGTGTGCGGCGGGTTCACGACCTTCTCGTCGTTCAGCCTGCAAACGCTGGACCTGCTGCGCGCGGGCGCGGCCGGGCGGGCGATGGTGAACGTCGCGGCGTCCTTGCTGCTCTGTCTCCTGTCGGTCGCGGCCGGGCACTATGCCGCCGCGGGGCTGAACGGCGGGGCGGTCCAAGTCACCCAGAATACCGTCGAGGAGGAGACGTCCTGACACGGCTGCGTCATCCGTCCCCGCCATCCCAGGTCGGGTGGAGACGGCGCACGCGGCCCTGCACGCGACGGCTGCAATGGCCGCGCCCTGCCGCAACGCACCGATCGAGTTGATCCATCCGCGTCCGGACCTGGACCTGGACTTCCTGCCAACGCAGGAGATCACGTCACCGGAGCGCAAGGCCGGCTTCGAGGCGTCGCAGGATGCGCCGGTGGCGCGATTGCTGGAAAGGTTGCCTGTGCCCGCAGGCCTGTTCCTCCGGCGTGCGGCTTGCGACCGGCACGCGACTTGCGTGGACATGGCATGAACCTCGCGAGGATGGACAGGCCATGAGCACGACCCGCCGCATCTTGATCAAGTCCGCCGCCGCCGCCGCCGGCACGGCCGCCGCGTTTCCGACCGGGTTCCCGACGATCTGGGCGCAGAACATCAAGGGCGTGACGCTGCGCCAGTTCGGCACCGGCGTGTCCGCGCTCAACCCGATCGCCGCGCGGGTGAAGCAGGACCTGGGCTTCACCTTGCAGATGACGGCGCTGGACACCGATGCCACGGCGCAGAAGGCCGTCACCCAGCCGCGCAGCTACGACATGGCCGACATCGAGTATTTCCTGTGCAAGAAGGTGTTCCCCACCAACGTCCTGCAACCGATCGACACCAAGCGCATCCGCGAGTACGGCCGCATCGTCCCGCTGTTCACCACCGGCAAGCTGACGCCTGGCAGCACGGTCGGCCAGGGCACCGCGCCCCACACGGTGAGCTTCGCCGAGGGCCCCACGTCAACCAAGTTCGCCAAGACCGAGAGCGGGTGGATGACGCTGCTTCCCACCATCTACAACGCCGACACGCTCGGCATCCGCCCTGACCTGGTGGGCCGTCCCATCACCAAGTGGAGCGACCTGGTGGACCCGGCATTCAAGGGCCGGGCCAGCATCCTCAACATCCCGGGCATCGGGATCATGGACGCGGCCATGGTGATGGAAAGCCTCGGGCGCATGACGTACGTCGACAAGGGCAACATGACGAAGGAGGAGATCGACAAGACCGTCGGTTTCCTGATCGAAACCAAGCGGTCCGGCCAATTCCGCGCGTTCTGGAAAAGCTTCGACGAGAGCGTCAACCTGATGGCGGCCGGCGAGGTCGTGATCCAGTCCATGTGGTCCCCCGCGGTCACGGCGGTGCGAAGCCGCGGCATCGCCTGCACCTACCAGCCGCTGGCCGAGGGGTACCGCGGGTGGGGCGGCGGGCTGGGGATCGCCCGGCATCTGTCCGGCATCGAGCTGGATGCCGCGTACGAGTACATCAACTGGTACCTGTCCGGCTGGTGCGGCGCGTTCCTGAACCGCCAGGGCTACTACAGCGCCGTGCCGGACACGGGGAAGGAGAACATGAGCGCGAACGAGTGGGGCTACTGGATGGAGGGCAAGGAAGCTACCGCCGACATCGTGGGCCCGGATGGCAAGGTCATCGACAAGGCGGGAGCCAAGCGCGACGGCGGCTCGTTCACCGACCGGATGGGCCGCGTCGCTTGCTGGAACTCGGTCATGGACCAGGACCGCTACATGATTGGGAAATGGAACGAGTTCGTGGCCGCCTGACCTGCGTCCGTTCCTCCAGGCAGCGCCGCTCGCCGCGGTGCTGGGCGCGTTCCTGCTGTTGCCGTTGCTGGCGATCTTGGTCGTCAGCTTCTGGGATTATGACAGCGTGCAGATGTTTCCGGCCTTCACGGCGCAGAACTACCGCGACGTGCTGGGGTCGGCGGTGACTTGGCGCACCTACGGCAACACGCTGTACTACACGGCGCTGGTCTGGCTGGTGACCCTGCCGCTGGGCTTCGGCGTGGCTTGGTTCCTGGCCTTCGTGGTGCGGGCGGCGGCGTTGCAGACGGGGCTCCTGCTGCTGTGCACGGTTCCGTTCATGACCAGCAACATCATCCGGATGATCGCCTGGGTGCCCTCGCTCGGCCGCGAGGGGCTGGTGAACGGCGCGCTGCTGCGGCTGCGGCTGGCCGCGGCGCCGCTCGATTGGCTGCTGTTCTCGGATTTCGCCATCGTGCTGGCCTTCGTGCACCTTTACGCGCTGTTCATGGTGGTGCCGATCTTCAACGCCATGGTGCGGATCGACCGGCGCTTGCTGGAAGCAGCGAAGGACGGCGGGGCCACCGCGATGCAGACGATGACCCATGTCGTGATCCCGCTGTGCCGCCCCGGCATCGGCACGGGGACCGTGTTCATCGTGACGCTGGTGATGGGCGACTTCGTCACGGTGCGGCTGATGGGCGGCGGGCAGCGTGCATCGGTGGGGCTGGTGATCTCCAACCAGATCGGGCAACTGCAATACCCGGCGGCCTGCGCCAACGCGGTGGTGCTGCTGGCCACGGTGCTGCTGATGGTGGCCGGCATCCTGCGCCTGAGCCGCGGGCGGGCGGAGCGGTAGGCGGGTGGGCCGCGTCCTGCTGTGCTTGCTGTTCGCCGGGTTCGTGGTGTTCCTGTACGGGCCGATCGTCACCGTCGTCATCCTCGCGTTCGGCGGGCCGGACAGCGGGCTGACCTTCCCGATGCGCGGGGTGTCGCTGCACTGGTTCAACGAGCTGCTTCAGGCCCAGTCGGTGGGCGACCTGGGCGCGGCGCTGCGGCGCACCGTGCTGCTTGCCACCATGGTGTCCGCCGCCACGGTATGCATCGCGGTCGCCGCCGGGCTCGGGTTCCGCCGGCGCTTCCCAGGCGGGCGGGCGCTGTTCGCCTTGACGCTGGCCAGCCTGATCGTGCCGTCGATCCTGGTCAGCCTGGGGGTGGGCCTGGTGTTCAGCCTCTCGGGGCTGGACGCCGACTGGTACAGCTCCGCGTTCGGCGCGCAGTTGACGTGGACGCTGCCGTTCGGGGTGCTGATCACCGGCGTGCTGCTGGGCCGCTTCGACCCGGCGTGGGAGGAGGCCGCGCGCGACGGGGGGGCCACGGCATGGCAATCGGCGCGGTTCGTGGTGCTGCCGATCCTGCTGCCGGGCATCGTGGGCATCGCGCTGTTCGGCTTCACGCTGAGCTGGGACGAGTTCGCGCGCACGTTGCTCACCGCCGGCAGCGACAACACGTTGCCGCTCGAGATCTACGGCATGACGACCAACGTCACGTCGCCGGTGCTGTACGCGCTGGGGGCGGCCACGACGTTCGTCTCCCTGCTGGCGATCGGGGCCGGGCTGGGCGCGATGCGGCTGCTGACGCGGGGCCGCGTGCGCCGGCGGTGAGGCGGGTGCGGCATACCTTGTTGCCGATAGCCACGGCACGATGCTTGCTGAGATGATGTCACGGCAACGTGCCAGCAGCGGAGGCTCGCCCATGGGAATCGGCGTCTTCATCCCGATCGGGAACAATGGTTGGCTGATCAGCAGCACGTCGCCCCAGTACAAGCCGAGCTTCGGCCTCAACAAGGCCGTGGTGCAGGCGGCGGAGCGGCATGGGCTCGACTTCGTGCTGTCCATGATCAAGCTGCGCGGCTTCGGCGGCCCGACGGAGTTCTGGGACCACAACCTGGACTCGCTCACCCTGATGGCCGGGCTTGCCGCGGTCACCTCCCGCATCCGGCTGTTCGCCACCGTGCCGACCCTGGCGGTGCCGCCGGCCATCGCGGCCCGGATGGCGGTGACGATCGACAGCATCTCGCACGGGCGGTTCGGGCTGAACGTCATCACCGGCTGGCAGCGGCCGGAATACTCGCAGATGGGCCTCTGGCCGGGCGACGAGTACTTCGCCCGCCGCTATGATTTCGCCGCCGAATACGTCCGCGTCATGCGCGAGCTGTGGGAAACCGGCGTGTCCGACTTCCGCGGCGAGTTCTTCCAGATGGACGATTGCCGCCTCAGCCCGCTTCCGTCGGTCCCGATGAAGCTGGTTTGCGCCGGGCAGAGCGCCGCCGGCATGGCGTTCACCGCGCAGTGGGCAGACTACAACTTCTGCCTGGGCAACGGGTTCAACACCCCGGCGGCCGTGGCGCCCACGATCGCGCGCATGCAGGCGGCGGCGGCGCAGGCCGGGCGCACGATCGCCAGCTTCCCGCTGTTCATGATCATCGCCGGCGAAACCGACGCGGAGGCGCTGGCGAAGTGGGACCTGTACAGCGCGGGCGTGGACGGCGAGGCGGTGGCCTGGATGGCCGCGCAGGGCGCGGCCGACACCAGGCCGAACACGGACACCAACGTCCGGCAACTGACGGACGCGGCACGGGCGGTGAACTTCAACATGGGCACCCTGGTCGGCTCCTACCGCCACGTGGCCGCCATGCTGGACGAGTTGGCCGCCATCCCCGGGCTGGGCGGCGCCATGCTGACGTTCGACGAGTTCATCACCGGCACCGAGCTGTTCGGCACCCGCATCCAGCCGTTGATGCAGTCCCGCCGCCACGCCGCAGCGCCCCCCGCCGCCGGGGAGGCTGCCGCATGAGCGCCCACGCCGGCTACCTTCCCGCTTCGGACCCGGACGCCCGGGCGTTGCCCGCCAAGCCGGAGCCGCTGATGTTCCGCCCGGATCAATCGGCGCTGGTGGTGGTGGACATGCAGAACGCCTACGCCTCCCCGGGCGGCTACCTGGAGCTGGCCGGCTTCGACATCTCGGGCGCGGCAGCCGCGATCGCGCGCATCGCCGAGGCCATCGCCGTCGCGCGGGCGGCGCGGATGCCGGTCGTGTTCTTCCAGAACGGCTGGGACCCGGCCTATCAGGAAGCCGGCGGCCCGGGCTCGCCCAACTGGCACAAATCCAACGCCCTGAAGACGATGCGCGCCCGGCCGGAGCTGGAAGGCACGCTGCTGGCCAAGGGCGGGTGGGACTACGCCCTCGTGGACGCGCTGCAGCCGCTGCCGGGGGACATCGTGATCCCCAAGCCGCGCTACAGCGCGTTCTACAACACCAACCTGGACAGCGCCTTGCGCTCGCGCGGCATCCGCACGCTGGTGTTCACCGGGATCGCCACCAACGTCTGCGTCGAGTCCACGCTGCGGGATGGCTTCTTCCTGGAGTATTTCGGCGTGGTGCTGCACGACGCGACGCACGCTGCCGGTCCGCCTTTCGTGCAGGCGGCGGCGCTCTACAACATCCAGACGTTCTTTGGCTGGGTATCCAGCGTGGCGGAGTTCCGCTCCGCGCTGCAAGGCAACGCCGCCCCCATTCTGCCCATGGAAGGACAACCCTGATGCCCATGACGGCCATCGTCCCGCCGGGGGCCGGCAAGCCGCTCGCGCCGTACTCGCCCGGCGTGCGGGCGGACAACGTCGTGTACGTCTCGGGTGCGCTTCCGCTCGACAAGGACGCGAACCTGGTGCACCCCGGGGATGCGGCCGCGCAAACGCGGCACGTGCTGGAAAGCATCAAGGCCGTGATCGAGGCGGCTGGCGGCACGATGGCGGACGTGACCTACAACGCGATCTTCATCGCCGACCTGGCGCATTACGCGGCCATGAACGCGGTGTACGCGGAGTATTTCCCGGCCGACAAACCGGCGCGCTACTGCATCCAATGCGGCCTGGTGAAGCCGGGTGCGCTGGTGGAGATCGCGACCACCGCCCACCTCGCCCACGGCTGACCGCGGGTGGTGCGTTACGACCTGCTGGAACCCGGCACGGCCGGGGCGCCGGCGGTGCTGCTGTCGTCGGGGCTCGGCGGCGCTGCGGGCTACTGGGCGCCGCAAATCCCGGCGCTGCGCCCGGGTTGCCGCGTCGTCACCTACGACCACGCCGGGACCGGGCGCAGCGCGGGGGCGCTGCCGGCGGAGTATGCCATCGCGGATATGGCGGCGGACGCCTTGGAGGTGCTTGATGCAGCCGGGGTCGAGGCTTGCCATTTCGTGGGTCACGCGCTCGGCGGCCTGGTCGGGCTGGAGCTTGCGCGGCTCGCCCCGGCGCGGCTTGCCTCCTTGACCGTGGTGAATGGCTGGGCAAAGGCCGATGTGCACACCTTGCGATGCTTCGAGGCCCGGCTCGCCCTGTTGCAACACGTGGGCGTCGGCGCCTACGTCCGGGCACAGCCGATCTTCCTTTACCCCGCGACCTGGCTCGCCGCGAACGAGGCCGCCATGGCGGCGGAGGACGCCCATGGCATCGCCGGGTTCCAGGGTAAGGACAGCTTGCTGAGCCGGGTCGGCGCCCTTCGGCGTTTCGACGCCACGGCTGACCTGGCCCGCGTCACCGTGCCCACGCTGGTGATCGCGACGCGGGACGACGTGCTGGTGCCCGCCACCCGGTCCGAACACTTGGCGGCAGCGATACCAGGGGCCGAGTTGGTGATGCTGGAACGCGGTGGCCACGCAGTCAACGTCACCGAGCCGGCGGCTTTCAACACGGCGTTGCTGCGCTTCCTGCACCGCCATGGCTGAGGCAGCGCACCTTTCCCCACCCGGCCGCCGCGATCGTGCCACCGCGTTCCAGCGCCGTGCCGAGCAAGACGGCCAGGACAGCGCCCACACAGCCCGACCGACACCTGCGGACGGTCTGCGAACACGGTCGCAGACACTGGCGGAAGACGTCAGGCCATCGCTGGCGCGCGCTGGTCGAGGCTGACGCCAACCCGTTCAAGCAGGTGATCGGGGACGGACTGCGCTCGCGCACGGACGCCGACGCAGGGTGGAGATCGCCCTCGTTGCCGGCGTCCTGAAACGGATGCCCGAACTCGGACGCCCCGAGTGCGTCCGCATCGCCCAACGGCGCGCGCCGGCAGGCGTTCCCTGCCCTCTCGATGAGAGATGCAACGTAGTCCCGCCCAGTGGACGATGCTGTGCAGCGTGGGCAAGCGCTAGAGCATCATCCGACCGAGCGGGATCACCCGTCGGATAAAGATGCTCGTGGAAACAAATGGCTAGAGCGTCAGCCGTGCGTCTATCAGCACGGCTGACGCTCTAGCCGCCCTTCGCAGGCCCCTACTTCACACGACCGTCATCGGTCTGCCACTGTGGCGTAACGGCGGGGGCTTACTCCGCAGCGTCCACGATATCCGGGAGTGAACCAGATGCTTCGTCGTAGTCTGCTCGGCGCCGCAGCCGCCCTCGCCGTGGCGCCCGCCGCGCGCGCCCAAGGGGCCAAGACCCGCGTGGTGTTCTGGCATGCCATGACTGCCGCGTTGAACGAGGAGGTGAACCGGCTGGCCGCGGCGTTCAACGCGTCCCAGGGGCAGTACGAGGTGCAGCCGGTGTTCAAGGGCACCTATGCCGAGACGCTGACCGCCGCCATTGCCGCCTTCCGCGCCGGCCAGGCGCCGAACCTGGTGCAGGTGTTCGAGGTCGGCACCGGCACTATGCTGGCCGCCGGCGCCGCGGTGAAGCCGGCCTGGCAGCTCATCGCGGAGACCGGGGCCGACATCAAGGCGGAGAACTACATTCCCGCCGTGCGCGGCTATTACAGCCTGGCGGACGGGCGGATGGCGTCCGTGCCGTTCAACTCCTCCACCGCCGTGATGTGGATCAACAAGGACGCGTTCGAGAAGGCCGGGCTGGATCCGGAGCACGCCCCCGCCACGTACGACGAGGTGCGGGCGGCGGGCGAGGCGCTGAAGGCCAAGTCCGGCGCCCCCATCCCGATCTCGACTGGCTGGTTCTCCTGGATCCATCTGGAGGAGTATGCCGCGATCCACGACATCGGCTTCGCCAGCGAGGATGACGGGTTCGACGGGCTCGGCGCGCAGCTGCAACTGAACAAGCCCGACTTCGTCAAGCAGTTGCAGCGGTTCATGGACTGGCAGAAGGACGGCATCTTCAAGTACGGCGGACGGGACGCGCAGGCGGATGCGGTGTTCCTGTCCGGGCAGACCGGCATCAGCTTCAACAGCTCCGGCGAGCGTGGCGACCTGATCAAGAGCGCCACCTTCAGGTGGGCGCCCGCCTTTCTGCCCTACGACCCGGCGATTGCCGCCCAGCCAATAAACTCCATCATCGGCGGCGGCAGCCTGTGGGCCATGACGGCACCGAACCGGCCGGAGGCGGAGTACAGAAGCGCCGCCGAGTTCCTCGCCTTCCTCGCCAAGCCGGACAACGCCGCCGCCTGGCATCAGCACACCGGCTACGTGCCCGTCACGCTGGCGGGCTACGAGCTGTCCAAGCAGCAGGGCTATTACGGGAGGAACCCGGGAACCGAGCTGCCGATCCAGCAGCTGACGCGCGGCACGGTGACGGCCAACAGTCGCGGCCTGCGCCTGGGCCGGCTGCCTGAGATCCGCAACATCATCTACGAGGAAGTGGAGAAGGCGCTGCAGGGCGCCCAAACCGCCCAGACCGCGATGGACAGCGCCACCAGCCGCGGCAACCGCGTGCTGCGGGAATTCGAGAAGTCGGCTAAGACCTGACGGCTCACCGGGGAAAGGCTGTCATGACAGGGCGGAGCAGCCTGAAGGCTTCGCGTGCGCATCGCGTGGAATGGCTGCGGCGGGTCGCCCCTGTCATCCACGGCATGACGCACCCACTCAGCGTGCCGAACTGCCGGTGTCCGGCGCCGATCCGTCTTCTACGTCACCAACCGGGCCCCTTGGACGCCAGGCTCAAGGCCTGGCGTCCTGGGTGCCTGGCCTAGCCGATGCGTCGCACCACCTTCCCCGGCTGGGTGCTGCCGGTCTGCCTTGTGCTGCCGCAGCTTGCCCTGACGGCCGTGTTCTTCCTGCTGCCGGCGGGCGAGGCCGTGTGGTCCAGCCTTACCCGCACCGATCCCTTCGGGATTTCCGAAGTCTTCGTCGGGCTGGACAACTTCACCGACCTGTTCGGCGACCCCCTCTACGTGGAAACGGTATGGCGCACGGTGGGCTTCGTGACCGCCGTGTGCGGGCTGTCCATGGCGGCGGCGCTGCTGCTGGCGGCGATGACGGAGGGCGCCGTGCGCGGGCGCGGGTTCTACCGCACCATGCTGATCTGGCCCTATGCCGTGGCGCCTTCCGTGGCGGGGGTGATCTGGCTGTTCCTGCTGCACCCGCAGATCGGGCTGCTCGGCCGTTGGCTGAACCGGACGGTCGGCTGGGACTACGCGCTGAACGGCAAGCAGGCGATGCTGATGGTGATCCTCGCCTCTGCCTGGAAGCAGGTCAGCTACAACTACATCTTCTTCGTCGCCGGGCTGCAATCGATCCCGCGCGCGGTGACGGAGGCAGCGCGGATCGACGGCGCGCGCGGCTGGCGCCGCTTCCGCACCATCACCCTGCCGTTGCTGATGCCGACGATGTTCTTCCTGCTGGTGGTGGACGTGGTGTATGCCGCGTTCGACACGTTCGGCCCGATCTGGGCGCTGACGCATGGCGGCCCAGGCAAATCCACCGAGACGCTGCTGGTGAAGGTGTACCGCGACGGGGTGATCAACCTCGACCTGGGCTCGTCCTCCGCCCAGTCGGTGGTGTTGATGCTGGGGGTGATCGTGCTGGTGGCGCTGCAATTCCGCTTCCTGGGGCGGCGGCAGGCATGAGCCGCGCGCCGCTTCTCCCGCCCTCCCTGGGAAAGGGCGGAGCTGCCAAAGCTTCCATGCACCCTGGCGCATGGAGTGGCAGCGAAGGGCGGGACCAGGGAGCCGCGCGCACCAACGCCGGTTCGGGGCCAGGCGCCCTCACCCAACCCGCTCCCGGAGGGAAGGGGCTTCCCGGTGGGTTGACGGCCGACCAGATCGTAACCCACGGCGTGCTGATCCTCGGCGTGCTGCTGTTCGCGCTGCCGATCTGGATGCTGGTCGCCGGGTCGACGCAGGACACGGGCGCCATCGCGCGCGGCCAGTTGTCGCTGCTGCCCAACCCGGGCGGCTTCGGCGTGTACCGCGACGTGCTGGCGCAAGGCGGGGCGGGGGCGCAGCCGGTGTGGCGGATGCTGCTGGTCTCGTTCGCCATGGCGCTCGCCATCGCGTTCGGCAAGATCGTGATCTCCGTCCTATCCGCCTACGCCGTCACGTTCTTCCGCTGGCCGCTCCGCTCCGTGGCCTTCGCGGTGATCTTCCTGACGCTGATGCTGCCGGTGGAGGTGCGGATCATTCCCACCTACACCGTCGTGGCCGGGTTCGGCATGATCAACACCTTTGGCGGCCTCACCGTGCCGCTGATCGCGTCCGCCACCGCGACCCTGCTGTTCCGCCAGGTGTTCCTCGCCGTGCCGGACGAGCTGGTGGAAGCGGCGCGCATCGACGGCGCCGGGCCGTGGCGCTTCCTGCGCGACATCCTGCTGCCGGTGTCGTCGGCCAACATCGCGGCGCTGTTCGTGATCCTGTTCGTCTATGGCTGGAACCAGTACCTGTGGCCGCTGCTGGTCGCCACCGACCCGCGGCTGGACACGATCGTGATCGGCATCGTGAAGATGATCGGCGTGGAGAACGCGGTGGAGTGGAACCAGGTCATGGCCGTTGCCGTGCTGGCGTTGCTGCCGCCAGTGGCCGTGGTGCTGGTGCTGCAACGCTGGTTCGTGGCCGGCCTGACGGAAAGCGACAAGTAGATGGCCACCCTGCAACTGGAGGGCTTGCGCAAGAGCTTCGGCGACACCGCCATCCTGCAGGGCATCGACCTGACGCTGCGGGACGGCGAGATGCTGGTGATCGTCGGCGCCTCCGGCTGCGGCAAGTCCACCCTGTTGCGGCTGGTGGCAGGGCTGGAGCAGGCGACCGCCGGCCGCATCCTGATCGACGGGCGGGACGTGACGCGGGTGGACCCGGCGGCGCGCGACATCGCCATGGTGTTCCAGAACTACGCCCTTTACCCCCACATGACGGTGGCGGAGAACATGGCGTACGGTCTGCGCATCCGCGGCATGGGCAAGGAAGCAATCGGCCGGCGGGTGCGGGAAACCGCCGACCTGCTGGGCCTGGGCGCGCTGCTGGCCCGGCGCCCCCGCCAGTTATCGGGCGGCCAGCGCCAACGGGTGGCCATGGGCCGCGCTATCGTGCGCGAACCGAAGCTGTTCCTGTTCGACGAGCCGCTGTCCAACCTGGACGCCGCGCTGCGGGTGCAGATGCGGGCCGAGATACGCCAGTTGCAGCGCCGCCTGGGCGTCACCAGCCTGTACGTGACGCACGACCAGGTGGAGGCGATGACGCTGGGCGACCGGCTGCTGGTGCTGCACGGCGGCGTGCCGGTGCAGTTCGCGCCGCCGATGGAGGTGTTCGCGCGGCCTGCCACCAGCTACGTCGCCGGCTTCATCGGCGCCCCCGCGATGAATCTCCTGGGCGGCGCCGTCGTGGAGCCGGGCGGCCAAGGGGTGCTGCTCCCTTCCGGGCACCGTCTGGCCCTGCCGCACGCCGCCGCGCCGGGCACGGTCGTAACCGTCGGCATCCGGCCGGAACAGGTCGACCTGGCGTCCGGCGGCCTGCCCATGCAGGTGGACCTGGTGGAACCGCTGGGGTCGGAGACGCTGGTGCACGGCCACCTCGCCGACGGCACCCGGCTTCTGGTGCGCCAGGCCGGCGCGCTGCCGGTGGGCGAGGCCCTGTCCGTCAGCTTCCCAGCCGCAGCACTGCACCTGTTCGACGGCGCGAGCGGGCTGCGGCTGGGCTGAGGCGCCGTCCCAGGGCTCCGAATCCAAGTTTCACGTGATCTGAGTGCTTAGAACAGGACGACATGGTGAGGTGGTGCCCGTTCTTCGGACAGGTGGTTAAGGTCGGTCTGCCTGACGAGAAGAACGGACCCCATGACGGGCAAGCGGAGGCGGCATCGGCTAAGTTCAAGGCGCGTGTGGCACTGGAGGCGCTGCGGGTGAGCTGACAACGGCGCAGTTGGCGACCGAGCACGGCATCCACCAGTGTGGTGGTGGGCGAGTGAGAGGAGCAGGCCAGGGATGGTCTGGTTCAGCACTGGCTGGCGTCGAGGGAGCTGAAGACCGGCCCACCTTGTTCAGCACGGTGGCATTACGAAGGCAGAAGCGGACGATCGCCGCAACATGCGGGCACCCACGACGCGACGGCAAGCTGAACAGCCTTTTGCGATCGCGCGGACCGATGGTGCCCCGCTCGCCTTCGGCGGGCCATGGGAGAACTGGACCGATCCGGCCGACGGGGGCGTGACCCGCACCTTCGCCACCATCACCACAGACGCGAACGCGACGGTTGCGCCGGTCCACAACCGCATGCCGGCTATCCTGGAGCCGGCGGACTGACCGCCCTGGCTGGGGGGCGGAGGGCGATGCCGGGCGCTGTCGCGGGCCGCCAAGGGCGTGTTGCCCCACGGCGTGACGTTGCCGGGCTTTCCGATGTCGCCAGCGACGGCCGCTGCATCGGCGGTGGCCACGGTGTTCAGCACAAGGGTAGCCATGCGCGGCATCGGCCCGAGCAGTACCTCGCGCGCCATCGTCAACCGCCGCACCTTCATGAACCGCTGCACCGAACCCAGGTGGCCGGCGCTGAACCGGTCAGGATGCAGGCCACGTAGCCGCTCCAGCGCATCGACTGGCGACAGTGCCGGCTTCGCTTCCAGCCAGGCCCGCAGCTGATCACGCACCGGATCCAACATCGACGCCTGCATCCCCGGCTTGGACCCGCACGTAGCGGCGCCGGTGGGTTGGCCGACGCTCTCTCTCCGGCCACGCAGGCTTCAGGCTCTCCGCAAACCGCGCCAAGTCGATTGGGGCTGGCGGCTCGTTGCGCCCGGCACCCGTGCCGCGCTCGTCCACCCGCCGGCCCAGATCCGCCTGCGCTGCCCATACCTCCGCCAGCAGGAGAACCGGATCGGCGTCGCTCAGCATGTCGCGCAACCGCGTTTTATCCTCCTCCGACACCGCCGCATGCGTCAGCGGCCATGGTCGGACGGCGTGCGTTGTCCTCTGACCCAGGCCCCCATGTCGGCAAGCGCGTGCTTTGTAGCTTTCAACAACTTGTTTGCGTTACCGTACACACTATAGTAATGAAACGACGCCGCGGAAGCGGTGTGAGACCGGTGACGGCACGTTCCAGAGCACTATCCGAGCGCACGTCGTCAGCCGTCGGCTGAAAACAGGCCAGAGCTTTCGTCCGATCTGGTTCGATCGAAGTAACGCTCCAGAATTCTGCGGTCATGCGGTCAGGGTAACTTCCAATTGTCATACTTCCACGCGGAGCAGGCTCCAGAATGAGGATGATGCCGGCAAAGGTCAGTCATTCGAAAGGCACTTGGTCCATTCAAGGCCAAACAGAAACTTGACAAACGAGTCTCAACCGACGGCGGCCCACCAAGTGGAGGCAGCACTTGGGAGCATGAACCAGGCGGGGCAGCTTGGCCCGGTGGCGGCCGGAGTGTTTGCCGAGCTCGGCAAGATTGAGGAGGGTTCGATGTCAGGCTCGCCAAGCGATGATGCCGTCGCTCTTGATGAGCCCGTCGCGTTCAAGGGCTTTGTTGAGGAGCTCTATCTTGAATTGAATCCAGACGTCGCCGCGTCGGTCAACGCTGGTGGATTCACCTCCGCCCGGTCTCACTGGCTCCTGCACGGGCAGATGGAGGCATCGGCAGGCTGCCGATCCAGCATCCGCTATCAAGCGCCGGCACAGCCTGCGACCGATGAGCACCCGGAGCTGCAATCGCAAGTCGAGAAGTTCGATGCGATGGGCTACCTGTCGCTCTACCCCGACGTTTCGAAGCACTCGACCGGAAACGCGTCCGACGCCCGCGACCACTGGCAGCGGCATGGTCGTTTCGAGGGACGTGTCGGGCCAGGCCTTCCTCGGCGAGCGTTGCGCCACGTCAGCCTCCTGGAACTTTACAAGAAGCCTTTCGGCATAAACCTGTTTGGTCCCTTCGCGGCAACCAGCGGCTTGGGAACGGCAAGCCGCAGCATCGCCAAGGCAGTGAAGAAGACTGGCATTCCGTTTCAGCCATGGGCATTTGACATGTCAGGCGGAGAAATCCGGATCGCAACGCACCATGAGGGGCGCTTGCCAACCTACCGCGTCAACATGATCCTCGCGAACGCCGACCAGGTTGGTCGTTTGTTTGGCGCCTATCCTGCCTCTCACTTCAATGATGCTTTCAATATAGGCGTGTGGCAGTGGGAATTGGCGAATTTCCGCTCTGACTGGTATTACGCCTTTGACGGGCTGGATGAGATCTGGACCAACAGCCAGTTCCAGTTCGACGCGATCAACTCGATCGCGCCGGTGCCCGTGACCAAGGTGCATTTGCCGGTTGCTCCCGGACCGGACAGGCACGATCCAGATCGTGCCAGGTTCGGCATTCCCGCAGACGCGTATGCCTTCATGATGTCTTTCGACGTCGGCAGCACGTCCGTGCGCAAGAACCCGTTCGCCGCGATCGAGGCCTTTGGCCGTGTCAAGCAGTCCTTTCCGCAAGCGCATCTGGTGCTGAAATACCATAGCCCGCGCAACGAGCCTGGTTTCACTCGGCGGCTGAACGATGCGTTGCGGAACATCCCTGGCGTGAGTCTGTTGCCGGAAACCCTGACATCCGATGAGATGGAAGTTCTGCGGGCCAGCTGCGATTGCCTTCTTTCGCCCCACCGAAGCGAGGGGTTTGGCCTCAACATCGCCGAGTTCATGAGCCTGGGTAAGCCGGTTATCGCGACAGGGTATTCCGGCAACACGGATTTCTTTGATGAGTCGGTTGGCTTCCCGATCGACTACAGCTTGACTGCTGTCCAAGGCGCGGTCGGTCCTTACCGGACCGGTTGCGTCTGGGCAGAGCCGTCGCTTTCATCCCTGGCGGAACAAATGGCGCTGGTGATCAGCGACGCCGGCGAAGCCCGCCGCCGGGCGGAAGCAGGCCGCGCGCGGGTTGCCGCCATGTTGAGCGTGATAAGCGTCGCTGGAACCATCAATGCCCGGCTTGCGGCACTTGGGCTTGCCCAGGAACTTCCCGCCTTCACGCGACAGCTCGGCCGTGGCGACGCCATCATCCAAGCCGTCTCGCTGACCCAGCATGCCACGCCATCCGCCCCGGTCGAGCAATTCGCGCAAAGGCCCGTGATGAGCATTCTTCTGCCCGTCTACAACGTGCCGGGGCATTTTCTCGAAGAGTGCGTCGCTGCGGTGAGGCGGCAAACCTACCCGTTCTGGGAACTCTGCATTTGCAATGACGGGTCCACTGCGCCCGATACGCTCCAGGTCTTGCAGGCCTTGCGCGGCTCGAATCCAAAGATACGCATTGTCGACCAGGCAAACGGGGGCATTGCGTCGGCGACCAACCATGCCCTTGAGATTGCGTCAGGGGAGTTTGTCGTCTTCCTGGATAACGATGACCTGATCATCGATACCGCGCTCGAGGACGTCGTGAGGGTGATCTCATCGATGGATGAGATCGACGTCCTATACAGCGATGAGGACAAGATCGACGAGAGCGGCGTGAAGATCGATCACTTCTTCAAGCCTGACTGGTCGCCCGAGCATCTCGAATCCGTCATGTACGTCCTGCACATGCTTGTCATCCGGAAGGCCCTGGTCCTCGGCCTCGGAGGCTTGCGGCAGGAGTTCGACGGCGCGCAAGACTACGACTTGATGCTGCGCTGCTCTCGCGAGACCAACCGAATCCACCACCTCGCCAAAGTCCTGTATCACTGGCGGGCAATCCCTGGCTCTGCCGCTGCGGTTGTGGACGCCAAGCCCCGCGCTCTCGAGAATGGCGTCTTGGCGCTCAATGACCACCTTCACGCCAAGCACGGCATGGCTGTACATGCGGAAAACGGGCTTTTGCCCGGAACCTTCCGGCTTCGCCGCAAGCTTGAGGATGTTCCCGTCACGTTGCTGATCTTGACCGGCAACCAGATGGTGAAATCCGAAAGTGGAGAGATGATCGCCTTGGTGGATCAGTTCGTCGATTCCATCCTGGAAAAAACGAGTTATCCAAACTACTCGATCGTGGTGGTTGACAATGGCCGGCTCAGCGAAGCGCAGATCAAGCGTTTCCAAGGTATCGGCGTCCGGGTGGAGAACCATGTCGCGCAAGGCCGTTTCAACTATGCCGCGAAGGCGAACTTCGCCATCCAGTCCGCCCGGACCGAACAGATCGTCTTGCTGAACGACGACATGGGGATCATTCGAAACGATTGGCTCACTGCCCTTCTTGAACTGTCCGTGGATCCAGCCATCGGCGCCGTCGGCGCGAGGTTGCTGCACAAGGACGGCAGCATCCAGCATGTCGGCGTGGTGCTCGGCGTGAACGGGTCGGCCGCTCACGTTTACCACTGCTACCCGCGGGAGTTCGTGGGCTACAACGCGTTCACTCACATCATCCGCAACTACTCCGCCGTCACCGCCGCATGTCTGGCGACACGCAAGTCGGTCTGCGCTCAAGTGGGCGGCTTTGACGAGAGGTTTGCCATCGATTTCAACGATATCGATTTCTGCCTCAAGCTGGGCGAGGCCGGCTTCCGCGTCGCGTACACACCGTTTGCCGAGCTCTTCCACTACGAGGGCGCTTCGGCTCAACGGACGAGCCAGGACCCCGCGGAAATCCAGTTGTTCAAGGAGTTGTGGAACCACAAGCTCGACAACGATCCGTTCTACAACGTCAATCTCACGCGCAGCGCGTTGGATTTCTCGGAACGTCAGGCGCTATCCTGAGCGAGAACGCTATCCCGGTTGCCGACCCGCCCGCCGCGTCACGTCAGCAAGCCGGATTGGCGGGCCACGATGCAAAGGAACTCAGCCCATTCCGACTGCGTGGGGTCGGCGTCCAGGGCCGCGATGGCGGCCGCCAGGGCGCCGGCGGTGTTGCCCTGCTTCCAGTAGCCGATGGCTAGGTTGATCACGACATCGCCGTTGCCGGGGCATCGCGCCCTCTCGCGCTCGAGCGTCTCCACCGCCGCGTCAAGCCCGATGTTCGCGTGAACGCCGTGAACCGCGTGGGTCAGGCTGTCGTTGTGCTCGAACCGGATGTACCTCGATGCAAACTCCCGGCTCGTGAAGCGCCCTTCCGGCATCAGCCGGTACCTGTGATCAAGCGTCGCCCACTCGATCCCGAAATGGCGGGCGACACTGGGATGAACGGGCATGTGCGCGAAGCCGAGAGGCTCCTTGATGGAAGCGGCGCCGGACTTCACGGCGGCATCCGGCAATCCCAGATCAAGCTGCTGCAAGGCATGCGTGGTCAGGTCGCGCAGAAGCTCGCCGTTCGGATGCAGGTAGGTCCAGAATACCGGGACGTCGCGGAAGCGACGCTCGATCTTCGGCCAAAGGTCGAGCTTGCTCGCGGCCCCAATTCGTTGCAGCTTGGTGCGGTTCATCTCGTAAAGCCGGTCGAGGTCGAGCAGCTTCGCGTAATCCAGCGCGAGGTAATCGCTGACCGCCGCGTCGGTCGCCCCGGCCGGATGGCGGCCCATGACCTCGATCAGCATGCCGTCGCTGAGTTGGCCCTCGTAATATCCGCTCGGGCAGTAGGCGCTGCGGGTGCCTGCTGCGAGTGGGTGTGCCCTTCCCGCATAGGGGTAGAGGAAGTTGCAGGCAATCAACGGAAAGGTCCCAACCCGTTGGGAGTTGACGTCAAGGCCTGTGGCGAGACTGTTCAGCGCTTTGAAGTCGGTGACTTGCAGCAGCACCCGGTCGGCCAGGTCGATGAAATCGCGGCCATCCTCCGTGGCGCTTGCGTAACTGACAATATGGCGGCAATCGAGCGGTCCTGCGCCCTGCAGGGCGACGCGCGCCGCTTTCGCGATGATGTCGCCATGGCAGTTGCCGATAACGGCGATCCGGAGGGTCATGGCGTCAGGTCGCTGCGCCTGTTTTGCCACGCACCGCGTCTGACACGTAATCGATCAGGCCGCCGACATCGCTCACATCGAATACGTCATCATAGTTCAACCGGACCGCGAACCGCCGCTCGATCCCAACCAGTAGCACGCTGTGTGAGAGAGAGTCCCAGCCATCAATGTCCTCAGCTTGCGTGTCACGCGTCACCTCGCTGGGGGCGCACCCAAAGGTGGCGCAAACCAGTTGAAACACGCCGGTTGTTACTTCGTTCATCGGGCACCTCGTTGGCTTGTAGAAAAGAGCCGGTCATCTTCAAGCATATAACGCTGACTAAGCGAGCATGACCAGTCTTGGATCGTCGGCAGGATGCCGCTTATGATTGCCAAGGCGCCTCTCGCTCTGCCCAGCTTGGTTGAAACCGTCACCGGCGCCGTCCTGCGGGAGGTCGCCGGTCATCCGGACAAGCCGTGCTTGGTCTTTGCCGGCCGCGGAGAAGCTGTTTCCTACGGACAGCTCCACGCGGCGAGCCTTCGCATGGCCGCTCTGCTCCGGCAGTACGGGGTTGGACCGGGCGATGTCGTGATGCTGTTCCTGCCGACCGGCTTGGATGGCTACGCCGGCTTTCTCGGCGCCATGCTGATCGGCGCGATCCCGGCCTTCATGCCCCTGCCATCCGCACGGCAAGCTCCATCCCAGTACTGGCGCGACCATGCCGCGTTGCTCGAGCGGACGGCGCCGGGCGCCATCCTGACCAACCATTCGACCGCGGCCGCCATGGAGCGGAGCGGCCTCCTGGAAGCGCTGACCGTCACGCTTGTCCGGGTCGAGGAGGTTGGCGCGCCGTTGCCGGCCTGCGCGGTCGTCCGCCCCCGGCAGCACGACATAGCGCTGCTGCAGCATAGCTCCGGCACCACGGGTCTGAAGAAAGGAGTGATGCTCAGCCACGGGGCGATCGCCAGGCAGGTCGTGGCCTACTCGCAGGCGTTGTCCGTCAATGATGCGGATGTCGTTGCCACTTGGCTCCCGGTTTACCACGACATGGGACTGATCAGTTCCACCATCATGCCGCTGATGCTGGGCCTCACGGTCGTCGTGCTCGACCCGTTTGCCTGGTCTGCAAAGCCTGCGGCGTTGCTTGAGGCGATTTCCCTTCACCGGGCGACGCTTGTCTGGCAGCCGAACTTCGCCTTCGAGCATCTGGTTCGCACCGTGGACCCGGCCGCCGCAACCCTGGACCTGTCCTGCATGAGAGCGTTCGTGAACTGCTCGGAGACTTGCCGGCCGGAGACGGCCGCGCGTTTCGCACGGCACTTCAAGTCTTGCGGTGTCCGGCCAGACCAGTTGCAGGCCAGCTACGCTATGGCTGAGACCGTGTTCGCCGTCAGCCAAACCGTTCCCGGCGTCAGTCCCCCTACTCTCACCGTCTCGGCCGCGCTCCTGAGCGAGGCAGGACGTGTGCGATCTCCCGCTGCCGGCGAGCTTCCGCTCACGCTGCTCAGCAATGGTCCGCCGATACCGGGCATGTCCGTTCGGATCGTCAAGCCTGACGGCACGCCCTGCGGCGACCATGAGGTGGGTGAAATCGTCGTCTCCGGCGCGAGCTTGTTCGACGGCTACTTTCGCCTGCCGGAGCAAACGGCGGAACGCCTGTCCGGCCGGGAACTGAGGACCCGCGACATGGGGTTCATCGCGAACGGAGATGTTTACGTGCTTGGGCGGGTGGACGACATGGTCGTCGTCCATGGCCGGAACTTCTACGCCGGAGATGTCGAGGCTGTCGTCAACCGCGTGGCGGGCATCCGGCCCGGACGGGCCGTGGCGTTGGGGGTTGCCAATCCAGCGGTCGGCTCGACCGACATGGTCGTCGTGGCCGAAGCGCACGGCGAACCTTCCGCCATGCCGGCGTTATCCCGGGCGGTGAAGCGTGAAGTGCTGCAAAGCATGGGTTTGACGCTTCAGGAGGCGCGCATCGTGCCGCCGGGATGGCTTAGCAAGACAACGAGCGGAAAAATCAGCCGCCAACACAATCTCGTCCGCTATCTTGCGGAAAGACGGAACGACAATGATCGCGAAAGCGTCTGCAATGCGGCTGTGTGCCGCGACATGGAGTAAGCATTCATGAACGCAATCCAGAACCGGAGCCCGATGCCGCCGCAGGCTCTCAGGGAGCGCGTCAGTGGAAGTTCGGAGGAGTCGTGGTTTGACAAGTCGGGTGCGCTCACCGTTGGGGAGTGGGCGCGCGCGTTGGCCAGCCAGGGGCTGACGTTTCACGACTGCCAGACCATCATCGATTTCGGCTGTGGTTGCGGCCGGGCGCTCCGTCACCTCCAGCAGCAGATCCGGCCCAGCCAGAAGCTGATCGGCCTTGACCCCGATGGGGAAGCGATCGCCTGGGTGGCCCGCAGCCTGCCCGGCGTGACTGCCTACACACTGGACGAGTTGCCGCCAAGCCGGTCGGTCGACACCGCTTCGGCGAACCTGATCCTGTCACACAGCGTCTTCACGCACCTGCCCGAGGACGTGCAGTTCGCCTGGCTTTCTGAACTTGCCCGCATGCTGACGCCCGGCGGCCTCCTCATCACATCGGTTCACGGTGCCAAGGTCGTCAATGAATACGCCAAATCATTGATTGATCTCGATATGGCGGACGCTTCAAGCCATTTCGCAAGAATGATGAACGAGAAAGGCTTTCATCACGTCCTTGGAAAGAACGCCTTTGAGGCCGCCCTGCCAAGCTACTACGGAGCTGCCTTTCATGACATCTCCTATGTCCAAGAACACTGGTCGCAGGATTTCGAGATCCGGGCGTGGTTTCCAACATTCGGGCTCAAACACCAGGATGTCTTGGTTTTGTGCCGTCGTTGAACAGGAAACGGTCCGCCGGCCACGAGGCTTGGCGTTGACGCACTGCAAACGGGCCTGCTTCGTGAGCATCATGCGGGCATCGTCCGATGCGTGACGGCTATCTTGACCTGTGCATGCAGTCCCATTGCTCCGGCTGGGCTGTCGATGGCGACGCGGGCGCGAGCCTGGCCGTGTATGTAAATTCGAACAAAGTCTCGGATATTACTTGCAAGATGGAGCGTCCGGAGCTTGCGGCCTACGGTCTTCCCGTTGCATGCGGGTTCCACCACGTGTTTGACGCCCCGCTTGGGGTCGAGGATGTCGTCGAAGTCAAACATCTGGATGGGCAACGGCTAAAGGGCTCTCCGTCCAGAAGCCATTCCTGCCGGTTGAGGCGCCTCCTCACGGGCATCACCCCGGAGCAACGCGGCCTGGAGCTTGGCGCACTGGATCATCCAACGATCGGCAAAAACACCCATGACGTGAGGTATGTCGATCATGCGAGCAGGGCTGACTTGCAGCTCAAATACAAAGATGCGCAGGATCAGTCTCTCGTTTGTCTCAAGTCGATCGTCGACGTGGATTATGTCTGGAAATCCGGAAAGCTCCTCGACGTGTCCGGCGGGAATTACGATTACTGCCTCGCGTCGCACGTGATTGAGCATGTCGGGAATCCGATCGGCTGGCTGATCAGCGTTGCTGAAGTCCTGTCCCCCGGCGGCCATCTCAACCTCGCCATACCCGACAAGACCCGGACGTTCGATTACCGGCGAGCGTTGACACAGCCCTCCCACATGCTCGACGCATGGGTGCGGGACGTATCGAAGCCAACGTTTGGCCAAATCTTCGACCACATAGCCGGCGTGTTCCCCATCGGCTCGCCTCCCCCCGAGCCCTACGCGTCCGTGAGGGAAGCGTTTCGGGTGGCGTGGGAGATCGACAGAGCCGGCCTGTACGCGGATGTCCATTGTCACGTCTGGGACTTGGACGCGTTCCAGCATTGCTGGCGGGTCATCGAACAAATCGGCGTCGTGCCGCTCAAGCTACAAGCTGCCTACCCCGCCGAGGAAAATGGCTTCGAGTTCGTCGTGGCGTTCACGCGAACTTAGATATTCCTGCGTGCTGGAATGTTCTGGCCAAGGAAGTCTCTGGTTCTAGCCCGTGAGGCCGCGCGACTCTCACAGTGCCGCCCTGAACACGGTCGAAGAGGCCATGACCGTCGCGTTCCGCCGACGCACGCTGCTGCCGCTCGACGACGTCTTCGGATGCCTGCGCGGCACCATCCCCAAACTGACCCGCTCCAGCCTGCACCGCCGCTTGGATCGTTATGGCATCTCCCGGCTGCCCGAAGACCCAAACCACCCATTCAAAGCGGAGCAAGTTCCTGAAGGGAATGAGGCCGGCCTTGAACACGTAACCGTCTAGTTTGCGGAGCGGCAGGGCTGCGGGAAGCACCTTTCCGGGTGCCGTGCAGTACGCCTCATACCGCGCGCCAATCCTGCCAAGCATCGTAGGGTCTGCGCCGGTGTCAGCCCCTGCAAAAGGTTGTGTCTCACTACGTGGTGAGACACAACCTGAACGGAAAGTTCGCGGCCAAGGTGGAGCATGTGTCACTGGTGAAGATCCAGCAGCCCGACGCTCAGCAAGTCACCACCGGGCGCCACACGGCCGAGACAGACAGCACACCCGGC
>CAXTLC010000011.1:0-72274 GCA_964245075.1 uncultured Acetobacteraceae bacterium
CCCTCCAGCGGCAGCACCACGACGGCCTCGTCCAGGCCGAGCACGGCGCTGTTGCGCGGCGGCTCCCCTTCCAGCACCCGGACCTCGCTGGCGCGGCCCATGCGCCCGATCACCTCGGACCACCGCCCGGCGCGCGCCAGCGTCCCGGCCGACGCGCCCCGCAGCAGGATCGGGGACAGGGTGGACGGCGGGACGTTCATCTCCGAGCGCACGGTCCGCACCGCGCCCACCAGCCGCACCAGCCAGTCCAGTTCCGCCCGGGCTTCCGCCGCGCCGGGCACCGCCGCCGGCTCCGGCCACGGCGCGCGGATCAGCCCGGTCGCCTCGCCGAAGCCGAACTCGGCCCACAAGGTGGCCGTGATGAACGGCATCACCGGCTGTAGCAGCCGCAGCACCGTGCCGAGCACGTGGGCGGTGGCGGCCCGCAGCTCCGCGTCGGCGGCGAAGGACGGCTTGGCGAACTCCAGGAACCAGTCGCAGAAGACGTTCCAGGTGAAGCGGTAGCAGGCGGCGGCGTACTCGTCGAAACGGTACGCTTCCAGCGCCGCCGTGGCCTCCGCCGCCGCGGTGCTCGCGGCGTCCAGGACCCAGCGCGCCAGCGGCCCTTCCGCCGTGGCCGGGTCGAACGCCGGGTCGGGACGGACGGCGTTCAGCTCACAGAGCCGGGCGGCGTTCCACAGCTTGGTGGTGAAGCGGCGGTACTCCTCCACCCGCGCCGGGCCGAGCTTCACGTCGCGGCCGGGGCCGGTCAGCGCGCAGATGGCGAAGCGCAGCGCGTCGGCGCCGTATTCGTCCACCATGGCCAGCGGATCAATCACGTTGCCCTTGGATTTGCTCATCTTCTGGCCGCGCTCGTCGCGCACCAGGCCGTGGATGCAGACGGTGCGGAACGGCACCTCGCCCATGAAGTGCAGGCCCATCATCATCATCCGGGCCACCCAGAAGAAGATGATGTCGAACCCGGTCACCAGCACGTCGCCGGGGTAGTAGCGCGCCAGCTCGCGCGTCCGCTCCGGCCAGCCAAGGGTGGAGAACGGCCAGAGCGCGCTGCTGAACCAGGTGTCCAGCACGTCCTCGTCCTGCGCCAGGGGTTCGTCGCGGCCGTACTGGGCGCGCGCGGCAGCCTTCGCGTCCGCCTCGCTGTGGGCCACGAACACGGCGCCGTCCGGACCGTACCAGGCGGGAATGCGGTGTCCCCACCAGAGCTGGCGGCTGATGCACCAGGGCTGGATGTCCCGCATCCAGGCAAAGAACGTGTTCTCCCACTGCTTGGGCACGAACTGCACCCGGCCGTCCTCCACGGACGCGATGGCCGGGGCGGCGAGGGCCTTGGCGTCGGCGTACCACTGGGTGGTCAGCAGCGGCTCGATCGGCACCTCCGAGCGGTCGCCATGCGGCACCTGGTGGGTGTGCGGCTCGGTGTGGACCAGCAGGTCCAGGCGCTCCAGCTCCGCCACGATCGCCTTGCGGGCGGCGGCGCGGTCCTGCCCGGCCAGTCCTGCGGTCCAGGCCGGGTCGGCGATGCCGGGGATGGGAGCCAACTCCACCTCCGCCAGGGTCACCCTGCCCTCGCGGTCCAGTATGGACGGCATCGGCAGGCCGTGGCGGCGGCCGACGGCGAAGTCGTTGAAGTCGTGCGCCGGGGTGATCTTCACCGCGCCGGTGCCTTTCTCCGGATCGGAATACTCGTCCGCGACGATCGGGATGCGGCGCCCGACCAGCGGCAGCACCGCGGACTTGCCCACCAGGGCGGCGTAGCGCGCGTCACCCGGGTGCACCGCGATGGCCGTGTCCCCAAGCATGGTCTCCGGCCGGGTGGTGGCGACGGTGATCCACTCGTCGGTTTCCTCCACCGGGTAGCGGATGTGCCACAGGCTGCCCTTGACCTCGCGGCTCTCCACTTCAAGGTCGGAGATGGCGGTTTGCAGCTTCGGGTCCCAGTTCACCAGCCGGCGGTCCCGGTAGATCAGGCCCTGTCGGTGCAGGGTCACGAACACCTCGCGCACCGCGTCCGACAGCCCGGCGTCCATGGTGAACCGCTCGCGTGCCCAATCCAGCGAGGAGCCGAGCCGCCGCAACTGCCCGGTAATGGCGCCGCCCGATTCGGCCTTCCAATCCCAGATCCGATCGGTGAAGGCGTCGCGGCCGATCGCCTGCCGGGTCGTCCCGGCGGCGGCGAGCTGGCGTTCCACCACCATCTGGGTCGCGATGCCGGCATGGTCGGTGCCGGGCTGCCACAACGCGTCGCGGCCTCCCATGCGCCGCCAGCGGATCAGCACGTCCTGCAACGTGTTGGTCAGCGCGTGGCCGACATGCAGGCTGCCGGTGACGTTCGGCGGCGGGATCATGATGGTGAACGGCTGCGCGTTGCTGTCCGGCTGCGCGGCGAAGGCGGCTTCCCGCTCCCAGGCCTGGTAGAGCGGGGTTTCGACGGACGCGGGGTTGAACGACTTGTCCAGCATGGGGCCGGTTCTAGACCCTGCGGGTCCCGTGGCAAGCGCCGGAAGCGGAACTAGGGCGCCACGTGGCCCGTGACGCGCTCGATCTCCTGCCGCACCAGTCGTTCGACCATGGGCGGCAGGTGTTCGTCCAGCCAAACCTTCAGCAGCACCCGCAATTCGTCGCGAACAAGGTCCTCGATCGTCGGTCCCCCGCGATGCACCTGCGTTCCACGGCTGCTGGACAGGGTGCGAAGCAGCGAGCCGACAGAGGCCGCCGCCGCCGCCGCGCTGTCCGGGGCCAGCAGCGCCTCGCTTGGGATGGGGGCGGGCATGGGCGCCGAGGCTGGGATCAGGGCTGGCATCGGGCCTGGGACCGGGGCTGCAAGCGGGGCTGGTTCCGCCACGTGCTCCAGAGTCGCGGGCACGGGAGGGGGGGCCATGGCGGGCGCGGGCACGGCCCCGCCGGCAGGTTGCATGGCCGGCGCCACCACCAGCATGGCTTCGTCGAGCACGAGCACGCCGTCCTCCACGGCCGGGCTGCTTTCCAGGGGCGCCGCGGCCGCGGCCGGAGGGTCCGGGGCCAGGGCCTGACTGGGCGGACTGCCTTCATCCTCGTTCAGGATGCGCCGGATGGAGGCGAGGATGTCCTCCATCGATGGATCGGCGCCGCCAGGGTTTGGCGGCTGCGCGTCCGGTCCGCTCACGCCATCACCTGCCGGGCTGGCTCAGCTCGTAGTCGCCGGTGCCGAACAGGCGGTCGTGGACGGCCTTGTAGTAGGCGGTGTCGTCGTAGATCGGCACGTTCAGGTTGAGGTCCCGCGCCGTCAGCCGGCCCACCGCGGACGCGACGTTGTAGGACGAGGTCACCAGGTTGGCGAGGTTCTGCACCAGGGTGGAGCGGGATTGCAGCAAGGCCTGCTCCGCGTTGAGCACGTCCAAGGTGGTGCGGCTGCCGACCACCGCCTCGCGCTGGGTGCCTTCGAGCGCGATCTCGTTGGCGCGGATGGCGGCGCGTGTGCTCTCGATGGTTGCGCGGGCGGCGACCAGCGTTTCCCAGGAGGTCAGCGCCGCTTGGATCACCTGCCGGCGGGTGTCATCGACGGTTTTGCGGGATTGCTGCTCCGTTTGCCGCGCTTGGCGCACGGCGGAGTACTCGGCGCCGCCCTGGTAGATCGGCACCGTGACGTTGAGCAGCGCTTGCCCGCCGATGGCGCGGGAGTTGTTGAACGTCTGGTTGTCCTGCCGGAATGCGGAGCCTTGGACGCTCAGCGTCGGCAGGAGGGCGGAGAAGGCGACGTCCACCGCGTCCTTGGAGGCGGCTTCGTCGAACATCGTGTAGATCAGCGTCGGGTTGTTGGCCGAGGCGATGCGGGACGCTTCCGCCGCGGTCTTGAACGGCAGCGAGAGCGGCTGGGGCACCACGAGCCGGCTTGGCAAGAATCCCACGTCGCGCTGGAACGCGGCGCGAGCGGTCTGCACGTTGCCTTCCGCGGTCTGCCGGGTCGCGCGCGCGCTGGCGAGGGCCGACTCGGCCTGCGCCACGTCCGTCCGGGTGATCTCGCCGACGCGGAAGCGGTCGTTGGTGGCTTGCAGCTGCCGGGTCAGCACCTGCTCGTTGTTGACGTCCAGGTCGAGCAGTTGCTCCGTTTGGATGACGTTGACGTAGTCGTTGATGACGTTGCCGAACACCAGTTGCTCGGTGGCGATCAAGCGGCCGCGCTGGCTGAGCACCCGGTTCTCGGCAGAGTGGGTGTTCGCCTCGGTGCGGCCGCCCGTGTAGATCGGCTGGGTGATGACCGCCTGAGCCGCGAGCGGGTCGCGGCCGACACTGACCTTGCCGGAGCCCTGGCCGGGCTGCGGGTTGCCGATCTCGCTGCGGCCGATCGCTCCGCCGTACGAGCCCGAAACGATGACCTGCGGGCGCCAGCCGGACAGAGCCTGCGGCACCCCCTCGTCCACCGCCCGCAACGCGGCGCGGGCGGCGAGCAGGGTGGGGTTGGTGCCGTATGCGGCGGCCAACGCTTCTTGCAGCGTGTGAGGCTGGGTCTGCGCCATCGCCGAAGTGGCAAGGCAGACGTAACCCAAGCCCATCCACGCTGCCCAACGCCGACTCATACAGGATCTCCAGATAGCCCTTGCGGCAACCTGCCATACAGGATGCTTGTCCGCCACGGAATCCCGCCTCGCCGGACTTCGTCAGAACACGAAGGCAGGGGCGGGCCGCAGGCTGGGCAGCAGCGCCGTGCCGCAATCGAACATCGGGCGCGCGCGCAGGCTGGAACCCACGCCGGTGTGCTCGGCCAGCACGGCTTGGCCGGCGGGCGCTCCGGCCGCGGAAACCACCGCAACAAGCCGGCCGCCCGGCGCTAGTTGAGCCGCCAAGCTGTCCGGGATCGCGGTGACCGCGCCCTCGATCATCAGCGCGTTCCAAGGGCCGCCACCCGGCAATCCCGCGGCCAGCCGCCCCTCCACCAGCCGCACGGCGGGGGCCACGCGCGGCAGTATGCGCAGCGCGATCGCCATCAGCGCCTCATCTTCTTCCAGGGCTGTGACCTCTGCGCCACAGGCCGCCATCAGGGCGGAGCCGTAGCCGGTGCCGGCCGCGACCACCAGCACCCGCTCCCCGGCCCGCACGCGCGCCATCTGCACGAGCCTTGCCACGATCAGCGGCTCCATCAGCACGCGCCCGTTGCCGAGCGGCAGGTCCTCGTCCACGTAGGCGTGGGAGGCGAGCGCGGGCGGCACGAACAACTCGCGCGGCAATGTGCGCAGCGCGCCCAGGATGCGCGGGTCGCTGACCCGGTTCGGCCGGATCTGGCAATCCACCATGTTCTGCCGGGCGGCGGCGAAGTCGGTCTGCGGCTGGTCCATGGGCGGTCCGGAATGGGGCTGCCGTGTATAGGGTGCAGGCGGCGTGGGCAGCAACCTTGACCCGGGCGCGCCGCATGGGGATAAGCGGCGCGCAGCCAGCCGGTCCGGTGGCAGAGTGGTGATGCAGCGGACTGCAAATCCGCGTATGCCGGTTCGATTCCGGCCCGGACCTTTCTCGCTCGGACCTTTCCCGCCTAGACCTTTCCCGCCGGGCTACTCGCGGCCGGATTGCAGATGGGCCGGAGGCGCCGTGAGCGGGCCAGTCTGCTTGGCCACGTCCGGACCAGGGCTGTCGCCCAGGTTGATGCCGCTGCAGCCGGCGAGCGCCACCAGCGTCACGGCCAGGCCAAGGCAGGCAATGGGCGCTCCCCCGCCCAGGCGGGCGTCCCGGCGCACGGCACAAACGGGATCGCAGCCGAAAATGATGAAAGCCATGCGCTGACCCCTACCGTGCTGACGTGCCAAGGAGTTGGTGCGAGAGGGGGGATTCGAACCCCCACGCCTTGCGGCGCACGATTTTGAGTCGCGTGCGTCTACCGTTCCGCCACTCTCGCTACGCTGCCAACCATAGCTAATTGCGTCCGTCTGGCAACGCGGCTATATGCCACGCCGCGCAGCGATCCCGAATAGCTCAGTTGGTAGAGCAAGCGACTGTTAATCGCTCGGTCGTAGGTTCGAGTCCTACTTCGGGAGCCAGCGAGCCTTTTCGCCGCGGCTGGCTCGCGCTCGGGTTCTGTCCTACACAGCGCCGCGGAGCCCGTGACGGAACTGTCCATGACCTGCCTCACCAATGCCCGGATCGTCCTGCCGGATGCCGTCCTGCACGGCACCATCGAGTTCGACGGGGGCGGCATCCGGTCTGTCCAGCCCGGCCGCGCCAGCCTGCCGGGCGCCGCCGACCTGGACGGGGACATCCTGATCCCCGGCGTGGTGGACCTGCATACGGACAACCTGGAGCGGCAGGTGCAGCCGCGCAGCAGCGCCCGCTGGCCGTCCCGCTCCGCCATGGTCGCGCATGACGCGCAATGTGCGGCAGCCGGGGTCACCACGGTGCTGGATGCGCTGTGCCTCGGGGATCTCGGGTTCGAGAAGGACCGGATCAGGACGTTCCTCGACGGCGTGGAGGACGGGGACGCGCTGGCCGGGTCGGGCCTGCTGAAAAGCGAGCACTTCCTCCATCTGCGCTGCGAGCTGCCGGCAGCCGACATGCTCGCGCTGCTCCACCCGGTGGCTGACCATCCCCGGGTGCGGATGGTCAGCCTGATGGACCATTCCCCAGGCGTCGGCCAGTATGCCAACCTCGACCGCTACCGGGCGATGCGGGTGAAGGACGGGATGGCCCCGGCAGCGGTCGAGCGGCGCATCGCGGACCTGCAGGAGCAACAAGCCCGGCTGCGCGAACCGAACCGCCGCGCCCTGCTGGACCGCGTGCGCCCCGGCGGCACCGTGCTGGCAAGCCACGACGACCGCACGGAGGAGGAAGTGGCGGAGAACCACCGCGACGGCATCCGCATCAGCGAGTTCCCCGTCGCCCTCGGGGCGGCCCTGGCGGCCAAGGCGCGCGGCATGCAGGTGATCGCCGGCGCGCCCAACATCGTCCGCCGCGGCAGCCACAGCGGCAACGTCGCGGCGGCGGAGCTGGTGCGGCAGGGCGCGGTGGACGCGTTCGCCTCCGACTACGTCCCGGCCAGCCTGGTGGAAGCGGTGTTCTGCTGCGTGCGGGACATCGGCATCACCCTGCCGCAGGCGGTGGCGCTGGTGACCGACCGCCCCGCCCGCATGGCCGGCCTGCCTGACCGCGGGCGGATCGAGCCCGGGCTGCGCGCGGACCTGGTGCGGCTGCGGCTGCATGACGGGCTGCCGATCGTGCGCCAGGTGTGGCTCACGGGCGAGCGCGTGATCTGAGCGCCCGGGCCGCCGCCTACTACGCTCCGGCGCCCGGCGACCCGCTCTGGACCGCCGGCTGCGACTGGCTGGGGCGTGACCCCCAATCCGGCCGCCGCACCGTCCACCCCGGCCGGGACGCGCTGACCGCAGACCCGCGGCAGTATGGCTTCCATGCCACGCTCAAGCCGCCGATGCGCCTGGCGCATCCCTGGAACGCGCTGATGGAGGATGCGGCGGCGCTGGCGGAAGGGCTCGAAGCGTTCGACCTGCCGCGCTTGGAGGTGGCTGACCTCCACGGCTTCCTCGCCTTGCGCGAAACGGCGCCTTGCCCGGCGCTGCACGCCCTGGCCGATGCCTGCGTCGCCGGGCTGGACTCGCACCGGGTGCCGCCGGACGCGGCGGAAATCGCGCGGCGGCGCAAGGGCGGGCTGACGGCGCAGCAGGACGCCATGCTGCTCGATTGGGGCTACCCCTACGTCTTCGCCACCTGGCGCTTCCACATGACGCTGACCCGGCGCTTGTCCGCGAACGAGCAAGCGGCAGTGCGGCCACAGGCGGAGGCGCATTTCGCCGCCGCCCTGGCGCTGCCGCGCCGGGTCACCGACATCTGCCTGTTCACCCAGGCCGGCCCGGACGCGCCGTTCATGCTGGCGGAGCGGCTCCCGCTCGGCGGCTGAGGTTGCTAGCCTGGTTCGCCACGAAACGGAGCGCCGCCATGTTCACCACCCGTCCGGAGATCGCCGGCACCTTCGGCGTGGTCGCCACCACGCACTGGCTGGCAACCGCGGTGGGCCAGGCGGTGCTGGAGCGGGGCGGCAACGCGTTCGACGCCGCCGCCGCCGCCGCGTTCGCCTTGCAGGTGGCCGAGCCGCACCTGAACGGGCCGGGCGGCGACGCGCCCATCATCGTGCACGACTCCCGCACCGGCACGCAGAACGTCATCTGCGGCCAAGGCCCCTCCCCCGCCGCCGCCACGCCCGAAGCGTTCGCGGCGCTCGGGCTGGACCTGATCCCGGCGACCGGCTTCCTGCCAGCGGTGGTGCCCGGCGCCTTTGGCGCCTGGTGCGTGCTGCTGCGGGATTGGGGCACGTGGGAGCTGGCGGACGTGCTGGCCTACGCCATGGGCTACGCGCAGGACGGCGTTCCGCTGGTGCCGCGGGTCTCCGCCACCATCGAGGGTGTGCGGCCGTTGTTCGAGGCGGAATGGCCCAGCAGCGCCGGGGTCTGGCTGCCCGGCGGCCGCGTCCCCGCCACCGACAAGCTGTTCAGCAACCCTGTCCTGGCCACCACCTGGCGCCGCGTGCTGGCCGAAGCGGCGGGGCCGACGCGGGAAGCGCGGATCGAGGCCGCGCGGCGGGCCTGGTACGAGGGCTTCGTGGCGGAGGCGATCGGCGGCTTCCTGGCCGGGTCCGAGATGCTGGACGTGTCCGGCCGCCGTCACCGCGGGCTGCTGACGGCGCAGGACATGGCGGAATGGCAGCCCCGGGTGGAGGCGCCGGCCCGCTACGATTACGCCGGCCACACGGTGCTGAAATGCGGCCCGTGGAGCCAGGGGCCGGTGTTCCTGCAGCAGCTCGCCCTGCTGGCCGGGTTCGACCTGGCGGCGATGGACCCGCTCGGCGCCGACTTCGTCCACACGGTGGTGGAGTGCATGAAGCTGGCCTACGCCGACCGGGAAGCCTTCTACGGCGACCCGGATTTCACCGATGTGCCGCTCGAAGCGCTGCTGTCCCGCCCCTACAACGACGCGCGGCGCGAACTGGTGGCGCCGGAGGCATCCCTGGCGCTGCGGCCCGGCACGGTGGGCGGCCTTTCCCCCTGGGTGGACCACCAGGCCGCATCCCGCGCGGACATGGCGAGCCGTGCGCCTGGCGCCGGGGAGCCCACGGTGGCCCGGCTGGGGGTGATCGGCGCCGATACGGTGCACATCGACGTCATCGACCGCTGGGGCAACATGGTCAGCGCCACCCCGTCCGGCGGCTGGCTGCAATCCTCCCCCGCCGTGCCGGGCCTGGGCTTCTGCCTGGGCACGCGGGGGCAGATGTTCTGGCTGCAAGGGGGGTTGCCCAACAGCCTCGCCCCGCGCAAGCGGCCGCGCACCACCCTGTCCCCCTCCATGGCCCTGCGCGACGGCAAGCCCTGGATGGCATTCGGCACGCCCGGCGGCGAGCAGCAGGATCAATGGTCGCCCATCTTCTTCCTGCGCCGGGTGCACCACCGGCTGGGCATCCAGGCGGCGATCGACATGCCGTCCTTCCACGCCGAGCACTGGCCGAGCAGCTTCTGGCCGCGCGCCGCGCGGCCCGGCAAGCTGGTGCTGGAAGGCCGCTACAGCCCGGCGGTGCGGGACGAGCTTGCCCGGCGCGGACACCTGGTGACGATGGGGGAGGACTGGTCCGAAGGCCGCCTGTCCGGGGCGGACATCGTGGACGGCTTGATGCACGCGGGCGCCAATGCGCGGGGGATGCAGGGCTACGCGGCAGGGCGGTAGCGAAAGTTATCCCCCGGTACCACCGTTATCCACAGGCGATCTTCCATGCCGGACGCTGGCGGATCGGTTAAGCTCCGCAACCCATGAACAGCATCGACTCTCCCCTTCTCGGCTTCTCGCAACGCATGCCGCCGTCCAACGTGCAGGCGGAACAAGCGCTGCTCGGCGCCCTGCTGGCCAACAACCGCGCCTACGAGCGGGTGGCGGAGTTCCTGGCGCCCGAGCACTTCGCAGACCCGATCCACGCGCGCATCTACGCCGCGATCCACCGCCGGGTGAACAACGGCCAACTGGCCGACGCCATCACCTTGCGCGCCGAGTTCGAGCACACGGGCGTGCTGGACGAGGTGGGGGGAACGGCCTACCTCAGCCAACTGCTGACTGCCATGGTGGGCATCATCAACGCCGGGGAGTATGGCCGCGCGATCCACGATGCGTGGCTGCGCCGCGAGCTGATCGAGGTCGGCGAGCAGGTGGTCAACAACGCGTTCGGCGCCGAGCCGGAGATGGACGGCAAGCTGCAGGTGGAGGCCGCCGAGCAGCGATTGTTCGACATCGCCGACAAGGGCAGCACCTCCGGCGGCTTCATCGTGTTCGAGCAGGCCTTGACCGCCGCCATCCAGGGCGCCGAGCGGGCGTTCCACCGGCCCGGCCACGTGGCTGGCCTGTCCACCGGACTGCGCGACCTGGACAAGAAGATGGGCGGGCTGCACCCGTCGGACCTGCTGGTGCTGGCCGGGCGGCCCGGCATGGGCAAGACCGCGCTGGCCACCAAGGTCGCGTTCGGCGCAGCCCGCGCGCTGCAAGCGGAGGCGCGGGCGGCCAGCTCGGCGGAGGAGGTGCCGAAAGGCAGCGTCGCGTTCTTCTCGCTGGAAATGAGCGCCGAGCAGATCGCGCTGCGCCTGCTGGCGGAGGAAGCGCGGGTGTCCGGCGACAAGATCCGCCGGGGCGACATCGCGCAGCGCGATTTCGACCAGTTCGTGCAGGTGAGCCGGGAGATCGCCGGCCTGCCGCTGCACATCGACGAAACGCCGGGCATCTCGGTGGCGGCGCTGCGGACCCGCTGCCGTCGGCTGAAGCGGACGTCCGGGCTCAGCCTGGTGATCGTGGACTACCTGCAATTGATGCGGCCCTCCGCCGGCACGAAGCCCGAAAGCCGCGTGCTGGAGATCAGCCAGTTCACCCAGGGGCTGAAGGCCATCGCCAAGGAGCTGGCGGTGCCGGTGATCGCGCTTTCCCAGTTGTCCCGCGCGGTGGAGCAGCGGGAGGACAAGCGGCCGCAACTGTCGGACCTGCGCGAGTCGGGCACCATCGAGCAGGATGCGGATTGCGTCATGTTCGTCTACCGGGACGAATACTACTTGCAGCAGCGCGGGCCGAAGCAGAACAATTTCGACTCGGACGAGAAGTTCAACTCCGCGATGGACAAGTGGCAGCAGGACATGGAGCGTGTCCACAATCGCGCCGAGGTGCTGATCGAGAAGCAGCGCCACGGCCCGACCGGCAAGATCGACCTGTTGTTCGAGGGCGAATTCACCCGGTTCGCCGACCTGGACCTGGTGCACAGCGAATGACCCGGCTGCTGCTCGCCGCCCTGCTGCTGGCCCCGCCCGCCCGGGCCGCCTGCACCCACGAGCAGGCGGAAGCCAAGGGGGAGGAACTGAGCCGGGTGATGCAGGAACGGATGGCAGCCGGCCCGGCGCGGACGCGGGCGCTGCCGGAGAAGCTGCAAGCGATCGGGCCAGCCGACGAGCAGCACGCCGGGTTCCCGGACTGGACCCAGGTGTGCGGGACGTATGACGCGATGATGGGGGAGGCGCGGTAGCTCCTTCCCCGGCCCCCTCCCAAGGGGAGAGGGAGTTCTCCTGTCGTGTCTTCCTGCTATCCTTCCGCAAAACAGGAGCGCGCGATGCCCGAGATCAACCACCAGGTCCTGCTTGCCAGCCGGCCGGCCGGCGCCGTCAGCACCGCGAACTTCCGCATGGTCGAAGCCCCCTTGGCGCCCCTGGCCGAAGGCGAGGTGCGCGTCCGCAACCATTACCTCTCGCTCGACCCGTACATGCGCGGGCGCATGAACGACAGCAAATCCTACACGGCGCCGCAGAAGCTGGACGAGGTGATGATCGGCGGCACCGTCGGCGCCGTCGTGGAGTCGCGCAACCCCAAGTGGCAGCCGGGCGACAAGGTGGCCGCCATGTTCGGCTGGCAGGAGTACGGCACCTCCAACGGCGCGGGCATGCAGAAGGTGGATGACGCGCGCATCCCGCTTTCCGCCTACCTCGGCCCGGTCGGCATGCCCGGCGTCACCGGCTGGTATGGGCTGAACCGCATCTGCGCGCCCGAACCCGGGCAAACGGTGGTGGTCAGCGCCGCGAGCGGGGCGGTGGGCACGGTGGTCGGCCAGTTGGCCAAGAAGGCCGGCTGCCGCGCCGTCGGCGTAGCCGGCGGGGCGGAGAAGTGCCGCTTCGTGGTGGAAGAGCTCGGGTTCGACGCCTGCGTGGACTACAAGGCGGGCGGCCTGCACGCAGACCTCAAGGCCGCTGCGCCGGACGGGGTGGACTGCTACTTCGACAATGTCGGCGGCGAGGTGCTGGACGCGGCCATGCTGCGGATGAACGCCTTCGGCCGCATCGCGGTGTGCGGCGCCATCGCCGGGTATGACGGCAAGCCGCTGACCATGGCCAATCCCTCGCTGATCCTGGTGTCCCGGCTGAGGGTGGAGGGCTTCATCGTCAGCGAGCACATGGAGGACTGGCCGGCGGCGCTGGCCGAGCTGGGCGGGATGGTGGCGGCGGGGCAGCTCAAATACCGCGAAACGATCGCCGAAGGGCTGGCAAGCGCGCCGGAAGCGTTCCTGGGCCTGCTGAAAGGGCGCAATTTCGGCAAGCAGCTGGTGAAGCTGATCTAAGAGTGGGCTGCTGGCCGGCGCTGCTGGAGATCGACCTCGCCGCCATCGTCGCCAACTGGCGCGCCCTGTGCCGCGGGCCGACTGCCGCGGTGGTGAAGGCGGACGCCTACGGGTTGGGAGCCTGCGCCGTCGCCCCCGCCCTGCACGCCGCCGGGTGCCGCCACTTCTTCACCGCCCACCCCTCGGAAGCGCTGGCGATCCGCGCCGGGCTGCCCGGCGCGATGCTCGCCGTGCTCAACGGGTTGTGGCCCGGCTGGGAGGCCGAATTCGCCGCCCGCGATCTCACCCCCGTGCTCGGCACCCTGGACGAGATCGCCCGCTGGGCCGCCCATGCCCGCGAGGCTGGCCGCCGCCTGCCCGCCATCCTGCACGTGGACACCGGGATGAACCGCCTCGGCCTGGACGGGCGGGAGCTGGCCGCGCTGGCCGCCGACCATTCCCGCCTGGACGGCCTCCATTTGCGCTACGTCATGACCCACCTGGTCAGCGCCGAGTGCCCGGACGACCCCGTCAACGCCCTGCAACGCCAGCGTTTCGACGCCGCTTGCGCCCGGCTGCCGCCCGCGCCGCGGTCGCTGGCCAACTCCTCGGGCCTGTTCCTGGGGCCGGGCTTCGCGTCCGACCTGGCACGGCCGGGCGCGGCGCTCTACGGCGTCAATCCCACGCCTGGCCGGCCCAACCCGCAGCGCGCGGCGGTGCGGCTGCGGGCGCGGGTGTTGCAGATCCGCGAGGTGCCGGCCGGCGATGGGGTCGGCTACAACGCGCAATGGCGGGCGCGCCGGACCAGCCGGATCGCGACCGTCTCGGTGGGCTACGCGGACGGCTTCCTCCGCTCGCTCACCAACCGGGCGACGGCGTATTTTGACGGGCGGGCAGTGCCGCTGGTAGGTCGCGTGTCCATGGACCTTTCGACCTTCGACGTTACGGACGAGCCTGCCCTGCAACCCGGCGGCTGGCTGGACCTGATCGGCCCGGGCGGCGTCGATGCGCTGGCCGAGCAGGCCGGCACCAACGGCTACGAGGTCCTCACCTCGCTCGGCCCGCGCTACCCCAGGCAGTACCTGTGATCGCGCTCGATTGGCTGGCGCTGCTCGGCCGCCTGGGGCTGGGCTTCTGCCGCACGGCTGGGGCCGTGGCGGTGTTCGCCGCTTCCGGGTTGTCGCATGCCGTGCGGCCGCCGATCTACGGGCGCATGTTCATCCGCGCCTTCGTCGAGTTCGCGTTCTTCAGCCTGCCGGTGGTGGCCCTGACCGCGATCTTCTCCGGCATGGTGATCGCGCTGCAATCCTTCACCGGCTTCTCCCGCTTCAACGCGGAAAGCGCCGTCGCCTCCCTCGTCGTGCTGTCCGTGGTGCGGGAACTGGGGCCGGTGCTGGCCGGCCTGATGGTGGCGGGCCGGGTGGGCGCCGCGATGGCGGCGGAGATCGGCACCATGCGCGTGACCGACCAGATCGACGCGCTCGGCACCCTGTCCACCAACGCGATGAAATACCTGGTCGCGCCCCGCCTGCTCGCCGGCATCCTGTCGCTGCCGTTGCTGGTGGTGGTGGCGGACGTGCTGGGCGTGCTGGGCGGCTACATCATCGCCACGCTCAAGATCGGGCTGAACCCGCACGGCTACCTCACCAGCACGTTCGACTTCACGACGACGGCCGACGTGGCCAGCGGCCTGGCGAAGGCGGCGGTGTTCGGGTTCATCGTGTCGCTGATGGGCTGCTACCACGGCTACAACAGCCGCGGCGGGGCGGAAGGCGTCGGTTCCGCGACCACGTCGGCGGTGGTGGCCGCATCCATCCTGATCCTGTCCAGCGACTACGTGCTGACGGAACTGTTCTTTGCTCGATAAGACCGTCCCGAAGATCCGCGTCCGCGGCCTGCGCAAGCGGTTCGGCGACAAGCAGGTGCTGGACGGCGTGGACCTGGACGTCATGCCGGGCACCTCCATGGTGGTGATCGGCGGGTCCGGCACCGGCAAGTCGGTGCTGCTGAAATCCATCCTGGGCCTGGTGGAGCCGGACGAGGGCACGGTCGAGATCGACGGGCGCGACGTGCTGCGCATGTCCGTCCGCGAGCGGGAAGCGGCGAACCGGCAGATCGGCATGCTCTTCCAAGGCGGCGCGCTGTTCGACAGCCTGCCGGTCTGGGAGAACGTCGCGTTCGGCCTGCTGGCCCAGCGCGGCAATGGCCACCGCGTCTCCCGCGAGGCCGCGCGCGCGCGCGCCGGGGACGTGCTGGGCCAGGTCGGCCTGGCGGCCAGCGTGGGCGACCTTTCCCCGGCCGAGCTGTCCGGCGGCATGCAGAAGCGGGTCGGCCTGGCCCGCGCCATCGCTGCCCAGCCCAGCATCCTGTTCTTCGACGAGCCGACCACCGGGCTGGACCCGATCATGGGCGCAGTGATCGACGGCCTGATCGTGGACTGCGTGCGCCGGCTCGGCTCCACCGCCATGGCGATCACGCACGACATGGCCTCCGCCGTGCGCATCGGCGACCGGGCCGCGATGCTGTACCGGGGCCGGATCGTGTGGGAGGGCCCGGCGCCCGACCTGCTGCACAGCAGCAACCCGGTGGTGGACCAGTTCACCCACGGACGGCGCGAGGGGCCGATCCAGATGGAATTGCGGAAGTAGCGTCCCGGCCGATGGCCAAGCCCGCCACGCGCTACGTCTGCCAGAACTGCGGCGCCGCCACCGGCAAGTGGGCCGGGCGCTGCGACGCGTGCGGCGAGTGGAACACGATCGCCGAGGAGCCGGTGGAGGCCCGGCCCGGCCCCGGCGCCAAGCCCGGCGGCAAGGCAGCCCGGCTGGAGTTCGTCGGCCTCGAGGGGAGCACGGCCCCGCCGCCCCGCGCCCAGACCGGCATCGCCGAGCTGGACCGCGTGCTGGGCGGCGGCCTGGTCGCGGCCTCTGCCGTGCTGGTGGGCGGTGATCCGGGAATCGGCAAGTCCACCCTGCTGTTGCAGGCCGCCGCCTCCATCGCCCGCGCCGGACGCCGGGTGCTGTACGTCACCGGCGAGGAGTCGGTGGACCAGGTGCGCCTGCGCGCCCGCCGCCTGGGCCTGACGGATGCCCGGCTGGAGCTCGCGGCGACCATCAACGTGCGGGACATCGCCGCCGCGCTGGAAGCGGCCTCGGACGCGGTGCTGGTGGTGATCGATTCGATCCAGACGATGTGGATGGACAGCATCGACTCGGCGCCGGGCACGGTCAGCCAGGTGCGCGCCTGCTCGTTCGAGCTGATCCGGCTGGCGAAGTCGCGCGGCTTCTCGCTGGTGCTGGTGGGCCACGTGACCAAGGACGGCGCGTTGGCCGGGCCGCGCGTGCTGGAGCACATGGTCGATGCCGTGCTGTACTTCGAGGGCGACCGCGGCCACCAGTTCCGCATCCTGCGCGGGGTGAAGAACCGCTTCGGCGCCACGGACGAGATCGGCGTGTTCGCCATGACGGAAACCGGGCTGGCCGAGGTGCCCAACCCGTCCGCCCTGTTCCTGGCGGAGCGTCGGGGCAACATCGCCGGGTCGGCGGTGTTCGCCGGGCTGGAAGGGTCGCGCCCGGTGCTGGTGGAGGTGCAGGCGCTGCTTTCGCCCAACAGCGGCGGCTCGCCCCGGCGCTCGGTGATCGGCTGGGACGGCGGGCGGCTGGCGATGATGCTGGCGGTGCTGGACAGCCGCGCCGGGCTGCGGCTGTCGGCGCACGACGTGTACCTCAACGTGGCGGGGGGCCTGCGGGTGCAGGAGCCGGCGGCGGACCTGGCCGTGGCGGCGGCGCTGGCTTCCGCCGCGACGGAAACGCCGACGGACGCGGCGAGCGTGTATTTCGGCGAGGTGGGGCTGTCCGGCGAGGTGCGGCAGGTGGCGCAGGCGGACGCCAGGCTGAAGGAAGCGCAGAAGCTCGGCTTCGCCGCCGCGTGCCTGCCCCGCCGGGTGGCCCAGGGCGGGCGCAAGCCGTTGGCGCTGCCAGGCTTTCGGTTGAACGAGATGGGCCACCTGGCGGAGCTGGTGGCGGGGTTCACCGGCAAGGGTTAGCTGGACGCGGGCCAAGCCGCCATCGCGGCGGAGGCCACGCGCATCAGTTTCTCCCGGCTGACGCCGTCACGGGCCAGCGTGGACATGCCCTGGATGACGGCCATGACGAGGCCGGCCAGGGCCTCCGCGTCCGTTTTGGGCGGCAGCTCGCCAGAACGGACGGCCTCCGTGATCCTGCCCGCCAGGCGCGCCTCGATCCCACGCCGGATGGCAGCCAGTTCGCCTTGAACGTCCGCGGCGGCGGGGGAGCAGCTGATGGCCGAACTGGCGAGCAGGCAGCCGGGCGGGGTGTCCTCCCCGGTGAAGCCCGCTGCGGCGGATTGCAGCAAGCCCCAGGCAGTCGCTCGCGCTGTCGGAGGGTCCTCGATGACCCGCTCGGACGTGACCGGGCCGGAAAGGTATCGGCTGACCGCTTCGAGGAACAGCCGCTTCTTGTCGCCGAAGGCCGCGTAGATGCTGGGCGGCGTCACCCCCATCGCCGCCGTGAGATCGCCGAGCGAGGTCGCCTCGTATCCATGCCGCCAGAACAGCAGCATGGCTTGATGTAGGGCGGCCTCGCGGTCGAAGGACAGGGGGCGGCCCGGCTTGCGGCGCGGCGCAGGCGCGGCGGGAATCATACCGGTCGATATGAAACTGCTGGCGCGCGGCTGCAAGCAGAGGTATTGATCCATATCGATCGCTATGAAAGTAGGCTCATGTCGCTCACCGATTACCGAACCCTCGGCCGTTCCGGCTTGGCGGTCAGCCCTCTCGCCCTCGGCACCATGACGTTCGGCACGGCCCGCTGGGGCTCGGGCGAGGACGGCTCCCGGGCGGTGTTCAATGCCTACGTGGAGGCAGGCGGCAATTTCATCGACACGGCCGACGTGTACTCGGGCGGGCGGAGCGAGGAGATGCTGGGCGGCTTCATCGCCGGGCGCGGGTTGCGCGACCAGCTTGTCGTCGCGACCAAGGCGGGGTTCGCGTCGGGCGGGGGGCCGCACGCCGGCGGGAGCGGGGCCAAGCACCTCCACGCTGCGCTCGATGGCTCGCTCCGCCGGCTGCGCACAGACCATGTGGACCTGTTCTGGCTGCACGTGTGGGACTTGGTGACCCCGGCGGAGGAACTGCTCGAAACCATGACCGCTCTCGTTCGGACGGGGAAGATCCGCTATTGGGGCCTGTCGAACACGCCGGCCTGGTATGCCGCCAAGCTCGCGACCCTTGCCGCCGTCCGTGGCAGGCCGGCGCCGGTCGCGCTCCAGTATTTCTATTCCCTGGTGAACCGCGACATCGAGGACGAGCATGTGCCGCTCGCGGCGGAGTTCGGCATGGGCATCGTGCCCTGGAGCCCGCTCGCCTATGGCCTGCTGACCGGCAAGTACGACCGCGCGACGGTGGAGGCGGCCGGGCCCAGGGCGGGCGGGCTGCCGCGCGACGCCGCCAAGCCGGGGGAAGAGCGGCCGGACGGCGACAAGCGGCTGGACGGCGCCAACCCGTTCGGCGACACGCTGTTCACCGAGCGCAACTGGACGCTCGTGGACGCGCTGCGCCGGGTCGCGGATGAGGCGGGCCAGAGCCCGGCGCGCGTCGCGCTGTCCTGGGTGATGGGCCGGCCGGGGATCACTTCGACGCTGATGGGGGTGAGCCGGGCCGAACAGGTGCTGGACAACGCGGCGGCGCTCGATGTGGCGCTGTCGCCGGAGCACCGCGCCAGGCTCGACGCCGCGAGTGCGAGCGATTCGAGGCTGCTTTCCGGCCTGTCCACGCCGGCGCTGGTTCAAGCGGTGGTGTTCGGCGGCAGTTCCGTGCGCCCCTGGCGGTAGGGCGGATCGGCGAAGCGGCCATCCGCCGCCGCGCCGCGCCGGATCAGGCCGCCTTCGCCAACGTCACCCCGCACGCGTCGAAGGTGGCGAACAGCCGCGCCCGCGCCTCGGCTGAAAGCGGCAGGTGCGGCGGGCGCATCGTGTCCCAGCCGGCATCCCCGGTGTGCCGGGCGACCAGCGCCTTCAGCCCCGGGATCAGCGCGGCGGAGGTGACCGCCTTGCGGACCGCGCCCAGCGTCACCTGGGCGTCCCGCCCCACGTCGTTGTCCCAATTCGCATACACCCAGCCGCTGAGCGCGCTGCCGACATTGGCCGCCGCGGTGATGCACCCGGCGCCGCCGGCCCGCAGCAGGTCGTGCAGCGCGCCGTCATCGCCGCAGTACACCTCGAACCCATCCCGGGCGAATGCGTCCACGTAGGACTTGGTGTTGGCGAAATCCCCGCTGCTGTCCTTGATGCCCTTCACCGTGCCCGGGTAGGCGCGCAGCAGCCGGGCGATCAGCGGGATGGTGAACGGCACGGCGGACTGGGCCGGGAAATGGTACAGGTATATCTTCGTGCCGGTTCCAAGCCGCTCGATCACCTCGGAGAAATACGCGAACAGCCCGTCCTCGCTCGGGTTCTTGTAGAAGAACGGCGGCAGCGCCAGCACGCCGGGGCAGCCCAGTTCGGCGGCGCGCCGGGCGAGCAGCACCGTGTCGGTCAGCGCCGGGGTGCCGACGCCGGGCATGATCCGGGCGGCGGGCAGCCCACGCTCCACCAGGCCCTCCATGACGGCGATCCGCTCGGACACGCCCAGGCTGTTCGCCTCCCCGGTGGTGCCCAGGATACCCAGCCCGTTGCAGCCGTTGGCGAGCAGCCACCGGCAGTGCGCGGCCATCCGGTCCAGGTCCACCGACAGGTCCGGCCGCATCGCGGTCAGCACCGCCGCGTTCACGCCGCCGTAGATCGCGTCCGTCATCATGCCCCGGCCCCTCCGCTTCGCTCCGTTGGCGTGCAATAAACTCCTACCGGCGGCGGGAGAGAAGCGGCATGACGGATCGCGGGCGCGGGATGCGCAAAGGGCTGACCAGCTACGGCGACGATGGGTTCAGCCTGTTCCTGCGCCGGGCGTTCATCAAGGCGATGGGCTACGGGGATGACGCGCTGTCCCGCCCGATCGTCGGCATCGTGGACACGTCCAGCGCCTACAACGCCTGTCACGGAAACATGCCGCAGCTCGTGGAAGCGGCCAAGCGCGGGATCATGCTGGCGGGCGGGCTGCCGATGGCGTTCCCGACCGTATCCATCCATGAGAGCTTCGCCCACCCGACCTCCATGTTCCTGCGCAACCTGGCGGCGATGGACACGGAAGAGATGTGCCGCGCGCAGCCGATGGATGCCGTGCTGCTGGCCGGCGGCTGCGACAAGACGGTGCCGGCCCAGCTCATGGCCGCAGCCAGCCTGGATATCCCGGCCATCCAGCTCGTCACCGGGCCGATGCTGGTGGGGCACTACAAGGGCGAGGTGCTCGGCGCCTGCACGGACTGCCGCCGCTTCTGGGCCAGGCACCGCGCCGGCGAGTTCACCGAGGCGGAGATGGACACGATCAACGGCCGCCTCGCCCCCACCCCCGGCACCTGCATGGTGATGGGCACCGCGTCCACCATGGCGTGCCTGGCCGAAGCCTTGGGCATGGCCCTGCCCGGCTCCGCCACCATTCCGGCTACCCATGCCGACCGCATCCGCTGCGCCGAGCAGTCCGGCGCCGCCGCGGTGGCCGCCATCGGCCAGCCGGGGCGCTTGCCGGCCGACATCATGACGGCGGCCGCGTTCCGCAACGCGCAGGTGGTGCTGCAAGCGATCGGCGGCTCCACCAACGGCCTGGTTCACCTGGCCGCCATTGCCGGCCGGCTCGGCATGGCGCTGGACGGGGACGAGTACGACCGCCTGGGCCGGGACGTGCCGGTGCTGATCGACCTCAAGCCGACCGGCGAGCACTACATGGAGCATTTCCACTGGTCCGGCGGCGTGCCCCGGCTGATGCGGGAGCTGCGGGACCTGCTCGATCCCACGGCCCGCACCGTGACCGGCGGCACGCTGGCGGACGCGATGGACGCGGCGGAGGACGTTCCGGGCCAGACGGTGATCCGGACCAGGGACGACCCGGTGTTCCCCACCGGCGGCATGGCGGTGCTGCGCGGCAACCTCGCCCCCGGCGGCGCCGTGATCAAGTTCGGCGCCGCCACCCCCGCCCTGTTGCAGCACGAAGGCCGCGCGGTGGTGTTCGACAATGTGGACGACCTGGCCGCGCGCATCGACGACCCGGCGCTGGACGTGGCGGCCGAGGACGTGCTGGTGCTGCGCAACACCGGGCCGCGCGGCGCGCCGGGCATGCCGGAAGCGGGCTACCTGCCGATTCCGAAGAAGCTGGCGCGGGCCGGCGTGAAGGACATGGTGCGCATCAGCGACGCCCGCATGAGCGGCACGGCGTTCGGCACGATCGTGCTGCACATCGTGCCGGAAGCGGCGGTGGGCGGCCCGCTGGCGCTGGTGCGAACCGGTGACGCGATCCGCCTGGACGTGGCCGGTCGTCGGATCGACCTGCTGGTGGACGAAGCGGAACTGGCGCGCCGCCGCGCCGCATGGTCCCCGCCGGCGGCCCCCACGGGGTCGGAGCGCGGCTACCTTCGCCTGTACCGGGACAGCGTGATGCAGGCGGACAAGGGGTGCGATTTCGACTTCCTGGTCCCGCCCGGCTGATGGTTCCCAAGGTTTCGCGCCCGACGGTCGTCATCACCGTGCTGGCGGTGGCCTTGATCGCCATCGGGGTGGAGGCCCGGCTCGGCACGCCGGAAGGGCGGCCGCCGCCGGCAACCCCGGTCCGCACCGCCGACCTGGTCATGCAGGACCACGATGACGGCACCATCACCGTGACGCAGGCCGGCACGGGCCGGGTGATCGACACGGTGCCGCGCAACACCAACGGCTTCCTCCGCGTGGTGCTCACCGGGCTGGTGCGCGAGCGCCGGCGGGAAGAGACCGGCACGCCGGGCACGTCGTTCCACCTGACGCGCTGGTCGGACGGCCGGCTGACGATCGACGACACGGCGACGGGCAAGCTGATCGAACTGGAAGCGTTCGGGCACACCAACGAGGACGCCTTCGGCCGCTTGCTGGACCTTACCCCTCCCTTGCCAGAGGCCGTCACGCGGCCAGGCTGAGCACCACCCGGGTTCCCTTGTTGCTCGTGTCGACCTGCACGGTTGCCTTCACCGTGCGCGCCATGGCGTTCACGATGGTGGCGCCCAGGCCGCTGCCTTTCGGCGGTGCGCCGTCCTGGAAACCCACGCCGTCGTCCTCCACGACCAACTGCACCTGGTCCGCCTTGCGCTGGAAGCCGACCCGGATGTCCCCGCTCCGGTCAGGGTAGGCGTATTTCAGGGCATTGGTGACCAGCTCGTTCACGATCAGCCCGAGCGAGACAGCCTTGTCGGTCTCCACCCGGATCGGCTCGGCGGTCAGGGTGATGCGGCCGGGCCGCTCCTCCGGCGACACGGCGCGGCGCAACTCGCCGATCAGGCCGTCCAAGTACTGGTCCATGGCGACGAACTCGACATCGTTGCCGGTGTAGAGGCGGCGGTGCACCAGGCTGACCGCCTCCACCCGCTCGGCCGCCCGGCTCAGCGCTTCCCGGGCGTCGGCATCGGCCAGCTTGCGCCCTTGAAGTCCGATGAGGGAGGAGATGAGCTGCAAGCTGTTGGCGGTGCGGTGGTTCACCTCCCGCAACAGCAGCGCTTGCTGGGCGGCCAGCTTTTCCAGCCGGTCGCGGCTTTCCTGCAATTCCTGCAAGGCGGCCTCGCGCTCCCGGCGCAAGCGCACCTGGACCTGGGATTGCCGGATGGACGTCGCCAGGAACTCGAGGAAGCTGCCGCCGACGTCTTTCACCACGTAGTCGAACGCACCCTCCTTGAGCGCGGCGACGGCGATCCGCGGCTCCTCGGCGGCGGTGACGAAGATGACCGGCGGGGTGCCCGGCAAGGCGAGCAAGTCCGCAAGCACGTCCAGCCCATCCCGGCCGGGCATGTAATGGTCCAGCGCCACCACGTCGAAGGTGCTTGCCCTGGCGAGGGCCAGGCCGATGTCACCGTCGCTGGCGACTTCGACGCTGAAGCCCGCCCGCTGGAGGTGACGCCGGACGAGGCGGCAAATGCCGGGGTCGTCGTCAACGTACAACACCCGGACCTTGGACTCTGCTTCCTCCATGATCAATCCGCTTCGGGCACCTGCATCACGGCCAGGAACAGGCCGAGCTGCTTTATGGCGACGGCGAAGCTCTCATACTCGACTGGTTTGGTTATATAAACGTTACACCCCAGGTCGTAGCAGCGCTGGATCTCCGCTTTGTCATCCGTGGTGGTGAGCACGATGACGGGCGCGCGCCGCAGCAGGTCGTCGGCCTTGATCCGCGCCAGGATGTCCGTCCCGCTCATGTCCGGCAGGTTGAGGTCCAGCAGCACGAGCACGGGCAACTGAACGTGGCGGCGTCCATCCGTATCCGCGCCGAACAGGTAGTCCAGCGCCGCCGTGCCGTCGGTGAAGGGCAGCATCGCGTTGTTCACGCCGGCACGGCGGACGTTCTTCTCGATCAGCCGTGCGTGGCCCGGGTCATCCTCGATCAGCAGTATGGTCACCGGGTTGGCGTTCAACGTTCTGCAATCCTGGTCAGTGGACGGTTTGCAAAGGCAAGAGGATGCTGAACGTGGTGCCCACATCCAGCATCGACCGGCAATCTATCCTGCCGCCCAGCCGCCGCACCAGGGCGCGGACATGGGCCAGGCCGATGCCCTCGCCCGGCACCGATTGGTCGCCCGCGCGGCGGAACAGCTCGAAGACCCGCTCGTAGTCGCGTTCGGCGATGCCGCGGCCGTTGTCGGCGACGTCGAACCGAGCCATGCCGGCCTCCTTGCGGCCGGTCACGGTCACGGCGCCTGGGCGGCCAGGCTTGAGGTACTTCAACGCGTTCTCCAGCACGTTGGAGAAGACCTGCTCCACGGCGAGCCGGTCGGACAGGAGGTCCGGCACCGGCCCGATCGTGAGGCTCGCCGCCTTGCTCGCCGCCTGGTGCTGCATGCTGTCCGCAATCGTCTGCAGCAATACGGCCATGTTGAGGCGCTCCGGCGCCAGCACGCGGCGGCCCTCCCGCGACAAGCGCAGGATGGCGTTGATCAGGCGGTCCATCTTGCTGGTGGAGGACCTGATGAAGCGCAGCGCTTCCGGGATGTCCTCGGCCATCGCCTCCTGCAACTCAGCCGGCGCGTTTTCGGCCGTGACGAGCCGGATCAAGGCGCCGGTCGCCTGTTCCAGTTCGCTGGTGAAGCCCATGATGTTGACCAGCGGCGCCCGAAGGTCATGCGAGACGATGTAGGCGAATCGCTGGATCTCCTCGTTGGCCGCCGTCAGCTCCGCCGTCCGTTCACGCACGGTTTCGTCCAGCCGCTCGTTGGAGCGCTCCAGCGCGTCGTAGGCGGACGCCGTCTGCCGCTGCGCCACCCGCAATGTCCGCAGCGTGCCCCGCAACCCGAGCGCGATCAGCCCGGCCAGCGCCAGGATCATCAGCAGCCCCGCCACGTCGATGGCGATCAGCACGCGGCCGCCCCGGCCAATCCTTGACACCAACTCCGCCAGCCTGCCGTCCAGCTCCGCCTCGAAGCCGGCCACGACCGTCCGGATGACGCCCGTGTTGATGTTGCCGGCGTCGGTCCGCACGATCCGCAGGGCGCTGGGCAAGTCGCCGCCCTGCGCAAGCCGCACGGTTTGCGCCAGTTCCGCCAGCTTCGCCGTGACCACCTGGTTGAGCGTCGTGACCCGGGGATCACCCGGACGGCTGCCCGACAAGGTGCCGAGCAGTCCCGGCAAGCTCCCCTGCGCCTGGACAAGTGGTCCCAGGTAGCCTGGATTGGTTGTCAGCAGGAACCCGCGCTGGGCGGTTTCAGCGTCATCGGCCGCGAGCAGGATCGTTGCCAGCAGGTTGCGTTGCAGCCGGAGCCGCTGGGTCGCGATCAGCGCCCGGTCGTTGGCGTCCGCCTGCCACACCGATGCGAAGCTGATCCCGAACAGCAGCGCCACGCAGGCCAGGGTCCCCAGCAAGACCGGGCGGTCCAATGCGCTTGCCGCCAATCGTTTCGATCGAAGCTTCACCAACATGCCGCTGTTATGACTTCGGCGAGGCCCGTCGTCAGTCGCTGGGCGAACAGGGCTGGACCCGAACCATTCACAAAATGGTGAGCAGGCGGTCGGTGCGATAACAAATTTAATGCGTTGGTCACGAACCCACGCCCCCCCTGCCGGCTTTAGGTCATGACGCCGCCTAGGTGACGCCGCTTGCACCGAGCGCAGGCACCGCTTGCGCACCCGCTGGGAGCGGCGTCTTGTGTGTCGCGTGGCCAGACTGGCCTGGAGTGAGGGATCAAAGCGATGGACCAACCGGTGCAACCGCACTCAGCGACAAACTTGCCGGAAGGCGACATCGATCAGATCGCAATCAACACGATCCGCACCCTTTCCATGGATGCGGTCCAGAAGGCCAATTCCGGCCATCCCGGAACGCCCATGGGAATGGCGCCCGTCGGCTACACGCTTTGGCAGCAGGCCTTGCGCTACGACCCGGCGGACCCGCACTGGCCCAATCGCGACCGTTTCGTGCTTTCGGTCGGACATGCGTCCATGTTGCTATACTCGCTGCTGCACCTGGCGCAGGTCGCGTCCGACGTGGAGCACAAGGATAAGGGCCCGTATGCCGTCACGCTCGACGACATAAAGCAGTTCCGGCAGCTTTCCTCCGTCACGCCGGGCCACCCGGAATACCGGCTGACCGCGGGCGTGGAAACGACCACTGGGCCGCTGGCGCAGGGCGTGTCCAACAGCGTGGGCATGGCGATGGCGCAGCGCTGGATGGCGCAGCGCTACAACAAGCCTGGCTTCGCCCTGTTCGACTACCACGTGTACGCCCTTTGCGGCGACGGCTGCATGATGGAAGGCGTGTCGAACGAGGCAGCCTCGATCGCCGGGCACCTGAAGCTCAGCAACCTGACCTGGATCTACGACAGCAACCACATCACCATCGAGGGCGCGACCTCCCTCGCCTTCAGCGACGACGTGGGGGCACGGCTGGGCGCGATGGGCTGGCACGTCATCCACGTGGACGACGCCAACGACACGGGCGCAGTGCAGCAGGCGCTGGTGGACGCCAAGGCGGTGACGACCGGCCCCACGATCATCGTCGTGCACAGCGTCATCGGGTATGGCGCGCCCAAGAAAGCCGGCACCAAGGCGGCCCACGGCGAGCCGCTCGGCGACGAGGAGATCCGCGGCGCCAAGCGCAGCTACGGCTGGCCGGAGGACGCGCAGTTCCTGGTGCCGGACGGCGTGCACCAGCGTTTCGCCGACCTGATGGGCGCGCGCGGCGCCAAGGGCCGCCGCGAGTGGATGGACCTGCTGGCCCGCTACCGCGAGCAGTATCCGGATCTCGCGCGCGAGATCGACATGATCGATCGGCATGAACTGCCCGAAGGCTGGGATGCCGACATCCCCGTGTTCCCGGCGGACGCGAAGGGCGTGGCCTCGCGCGATTCCTCGCAGAAGGTGCTGAACGCGGTCGCCCCCCGCGTGCCCTGGCTGATCGGCGGCGCTGCGGACCTGGCGCCTTCCACCAAGTCCAACATGACGTTCGAAGGCGCCGGGTCGTTCGAGGCGGACAACTACGGTGGCCGCAACCTGCATTTCGGCATCCGCGAGCACGCGATGGGCTCGATCGTCAACGGCATGGCGTTGTCCGGCCTTCGCTCCTACGCCAGCGGCTTCCTGATCTTCTCCGACTACATGAAGGCGCCGATTCGGCTCTCCTCCATCATGGAGCTGCCGGTCATCTACATCTTCACCCATGACAGCATCGGCGTGGGCGAGGATGGGCCGACCCATCAGCCGATCGAGCAGATCGTGGCGTTGCGGGCGATTCCCGGAATGATCGTGCTGCGCCCGGCGGATGCCAACGAGGTGGCCGAGGCTTGGCGGGTCGTGATGACGCTGCACGACCGCCCGGCCAGCCTGATCCTTAGCCGGCAGGCGCTGCCCACGATCGACCGGGGGAAATACGCGTCGGCGAAGAACGTGGCCAAGGGCGCCTACGTGCTCGCCGATTGCGAGGGCACGCCGGCGGTGATCCTGATGGGAACCGGGTCCGAGATCGGGCTGTGCATGGGCGCCTACGAGGCGCTCACCGCCGACGGGGTCAAGGCGCGCGTCGTTTCCATGCCCTCCTGGGAGCTGTTCGAGGCGCAGGATGAGGCCTACCGCGATTCGGTGCTGCCGCCGGCGGTGAAGGGGCGCGTCGCCATCGAGCAAGCGGCGACCATGGGTTGGGACCGCTACATCGGGCCGGGTGGCAGCATGATCGGGATGCACAGCTTCGGCGCGTCCGCCCCGCTTTCGGCGTTGCAGAAGCAGTTCGGGTTCACCCCGGAAGCCGTGCTGAAAGAAGCCCGCAAGCAAGCCGGACGTGCCAGTTAGGCAAGCCTCCGGCGATTTGCCTGCGGAGGCGGACCGAAGCAGGCTTGCGCGGCCTGCCGGTGCTTGAGGCGAAGTGTGCGGCAGGCCGCGCGAGCCTGCTTAGGAGCTGAACCATGGACGTGCAGACTGAGACGGCCGCGAATCCACTCAAGTCGCTGGAAGCGCTGGGCCAGTCCCCGTGGCTCGACTTCATCGAGCGTAACTTCCTGTCAGACGGCACCCTGCAAACGCTGATCGAGCGGGACGGGCTGAAAGGCATGACGTCCAACCCGTCGATCTTCGAGAAGGCGATGGGCCACGGCGAGAACTACGACGCCGGGTTCAAGGCGCTGGCCGCCCAGGGCGACGTGGATGCGCAGACCATCTACGAGACCCTGGCGATCGAGGACATCCAGAAGGCCGCGGACCTGCTGCGCCCGGTGTACGACGCAAGCAACCGGCATGACGGCTACGTCTCGCTGGAGGTTTCGCCCTATCTCGCGCTGCGCACAGACGACACGGTCGCCGAGGCGCGGCGGCTTTGGAAGCTGGTTGGCCGCGACAACCTGATGGTCAAGGTGCCTGGCACGGACGAAGGCACCCCGGCGATCAAGGTGCTGATCGGCGAGGGCATGAACATCAACGTCACCCTGCTGTTCGCGCAGCAGGCCTACAAGGACGTGGCCGAAGCGTTCGTGTCCGGGCTGGAGGATTTCAAGTCTCGCGGCGGGGACGTCAGCCGGGTGGCGAGCGTCGCCAGCTTCTTCGTCAGCCGGATCGATGCGCAGCTCGACAAGCAGATTGACACCCGCGCGGCAGCCGGCGGGAACGACGCGGCCGACCTGAAGCGGCTGCGCGGCAAGATTGCCATCGCGAACGCGAAGATGGCGTACCAGCATTACCTCTCGTTGATCGGCAGCGATCGCTGGAAGACGCTGTCCGCTGCCGGCGCGATGCCGCAACGCCTGCTGTGGGCCAGCACCGGCGTCAAGGACAAGGCTTATCCGGATACGCTGTACGTCGAGGAACTGATCGGCCGCGACACGGTCAACACCATGCCGCCGGCGACCATGGATGCGTTCCGCGACCACGGCCACGCCCGTGACGCCCTGACTGACGGCGTGGAGGACGCGCGGGAAGTGCTGGGCACAGCCAAGCGGCTCGGCCTCGATCTCGACAAGGTCACGCACGACCTGGTCGAGGACGGGGTGAAGCAGTTCGCCAAAGCCGCCGATGACCTGCTGGGCGCCGTGGCCGCCAAGCGGAACAAGATGCTGGGCGACACGCTCGTCACCGTGCGGTCCAACCTGCCGGAAGCGATGGAGAAAGCCGTCGCGCAAACGCTCGACGACTGGCGCGAGGCGGGCAAGGTCCGCGACCTCTGGGCCGGAGAGGCCGCGTTGTGGACTGGCAAGGACGAGAGCAAGTGGCTCGCCTGGCTCCACATCGTCGCCGATCGCACGGCGGACCTGAAGCAGTTGCAGGCGTTCCAGGACGAGGTGAAGCAGGCCGGGTTCACCGACGTGCTCCTGTTGGGCATGGGCGGGTCCAGCCTGGGCCCGGAAGTGCTGGCGGAGACGTTCGGCCATCGCGGCGGATTTCCAGTGCTCCACGTGCTGGACAGCACCGATCCGCAGCAGGTTGCCGCGTTCGAGGCCAAGGTCACGATGGCGACCACGCTGGTGATCGTGTCCAGCAAGTCCGGCGGCACGCTGGAGCCCAACATCCTCAAGGCGTATTTCTTCGCCGCAATGGAGAAGGCGGTCGGCGCAGGCAAAGCTGGCGAGCATTTCGTCGCGATCACTGATCCCGGCTCCAACATGCAGAAAGTGGCCGAGAAGGACGGTTTCCGCCGCATCTTCTACGGTGACCCGGCGATCGGCGGGCGCTACTCGGTGTTGTCCAACTTCGGCATGGTTCCGGCGGCGGCGATGGGCTTGGACTTGGAGCAGTTCTTGCACTCCGCCGCCCTCATGGTGCGCGCCTGCTCCGCCGGGACGCCGCCGTTGCAGAACCCGGGCGTGCAACTGGGCGCGGTGCTTGGGGTCGGCGCGACTTCGGGCCGTGACAAGGTCACGATTGTCGCCTCCCCTCACATGGAGGACGTTGGCGCCTGGCTGGAGCAGTTGCTGGCCGAAAGCACTGGGAAGCAGGGCCACGGCATCGTTCCAGTGGACAACGAGCCGTTGGCGGACGCCGCGCAGTATGGCGCGGACCGGGTGTTCGCCTACCTGCGCCTGCGGGATGCGCCCGACCCGGCGCAGGACAAGGCGATGGACGCGCTCGCCAAGGCCGGGCAACCCGTCGTCACGGTGGAGCTGGCCAACACGCTGCAAATCGGCCAGGCATTCTTCCTTTGGGAGTTCGCGACCGCCGTGGCCGGTTCCGTCATCGGCATCGACCCGTTCGACCAGCCGGATGTCGAGGCCAGCAAGGTCGTCACCAAGAAGCTGACGACGGCCTATAACGACACGGGCAAGTTGCCGGACGAGACGCCGTTCCTGACCGACGGGGCGATCCAGTTGTTCAGCGACGAGAAGAACGCGTCCGAGCTGAGCCGTGCCGGCAACACGCTGGCGGCAGTGATGAAGGCGCACCTGGCCCGGCTTGGCGCCAACGATTACGCGGCGCTGCTGGCCTATATCCAGCGCACGCCCGAGCACATTGCGATGTTGCAGGAACTGCGGACGCAAATCCGCGATGCGAGGAAGGTGGCGACAGTGGCCGAGTTCGGCCCGCGGTTCCTGCATTCCACGGGCCAAGCCTACAAGGGTGGACCGAATAGCGGCGTGTTCACGCAGATCACCGCGGCGGACGCGGCGGACCTGCCAGTGCCCGGCGAACGCTACACGTTCAGCGTGGTGAAGGCGGCGCAGGCCCGCGGCGACTTCGACGTTCTGGCGGAACGCGGGCGGCGGGCGCTGCGGGTGCATATCACCGGGGACCTCGCCTCCGGGCTGAAGACGCTGGCGTCCGCTATCTCCGCCGCTGTCTGACAACGATCATTCCCCATCCAGGAGCAAACGAATGAAGCTTGGCGTGATCGGCCTGGGTCGCATGGGCGGCAACATCAGCCTGCGCTTGATGAAGCATGGCCATGAGTGCGTCGTGTACGACGCCAGTGAGAAGGCGGTGGACGGCATCGTCGGCCAGGGTGCCGCCAAGTCCGCCGGGCTGGAGGATATGGTGCGCCAGCTCGCCTCCCCTAAAATCGTCTGGGTCATGCTGCCGTCCGGCAAGATCACCGAAGACGCCGTGCAGGCGCTCGGCGGCATGATGGGACGCGGCGACATCATCATCGACGGCGGCAACTCGATGTACAAGGACGATATCCGCCGCGCCGCCGCCCTACGCGAGAAAGGCATCGTTTACGTCGACGTCGGCACCTCGGGCGGCGTTTGGGGCTTGCAGCGCGGCTATTGCATGATGATCGGCGGCGAGGACGAAGCGGTCAAATACCTCGACCCGATCCTTTCCGCCCTGGCGCCCGGCGTGGGCACCATCGACAAGACGCCGAACCGTGAGGGCCGCACTCCCACCGCCGAGCAGGGCTACCTGCATTGCGGCCCGGCCGGCGCCGGACACTTCGTCAAGATGGTGCACAATGGCATCGAGTACGGCATCATGCAGGCCTATGCCGAGGGCTTCGACATCCTCAAGAACAAGGACAGCCACGAGCTGCCCGAAGCAGAGCGGTTCAGCCTGAACATGGGTGACATCGCGGAAGTTTGGCGGCGCGGCTCGGTGATCTCGTCCTGGCTGCTGGACTTGACGGCGCTGGCGCTGGCCAATGACGAGAAGCTGGAGAAATTCGCCGGCGACGTGTCGGACAGCGGCGAGGGCCGTTGGACGATCGACGCGGCAGTGGAGGAGGCGGTGCCGGTCCCGGTCTTGGCCGCGTCGCTGTTCGCCCGCTTCCGCTCCCGGCAGGAGCACACGTTCGGCGAGAAGATGCTATCCGCGATGCGGTTTGGCTTCGGCGGCCACGTCGAGCCGAAAGCCTGATTGCATGAGCGCTCCCGAGCAGACCACTAACGACACCTCGGCACTCAGCCAGACGGCAAAACCCGCGCCGGCCTGCACCATGGTGATCTTCGGCGCCAACGGCGACCTGACCAAGCGCTTGCTGATGCCGGCGCTGTACAACCTATCTGGCGCCAAGCTGCTGGACGACAAGTTCTCGGTCCTGGGCATCGACCGCGATGACGGCACGGATGGTGACTTCCGCGGCCGCCAGAAAGCCAGCATGGAGAGCTTCACGCCGGCCGCAGGGGGGGAGTTCGCCGAGAAGACTCTCGACGCGGAATGGTGGGGTTGGCTGGAACAGCGGCTGCACTACGCCGCCGGCGATTTCACCAAGCCCGAAACGTTCAAGATGCTGTCCGACAAGCTCGGGGATGGCAACGCCGTGTTCTACCTCGCGGTGGCGGACCGGTTCTTTGGCGGGATCATCGACCAGTTGCACGAGGCCGGGCTCGCGAAGGAGAAGGATGGCGGGTTCCGCCGTGTGGTGATCGAGAAGCCGTTCGGCCATGACCTTGCCTCCGCCCAGGAGCTGAACGCCCACATCCTCTCTGAGTTGGAAGAGAACCAGATCTACCGGATAGACCATTTCCTCGGCAAGGAAACGGTCCAGAACATCATGGCCCTGCGCTTCTCCAACGGCTTCTTCGAACCGTTGTGGAACCGCGACCACATCGACAGCGTGCAGATCACCGCCGCGGAAACGGTCGGGGTGGAGAAGCGCGGCAAGTTCTACGAAGTGACGGGCGCGCTGCGGGACATGGTGCCAAACCACATGTTCCAGCTCCTATCGATGATCGCGATGGAGCCGCCTAATTCCTTCGACGCCGACGCGGTGCGCAGCGAGAAGGCCAAGGTGATCGAGGCGGTCCATCCGATGTCGCCGGAGGATGTCGAGAACAACGTCGTCCGTGGGCAGTACACGGCCGGCCAGATGCGCGAGCAAGGCGACGTCGTGGCCTACACGCGCGAGCCGGACGTGTCACCGGACTCGACAGTGGAGACGTTCGTCGCCATCAAGCTGATGATCGACAACTGGCGCTGGGCCGGCGTGCCGTTCTACCTGCGCACCGGCAAGCGGATGACGACGCGAACGACCGAGATCTCGGTGCACTTCAAGCAGGCTCCGTTCGCGATGTTCCGCGACACGCCGGTCGACAAGCTGACGCCCAACGTCATGGTGTTCCACCTGCAACCGCACGAAGGCATATCCCTGCTGTTCAGCGCGAAGCAGCCCGGGCAGAACGTCGTGCTGAAGCCGGTGCGGATGGATTTCAAATACGAGGATTATTTCGATCTGAAGCCATCGACCGGCTACGAGACGCTGATCTACGACGTGCTGATCGGCGACCCGACGCTGTTCAACCGGGCCGACAACATCGAGGCCGGATGGAAGGGCGTGCAGCCGGTCCTGGATGCGGTCGCGAAGGGGAACGACAAGATCCACACCTACCCGGCGGGCAGCAACGGGCCGGAAGCCGCGGAGGCGTTGCTGGCCAGGGACGGCCGCTCCTGGCGCAAGCTGGGTTGATGCCGGTCAAGCTGGTCGTGTCGGACGTGGACGGCACCATGGTCACGACCGACAAGGTGTTGACCCCGGCCACGATCGCCGCCGCGCACCGGTTGCGGGCGGCAGGGGTGCACCTGGCGTTGGTCAGCAGCCGGCCGCCACGCGGGATGGCGTTCCTGACGATGGACCTGGGCCTCAGCGGGCCGCTTGGCGGCTTCAACGGCGGCACCATCCTGGCGCCGGACGGCGCCGTGATCGAGGAGCGGTTCGTGCCGGAACAGGCCGTGCGCACCAGCCTCGACCTGCTGGCACGGCACGGTGTCAGCGCCTGGTTGTTCGCGGACAACCAATGGATCATCAAGGACCCGGACGGCGACTACGTGCCCAAGGAACGCATGACGGTGCGCTTCGAACCAACCGTGGTGGATGACTTCGAGCCGTTCATCGCCCGTTGCGGCAAGATCGTCGGCGCGTCGGCAAAGTTCGACTTGCTGGAGCGGTGCGAGCACGAGTTGCAGGGGCTGCTCGGCAGCGACGCCAACGCCCACCGCTCGCAGACGTATTACCTGGATGTCACCAATCCTGCCGCCGACAAGGGGACTGCAACACACGCGATCGCCGGGTGGTACGGCGTGGACATCGCGGACGTGTGCGTCATCGGCGACCAGAGCAACGACGTGCCGATGTTCCGCGTGGCAGGGCACAGCATTGCCATGGGCAACGCGCCGCCAGCCGTGGCCGCCGAGGCGAAGCAGCGCACGACGAGCAACGAGCAGGATGGCTGGGCGGCTGCGATCGACCGCTTCGTGCTGCCTGCCGCTTAGGAGCGTCCGCATGCCTCGCCTGCGTCCCGAGAAGATCGCGTTGCTGCTGGCCGACGTGGACGGCACACTGGTGACGAAGGACAAGGTGCTGACCGACCGCGCGCAGGAGGCGGTCCGCAGCTTGAAGGCACATGGCATCGCCTTCGCCCTCACCTCCGGCCGGCCGCCCAAAGGCATGCGGATGCTGTTTGACCCGTTGGACATTTCCACTCCGATCGCCGGGTTCAATGGCGGACTATACGTCAAGCGCGACATGGCGATCATCGAGAGCCTCACGCTCGACCCGCATGCCGCCAAGCAGACGGCCGAGACCATTGAGGCGGCGGGCCTGGATGTGTGGGTGTATGCCGGGGATGACTGGCTCCTGCGTGACAAGGACGCGCCGCATCGCGAGCGGGAGGAGCACACGGTGCAGTTCCCGCCCGTGGTCGTGCAGGCCTTCACCGACGAGCATTTCCAGAAAGCCGTCAAGATCGTCGGCGTCAGCGATGACCTGGACCGCGTGGCGGCGTGCGAGAAGAAGGTGCAGCAGGCGCTGGGCAAGACCGCGTCCGCCGCGCGCTCGCAGCCCTACTACCTCGACGTGACCAATCCGGAGGCCAACAAGGGCGGCGTGGTGGCCTACCTGTCGCGCACGCTGGGCATCCCTGCCGGACAGATCGCCACGATCGGGGATCAGCCGAACGACGTGCTGATGTTCAAGCCCAGCGGCTTCTCCATCGCCATGGGCAATGCCAGCGAGGCGGTGCAGGGGGAGGCCGATGCGGTGACGGACAGCTACGACGACGAAGGCTTCGCCAAGGCCGTCGAACGGTTCATCCTCCTGTGACCGGCATCGTGGACGTCCAGGCCGACAGCGCCGCCGTCGCCCGCCGGGTCGCGGAGTGGGTGACGGAGCACGCCCTGGCCACCGAGGGCCGGTTCGCCTGGTCGCTTTCCGGTGGTTCGACGCCCAAGACGCTGTACGGCCTGCTGGCGGCCGAGCCGTTCCGCAGCCGCTTCCCGTGGGACCGCACGCACCTGTTCTTCGGCGACGAGCGCTTCGTGCCGCACGACCATCCGGACAGCAACTACCGCATGGTGCGCGAGGCGATGCTGGCGCACGTGCCCCTTCCCCCGGCGCAGGTGCATGCCTGGCAGACGGATGGCGACCCGGAGCACGCGGCGCTGCATTATGCCGACACGCTGAAGCGGTTCTACGGCAGCGACACGCTCGACCCGGCGCGCCCGCTGTTCGACGTGATGTTCCTGGGCCTCGGCGAGGACGGCCACACGGCCTCCCTGTTTCCCGGCGTTGCCGCCTTGGAGGAACGGACTGCTTGGACCGCCGCGGTGATCGGCGCCAAGCCGGAGCCGCGGCTGAGCCTGACATACCCGGCGCTGGACAGCAGCCGCGTCGTGGCGTTCATCGCCAACGGCGAGAACAAGCGCGCGATCCTAGCCCGCGCCCTGGCCGGGGACGCCGCCCTGCCCGCCGTCCATGTCCGCCCGGCCGGGGAACTCCGCTGGTTCACCGACCGAGCCGCCGCCCCGCCATGACGGGAGACCCGCAAGCCGCCCTGAAGCGCCAAGCCGCCGAAGCCGCCTCGGCGTTGGTGACCGATGGCATGATCGTCGGGCTCGGCACTGGCTCCACCGCCTACTGGGCCATCGCGGACCTGATCGCGCGGGTTCGGGACGGGTTGCGCATCACCGCCGTGCCCACCTCCGAGCGAAGCGCGGCACAGGCCCGGGAAGGCGGGATCGAACTGGTCGAACTCGCCAGCGGGATGCGGCTGGACCTCACCATCGACGGCGCGGATTCGGTCGCGGCCGGGTCGCTGGATCTGGTCAAGGGCCTGGGCGGCGCGCTGCTGCGGGAGAAGATGGTCGCCCAGGCGAGCAACAAGCTGTTGATCGTGGTGGATGGCAGCAAGCTGGTGGACCGCCTGGGCGCCAATGCTCCGGTGCCCGTGGAGGTGGCTCCGTTCGGCTGGCGCGCCACTGCCGGGCGCATCGAGGCCCTGGGCGCACGGCCGGTGCTGCGGCAGGGTGCTTCCGGCGCGCCGTTCCACACGGATGGCGGCAACCTGATCCTGGATTGCCACGTGGCTCCACTCGCCGACCCAGCGGCGCTCGATGCGTCCCTGCAAGCCATCGTCGGCGTGGTCGAGACGGGGCTGTTCATCGGCCGCACGGCTGCGGCGTACGTCGCGGACCCGGCAGGGGTGCGGACCCTGTTCCCAACCGGGGCGCCGTGAGCCGGGTCGTAGTGGTGATGGGCGTGTCCGGCTCCGGCAAGTCCACGGTGGCCGAGCGGCTGGCCAGCGCGCTCGGCTGGATGTTCCAGGAAGGCGACAAGCTGCACCCCAAGGCGAACGTGGAGAAGATGGCCAACGGCCACGCGCTCGACGACACCGACCGCGCGCCCTGGCTGGCGGTCGTCGCGGAATGGATCGACGTGCGGTTGCACACGGGGCAGAACGGCATCATCACCTGTTCCGCGCTGAAGCGGACCTACCGCGAGCAGCTCGGCAACGGCAAACCCGGCGTGCAGATCGTCTATCTGCACGGGGACCGCGCCACGCTGGACGCCCACGTCGGCGGCCGTCACCACGAGTTCATGCCGCCCGCCCTGCTCGACAGCCAGTTGGCCACCCTGGAAGAGCCAGCTGCGGACGAGCGCGTCATCGAGGTGGACGTCGGCGGCACGGTGGAGCACACGGTGGCGGAAGTGATCCGGCGCTTGGACGTGTAGTCAGCCTTCCCGCATCTGCACCATGCGCCCGGACAGCGCCTGGCCGCCGAACAGGTGAACGTGGAGGTGCGGCACCTCCTGCCCGCCATGCCCGCCCATGTTGGTCAGCGCGCGATATCCCGGCTCTTCCAGCCCGAGCTGCCGCGCCACCGTTCCCACCGCGCGGAAGAACCCCGAGATCTCCGCGTCCGTCGCCTCCCGGGTGAAGTCCGCGAGCGAGACGTAACGGCCGCGCGGGATCACCAGCACGTGCACCGGCGCTTGCGGCGCGATGTCGTGGAACGCCACTGCCCACTCGTCCTCGTACACCCGGCTGGACGGGATCTCTCCCCGCAGCAGCCGGGCGAAGATGTTGCCGTCGTCATAAGGGCCGAGGCCGTTCACCGGCATGGTCGGACGCTCCGTGTCAGGGGATCTTGCTCGTGCGCAGGCCTGCCGGCGGCGCAACCCGGCGGGCGGCCTTCTCGGCCAAGCCGGACACGCCTTCGCGCTGCTCCAGCTCGGCCCAAACCATCTCGGGGGACACGCCGGTCGCAACCCACATCACGAGCAGATGGTAGAGCACGTCGGCGCTCTCGGCCACCAGCGCCTCCGGGTTGCCGGCGACGGTTTCGATCAAGCACTCGACCGCCTCCTCGCCGAACTTCTGCGCCACCTTGGCGCGGCCGCGGCCCAGCAGCCGGGCGGAGTGGCTGACGGCCGGGCTGGCCGTGCGGCGTTGCAGGATCACGGCCCACAGCCGGTCCAGCACCTCGGCGCGGGAACCGGGCACGCCGTTGCGGGGCTTCTTGGCCTTGACCGTCTTCTTGACCGGCTTCGCCATCAGGCTGCCTCCCGGGGCTGGCGCACGGGCAATCCGGCGGCGTGCAGCGCCGCCTTCACCTGCGGGATGGTGAAGGTCCCGAAATGGAACACGGACGCCGCCAGCAGCCCGGTAGCACCCGATTGGGCGCCCTCGACGAAATGCTGCAAGCCGCCGACGCCGCCGCTGGCCACCACCGGCACCCGCACGGCGGCGCAGACGGCGCGCAGCAGCGCCGTGTCGAAGCCGGCGCCGGTGCCGTCACGGTCCATGCTGGTCAGCAGGATCTCGCCTGCGCCGAGGCTGGCCGCCTCGGCGCACCACGCCACCGCATCCCGGCCCGTCGGCTGACGTCCGCCATGGGTGAAGACCTCCCAGCGTCCTGGCCCCGCGGCGCGCGCGTCCACCGCGACGACCACGCACTGGCTACCGAACTTCTCGGCCGCTTCGGCCACCAGGGCCGGCCGGGCCAGGGCGGCGGAGTTCATGCTGCACTTGTCCGCCCCCGCCAGCAGCAGCCGCCGCATGTCCCCGGTGGAGCGCACGCCGCCGCCCACCGTGAGCGGCAGGAACACGCGCGCGGCGGTGCGGCTGACGACGTCGTAGATGGTGTCCCGGTTCTCGTGGCTTGCCGTGATGTCCAGGAACGTCAACTCATCCGCGCCGGCGGCATCGTACACCGCGGCCTGCTCCACCGGGTCCCCGGCGTCCCGCAGGGCGACGAAGTTCACCCCCTTGACCACTCGGCCGTCCTTCACGTCCAGGCACGGGATCACACGCAATTTCAACATCAGATCGTTGTGATATCCCAAGCCCGGCGGCGCAAGTCAGAGCAGCACCTCGCCGGCCACGATCGCCGTGCGCCCGTGCGCCCCGTCCAGCAGCAACGCCCCGTCCGGCCCCAGGCCGGCGAACCGTCCCGCCAACCCCGAGCGCATCCGGACCGGCGCGCCGAGCGCCGGGCCGCGAGCCAGCCAGCGTGCCAGCACGGGGGCGAAGCCGTGTGCCTGCCAATCCGCCCAGCCCTCCGCCAGCCGGTGGAGCACGGCGTGGAGCAGCGCGTCCGGTTCGGCGTCGCAGCCCAGCGCGGCCAGGCTGGTGACCGGGTAAGGCATGCCGGGCGGGCTGTGCCTGACGTTGGCGCCGACACCGGCCAGGACCGCGCCGTCTTCCAGCCGTTCCAGCAGGATGCCAGCCAGCTTGGCCCCGCCGCGCAGGACGTCGTTGGGCCACTTGAGCGCGGTTTGCGGCCCAGCCAGCGCGTCCACCGCCTCGGCCACGGCCACGGCGGTGACGAAGCCCAGTTCCGGCGCCAGCCGTGCCTCCCCCCCAGGGCGGAGCACCACCGTCAGATGCAGGTTGCCCGGCGGGCTGGCCCACCTGTGCCCGCCACGGCCCCGCCCGGCCTGTTGCACCCTCGCCACAACAGCCGTTCCGTGCGGCGCGCCCTGGTCTGCCAGGGTCCGCGCCTCATCCATGGTGGAGGCAACGGCGTCAAAGCGGTGGATCGTCGGGGCGGCTGCACTCACGGCAGGAATCATCCGCTCCGGTCGGGAAGCGGCACTGTACGCCGCGGGGACCGCCGGTTCAACGGGAGTCGCAGGTGGCAGGAAATGCGTTAGAAGATCGCCCGATCATCATGATGGAGGCCGCCGTGAACGGGACCGAGTGGGTCGACGAGTTTCTCCGCGAGTCGGTGTCCGCCATGCAGGGGCTTGCTGCGGACGATCTGCGGACGGTGATGGCGGCGATGGCGCGGCGGATCACGGATGCGCTCCGAGCGGGCAACAAGCTGCTGATCGCCGGCAACGGGGGCAGCGCCGGGGACTCGGCGCACATCGCGGCGGAATTCATCTCCCGCTTCATGTTCAACCGCGTCCCCCTCGCCGCCATCGCGCTGACGACGGACACGTCCGTGCTGACCGCGATCGGCAACGACTACGGCTTTGCCAACGTGTTCGAGCGGCAATTGCGCGCGATCGGCAAGCCGGGTGACGTGTTCCTGGGCATCTCCACCTCCGGCCGCTCGCCGAACATCCTGGGTGCGATCGCGGCGGCGCGGGAAGGCGGGATGACGACCCTGGCGTTCTGCGGCGCCAACCCGGCAGGGATGGCGGAGGCGGACCTGGTGCTTGCCGCGCCGTCCACCCGCACGGCCATCATCCAGCAGGTCTACCTCACCGCGGCGCACGTGATCTGCGCCACGGTGGAACAGGCGATGTTCCCGGAGCAGGCCGCAGCCTCCCTCCGCTGAGGCTTATTCCGCGGGCCCGGCGTGGGCGATGCGCCAGATCGTGCCGTTGCCATCCTCGCTCACCAGCAGCGCGCCGTCATGCGCCACCGCCACCCCGACCGGCCGGCCCCAGACGCTGTCGTCGCTGCGGACGAAGCCGGTCAGGAAATCCTCGTACTCACCCGTCGGCGCGCCGTCATGCAGCCGCACGCGGACGACCTTGTAGCCGGTGCGCTTGGCGCGGTTCCAGGAGCCGTGCAGGGCCACGAAGGCGTCCCCGCCGTATTGCGCCGGGAACGCGGCTGGGCCGTGGGCGGCCAGCGGATAGAAGCTCACCTGCAATGGCGCCGAGTGCGGCTGCAGCAGGACATCCGGCACCGTCGCCCGGCCAGCAAGGTCCGGGCGCTCGCCGGCGTGACGCGGGTCCTCGTGGCTGCCGATGTAGTACCAGGGCCAGCCGTAGAACCCGCCTTCCCGCACCCGCGTGACGTAGTCCGGCGGCAGGTTGTCGCCCAGCCCGTCGCGCTCGTTGGTGGCGCACCACAGGTCCCCGCTTGCCGGCTGCACGCCCAGGCCGACGCAATTGCGGATGCCGGTGGCGAACGCTTGGCGGTTGCCCCCGTCCGGGTCGAACGCCAGCACGTCCGCCCGCGCGGCCTCGTCGCCCCAGGCCGCGCCCAGCCCGTGTTGCGCCTGCCAAGGCCCGACCTGCTCCAGGCTCCATCGGGGCAGCCCCTGCGCGACGTTGGAGGCGGACCCGACCGACACGAACATCCGGCGGCCGTCCGGGCTGAACTGCACGTCCCGCGTCGAGTGCCCGCCGTCGCCCGGCGATATCTGCGGCACGACCGTTTCCGGCCGCCCGCTCGCGCGCATGTCCCCGGCGCGGTAGGGGAAGCGGACCACCGTGTTGTTGCTGGCCACGTAAACCCAGCGCGGGTCGGGACCGGGCGGAAAGAACGCGACGCCGAACGGGCCGTCCAGACCGCTGGCGAACACCTCGCTGCGCTCGGGCTGGGCCGCGCCATCCACGGCGCGGAGGACACGGACGCGGCCGGCGCCGGTCTCGGCCACGAAGACATCGCCGTTGGGCGCGACCCGGATCAGGCGGGGACCGTCCAGCCCCCCGGCGAACCGCGCGACGGTGAAGCCTGCCGGGACCACCGGCAGCGCGCCGGCTGGAGCCTCGTCCACCGAGGGGGCGTTGCCCGCAGACCGGCTCGCATAGGGCGGCGGCAGGTCCGCCGCCGTGATCCGCCGCTGCACGCCGGGCGCGTCCCCGCGCCAGTCACCGTAGGCCGCGGCGCCCGTCAGCACGCCTGCCGGGGCTTGCGCCCGGCTCGGCTGGCAAAAGAGCAACATGCTTGTGCAGATAATTGATCCGCGCGCGATACGATATTGCAGCACCGGCGTTTTTCCCTTCTACTCGAAGACTCGGTGAGAGTTCTAATCGTTACGATATCGGACCTGGCCTTGCTTCCACCGCGCATGGTGGTTGCCAACCCGGCCATTTGCCTTGGCTTAACCGTTTGCAGGTAGAGGCTCATTCTCCTGGGCCAAAAGAGGCGACACATGAGGCGGGCTTACGACAAGACGTGGCGCTTGCTCCGGTTTCACCTCATCGCGAAACAAGCGACTCGATTGTTGCTTCTCAGCACTCTCACGGTGGGCTTCATAGCGATGATGGTGGCCACCTCCATCATCGGGTTTGCGTTCAGCAACCATCACGAAGCGCAACTGTCCGAATACCGGCTTGTCACCCGCAACATACGCATTCTGCAACAAGCGCTGATCGATGCCGAAACCGGGGTTCGCGGGTTCCTCCTCGCGGACCGGGTCGAGTACCTGGAGCCTTATTTCAGTGGTTTGACGGTGGTTACCGAGTGCGGCCCCGGGCTCCTGCCGCAGATCGACGACTACTCGGCCCAGTCAAGCGGGTCCGGTGAGCCGCACGCGGTCAGCCGCCGCATCTCGGAGCTGCGCCGGATATGGACGGACGTCGTCGAACTGACGGAGAACCATGCGGCTGTGGCCGCGGAGCAGATGCTGGTGGAACGCCAGGAAAAGCGGGTGATGGACGAACTGCGCAGCTTTCTTGGCACATACACGGAATTCCGCAGCCAAGAAGCTCTCAAGGCCGACGCCGTGCTCGCAAGGCAGCGGAACCTTCTTCTCGGCATCGACCTCAGCGGCGCCTTGATCGCGATCATCGCGGTGAGCTACGCCTTCCGGCGCAGCGTGCTCGAGATCCGGCGCCGCGAGGCAGCCATTGCCGGGAGCGAGCAGACCAGCCAGCGCGTGCAGCGGCTGTTCGCCATGACCAGCATGCTGCAAAGCGCGCCCGACCGGGAGGACGCCAACGAGGTGCTCCGTGCGACGGCCGTCCATCTGCTTCCCGGTTTCAGCGGCCTGCTCTACGTGTTCAACAACTCCCAGGACCGGCTCATCCTATCGACGGCTTGGGGGCCGGGTGCCGCCGACCCGGTGACGGACCACATCGCTCCCCCGACTTGCTGGGCGATGAAGCGGGGCAAGCCGCACCTGAATATCCCCGCCGAGGACGCGTTGCGTTGCCAGCACCACCTCGATGACGGCACGGCCTCGCTGGAGATACCCATGGCCGCTTGCGGCCAGGTCTATGGCCTGCTCGTGATCGGCACTGCAAACCAGGGAGCCGTGGCGGCGCTGCAGGAGATCCAGCCGATCGCGATGGCGCTTGCCGACGCCATGTCCCTCGCTTTGTCGGGCATGGCCCTGCGCGACCAGTTGCGCAACCAGGCGATCCGCGACCCGCTGACGGGGCTCTACAACCGGCGATTCCTGGACGAAACGCTGGACCGGCTCGGGCTCGACGCACGGCGCCGCAAGGCCCCGCTCGCCGCCATCATGATCGACCTTGACCACTTCAAGCGGTTGAATGACCAGCACGGCCACGCAACCGGCGACGCGGTGCTTCGTGGCGTTGCCGCGGCAATCACCGCCGGGTTGCGCGCGACCGACATCGCCTGCCGCTACGGCGGGGAGGAGCTGGCGGTGCTGCTGCCGGATTGCCCGTTGGACATGGCGGTGGCCAAGGCGGAGCAACTGCGGGTGAGCATCGCGGAGATCAGGCCGGGGCCGAGCGGCGTGACCGTCACGGCGTCGCTGGGAGTTGCCACGATCCCGGATACCAGCGCCACATCGGCCGGATTGCTGGCCAGTGCCGACGCTGCGCTGTACCAGGCGAAGCAGAAAGGCAGAAACTGCGTCGTGCAAGCGAAGCCTCAGCCGCCGTCTCCCGATGGACCTCGGGAGGCGCCGGGCCCCGTCCTGGCCTGGCCGCCTCGCCTGCCCGCTCAGCAGCATCCGACGCACGGGATCGCCGGCCAGAATTGCCATGCGGAGACAGAGCGGGGAAGCTGACTGCCCGGCGTGCAGCCAACCTCGCAAGCAGACGCCGGCGACGCGTTCAGTGCGTCGTCCAGCCCTTGTAGTCCTGCACGTTGCTGGCCGTGACGAGGACGGGGTTCAGCAGCTCCGTCGGGTTGGCCGGCTTGACGCCGTCCAGGAGCTTCGCGCCGACCTGCACGGCCTTGCGGGCCATGCCGTATGGGTCCTGCGAGGACGAGGCCAGGATGTGGGTCTGCTTGTCCTTCAGCGCGGCCTCGATGTCCGGCGCGCCGTCCGTGCTGGTGATGAACAGGTCCTCGCGATGCAGCTGGCGCGCGGCCAGCGAGCAGCCGATCGCGGTGGGGTCGTTGATGGCGTACACGGCGTCTATGTGGGTCAGGCGGGTCAGAAGGCCCTGCATCACCGTGAACCCGCCGTCACGCGACCCCTTGGCGTCCTCGTTGTCGGACAGCACCTTGATGCCGGGCGACTTCTTGAACTCATCCTGGCAACCGCGCACACGGTCGATCACCGAGGAAACGTGCGGGCCGTTCACGATGACCACGTCGCCCTTGCCCGACAGCTTCTCGGCGATGAAGCGGCAGGCCTCGGCGCCCGCGGCCACGTTGTCGGTCATCACGGTCGCGTCCGCGCCTTGCGCCGCGACGTCCACCGCGACCACGGGAATGCCGGCCGCCTTGGCTTTGCGCACCGCGGGCGCGATCGCCTGCGAGTCGGCGGCATTGAGCACGATGAGATCGACGCCGGCCGAGATGAAGTTCTCGATCTGGGTGGATTGCTTGTTGAGGTCGTAGTCCGATGACACCGAGGTGATCTTGGCCGCCGGGTTGACCGCGTGCGCCTCGTCGGTGACGCCCTTGATCACGGCCACGAAATAGGGGTTGCCGAGCGAGCCGACGGTGACGCCCACGCTGTTGAGCGGCTTGGCCGAGGCGGCTGCCGTGAAGGTGGCGGCCAATGCCAGGCCCATGGCGAATGCGGTGCTTCTCATTGCGCGTTCCCTCTACCCGGCCGTTCACGCGGCCTTATGTCCTGGCGCCGCCTTGCAAGCGGAAGCGGTCGAGCGTGACCGCGGCGATGATCACGACGCCCTTGATAACGTACTGCCAAATGTCCGACACGCCAAGCAGGATCAGCCCGTTGCCCAGCACGGCGATGATGAGCGCGCCGATCAGCGTGCCCCAGATCGAGCCGGTGCCGCCGGTGAAGCTGGTGCCGCCCAGGATGGTGGCAGCGATCGCGTCCAGCTCGTAGCTCTGCCCCAGTTGCAAGCCGTTGGCCGCGTAGAGCCGGGACGCCGACATCACGCCGCCCAACCCGGCCAGCCCGCCCGAGATCGTGTAAACGGCGAACAGCACCCGGCCCACCGCGATGCCGCTCAGGTGCGCCGCGTTCGCGTTGCCGCCGATCGCGTACACGCGCATCCCGAACACCGTGCGCCGCAGCGTGAACCACGAGGCCAGCACCACCGTGGCGGCGATGGCCACCAGCCAGGGGACGCCGAGCACGCTGTCGTTGCCGATGAAGGCGAACGGGAGGTCCGAGTTGAACACCGTCGTGTCGTCGCCGATCAGCCGCGCCAGCCCCCGCACCGCGGTCAGCGAGCCGAGCGTCACGATGAACGACGGCAGGCCCAGCAGCGCGATCAGGCTGGCGTTCAGCGCGCCGCACACGGCCCCCGCCCCCAGCCCGGCGGCGATGCCGAGCATCCCCCAGCCCGGGACGAGCGAGACGATCATCGCCGCCATCGCGGACGCGGCCAGGATGGAGCCCACCGAAAGGTCGATCCCGCCGGTCAGGATCACGAAGGTCATCCCCGCCGCCAGCACGGTGTTGATCGAGGCCTGCTGCGCCACGATCGAGATGTTGCCGAGCGTGAAGAACCGGTCAGACAGCGCGCCGAACAGCAGGCAGATCAGCACCAGCACGGGCAGCATCCCGATCACCTGCAACCGCAGCCGCAGCGTCCGCCGGAATGGCTGCCGGGGCGGCGCCGCGACGCCGCCGCTCACGCCGCCCGCTCCATGCCGGGTCCGGAAAGGATGGCCATGATGGCCTCCTGCGTCACCGGGGTGCCCGCTTCCCCGGGCAGTTCACCCGCGATCCGGCCATCCCGCATCACCAGCACGCGGTCGCTCACGCCGATCACCTCCCCCATCTCGCTGGAAATGACCACCACGCCGCAGCCCGCGCGCGCCAGCTCGTCGATCAAGCGGTAGATCTCGGACTTGGCGCCGATGTCCACACCGCGCGTCGGCTCGTCCAGCACCAGCACGCGTGGGCCGGTTTCCAGCAGGCGGGCCAGCAGCACCTTCTGCTGGTTGCCGCCGGACAGGCTGCCGGCGGGGGTGGCGTCGCTGCCGGCACGCACCGACAAGCGCCGCATCGCGCCGGCGGCGCGGCGGCGGGCGGTCGCGCGGTCCAGCACGCCGGCCCGGGCATCGCGGCCGATCACATCCATGTTCACGTTCTCCCGCACCGACATATCGAGGTAGAGGCCGAGCGCCTTGCGGTCTTCGGTGAGGTAAACGAGGCCGCGCTCGATCGCCGTGGCCGGCCCGGCCGCCAACCCACGGCCCTCCAGGGCCACCTCGCCGCGCAGCCGCCGGTCAACCCCGCAGACCAGGCGCGCCAACTCGGTGCGTCCCGCACCGACCAGGCCCGCAATGCCCAGGACCTCGCCCGCACGCACGTGGAAGGAGCAGCCGTGCACGCGCTGCCCATCGGCCACGTCGCGCACTTGCAGCAGGACCGGGGGCACGCTGCCCCCCGCGCCGCCCGGCGTGCCGTGCGCCTTCTTGTAGAACGACGAGAGGTCGCGGCCGACCATCATGCGGATCAGCGTTTGCGGCGTCAGCTCCGCGCGGGCCAGCGTGCCAACCGAGCGGCCGTCGCGCAGCACGCTGACGCGGTCCGCCAACTGGTCGATCTCCGCCATCCGGTGGCTGATGTAGATGATTGCCATCCCGTCCGCGCGCAATTGGCTCACGATGGCGAACAGCCGGTCCGTCTCGCGCGCGGACAGCGACGTGGTCGGCTCGTCCATGACCAGGATGCGGGCATCGGCCATCAGCGCGCGGGCAATCTCCACCAACTGCCGCTCGGCGATGGACAGGGCGCCGACGAGGCTGCCGGGTCCGAACGTGACGCCGAGCCGGGTCAGCGCCGGGGCGCACCGTGCGGCCATGGCGGCACGGTCAACCAGCCCGTAGCGGCGCGGCTCGCGACCCAGGAAGATGTTCTCGGCCACCGTCAGGTTGGGCGAAAGCACCAGCTCCTGGTAGATCGTCACCACGCCGAGCGCACGGGCTGCGGCCGGGCTGCGGATGGTCACCGGCTGGCCGGCGATGCGAATGCTGCCGCCTGCGTCCGGGTGGTGCACGCCGGAGAGGATCTTCATCAGCGTGGATTTGCCAGCGCCGTTCTCCCCCATCAGCGCATGGACCTCGCCAGGCCATGCCGAGAACGACACGCCGGACAGCGCACGGGTGCTGCCGAACGTCTTGCCGATGTCTTGCATCTGCAACACGGGCATTTCGGATTGTGGGGCGGGTTCGGCGTGCATGGCGCTCATTCTTGGTGCGCTTGTTTGTGCCACCCTAAGCCGCTTTGATGCCAGTGGGCCAGGGCAGATCGTCCAAACAGGCGAAAGGCTCGCGGGATGCGTGGGCCCGGCGCGCGGGCATGTGCCGGGCGGGGCCTTCTCGACCGTGTGCTCGCCGGCGCCCTGCGCGGCGCCGTCCTGTGCGCCCGCGCCACGATCTGGCACCGCCTGGCAGCGACGGTGGCGGGTTGCAGGTTCCGCAAGGCGCATCGCTGCCGGCTGGGGAGGCGAGCAACGCCGGGCGCCTGCTGCGACCCGGAACACACGAAGAAGACAGGCGAGTTAGGCACTGCCTACGTCGTCACCATGGCGGCGGCTCACCGTCTCGGCAGCCCGCCCGCGACCCGCTGCTCCACGTTCGCCAGCAGGCGAGCCACCGCTTCCCGGCCGGAGCCAGCGGTCTCGGGCGCGCCGGAACCCGGCAACGGCGCCTCCGCCGCCACCTCCGCTTGCAGCAGCACCCGCACCGGCGCGGGCCGCAAATCCAGCAGCACCAGGCCCAGCGAGGCGCGGCTGACGCGCCCTGCGGGCAGGGCGAGCAGAGTCAACAGCTCACCCTCCAGCGCCAGGTCGGCCCGGGCGCGGCTGCCCGGCGCCAGCACGGCCCCGAACAGCCCGGCAGCGCCGAGCCAGCGGCGCAGCGCGTCTTCCACCGCGTCGGCCGGCGGCACGCTCCATTCCTCGTAGAAGTGGGTGCGGATGCTGCCATCGGCTTGCAGCACCTCCAGCCCGCGTGCGTCCAAGCCGGGCGCCGCCCGCAGGGTGCGAACCAGCAGCACCGGGCCGCCGGGGCGGGGCGGCAAGGCCACTGGACGGCGAGGGTCCAGCGGCCATTCCCGCTTCTCCAGGTACGGCCGGTTCGGCAGGATGCTGCACCCCGCCAGAACGGCCGGGGCGGCGAGCAGCGCCCGGCGGTTCACCGGTCCCTGCTTCGCGGCGGCGGACCGCCGAACACCACCTGGCCCGGGTCCCGGCGCAGCGACTCGCTGGCTTCCCGCAACGTCGCCGCGGCGGTCCGCGCATCCCGCAGAATCGGCACCAGCCCGGCTTCCAGGTCCGCCGAGCCGGTGTCCGCCCGGCGCGCCACCGCGTCCAGCGAGGCGAGCAGTTGCGGCAGCCTGGCGGTGGCCTGGGTCAGCCGGTCGGCCGCAGCCGTGGCGGCGCGCATCAGGTCCCGCGTCTGCGGCCCCTGTGCCAGGGTGCGCGCGGCCGTCAGCGTTTGCCGCAGTTCGGCCGCCAGCTCCGGCACGTCCGCGTCCGTCAGCGCCGTTTGCAGCGCGCGCAACGTGCCGTGGGCCTGCGCCAGCATGGCCGGCACGTCTCCGTCGCGCAGCGTGCCGCGAAGCTCATGGATCAATCCCTGGGCGCCCTCCGCCAGGCCGACGAAATCCACCTGCTGAAGCTTGGCCAGCAGCACCGTCGCAGAATCCTGCACCTGGCTCAGCGTGGAAGGGACGGATGGGACGTACTCGTATCGCGGCGTCCAAGGCACGGCGAGCGGCGGGTAGCGCGCAGCGTCGAAGAAATCCAGCTCGACGTAGCTCTGCCCGGTCAACCCCTGCGGCGCGATGCGGGCGCGCAACCCCTGGGCAACCGCGGCGGCGTTCGGCGGCTGTCCCACCCGGGTCGTGTCCACCTCGAAGCGGACCAGCACGGTGCGGAGGGTGGAAAGGCGGATCGCCTCCGGCTGCCCCCGGCCATATTCGGCGCTGGTCAGCCCGATCTGCGTGACGGCGCCGATGGCGACGCCGCGGTACTTGACCGGCGTGCCCACGTCGAGTCCCTGCACGCTGTCCCGGAAATACGTCTCGTAGCCCTGGGCATGCCGGATCTGGTTGCCGCTGAGGAACAGCACCGCCCCGGTGACCAGAACGACCGCCGCCACGGCCAGCAGGCCGACCCGGAGATACACGCCCCGCATCAAGCGGCCTCCCGCCGGAAGAAGGCGCGCACCGCCGGGTCGCTGCTGCCGCTGGCGAGCGCGCGCGGGTCCCCGGTGGCCGCGACGCCCCCCGTGGTGCGGTCCAGCATCAGGCAGCGGTCCGCGATCGCCATGACGGACGCGATCTCGTGCGTCACCACGACGAAGGTGGCGCCCAGCATGTCGCGCAGCCGCAGGATGAGCTGGTCCAGCCCAGCCGAGATCACCGGGTCAAGCCCGGCGGAAGGCTCGTCCAGGAACAGCAGCGGCGGGTCCAGCGCCAGCGCGCGGGCGATGCCGGCCCGCTTGGCCATGCCGCCGGAAATCTCCGCGGGGCGCAGCGCGGCGGCGTCCGCCAGGCCCACCTGCGCCAGCTTGACCCTCGCCACGGCGGCGCAGGCATCGGCCGGCAGGGCGGTCAGCGTTTGCAGCGGCAGCATGACGTTCTCCAGCAGCGACAGCGAGCCGAACAGCGCGCCGGATTGGAACATGACGCCGATCTGCCGCCGCACCGCATCCATCTCCGCGCCGACATCGTGCCCCAGCACCCGGATGCGGCCGGCCGTGGGCGGCAGCAGCCCGACCATCTGGCGCAACAGGGTGGACTTGCCGCTGCCGGAGCCGCCCAGGATGGCGAACACCTCCCCGCGCGCGACGGTGAGGTCGACGCCTGCGAACACGGTGCGGTCGCCGAAGCGCTGCGCCAACCCCCATGCCTCGACGGCGGGCGCGCTCAACGGCCCAACCGGTAGAACAGCACGGCGAACACCCCGTCCAGCGCCACCGTGGCGACGATGCCGCCCACCACCGCGGCGGTGGCGGCGCGGCCGACCGCGCGCGGGTCTGTCCCGGCGCCCAGCCCGGCGCGGCAGCCGATGCCGGCCACGGCGGCGCCGAAGCACACCACCTTGAACAGGCCGCCCCACAGGTCGCGCCCGTGCACCGCCCGCAGCAACTGCGAGCCGACCGCGGCCGGCGCGAACCCGAATGCCAGCATCACCGTCAGCATGCCGAGCAGGCCCGCCAGTTCCAGGAACAGCGTCAGCACGGGGATCACCAGCACGGCCGCCAGCAGCCGCGGCAGCACCAGCATCGTCATCGGGCTGATGCCCATCACCTCCAGCGCGGCCACCTCCTCGTTCACCCTCATGGTGCCGAGTTCGGCGGCAAAAGCGGACCCGGTGCGCCCGGCCAGGATCACCGCGGCCAGCAGCGGCCCCAGTTCCCGCAGCAGGGACAAGCCGACCAGGTTCACGATGAAGAGGTCCGCGCCGAAGCGCCGCAGCGGCACCGAGGACTGGAACGCCAGGATCAGCCCCACCAGGTAGCCCACCAGCAGCACCAGGGGGATGGCCTGGAACCCGGCCTCGTCCATCGTTTGGAGCAGGTCCCCCGCCCGGACCTGGCGGCGCCGGCGCGGCAGCAGGGCGACGGCGACCAGGCTCTCGCCGCCGAACGCGATGGCGTCCGCGGCGCGGCGCAGGGCGGCAAGCCCCAGCCCGGTGAACGTCCAGCGATGCGGCAGCGCCGCCGCCGCCGCCGCCGGGGCGGCCCCTACCTGCGCCACGAGGTCCGCCACCGCCGCGCTGGCGCCGCGCAGGCTGGCCTGGCCATGCCGTGCCAAGGCGGCGGCCAGCAGCGCGGCCCCGGCCGTGTCCACGCCGCTCGCCTCCGTCACGTCCAGCACGAGCGGCCGGCCCCGCGCCGCGCCTGCCGCGCGCAGCGTGCCGTGCCACAGCCGGGCCGCACCTGCCCCGTCCAGCGTTCCGCGCAGCGCGAGCACGCCGGGCGTGATGGCCAGGTTCGGCGCCGCGGGGGTTAATGCGCCAGCCAGGCGTCGAACCGTTGGCCGAGCTTGTCGCCGTTCTCGCGCCAGAACTGCTCGTCCACCAGCAGCCCGGCCGCCAGGTTGGCCGGCGCGGACGGCGAGATGGCCAGTTGCTCGGGCCGCAGCAGCTCATTGGCGCCTTTCGCGGTCGGCCCGTACGGGATGGCCGCGGCGAGGTTGGCCTGGCGCGCCGGGTCACCCATGAATGCGAGCAGCCGCCCTGCATCGGCGCCGTTCGGACTGCCCTTCATCACCACCCAGGACCGCACGCTGGTCAGGCTGCCGGTCCATTGCGCGCCGAGGTGCCGCTGCCCTCCGCCATTGACGTCCGCGACGGCGACGCTGTCCGCGCTGCACATCAGCACCTCGCCGGAAACCAGGAACTGCGCCGCCGACGCTTCCGGGGTCCACCAGACCAGGTACGGCTTGATCTGGTCCAGCTTGCGGAACGCCCGGTCCACGCCGTCGTCGGTCCGCAGCGTGCGGTAAACATCCGTGGGCGCCACGCCGTCGGCCAGCAGCGCGATTTCCAGGTTGCTGCGGGCGCCCCGGCGCAGGCCGCGCTTGCCTGGGTAACGCGCGACGTCCCAGAAGTCCGCCCAGGCGGGGGTGGAGGGGAACTTGTCATGATCCCAGGCCAGCACGAGGCTGCTCACCACGGCGCCCACGCCGCAATCGGTGACGGCGAGCGGCAGGTAATGGTCACGGCCGCCCAGCCCGGGCCAGTCCAGCTTGTCGAACAGCCCGTCCTCGCACCCCGTCAGCAGCTCATCCGCGGAAACCAGCACCAGGTCCCAATCGTCCGGCCCGCCATTGATCCGGCTGCGCAGGGTCCCAAGCCCGCCAGGCCAATTCCGAACATCCAGTTCCGCGCCTGTCGCGGCGGTGTACGGCGCGAACAGCACGTTGTTCATCGCGTGCTGCAAGGTGACGCCGCGACCGACGACCGTCAGCTCCCGGGCGGCAGCAGCGGGGCCGGCGAGGCCCCCGCATAGCGCAGCAGCCAACAGCAAGCGGGGCGTCATCAAGCGGTAGGTCCTGGCCGGAATGGGTGGGGGGACCCTAACGTCGCAGCAACCCGTCTAGCAACCCGGCCTCCCCGCCGGCCGGGTTGGAATTTCGCGGGGCGGGCAACCCCGATCACACTCTCGCGTTCTGCCGCCACCCCCGATTGCACAAACAGGAGCCTGACACATGGCCGCTTCTTTCGACGCCGATGACGCCCAGGCGCAGATTCAGGCGCTCCGCAAGCAGGTCAACCAGCTCATGGGCGAGCGCGTCACCCCCGTGCTGAGCGACGCGGCTGACCGTGCGCAGACGGCGGCGAAGCAGGCCACCGACTACACCCGTGATCAGGCCGATGCCGTGGCCGAGCAGGTCCGCGGCCGTCCGTTGATCGCGATTGCGCTGGCAGGCGCAGTGGGTTACGTGCTCGGCCGCTTCGTGCGCTGATCCGGTGCGCACGGTCGATCTCGGGCGCACGGCCGCCCAGGCGGAGGTGCTCCGCATCAAGCGCCTTGTCCGCCGCCAGGCCATGCGGGCGGTGTGGGGCGTGGTTGCCGCCGTGTTCCTCATTGCCGTGCTGGTCATGCTCCACGCCGTCATCTTCGCATTGCTGACCACGGCGCTGTCGCCGCTCTGGGCGACGGTGGTGTTGCTGGTCATCGATCTGCTGATCGCAATCGTCTTCATCGTGCTTGCCGCCCGCGGAGCACCGGATACCCTGGAGGTCGAGGCCCGGAACATCCGTGACCAGGCCCTCCTGGAAATGCGGGAAAGCGTGGCCATCAGCGCGATCCTCAGCCCGGTCACGCGGATGGCGTTCCGCTCCGCCGGGCGCAAGAACCTGTGGGGCATGACGTTGGCCGCATTGACGGCGCGGTTCCTGTCGAGCAACCGGCGCCGGTGAGCGAAGCCGTCCAACCCACCGTTCTGTCCCGGCGGGACGGCCGGGTTGGGCGCATCACGCTGAACCGGCCGCGCGCGCTGAACGCGCTCGACCTCGGGATGATCCGCGCCATTGCCGCTGCCTTGGACGAGTGGCGGGATGACCCGGCGGTCCATGCGGTCGTCATCGACGGTGCTGGCGGGCGTGCCTTCTGCGCCGGCGGCGATATCCGGGCGGTGCGCGAGGCCAGCCTTGCCGGACGTTCCGACGAGATCGAGACGTTCTTCCGTGAGGAATATGCCGCCAACCAGGCAATCGCGTGCTATCCCAAGCCATTCATCGCCTTGGTTGACGGCATCTGCATGGGCGGCGGGATCGGCGTGTCCGTGCACGGCGCAGCGCGAGTGGCGACCAAGTCCGCTGTTTTCGCGATGCCGGAAACAGGGATCGCATTGTTTCCCGACGTAGGAGCCACTTACATCCTTCCCCGTTTGCGGGGCCGAGTCGGCATGTACATGGCTCTGACTGGCGCCCGGATGGCCGGGCCGGATGCGGTGTTCGTGGGTCTTGCCACTCATTTCGCCGACCGGGAAACGATGGCGGGCCTGCCCGGCTCGCTGGCCCAGCACGGTGTGGCTGCGCTGGCGGAAACACACCCCCCGCCTGTTGCGCCGATCGCGGCCCACATGGATGCGATAGACCACTGCTTCAGCGCTGGCAGCGTGGCCGAGATCGTGGAACGGCTCGGCGCAGCCAAGACGGAGTGGTCCCGCGAAACGCTCGCCACGTTGCGCAGCATGTCGCCCAGCGCCGTGTCGTGGACGTTCGAGATAGTCCGCGCCGGGGCGCGACGCACCCTGCCCCAATGCCTGGCCGCAGAACTGGCGCTGACCCGCCACGTCACGCGCCATCCGGATTTCGCCGAGGGCGTGCGCGCGATGGTGGTGGACAAGGACCGCCACCCCCGTTGGCTCCCCGCGACGTTGGAAGACGTCGACCCAGCCATGATCCGGAAAATATTTGAGCAATGACCGCCATCCAGTTGCTCCCCTTCTTTCCGGACGGGAGCAAAGCGAGGAACGTCGCGCCCCGGCATACATAGCGGGACGGCCATCCCGTAACGGGACCGTGCTGCCTCGGCTTGAGAGGCTATTGCGGCTTGGCCGAACGCCAGCGGAACGAAGCCGTCGCCAAGTTCGGCTGGAGGGGCTTGGGCACCGAGCGTCGTCCGCACACTGCCGAGGACGCGCCAGCCAGCCTCGGCCATCCACGCCGCCCTTTGACGCCGATCGTCCATGGCCTTGTCCTGCGTCCCGAGTCTGCATCCCGGGAAGGCCAGCCCCGCCCGGCGGGGGTTCCGTGCCTGCCGGGACTGGGTGGCGTCGCGTCCATGGGCGCCTTCAGCAGGCCGTTCCCGAAAGCGCGCGGCCTGTCCCGATTGATCAGCGACGCCCACGTCGGCACCCTCGCGAAGGGCAAACCGGGCGCGAGGCCGGACGTGACGGGAATGCAGACACGGGTGGCTAGGCGCGGCAGTTGCTGGCCGAGATCGCCCGCCGGCACCAGCGAGATCCGCCGCACGCTCATCGGCCGCGAGCTGCCCGGCGAAACTGCCTAGGGAAGCGTGCATATGCCGAAGACCAAGCCGCAGGCCCAGCCTCAACCAGCCATGCTGCGCAGCGGGGCATCGCCATGCCGGTAATCGACACGCTTGTCGACGATCGGTCCGAAGGCTCCCGGGCCAATGCACGGCAGATGGACGGGCTGGTTGCGGGGCTGGCCGCCGAGGTCGAGCGCATCCGCCAGGGCGGCGGCGCGCGGTCACGCGAGCGGCACGTGGGGCGGGGCAAGCTTCTACCCCGAGACCGTGTCGGCGCGCTGATCGATCCCGGTAGTCCGTTCCTCGAACTCAGCCAGATGGCCGCGCACGGCATGTACGGCAACGAGGTTCCGGCGGCCGGGATCATCACCGGAATCGGCCGGGTCGCGGGCCGGGAATGCGTGATCGTCGTCAACGACGCAACGGTGAAAGGCGGCACCTACTACCCGGTCTCGGTGAAGAAGCACCTCCGCGCGCAGGAAATCGCCGCGCAGAACAACCTGCCGTGCATCTACCTCGTCGACAGCGGCGGCGCCAACCTGCCGAACCAGGACGACGTGTTTCCCGACCGCGAGCATTTCGGCCGCATCTTCTTCAACCAAGCCACCATGTCGGCGCGCGGCATCCCGCAGGTGGCGGTGGTCATGGGTTCCTGCACTGCGGGGGGCGCCTACATCCCAGCCATGTCGGACGAAAGCATCATTGTCCGCAACCAGGGCACCATCTTCCTGGGCGGGCCGCCGCTGGTGAAGGCGGCCACTGGCGAGGTCGTGAGCGCCGAGGAGCTGGGCGGCGGCGACCTGCACAGCCGCACCTCCGGCGTCACCGACCACCTCGCGGACAGCGACGCCCACGCGCTGGGCATCGCGCGGTCCATCGTGGGTCGGTTCGGCAAGCCGCGCGGAGCGGTGGTCGACCGCGCAGCCCCGCGGCCGCCGCTGTACGACCCGGCGGGGCTGGGCGGGGTCGTGCCCGCCGACCCCCGGGAGCAGTACGACGTGCGGGAGGTGATCGCCCGGATCGTTGACGGGTCGGAACTGGACGAGTTCAAGCAGCTCTACGGCACCACGCTCGTGACCGGCTTCGCGCGGATCTGGGGCTACCCAGTGGGGATCGTGGCGAACAACGGCATCCTGTTCGGCGAGAGCGCGCAGAAGGGCGCGCACTTCATCGAGCTGTGCAGCCAGCGCGGCGTCCCGCTCGTGTTCCTCCAGAACATCACCGGCTTCATGGTCGGCCGGAAGTACGAGGCCGGCGGCATCGCCAAGGATGGGGCGAAGCTGGTCGCCGCCGTCGCCACCACGCAGGTCCCAAAGTTCACGGTGATCATCGGCGGCTCGTTCGGCGCAGGCAACTATGGCATGTGCGGCCGGGCCTACTCGCCGCGCTTCCTGTGGATGTGGCCCAACGCCCGCATCTCCGTCATGGGCGGCAGCCAGGCGGCAAGCGTGCTGGCGACCCTGCGGCGTGACGCCGTGGAAGCGCAAGGTAAGTCCTGGTCCACGGAGGAGGAGGCAGCGTTCAAGGCCCCGATCGCGGCGCAGTACGAGGAGCAGGGCCACCCCTACTACGCGTCCGCCCGCATCTGGGACGACGGCGTGATCCCGCCGGCAGACACCCGCATGGTGCTCGGCCTGGGACTGGCGGCCAGCATGAACGCGCCGTTCGAGGCATGGCCGGCCGCGCGCCAGGATGGCGGGTCGCGGTTCGGCGTGTTCCGGATGTGATAGGGGGACGGATGGGCGCACTTCTCCAGGCGGCATGGGCGGACGGGCTGCCGGACGCGCGGGACCGCATCGAGTCCGACCTGCTGAAAGGCAGCCCGGCGGCGCAGGCCGACGCGAAGGCAGTGGCGCTCCTCATCCGAAGCGGGCCGATCGGCGACGCGGCGATCGCGGAAACGCGCTGCCGCACAGCCGCGCGCCGAACGCCCCCGGACGTGTTGGAAGGGGTGGCGGCATTCCCGGGTGAGCGGCAACCCGCCTGGTGTGAGGTGGCGCCATGATGTTCGGCTCGATCCTGGTCGCCAACCGCGGCGAGATTGCCTGCCGCGTCATGGCCACCGCCCGCCGGATGGGGCTGCGGACGGTCGCCGTTTATTCGGAAGCCGACCGGGATGCGCTGCATGTCGCGACCGCCGACGAGGCCCACGCGATCGGCCCGGCCGCCGCCAGGGAAAGCTACCTTCGCGGCGACGCCATCATCGCCGCCGCCAAGGCGTCCGGGGCGGAAGCGGTCCATCCCGGCTATGGATTCCTCAGCGAGAACGCGGAGTTTGCCGAGGCCTGTGCGGCCGCCGGCCTGCTGTTCATCGGACCGCCGCCCCCATCCATCCGCGCCATGGGCAGCAAGAGTGCCGCGAAGGCGCTGATGGGCCGGGCCGGGGTGCCGCTGGTGCCGGGCTACCATGGGGAGGACCAGGACGCGGCCCGGCTACAGGCGGAGGCGGCCCGCATCGGCTTTCCCGCGCTGATCAAGGCCAGTGCCGGCGGCGGCGGCAAGGGCATGCGCGTGGTTGACCGGGAGGAGGACTTCGCCGCCGCGCTCGGCTTGGCCAAGAGCGAGGCCCGGGCCGCGTTCGGCGACGACCAGGTGCTCGTGGAGCGCTACCTGACCCGGCCGCGTCACATCGAGGTCCAGGTGTTCGCCGACACCCACGGCAACGTCGTGCACCTGTTCGAACGCGACTGCTCCATCCAGCGTCGGCATCAGAAGGTGGTGGAGGAGGCGCCGGCGCCGGGGATGGACCCTGCGCGACGGGCGGCGATGGGGCGGGCTGCCTGCGACGCCGCGAGCGCGATCGGCTATGTCGGCGCCGGCACGGTCGAGTTCATCGCCGAGGGCGAGGAATTCTTCTTCATGGAGATGAACACCCGGCTGCAGGTCGAACATCCGGTGACGGAGATGATCACCGGGCAAGATCTGGTGGAATGGCAGCTGCGCGTGGCCGCCGGGGAGCGGCTGCCGCTGCTGCAAGAGGACCTGACGATCCGCGGCCATGCCGTGGAGGTCCGGGTCTACGCCGAGGACCCGTCGCGCGCCTTCGTTCCCAGCGTTGGCCGGCTGTCCCGGCTGCGGCAGCCGAGAGGAGGCAACGGGGTCCGCGTCGACTCCGGCGTGCGGGAAGGTGACGAGATCACCATCCACTACGACCCCATGATCGCCAAGCTGATCGCCTGGGGCGAAACCCGGGCGGAGGCGGTTGGCCGCCTGTCCGTCGCGCTGCAAGGCTACGAGGTGGTCGGGGTGCAGACCAACCTGGACCTGCTGCGGTCCATCGCCGCCCACCCTGCCTTCCGCGCGGCGGAGCTGGACACCGGCTTCATCGGGCGCCACCCGGAGGTGCTGGGGACTGCCGGGGACGCGCGATTGCCGCCAGCAGCGATTGCCGCCGTGCTGTCCGAACTGCTCCAGGCCGAGGCCGGAGCGGCGCTGGCGGCCGATCCGTGGTCGCCGTGGTCGACGAGCACCGCCTGGCGGCTGAACGGCACCGGATACCGTGACGTGATCCTGAAGGGTAGGGGGACCGAGTATGCGGTGCGCGTCCGCCCTGAAGGCGAGGGGGCGTTCGGCATGACCCTTGATGGGCGGTCCCACGCGGTGCGGCGCGGCACGGGCGGGTTGCTGGTGGTCGATGGCGTCGCGCGGCGCATCCCGGTCGCCAGGGGCGGGGAATGGACGGCGATCCTGGATGGCGTGAACTGGCCCGTCGCGGTGGTGGACCCCCTGGCGCCCTCGGCGGCCGAGCGGGTGGGAGGCGACCGGCTGCTGGCGCCGATGCCGGGCATGGTGGTCCTGGTCGGTGCCGAACGGGGGGCCGCGGTCAAGCGCGGGGACGTGATGGTGGTCATGGAGGCGATGAAGACGCAGATGCGCCTGGTGGCATCGCGCGACGCCGTGGTGGAGGCCGTCCGGGCACGCGCCGGCGAGCAGGTGCAGGACGGGGCCGAACTCGTCCGCTTCAAGCCTGCGGCGGCGCCCTGAGCCTGCCCGGCAGGTCCGCCGCTACCAAGGGACCGTGGCGCCCGCCGCCGTGTCCGCCACGGCGGGCGCCTCGCGGCCATGGGCCGCTACGAGGTGTCTCTGGGCGACACGATCAAAGCCAGGACCCGGCCGCCACTGGCGGCCCGGCGAAGGCTGCGTGCCGTATCAATCACCGCCGACGCTGGATCGGTAGATGCAGGTAGGACGCATGCTCGCCCCCGGTGTGAACGACATGCTGGCCGCTGTTGGCTCCCGCATATTCCTCGATCGCCGGCATCATGGCGCCGAGGAGATTGCGGGAACTGATGACGAAGCGCAGCTGCTCGCCGGGGTAGAACGCGAGACCGACCGGCAGAAGGTCGATCTCGATGTCCACGATCTGGCCGGGAGCGAGTTTCTCCACCCGGTCAAAGCTGTGCGCGGGCACCTCGCTGGTCGCCAGCTTCTCGTCCAGGCGACGAGCGGAGACGCGCAGGCGGCCGTCGGATCCCTTGTAACGCAGGATCGTCGCCCCGTGGTCGGTGAGGTCGTGAACCATCGCCTTCTGGTTCGGAACGGTGAACGCCTGAAGCGGCGTGCCGTGCTTGTCCAGCTTCTGCACGAGCACGAACAGGTCCATGTCATCGGCATCCCGAGCCTCGACCCACAGGTGCGCCTTCGGGTAGCCGACCATCACCGTCTCTTCGTCGAAGCGGGTGATGAACGACACTGCGCCGGGATTGGCTGCGACAACGTAGGCAACAGGAAGCTCTGCCGTGGGCGGGTCAACTGCCAGGGTGCGCGAACGGCCGTCGAGGTAGTACTTCGTCGCGGTGACATCGGCTGGCGGGAACTGGTCGGCGGCGAGGGCGACGCGGTCGCCGCCTTCGAGGTCGAGCACGGAGTAGCGCACCCGCGGGGTCCGCTTCCAATCGTTGTCTTGGCTTTTCAGGTAGCAGTCGAAGAAGCGGAGCAGGTCGCTCCGGTTGTCCTCGTCGTAGTAGTCCGGCCATTCCTGGGTGTTGTGGACGCGCAGCCACTTGTCCTTCGAGGCGATGCGCCGCCAAGCGCGGAACGTGCCGGCAGTGTGAAGCGTGTTCGAGTAGCTGGCTACCACGTAGGCGGGCGCCGTGATGCGGTCGAACTCGGGGATCTTGTTCTCCCACAGGTCGTTGACCAGCGGGTACCGCCTGGCCTCCGCCAGGATGTCCTCCTTCTGGTTCTTCCCGAAGAAGCTGCCTTCCTGCAGGAGCCGGGCGAACCCGGTGTCCGGCATGCCACCGCGCATCACGAGGTCGCGGTAGGCATCGCTGACGCCCTCCCACGGGTTGATGGCGGCGAGATGCGGCGGCTGCTCGGCCGCCGTGAACCATTGCGTTGCCGCAAGATAGGACGTTCCGCTCATCCCGACCTTGCCGCTGCACCAGCTTTGCTCTGCCAGCCACTCGATGATGTCGTAGCCGTCGCGGCCTTCCTGGCGGTCCCAGATCACGGAGTCGCCTTCGCAATCGACCGTGCCGCGCATGTCGGGGTTACAGATGGCGTAGCCCTGGGCCACCCAGAAGGCGGGGTCGGGAGCCTCGAACTTCGCGAGGCCTGAAACGACGTTGTTGTTCAAACCGACAAGGCCGAACACGCCCATGACGCTGGGCGAGGTGCCTTGGCCCTTCCCATACGGGCTGTAGGCCACGATGACGGGCACCTTCTCCGCCCCGACCGGGCGGAACACGTCGACGTAAACCGTCACCCCGTCGCGCAACTGCACCGGGACGTCCTTCTCGAACAGGATGTCCACCGGAATAGGCCGGAACGGAGGCGCGATCTGGTAGCCCGCCTTGAGGATGCGGGTGCCCGGATCGATTGCGGTCAGGATGCCGGTGCGTGAGGCCGGGAGTGGACCGGAGGGGATGTAGATCTTCTTGTCATCGCTCACCCGAGAGGCTCCTTTGGTCGTACCATCCGCGGACCAGCCGAACGTCAACGCCGGCACCGCCCGGCATGACCATATACTGGCAAGCTTCGGAGGCGAAACAGGCTTCGTGGCTTGCGGCTCCGGACGCCCGTGGCTTGCAGCCCGGCAGGCCGCGTCGCGGTCGCACATGAACGCGCAACCCACGCCGGATTGCCCGCCAGCGCCTTGGAACCGTCACGCCGCCGCGGCATTGCATGAAAGCGCGCCGCGCGTGCCTGTCCATCCTTGACACGAAGGAAACCAGACCATGACGCCAACCCACGCTTCGCTCCTGTTCGCAGCAACGCTCGCGCTGGCCGGGTGCACCACGGAGGAAGCCCAGATCCGCTCCAGCGGCTCCATGGGAGCGTCGGACACGGAGTACGTCACGACGGCCTACAACCTTGTCCAGCTTGACCGCCAGGCGGGCCAGATGGTGGCCGCCAAGGCGGCTGACCCGCGCGTCCGTGACCTCGCCACCCAAGTGACGGCGCAGGCGGATGCGCTGTATCCCGGGTTGCAGGCTGCCGAGAAGGTCGGGGGGATCACGCCGCCAGATCGCCTGCCGGGGGACATGGCGGCCGAGATCGACAAGCTGCGCGAGTTGAACGGTTCGGACTTTGACCGGCAGTACGTGGCCGACGAGCTCGCCGCCCACCAGCACGCCGTGGACGTGTTCAAGAAGGAAGACACGGCCACGAACGACGGCGCGATGAAGGCTCAAGTCGAGACGGAATTGCCTGCGGTCCAGAGCAACCTCGACAGGTTGCAGTACCTCTCGGGCGACTTCAGCCAGACACACGGATGACGCCTTGATCTCGCGCTGACCGAAATCCCTGGACGCATTCGCGAAGTGTTGCGTCCAGGGCCGCCGCAGGAGGCAGGGCTTGGCAGGAAGGGGGGCTGGCCGTATCTCCACACCACTTGATCTGGGACACCATGCATGGCGAGTTGGCAGGCCTACCTGACCGTTGCGTTCCTCAAGTTGCGCGTCAAACGCAACCTCAAGAGCCAGACCAACGTCGAACAGGCCCGCGCCACGCTGAACGCCATCAAGCACAAGGTGCCTTCCGGCATCACGGCCAAGCAGGAGACGATCGGCGGCGTGCCCGGCGAGTGGCTGAGCCCCGATGCGGGCGGGGCGGCCGGAACCCTGCTGTACCTGCATGGCGGCGCATACTTCGCCTGCTCGTCGCAGACCCACCGGCCGATCACGGGAGGGTTCGCCCGCCGCGGCCTGGAGGTGTTCGCCGCCGACTACCGCTTGGCGCCGGAGAACCCGTTCCCCGCCGCGGTGGACGACGCCATTGCGGCCTACCGTGGGCTGCTGGCCCGCGGCGTCCAGCCCAGCTCGCTCGTCGTCGGCGGCGACTCGGCCGGCGGCGGGCTGGCCTTGGCCATGCTGTTGTCCCTGCGGGACGCAGGCGACCCGATGCCGGCGGCGGCCGTGCTGTTCTCACCCTGGACCGACCTGGCAGGCACCGGCGCGACCCTGCGCAGCAACAGCCGGCGCGACGCGATGTTCACCGGCGAAGGGTTCAGCAGGGCGTCCGAGCCCTATCTGGCAGGCGCCGACCCGCGCAACCCCCTTGCCTCGCCGCTGTATGCGGACCTGGGCGGATTTCCGCCGATGCTGATCCATGTCGGCTCGTACGAGGTGCTGCTGGATGACAGCCTCCGCGTCGCCGAACGCGCCCGCGCCGCCGGAACCGACGTCACGTTGCAAACCTGGCCGGTGGTGCCGCATGTCTGGCAGTTGTTCCGCATGCCGGAGGTGAAGCAGTCGATGGACGCAGCCGCCACCTTCCTGCGGAACGCGTTGCAGGCCCGATCGCAACGCCTGGCGGCGTGAAATCCTGGAGGAAAGCACCCCGATGCAGAACACCGATCAGGTTTGGGGCTTGGTGGACGCCAAGCGCCAGGACTTCATGGCCCTGGCCGACCGGGTCTGGGGCATGCCGGAAACCTGCTACACCGAGCACCGCTCCGTCGCCGAGCACGCTGCCGAACTGCACCGGCAAGGCTTCACCGTGACGGAGGCGGTCGCCGGCATCCCCACCGCCGTGATGGGCGAGGCCGGGGCTGGCGGCCCGGTGATCGCCATCCTCGGCGAGTATGACGCGCTGCCAGGCTTGAGCCAGGAGGCCGGCGTGGCCGAGCACCGCCCCCTGCCCGGCAATGGCAACGGCCATGGCTGCGGCCACAACCTGCTCGGCTCGGCGGCGATGCTGGCGGCCACGGCGGTGAAGGACTGGCTGGCGCAGACCGGCACGCCGGGCCGCGTGCGCTATTACGGCTGCCCGGCAGAGGAAGGCGGCGCGGCCAAGGCGTTCATGGTGCGGGACGGCGCGTTCCGGGACGTGGACATCGCGGTCACCTGGCATCCGAACGCGTTCAACGAGGTGGCGGACGCCGCCTCGCTCGCCAACACCCGCATCGACTTCGCCTTCAGCGGACGTGCGTCCCACGCCGCCGCCGCCCCGCATCTCGGCCGCTCGGCGCTGGACGCGGTGGAACTGATGAACGTCGGCGTCAACTACATGCGTGAGCACATGCCGTCGGACGCGCGCATCCACTACGCCATGATCGACGGCGGCGGAATCGCGCCCAACGTGGTGCAGTCGAAGGCACGGGTGCGCTACTCGGTCCGCGCGCCGGAGTTGCCGACCATGCTGGCGCTGCTGGAACGGGTGAAGAACGTGGCCCGCGGCGCCGCGCTGATGACGGAAACGGCGGTGGACATCCACGTGCTGTCCGCCGTGTCCAACCTGCTGGCCAACCCGCCGCTGGAGGAAGCGATGCACGCCGCCATGACCCGGCTCGGTCCGCCTGCCTGGGACGAGGCGGATCATGCGTATGCCCGCGCCATCCAGGGCACGCTGGCGCCGGAGGACTTGGCCACCGCGTATCGCCGGGTGGGTGTGCAGCCCAAGCCCGGAACGCCGCTGCATGATGCGGTGGTGCCGCGGGACACGCGCCGGGTCGCCATGATCGGCTCGACGGACGTCGGGGACGTGAGCTGGGTGGTCCCGACGGTGCAGGCGCACGCGGCGACCTACGCGATCGGCACGCCGGGCCATTCCTGGCAGCTCACCGCGCAGGGCAAGAGCCCGGCGGCGCACAAGGGCCTCGCTTTCGTCGCCAAGGTGATGGCGGCCACCGCCGTGGAGGCGGTGCAGGACCCGGCCCTGATCGCGCGCGCCAAGGCGGACCTGGCGGAGCGCACGCGCGAGATGCCGTACCGCAGCCCGCTGCCGGAGGGGCTGGAGCCGCCGATCGCCGCGATGTCCATGGCGGCGTCGTGATGCTGGCGTCGGTGGAGGACCCGCTCGGCACGTTGCTGTCCCGCGTCTCGGACGGCGTGTTGCAGGACCCGGCGCCGGACGCGGCGGCGTTGGAGCGGATCGTAGCCGCCGGGCTGCGTGCGCCGGACCACGGCAAGCTGCGGCCCTGGCGTTTCGTCGCGATCCGGGGCGAGGCCCGCGCCCGCTTCGCCGATCTGTGCGTGGCAGCGATGCGGGCGCGGGACAGCACCGCCACGGCAGCCGAGGCGGAGCGGATGCGCGGCAAGCTGCTGGCGCCGCCGCTGATCCTGGCGCTGGGAATGCGCGTCACGCCCGGGCACAAGGTGCCGGAAACCGAGCAGGTGATGTCGGTCGCCGCCGCGGCGATGAACATGCTGAACGCGGCGCACGCGCTGGGCTTCGCCGGTAAGTGGATCACGGGGCCGAACACCTATGACCCGGCCGTCGCCGCGGCGCTGGGCGTGGATCAACTCGCCGGATTCCTCTACCTGGGCACCCGGAGCGAGGCGCCAGCGCCGGTGAGGAGACCGGCCGTGGCGGAGCACCTGTCCGAGTGGACAGCGTAGCACTGCCGGGCTAGCTCACGGCCGCGCCCTCGGTTCCCCAACCAGGCTCACGCCGCCCGTATGTCGGCGAGGAAGTCGGTCACGTGGGTGCGCAGGCCGCGCTCACGGTCCTCGACAGCGCCGGCTGCGCTCAACACCCGGACGGCGACGGTGCCAAGCGCCTCCGCATCGTGCTTCACCGCGCCCGCAGTGCAGCTTACCTCGACTGCGCTGCGGGCGGCCCCGGCGACGCTGCGGCTGATCTCCGCTGTTGCAGCGGCCTGTTGCCGCATGGCTGCGGCCACCTCACCCGCCACCACGCTGATCTGCCCGATCGTCGCGTCGATGCCGGTGATCGCATCGACAGCTTCGGCGGTGCATGCCTGGATGGCCCCGACCTGCACCGCGATCATTCCGGTCGCCTGAGCCGCTTGCCCGGCGAGCGCCTTGACCTCCTCCGCCACCACCGTGAAGCCGCGACCGGCCGCCCCCGCCCGCGCCGCCTCGATCGTGGCGTTGAGCGCCAGCAGCTTCGTGCGGCCGGCGATGCCGCTGATCGTGCTCACAACAGCACCGATTTCAGCCGCCGCGCCGCTAAGCCGTTCAATCGTGGCCGTTGTATGCCCTGCCCGCTCGACCGCCTGGTCCGCCATCTCGATTGAAGCCGCCACTTCCCGGCTCACCGCGACTGCGGTGAGGGAGAGCTGTTCAACCGCCGCCGCGGTCGCTTCGACATGCGCCGACGCCTTCTCCGCCTCAGCCGCCATCGAGGCTGCGCGCTGGACCGCCGCGCCCGACGCGCAGGCAAGTTCCTCGGCCACGCCGCGCATCTCGCCCGAGACGTGCGCAAAATCGTCCAAGGCAGCGCCTGCGACTTGGCCAAAGCTGGCCGTGCCCGCTTCGAGCAAAGCCGCGTTCCTCACGCGCGCTTCGTGGTGAACGGTTTGCTCGGCCACTATGCGCGCCATCTCCAGGCGGCGAAGCCGCTCGCACGCGGTCAGGAGGAACGCCCGCCGCTGCCCCCAATCAAGCTTGTAGTTCGCGACGAGAGTGAAAGCGCACGTCACCAGCACGCAGCTGACGACGTGGACCCTGGTGCCTGGAATGACTTCCTGCAATTCACAGATGTCAATCGCGCTTAGCAGCAGAACAGCAAGTGACGCGGCCAGGGCATAGGGAAAACGCACGGAAAGGATGACGTTCAGGAACAGGAGCGTCAGGACCGGGCTATACCGGTACAACGTTGCCACCGGAAGTTTGCTGTCTTGATAGACGACCATGGCGGCAACCAGGGAAAGCACGGTCACGATGGCGGGCATCACCTCCCGAAACGCGGCATGTGGCCGCATCCTCATGCATGCCAGCGTGACAAGGGATAGCGGCGTAACGATGACGAATTGCACGAAAGCCATGCGCAATGCCACATCGGGCAGCGTATTGAACCAGTCAAGCAGGACCAGGCCGTAGATGACAAGCCCGACAAGGCTGTACCGCACGAACATCGCGCTGCGATCCGCGCCCGTTTCAGCCTCGAACAACTGCTCCAGGACTGCCGGGAACGCGAGCCGGAAACCGCTTCTGCCCAGGTGAAGCTCGATCATCTCGGCAAGGGCTTCGCGTTCGTCCAAACCCTGCGCCATGAACATCCCTACGGCCATGCATCCTTGCGAGCCCGGACGCTGCCAGAGGATGGGCGGGTCACCCTAACATCGTGTTAACGATGGCGCGGCAATGCCGCCGGCACGGATCAAACTGGCAGCGGATGCAGTTCCGGCAGGGTGTCCAGGTGGCAGGCGGCCCGCTGCCCGGGCGCGCGTTCCCGCAGAAGCGGCTCGTCCACCCGGCAGCGGTCGAACACGTAGGGGCAGCGCGTGTGGAAGCGGCATCCCTTGGGCGGATCGATCGGGCTCGGCACGTCGCCCTTCAGGATGATGCGGTCCCGCTTCGCCAGGGGGTCCGGCACCGGCACGGCGGAAAGCAGCGCGCGGGTGTAAGGGTGCGCCGGGCTGGCGAACAGCGTGCGGCGGTCCGCCAGTTCCACGATCTTGCCCAGGTACATCACCGCCACCCGGTGCGTCAGGTGCTCGACGATGGCCAGGTCATGGCTGATGAACAGCAGCGCCAAGCCTAGCTCGTCCTGCAAGTCGCTCAGCAGGTTGATGATCTGCGCCTTGACCGACACGTCCAGCGCGCTCACCGCCTCGTCGCAGATGATCAGGTCGGCGCCGGACGCGAGCGCGCGGGCGATGCCGATGCGTTGGCGCTGCCCGCCGCTGAACTCGTGCGGGAAGCGGCGCATGGCGTCCCGCGGCAGGCGCACCTTGTCCATCAGCCCCGCCACGCGGTCGTCCAGCTCGGACCCCCTCGCCAGGCCGAAATTGGTGATCGGCTCGGCCAGCACCTGGCCCACGCGCATGCGGGGGTTGAGGCTGCTGAAGGGGTCTTGGAACACGACCTGCATGCGCCGGCGCACCTGCCGCATCTTGCCCGGCGGAAGCTGGTCGATGCGCTGGCCGTCCAGGAACACCTCGCCGTCCGTCGGATCGGTCAGGCGGAGGATGGCGCGGCCGACGGTGGACTTGCCGCAGCCGCTCTCGCCCACGACGGACAGCGTCTCGCCGGCGGACACGGTGAAGCTCACGCCGTCCACCGCGTAAACCGTGGCGGTCTGGCTGCCGAACAGGCCGCCCTTGATCGGGAAGTGCTTCTTGAGCGCATTGACTTCGAGCAGCGGCATCTAGGGGGCGACGGTCACGGGGGCGTCGGAACCGGACATCGGGTCGGTGTCCTTCAGGATGTTGTAGGGAAGTTGCAGGCCGCTGACGCAGCGGTATTGCGGGGCGTAGCCGTCATAGCGGTTGGCGAGGCAAGCGTTGGGAGTGCCGCAGCCGGACAGGCCGAGGAGGAAAGCGACGGATGCTGCCCTCGCTCTTCGGCAGAAGGTTGGACGAGGGACCGGCGAACCCATCAAGCCGCCTTCGCGTAGTGGCACGCCGCCCAATGCCCCGGCGCCTTTTCCTCCACCGCCGGCGCCGCCTCGCGGCAGTGGTCCGTCACCATCGGGCAGCGCCCGGCAAAGGGGCAGCCTACGATGCGTTGCCGCAGGCTCGGCACCAGCCCGGGAATCTCCGCCAGCTTGGTCCGCGCCGTTTCCGCCTCCAGCGAGGAGCCGAGACGCGGCACGGCGCCCAGCAGGCCGCGCGTGTATGGATGCAGCGGGCGGGCGAACAGGGCGCGCACCGGCGCTTCCTCGACCTTGCGCCCGGCGTACATCACCACCACCCGCTCGGCCATCTCGGCCACCACGCCCAGATCGTGGGTGATCAGCATGATGGCGGAGCCGAGCCGGGTCTTGAGGTCGCGCATCAGATCCAGGATCTGCGCCTGGATGGTCACGTCCAGCGCGGTGGTCGGCTCGTCGGCGATCAGCAGCTTCGGGTTGCAGGCGAGCGCCATGGCGATCATCACCCGCTGCCGCATGCCGCCGGAGAGCTGGTGCGGGAACTCGCGCACCCGGCGGGCGGCGGCGGAGATGCCGACCAGTTCCAGCATGGCGATGGCGCGGTCCGTCGCCTGGGCGGCGGTCATGCCCTGGTGCAGCCGCAAAGTCTCGCCGATCTGGCGGCCGACCGTCAGCACCGGGTTCAGGCTGGTCATCGGCTCCTGGAAGATCATGCTGATGTCGTTGCCGCGCAGACTGCGCATTTCCCTGTCGGGCAGGGCCAGCAGGTCGCGGCCCTCGAACATGACCCGTCCGGCCATCTTGCCCGGCGGCGTCGGAACCAGGCGCAGGATGGACATGGAGGTGACGGACTTGCCGCACCCGCTTTCCCCCACGATCGCGACCGTCTCGCCGGCGCCGATATGGAAGCTGAGGCCCTCCACCGCGCGCACCACCCCGTCCGGGGTGCCGAAATGGGTTTGCAGGTTCTCCACGGAAAGGAGGGGCGCCGCCCCCTCGCCCCGGCCCTCTCCCGCGTGCGGGAGAGGGAGAAGCGTGGCCGCCTGGCTCATCAGATCCGCTTGGCCAGGCGCGGGTCCAGCGCGTCGCGCAGGCCGTCCCCCAGCAGGTTCACCGCCAGCACGGTGAGGGACAGGAACAGGGCTGGGAAGAACACGATGTACGGCTTCACCTGCCACAACGCCCGGCCCTCGGCCATGATGTTGCCCCAGGACGGGATGATCGGCGGCGTGCCGGCGCCGATGAAGGACAGGATCGCCTCGGTGATCATGGCAGACGCGCAGATGAACGTCGCCTGCACGGTGATCGGCGCCAGGGTGTTGGGCAGGATGTGGCGAAGGATCACCTTGGGCGCGCGCGTGCCGGTGGCGACCGCGGCTTCCACGTAGGGCTGCTCGCGCAGGCTCAGCACCACGCCGCGCACCAGCCGGGTCACGCGCGGGATCTCCGCCACCGTGATCGCGATGACCACGTTCTGCACGCTGCCGCGGGTCAGCGCCATCAGCGCGATGGCCAGCAGGATGGAGGGGATGGACATCAGCCCGTCCATCACCCGCATGATGACCGCGTCCACCAGGCGGACATAGCCGGCGCACACGCCGATCAGCGTGCCGATCACGGAGGCGAGGGCCGCCACGCCGAAGCCCACGATCAGCGACACGCGGGCGCCGTAGAGCACGCGGGAATAGATGTCCCGCCCCAGCATGTCCGTGCCGAACCAGTAGGTGGCCGAGGGCATCCGCAGCCGGCGCGCGGGCGCCAGCGCGGTCGGGTCCACCGTCCCCAGCAGGGGCGCCGCGATGGCCAGGAGCATGATCAGCGCCAGCAGCGATCCGCCGAAGAAGATGGCCGGCTGGCGGCGGATGAAGGTCCGCACCCGGCCCCGCCGCTTGACCGGCGGCAGCACGTCCGCGAGCGGCGGCGCAACGGCGGCCGGGCGCTCGGCGACCAGGCTGCCCGCGTCGTCGAAAGTGGTGCTCAATACCGTATCCTCGGGTCAAACAGCGTGTAGCTCAGGTCCACCAGCAGGTTCACCACGACGTAAACGAAGGAGAATATCAGCACCACGCCCTGGATGATCGGGTAGTCACGCCGCAGGATCGCGTCCACGACGAGGCGGCCGACGCCGGGTATGGCGAACACGCTTTCCGTCACCACCGCGCCGCCGATCAGCCCGGCCACGCCCAGGCCGATCACCGTCACGATCGGCACGGCGGCGTTCTTCAGCGCGTGCACGAACAGCACCGGGCGCTGGCCCACGCCCTTGGCCCGCGCGGTGCGGACGTAGTCCTGGCTCAGCACCTCCAGCATGGTGGCGCGGGTGATGCGGGCGATCAGCGCGATGAAGGCGCCGCCCAGGGTCAGCGTCGGCAGGATCAGGTTGGACAGCCACGGCCACACCCCGGCCGCCAGCGGCGTGTAGCCCTGCACCGGCAGCCACTCCAGTTGCAGCGCGAACAGCCAGGCCAGCAGGTAGCCGACCACGAACACCGGCACGGAGAAGCCGAACACGGCGCTCAGCATCACCAGCCGGTCCGCCGCCGTGCCCTGCTTCCAGGCGGCGAGCACGCCCATCGGCACCGCCACCACGATGGAGAACACCAGGGTCAGCAGCATCAAGGACACGGTCGGCTCCACCCGCTGCGCGATCATGTGGGTGACCGGCAGGTTGGTGAAGATCGACTGCCCGAGGTCCCCGTTCAGAACGTGCCAGGACCAGTCGCCGAAGCGGACCAGGAACGGCCGGTCCAGCCCGAGGGAGGCGCGGATGCGCTCCACGTCCGCCGGGCTGGCTTGGTCCCCGGCGATGATCGCCGCCGGGTCTCCGGGGGCCAGGTACAGCAGGCTGAACACGAACAGCGCCACGATCGCCATGACGGGAATGGTCGCCACGATGCGGCGGAGGGCATAGGCGAGCATCAGGCCTTCTTCACGTCCCAGAACACCGGGAACGGCGCCTTCACGATCCCGGAAAGCTTCTTGTTCCAGGCCTGGTAGCCCAGGAAGAAGCCGGTCGGGGCGTACACCACGTCCTCGAACGCGGCCTGGTTTGTCCTGACCAGCGCCGCCTTCTCCGACTGGGCGTCGGGCGCCGCATACCATTCAGCGATCCCGGCCTGCACCGCGTCCGATTTGGGCCAGCCGAACCAGGCCTTGTCCCCGTTGGCGAGCAGGGCGGCGTAGGGCGCCGGGTTGATGCAGTCCGCGCCCGCGTGCCAGGTGAAGAAGATGTTCCAGCCGCCTTGCGCCACCGGGTCCTTCTTGGCCCGCCGCGCGCCGACCGTGCCCCAATCCAGCGCCTGGTAGTCCACGTTCATGCCGATGCGGGCGAGCAGGTCCGCGGCCACGTCCCCTTCCGCCTTGGTGATGGCGATGTCGGTCGGCACCATCATGGCGATCTTCTCGCCGTTGTAGCCCGCTTCCTTCAGCAGCGCCTTCGCCGCGTCGTACTTGCGCGCGCCTTGCAGGACTTCGCCGCCCTGCGCCGTGTAGGCGGGGGTGCCGGGCGTGAAGTAGGACGGGCACCGCTTCCACAGCGCCTCGTCGTCCCCCACGACGGCGCGCATGAAATCCTCCTGGTCCAGCGCCATCATGACCGCGCGGCGGGCGCGCACGTCGTTGAACGGCGGGTTGAGGTGGTTGAACCGCATGTCGCCGATGTTGCCGAGCGGGTCCGCGATGTCCACGGCCAGGTTGGAGGAGCGCTTCAACAGCGGCACCAGGTCGGAGATCGGGTTCTCCCACCAATCCACCTCGCCGTTCTGCAACGCGCCGGCGGCGGTGGCCGCATCCGGGATGATGCGCCACTCGATGCGGTCAAAGAACATCCGCTTGCCGCCGGCGGACCAGTCGGAGGGTTCGTCGCGCGCCGAGTAGCGGTCGAACTTCTTGAACACGGCGACGCTGCCCGGCACCCATTCGTCCTTGGCGAAGGACATCGGGCCGGAGCCGACGAACTCGGTGATCAGCTTGAACGGGTCGGTCGCGGCGATGCGCTCCGGCATGATCACGGCCATCGGCGCGTTGGTCTTGCCGATCGCGAACAGCATCTTGGCGAACGGCTTGTTCATCCGGATGCGGACCGTGCGGTCATCCGGGCCGTCCATGCCCTCCAGTTGCGCGGCGATGACCTGGCCCATCGGATCGCGCACCATCCAGCGCTTGAGGCTGGCGATGACGTCCTTCGGCAGCACGGGCTCGCCGTCGTGGAAGAAGAGCCTGGGCCGCAGCTTGATGGTCCAAACCAGGCCGTCCTCGCTCGGCTCGGCGCTTTCCGCCATCTGCGGCTTCGGTTCCAGCTTGCTGGTGACGCCGTAGAGCGTGTCCCACACCAGCATGGCGGCGTTGCGGACGACATACTGGGTGCCGGCAACGGTATCCAGGCTGGACAGGTTGGCTTGCGGGACGAAGCGCAGCACTTTGGCATCCTGCGCCAGGGACAGCCGCGGGGCCGCCAGCGTGCCTGCGGCCAGCCCGGCGGAGGCGGACAGGAAATCGCGTCGCTTCATCTACTCACCCAACCCTTGATGGCCATCGTCCAGCGCATGGCTGGCATGACGAAGCCTAGCGGCAGTTTGCCTGCCAACAAGCCAGCAAATGCCATGCCAAGCCGTCAGCCGGACTGATGCGCCCTCGCCCGCGCCGCGTGCGGCCGTCCCGGCTTGCCGCCCGGCTTGGAGTAAGATAGGCGCGGCCGCGCCGGCATGGGGCCGTCGCCCGCCTGGGTGATGCGCGGCTCGCCCGCCGACGCGTTGGCGGTGGACGCGGCGAAGGCGCCGCTGGCGGCGCGGGCGATCTCGAAGCGCGTGTCGGTGTCGAACACCCGGATCGCGCCGATCTCCCGCTTGGTCACGCCGCCCAGCCGGCAGATCAGCGGCACCAGCCATTTCGGGTCCGCCCCGTCCCGCCGGCCGACGGCCACGCGGAACTGCACGAAGTCGCCCGGCGCGGATGGCGCATGGGGGCGTGCTGGTTCGGCGACGACGGTGGCGGTGACCGCCTCCGGCGGCGGCAGCCGGGCGCCGTGCAGGCGGAGCAGGGCGGCGGCCACGGCGAGCGGGTCATGCCCGGCCAGCAGCGCCTCGGCTTCCTCCCGCTCGGCGCCTTCGGGCACGGCGAACATCGGGTCTTGCAGCAGGCGCTCGCGGTCACGGGCGCGGATCTCGTCCGGCCCGGGGGCGGCGGACCAAGCGGCGTGCACGCGGGCGGCGTTCAGCACCTGCTCCGCCCGGCGGCGCTTGGGGTAGGGCACGATGAGCGCGCACACGCCCTTGCGCCCAGCCCGGCCCGTGCGCCCGCTGCGGTGCAGCAGCGTTTCCGGGTTGGTCGGCAGGTCGGCATGCACCACCAGGTCCAGCTCCGGCAGGTCGATCCCGCGCGCCGCCACGTCCGTGCACACGCCGACCCGGGCGCGGCCGGACCGCAGCGCGTCCAGGGCGGCCGTGCGGTCATGCTGGCTGAGCTCGCCGGACAGCATGACGGCGGCGAACCCGCGTTCCGCCAACGCCATGTGCAACCGCTTGGTGCCCTCGCGGGTGGCGCAGAACACCAGCGCGCCCGGCGCCTCGTACCAGCGCAGGATGTTGACCAGCGCCGCCCCCGTCTCGTGCGCGGGCGTGGCGATGGCGCGGTACTCGATGTCGGCATGGGGCTGCGCGCGGTCCACCGTGTCGATGCGCAGCGCGTCCCGCTGGTAGCGCCGGGCCAGGGCGGCGATGTCGTGCGGGATGGTGGCGGAGAACATCAGGGTGCGGCGTTCGGCGGGCGCCGCGGTCAGGATGAACTCCAGCTCCTCCTGGAAGCCCAGGTCCAGCATCTCGTCGGCCTCGTCCAGCACCACGACGCGCAGGTGGGACAGGTCGAGGTTGCCGCGGCGCAGGTGGTCGCCGAGCCGGCCCGGCGTGCCCACCACCACGTGGCACCCGGCGGACAGCGCCCGGGCTTCCCGCCTGATGTCCATGCCGCCGACGCAGGACGCGATCCGCGCGCCGGCATACAGCCAGGCCAGCTCCGCCTGCACCTGCAACGCCAGTTCCCGCGTGGGGGCGATGGCGAGGGCGATGGGGGCGCCGGGCGGCGGCAGCTCGCCACCGGGCATCAGGGTGGGGGCGGCGGCGAGGCCGAACGCGACCGTCTTGCCCGACCCGGTGCGCGCGGACACCAGCAGGTCCCGCCCCTCCGCCTCCGGGGCGAGCACGGCGGATTGGACCTGGGTGGGTTCTTCGTAGCCGCGAGCGGC
>CAXTLC010000012.1:0-72204 GCA_964245075.1 uncultured Acetobacteraceae bacterium
CGCTGAGCTTGCAGTCGAAGATCACCCTTAATCCTCAAATCAGCCACGCGCTCTTGTGATCTGATATTTCTACGCGTGCCTAGGTAAGACAGAAAGTTGACAACGACAGTAACAAAAACACTACCCAGAAGACTGTCCAAGCCCGACAGTTCTATCGCCATTGCCCTAGCCCTCGCTGACAGGTGCCTTGCACTGGTTTGTAAGGTTCGGCGCGATGCAGGCCATGACAGGTTATACTCACAGCATGCCACCAACCGTCGCCAAATAGAACCTACACCGCCGCCAGCGTCTCGATGCCGGACACGTCCACCTCCCGCTCGGCGTGCCATAGGTCGTGGGCCGCTTGCATCCGCAACCACAAACCGGCCCCGTTGCCGAACAGCTTGCCGAGTTTGACCGCGATGGCAGGCGTGACCGCCTGCTTCTGCCCCAGGATGTCGTAAAGCGTCTGGCGCGAAATGCCGAGCAAGCGCGCGATCTCCGCCTTGCTCTTGCCGGTGGCAGGGATGACGACGGCTTCAAGCATCTCGCCTGGATGAGTGGGCATGATCGATGGATGGCGGCTTGCCTTATCTTCCATGGTAGTCCTCCAGATCGACGTTCACCGCGTCCTCGCCGGACCAGCCGAACGTGATGCGCCAGTTGCGGGAGACGGTGATGGCATAATCCCCGGCGCGGTTGCCGGTCAGCGCGTGAAAACCGAAGCCGGGCAGGTCGAGATCTTCCGGCACGATGCTCAGGTTCAGCGCGTTCAGCACGATGCCAACCTTGGCCCGCCATTCCGGCTTGATGCCGCTCGCATCGCCTTTGGTCCAGAACTGCTTGAGCGCCTTGCTGCGAATGCTCGCGATCACGGTCAAAGTGTAAGGCTCAGGGTGTCAGCGTGTCAACCAGACCCTTACATTTGCGGCCCCGGATGACGCATTCAGAACTCGATCCCTTCCTGCGCCTTCACCCCGGCGGCGAAATGGTGCTTGGCGGCCGTCATCTCCGTCACGAGGTCCGCCGCTTCCAGCAGCGCCGGCTTCGCGTTGCGCCCGGTCACCACCACGTGCAGCCCCGCCGGACGCGCGGCCAGCCCCGCCAGCACGGCGTGCAGATCCAGGTAGTCGTACCGCAGCGCGATGCTCAGCTCGTCCAGCACCAGCAAGCCCAGCCCGGGCCGCGCCATCATCGCCACCGCCTGCGCCCAGGCGCGCTCCGCCGCCGCCACGTCGCGCGCGCGGTCCTGCGTGTCCCAGGTGAAGCCCTCGCCCATGGTGTGCCATTCCACGGCATCGCCGAACCGCTCGAACGCCGCGCGCTCCCCGGTGGTCCAGGCGCCCTTGATCCACTGCACCACGCCCACCGGCCGGCCCCGGCCCAGCATGCGCAGGGCGAGGCCGAACGCGGCGGTGGTCTTGCCCTTGCCCGGCCCGGTATGGACCATCAGCAAGCCTTTCTCGACCGTCGTCTTGCCGGCGACCTCGGCGTCCTGCACCGCCTTGCGCCGGGCCATCTTCTCGCGGTGCCGATTCGCTTCGCTCATGGCCGCCTCGCTCATTTCACCGCCACCGGAATGCCGGCCACGGTCAGCACCACCCGGTTCGCCCGCGCCGCCACCTGCCCGTGCAGCACGCCCGCGGCGTCACGGAACCGCCGCACCAGCGCGTTGTCCGGCACGATCCCCAGCCCGACCTCGTTGGACACCAGCACGGTCAGATGGCGCCGGGCGTCCAGCGCCGCCAGCAGCGCCGGCCAGTCCGGCAGGCGATCCGCCAGCAGCAGGTTGCTCACCCACAGCGTCAGGCAGTCCACCAGCACCGGCGCCGGGCAGCCGAGCGCCCCGGCAAGGTCCAGCGGCGCTTCGGTGGTGGTCCACCGCGCGTCCCGCCGGGCGCGGTGAACGGCGATCCGCTCGACCATCTCCGCGTCGAACGCCTGCGCGGTCGCGACGTAGCGCCAGGGCGGCGGCTCCGCCTCCATCAGCGCTTCCGCGTGCCGGCTCTTGCCGGACCGCGCGCCGCCCAGCACGAAGATGATTTGACCTGCCACGCGCCCGGTCATACACGGGCGGTGATGGTCCCTCCAGCCGGAGGGTGAAAAGGGAACGCGGTGCAACGCCGCGGCTGCCCCCGCAACTGTGAGCGGAGAGCGGTGACGGCACATGCCACTGGGCACCCTTGCCCGGGAAGGCCGCCGCCGCCGCGCCTGATCCGCGAGCCAGGAGACCTGCCATCACCGGCGCCGTTGCCGGGAGACGACCATTGCGACGCCGGGCGGGGTGCACCGGGGTTGGCGGACTGTTCGCAGTCCGACCGCCGGGGCGCCGTGCCCTGCCGGCGATGGGCACCCGTGCTTGAGCACGGAGCGTTTGCCGCGTGACCACCCCTGTCCTGCATGTCTGCGTCACCTGCCGCGCCGGCAAACCCTTGGTGGAGGGCGAGACCCCGCCCGGCCGGCACATGCACGCCGCCCTGCTCGCCCATCCGGCCGCGGCCAATGTCGAGCTGCGCGAGGTGGCGTGCCTGTCCGTGTGCTCCGACGGCTGCGCAGCGGCGATCTCCATGCCCGGCAAGTGGACCTACCTGCTCGGCCGGCTGCAACCGGAGCTGAGCGGGGACCTGCTGGACTATGCGCGGATCTACGCCGCCCACCCGACCGGCACGGTGCTGCCGTCCCGCCGCGCGCCGTCGCTGGCCCGCATGGTGATGGGACGGCTGCCGGCGTGAAGATCCCCTGCACGGTCGTCACCGGCTTCCTGGGCGCCGGCAAGACCACGCTGGTGCGCCACGTCCTGGCCCACGCGGGCGGACGGCGCATCGCCGTGCTGGTGAACGAGTTCGGCTCGCTCGGCATCGACGGCGACACGTTGCGGTCCTGCGGCATCCCAGGCTGCGAGGACGTGGATATCGTGGAACTGGCCAATGGCTGCCTGTGCTGCACCGTGGCGGACGAGTTCCTGCCCGCGATGGAGGCCCTGCTCAGCCGCCCGGAGCCGCCGGAGCACATCCTGATCGAGACGTCCGGCCTGGCCTTGCCGAAGCCGCTGCTCAAGGCGTTCGGCTGGCCCGGCGTGCGGTCCCGCGTGACGGTGGATGGCGTGATCGCGGTGGTGGACGGCCCCGCCGTGGCCGCCGGACGCTTCGCCGACGATCCGGCCGCCGTCGCCGCCCAGCGCGCGGCGGACAGCACGCTGGACCACGACAACCCGCTGGCCGAGGTGTACGGGGACCAAGTCGCCGCCGCCGACCTGGTGGTGCTGAACAAGGCGGACCTGCTGGACGCGCCGGCCCTCGCCCGGCTGCGCGCGCAGGTCGCGGCCAGCCTGCCCCGCCCGGCCGCGCTGGTCAGCGCCACGGAAGGCCGGGTGGACCTGTCCGTCTTGCTCGGGCTGGACGCCGCAGCGGAGGACGACCTCACGGCACGCCCTTCCTGCCACGATGCGGCAGGCGGCGAGCACGAGCACGACGACTTCACCAGCTTCGCCGTGCCGGTGGCGGAGGTGGCGGCGCCGGACGCGCTGCTGCGGCGCCTGGCGGAGATCGCGGGCGCCCACGACGTGCTCCGCATCAAGGGCTTCGTCCCGGTGGCCGGACGGCCGATGCGGCTGGCGGTCCAGGGCGTGGGCACGCGGTTCCGCCAGCACTTCGACCGCCCCTGGGCGCCTGGCGAGGCACGGGCGGGCCACTTGGTCGTGATCGGCCAAGCGGGCCTGGACCAGGCCGCCATCACCGCCGCCATCACCGCCGCCACCTGGGCCGCCTGATGCACCTGCTGGTGCGCGAAACGCGCTCCCTGGACGAGGCCGCGCCGGCGGTGGACCTCGCCCATGCGCCCGCGGACCTCCTGGTGCTCTCCTTCTCCGACGCCGACCTGACCGCGTTGGACACTGCCCATCGGGGCCATCCGAGCCTGCGCTTGGCGTCGCTGGGCCGGTTGCGGCACCCGCTCTCGGTGGATCTCTACGGGGAACAGACCGTGGCCCACGCCCGGTGCGTGGTGATCCGCCTGCTGGGCGGCCTGGACTACTGGCGCTACGGCGCGGAGGAGGTTGCGGCGCTGTGCCAGGCCCGCGCGATCCCGCTCGCCGTGCTGCCTGGCGACGGCCGGGACGACCCGGCGCTCCGGGCGCTGTCCACCGTCGGCGCCGAGGCGTACCGGCGGCTCGATGCCTGTTTCCGGCATGGCGGGCGGGCCAACATGGCGCGGGCGCTGGCCTTCATGGCGCACCTTGCCGGGCTGTCGCCGGACGAGGGCGGCGAGGCGGAGGCGCTGCCGCAGCACGGCGTGCACCTGCTCGACCTGGACGAAAGGCCTTTGGCGGCGGTGGTGTTCTACCGCTCCCACCTGCTGTCGGAGGATGTCGCCCCCGTGGCCGCGTTGACGGCGGCGTTGCGGGCGCGGGGCCTGGCGGTGGGCGCGATCCATGCCGGCAGCCTGAAGGCGCCCGAGACGGCGGCGTTCGTGGCGCGGACGCTGGCGGCGTGGCGGCCTATGGTGGTGCTGAACGCCACCGGGTTCTCGGCGCGCGTCGGCGGGGCCACGCAGGAGGCCTCCCCCCTCGATTCTCCCGGCGCCCCCGTGCTCCAACTCATCCTCGCCGGCGCCGCCCGGGAGGCGTGGCAGGCTTCCACCCGCGGCCTCACCCCCGCCGACCTCGCCATGCAGGTGGTGTTGCCCGAGCTGGACGGCCGCCTGCTCACCACCGCCATCTCCTTCAAGGCCGAACGCGACGGCCGCAGCGTCCATGTCCCCGACCCGGACGGCGTCGCACTCGCCGCCGACCGCGCCGCGGGGTGGGCCCGGCTGCGCGCAACCCCGGTGGCGGAGCGCCGCGTGGCGATCGTGCTCAGCGACTATCCCGGCGCCGGCGGGCAACGCGGCCACGCCGTGGGGTTGGACGGCTTCGCCAGCCTGGCCGCGATCACGGCCCTGCTGGCGGGCGACGGCTACGCCGTCACCCCGATCGCGGCGGCTGACGCGACCGCGTCCCTATGCCACGCCCCCGCCACGCCGTTGCTGTCCGTGGCGGAGTACCGCCGCCGGTTCGCCGCCCTTCCCGCGGCGTTGCAGGAGGCGGCCCTCGCCGCCTGGGGCGACCCGGCCGGGGACCCGGGCGTCGTGGACGGGCACTTCACGGCGCGCCAGCTCCGCCTCGGCCACGTCGGGGCGTTCATCCAGCCGGACCGGGGCGGCGCTGGCGACCGCCGCGCTGCCTACCATGACCCGGACCGGCCGCCCCGGCACGGCTTCATCGCGTTCTACCTCTCGCTCGCGGCCGATGCGCTCGTGCACCTCGGCACGCACGGCTCGCTGGAATGGCTGCCGGGCAAGGCGGCGGCGCTGTCCGCCGCGTGCTGGCCGCGCGCGCTCGTGGGCGGGCTGCCGGTGATCTACCCGTTCATCGTCAACAACCCCGGTGAGGCGGCCGCCGCCAAGCGCCGGCTGGGCGCGGTCACGATCGGCCACCTCACCCCGCCGCTCCGCCCGGCCGGCCTGGGCGGCGAAGCGGCGCAACTGGAGCAGATGATCGACGAGTACGCCGCCGCCGACGGCATGGACCGCGGGCGCACCGCCCTGCTCCGTTCCGCCATCCTGGACCGCGCCGCTTCCGCCGGGCTGCTGGACGAGAGCGGCGCCACGCCCGGCACCCCGGAGGATGACGCGCTCGCCCGGCTGGACGCCTACCTGTGCGACGTCAAGGAGTTGCAGATCCGCGACGGCCTGCACGTGTACGGCACGCAGCCCGATCCGGAGCGCCTCGCCCTGCTCCCGCCCGGTGCGGAACGCTGCGCCGCGGCCGAGCGCGCCGCCCTGCTCGCCGCGCTCGGTGGCCGCTTCGTCCCGCCCGGCCCGGCGGGGGCGCCGTCCGCCGGGCGGGCGGACGTGCTGCCGACCGGGCGCAACCTGGCCGGGGTGGACCCCCGCACCCTGCCGACCCGCTCGGCCGTGACCCTGGCGGAGCGCACGGCCGCCGACCTGCTGCGCCGCCACCGGCAGGACCACGGCGATTGGCCGCGCTCGGTGGTGCTGAACGTGTGGGGCACGGCGGCGATGCGGACCGGCGGGCAGGACATCGCCCTCGCGCTGCTGCTGCTGGGCGTGCGGCCGGCGTGGGATGCCGGGTCCGCCCGGGTCAACGGCTTCACCGTCACGCCGTTGGCCGAGATGGACCGGCCGCGGGTGGACGTGACGCTGCGCATCTCCGGCCTGTTCCGGGACGCGTTCGCGGCCCAGGTGACCCTGTTCGACGCCGCCGCCGCCGCCGTCGCGGCGCGCGACGAGGCGGCCGATTGGAACCCGCTCGCCGGCCGTCCCGGGGCGCGGGTGTTCGGCCCGGCGCCGGGACAGTACGGCGCTGGAACCGACTGGCTCGCCGCCTCCGCCGCCCGGTTCGGCGCGGACGGGGACGGTGTGGCCGATCCCGCCGCGCTGGCCGCCCGGGTGCGGGGCGCGGACGCCTTCCTCCATGTGCAGGACCACGCCGGGACCGATCTGCTGGACGGGCCGGAGTACGCGGCGCACCTGGGCGGCTTCGCCGCCGGGGCCGCGAGGCTCGGCGCGGAGCCGGCGCTGTACCACGACGACGGCCGTATCCGGACGGTGGCGGAGCAGGTGGGCCGCGCCGTGCGGGGCCGCGCCGCCAACCCCGCCTGGCTGGCCGGGATGATGCGCCACGGCTACGCGGGCGCCGCCGAGATCGCCCGCGCCGCCGAGGCCCTGGCCGCGTTCGCCGCCACCCTGCCGGACCGGTTCGACCGCCAGTTCGACCTGCTGCACGACGCGACGCTCGGCACGCCTGCGGTGGAGGCGTTCCTGCGGCGGGAGAATCCGGACGCCTATGCCGCGGTCGCCGCCCAATTCGCCGCGATGCGGGACGCCGGGCTGTGGCATCCCCGGCGCAACTCGGTGGCGGCATGATTCGGGGCTGGTGCCCGACCGTGCACGCGCCGATGCCGTCCGGCGACGGGTTGCTGGCCCGGGTCAAGCCGTTCGGCGGACGCTTGCCGGCCGCGGCGCTGCGGGCGCTGGCGGAAGCGGTCGCGGCCTACGGCAACGGCGTGGTGGAGCTGACGGGCCGCGGCAACTTGCAGGTGCGCGGGGTGCGGGACGCCCCCGGCTTCGCGCGGGCGGCCGTGGCAGCCGGGCTGGCGGACCCCGATCCGGTGCGGGAAGCGCGGCGCAACGTGATCACGGCGCCGCCCTGCGATGACGTGCTGGTCGCGGAAGCGGAGGCACTGCTGGCGGAGACGGGAGGGCTGCCGGCGAAGTTCTGCGTGGTGGTGGATGGTGGGCTGGTGCGGGTCGACGGGGAAGCGTTCGAGAGCGTGGCGGCGGTTCGAGATTGGTTGCGCCGCCGGTCCCTCACCCCAACCCTCTTTCAAGGGAAAAGGGAGTTCAAGAAGCCCTCTCCCCTCGGGAGAGGGCTGGGTGAGGGCAGCGGGCACCTCCTCCACCTGCGCTTCGGCCAAACCGACGCCGCCACCCTCGCCCGCCTGGCCGGCCTCGCCCCCGAACTCCGCACCACGCCGTGGCGCGCCTTTTCCTCCCCCGTCCCGGTTCCCGGCTTCGAGCGCCCCAGCACCGTCATCGCCTGCCCCGGCGCGCCCGCCTGCGCCAGCGCCAGCGTGCCGGCCCGCGCGGACGCCGCCCGGCTGGAGGCACTCGGCTACGGCGGCGTCCACGTGTCCGGCTGCGCCAAGGGCTGCGCCCACCCCGGCGCCGCGCGCACCCTGGTCGGCCGCGACGGGCGCTACGACCTCATCCGCCACGGCCGCGCCGGCGACCCGCCGGACGCGCGCGGCTTGACGCTCGAACAGGCCGCCGCCCTGTGACCCGCGACTACATCCGCGACGGCGCCGCCATCTACGCGCGCTCCTTCGCCATCATCCGCGCCGAGGCGGACCTGTCAGGCTTCTCGGCGGACGAGGCGCGGGTCGCCGTCCGCATCGTCCACGCGGCGGGTGACGTCGCCGTGGCCCCGGCGCTCCGTTTCTCCCCGGCCTTCACGGACGCCGCCCGCGCCGCCCTGCGCGCCGGCGCCCCCATCCTGTGCGACGCCAAGATGGTCGCGCACGGCATCACCCGCGCCCGCCTGCCCGCCGGCAACGAGGTGGTCTGCACGCTGGACGACCCCGGCACCGCCGCCCACGCCCGCCGCATCGGCAACACCCGCTCGGCGGCGGCGCTCGAACTGTGGCGGGAGCGGCTTGGCGGCGCGGTGGTGGCGATCGGCAACGCGCCGACCGCCCTGTTCCACCTGCTGGACATGCTGGACGCCGGCGCCCCCGTCCCGGCGGCGGTCATCGGCCTGCCTGTCGGCTTCGTCGGCGCCGCGGAATCCAAGGACGCGCTGTGGCAGCACGGCCGGGCGCCCTGCTTGGTGCTGCCGGGCCGCCGCGGCGGCAGCGCCATGGCGGTGGCCGCGGTCAACGCCCTGGCCAGCGACGCCGAATGACCGGAACGCTCTACAGCGTCGGCGTCGGCCCCGGCGACCCGGAGCTGCTGACCTTGAAGGCCGCCCGCATCCTGGGCGCGGCCCCCGCGCACGCCTTCTTCGCCAAGCGCGGCCGTCCGAGCCACGCCCATGCCATCGCCGCCAGCCATTTGCGGCCGGGCGCGGAGCTGCTGCGGTTCGAGTACCCGTTCACGACGGAGATCGCGGTCACCGACCCGCGCTACGCCCCGGGGATGGCCGCGTTCTACCGCGCCGCCGCCGCCAGCATGGCCAGCCGCCTGGATGCGGGCGTGTCCGTGGCGCTGCTGTGCGAGGGGGACCCATTCTTCTACGGTTCCGCCATGTACGTGTTCGATCATCTCCGCACGCGCTACCCCCACGAAGTCGTCCCCGGGGTGACGGGGATGTCCGGCGCCTGGGCGCGGGCGGACATGCCGATGACGCACGGGGACGACATCCTCACGGTGCTGCCCGGCACGCTGCCGGCGGCCACCCTGCTCGCCCGGCTGCGGGACACGGACGCCGCGGTGATCATGAAGGTGGGCCGCAACCTGCCCAAGATCCGCGCGGCGCTGGCGGAAGCGGGGCGGGCCGGGCACGCCCTGTACGTCGAGCGCGGCACCATGCCGGACGAACGCATCGCGCCGCTCGAAAGCGTGCCGGACGGGCCGGCGCCGTACTTCTCCCTCGTGCTCGTGCCCGGCCGGCAGCGTCCCCGGTGAGCGGGTGGCTCCGCGTGGTCGGCCTCGGCCCCGGTGACCCGGCGCTGCTTCCTCCCGCCGCCGCGGACGTGCTGGCGGACGCGACGGACCTGGTCGGCTACGGCCCCTACCTCGGCCGCGTGCCTTGCCGCCCAGGACAAGCGCGCCACCCTTCGGACAACCGGGTGGAGCTGGACCGCGCCCGCCATGCCCTGGCACTCGCCGCATCCGGGCGCCGGGTCGCCGTCGTGTCCGGCGGGGACCCGGGCGTGTTCGGCATGGCGGCGGCGGTGTTCGAGGCGGTGGAGGCGGACGCGGCCTTCGCCGCGCTGGACATCGCGGTGGTGCCGGGCATCTCCGCCCTGCTGGCCGCCGCGGCGAGGCTCGGCGCGCCGCTGGGGCATGATTTCTGCGCCATCTCCTTGTCGGACAACCTCAAGCCCTGGCCGACCGTGCTGGACCGGCTGCGCGCGGCGGCCGGCGCCGGGTTCGTGCTGGCGCTGTACAACCCGCTGTCCCGCGCCCGGCCCTGGCAGCTCGGCGCCGCCTTCGACGCCCTGCGCGCCGTGCTGCCCGGCGCCACCGCGGTGGCCTTCGCCACGGCCGTCAGCCGGCCCGGCGAGCGGGTCGACACCACCACCCTGGCGGATGCCGACCCAGCGCGGGCCGACATGCGGACGCTGGTGCTGGTCGGTTCCGCGGCCACGCGCCGGGTGGGGCGATGGCTCTACACGCCCCGCAGCGCGGCCTGAGCGTGCAGCCAGGCGAGCGCCCCGGCCGCGTCCGGCACCACTGGTCCCCCGAACAAGCCCCCGGGCAGCCCCTCGGGCGGCAACGGCCGGGCGACCATCACCACCCGCACGCCCAGCCCGCGCGCCGCCGCGAGCTTGCCCGCGACGGCCGAGCCGCCGGAGTTCTTGGTCACCAGCGTGTCGATCCCGTGCGCCACCATCAGCGCGCGGTCATCCGCTTCCGTGAACGGCCCGCGTGCGGCCAGCAGCACCGCGCCGGGCGGCGCATCGTCCGGCGGGTCCACGCTGCGGACCAGGTAGCGGTGCGGCCCGCGGAACAGCGCCAGATCGCCCTGCCCGACGGTCAGGAACACTCGGCGCGGCCTTCCGCCGAGTGCCGCGGGGGCGTCCGCCACGCGCGGCACGACCGTCCAGCGATCGCCGGGCTGCGGGGTCCAGGCCGGCCGCAGCACCACGACGCGCGGCACGGGGGCGTGCGCGGCGTTGGCCTTCATGCGGACGGCGAACGGATGCGTGGCGTCGATCAACGCCGCGATCCCCTCGTCCCGGACGTAGGCCGCCAGCCCCGCCGCCCCGCCGAAGCCGCCGACGCGCCACGGGATCGGCGGGGCCGCCGGCGCCCGCGTGCGCCCGGCCAGCGACAGCACGGGCTGGAACCGTGCATCCCCGGCCAGCGCGCGGGCGATGGCGGTGGCCTCGGTGGTCCCGCCCAGGATCAGAACGCGCATGCGGCCGTTGTGGCATGACCGGCCGCTGGCTCGCCATCGTGGGCATCGGCGAGGACGGCCATCTGCCGCCCGCCGCCCGTGCCGCCGTCGAGCGCGCGGCGCTGGTGGTGGGCGGGCGCCGCCACCTGGGGCTGGCGGACGGCGCGATCCGCGGCGAGCGCCTGCCTTGGCCGAGCCCGCTGGAGGCCGCCTTCCCCGCCATCCTCGCCCGGCGCGGGCAGCCGGTCGCCGTGCTCGCCTCGGGGGACCCGTTCTGCTTCGGCATCGGCGCCACCCTGGCCGGGCTGGTGCCCGCGACGGAGATGGACGTCCATCCCGCGCCGTCCGCCTTCGCGCTGGCCCGGGCGCGGCTGGGCTGGGCGGCAGCCGACGTGGCCGAGCTGTCGGCCTGCGGCCGTCCGCTCGCCGCCACCGTCCCCCACTTGCAGCCTGGCGCACGGCTGCTCGTGCTGTCCGCCGATGCGGAAACCCCCGCCGCCCTCGCCGCCCTGCTGCGGGACCGGGGGCTCGGCGCGTCGGCGCTGACCGTGCTGGAAGCGATGGGCGGCGCGGCCGAGCGCATTCGCCACGCCACCGCGGACGGGTTCGACCTGGCCGGCATCCACGCGCTGAACACGGTGGCCATCGCCGTCGCCGGCCCGGTCGCGCAGCACCTCGCCACCGGCCTGCCGGACGCGCTGTTCGCCCATGACGGCCAGCTCACCCGGCGGGAGATGCGGGCAGTCACCCTGTCCACCCTGGCGCCGCGGCGGGGCGAGATGCTGTGGGACGTGGGCGGCGGCGCCGGGTCGATCGGGATCGAGTGGATGCTGCGCCACCCGCACAACCGCGCCGTGTCGATCGAGCCCGACCCGGCCCGCGCCGCCCGCATCCGCCGCAACGCCGAGGCGCTGGGCGTGCCGTCCCTTCACGTCGTGGAAGGCGCCGCGCCGGCTGCGCTGGCCGGCCTGCCGGCGCCGGACGCGGTGTTCCTGGGCGGCGGGGCGCACCGGCCCGGCGCCATCGACGCCGCCTGGGCCGCGCTGCCGCCGGACGGGCGCATCGTGGCCAACGCGGTGACAGTGGAGACGGAGGCCGCGCTGCTGGCCGCCCGCGAACGCTTCGGCGGCACCTTGCTGCGGGTGTCGCTGGAACGGCTGGACATGGTCGGCCCCCTGCACGCGTTCCGCCCGGCGATGACGGTGACGCAATGGTCGGCGACCCGGCCGTGATCGTGGCCGGGATCGGCTGCCGCCGGGGCTGTCCCGCGGCGGAGATCGTGGCGCTGGTCCGGCAGTCCGGCGGGGCGGGCGCGCTCGCGGCGCCGGACTGGAAGCGGGAGGAGGCCGGGCTGCTGGAAGCGGCGCGCATCCTGGAACTGCCGCTGCGCTTCGTGGACGACGCGGCCCTGCGGGCGGTGGGGGCGCTGTGCCCGACCCGCTCGGCGGTGGCGGCGAGGGTGACCGGGCACGCGTCGGTCGCGGAAGCGGCGGCGTTGGCCGGGGGCGGCACGCTGCTGCGGGCGCGCGTGGCCAATGGCTGGGCGACGTGCGCGGTCGCGAGGCACCCATGACCGTCCATTTCATCGGCGCCGGCCCGGGCGCGGCCGACCTCATCACCCTGCGGGGCGCACGCCTGCTCAACACCTGCCCCGTCTGCCTCTACGCCGGCTCCATCGTCCCGCCGGAGCTGCTTGCCCACTGCGCCCCCGGCGCCCGCCTGATCGACACCGCGCCGCTCGACCTCGACGCGATCGAGCGCGAGTACGTCGCCGCCCACGCCGCCGGGCAGGATGTGGCCCGGCTGCACTCCGGCGACCTTTCGCTCTACAGCGCCCTCGCCGAACAGCTTCGCCGGCTCGGCCGCCGCGGCATCCCTTACACGCTCACGCCGGGCGTCCCCGCCTTTGCCGCCGCCGCCGCGGTGCTCGGGCGCGAACTGACGGTCCCCGGCGTGGCGCAAACCGTGGTGCTCACCCGGCTGCCCGGCCGCGCTTCCGCCATGCCGCCTGGCGAGCAGCTCGCCGCCTACGCGGAAACCGGGGCCACCCTCGCCATCCATCTCGCCGCCGCGTTGCTGCCGGACGCGTTGGCCACCCTGCTGCCCCGCTACGGCGCGGACTGCCCCGCCGCGCTGGTGGTGCGCGCGACCTGGCCGGATGAGCGGGTGATACGCGGAACGCTCGGCAGCCTCGACGCCACGGGCGTGGAGCGCACCGCCCTGTTGCTGGTTGGCCCGGCGCTCGGGGCGACTGGCTTCGGCGAAAGCGCGCTGTACAGCCCCGACTACCGCCGGCGCTACCGGCCGTGACTGCCCACCAGCCGTCCCTCGCGGTCGAACACCGCCACGTCCAGCGCCACCGGCGCGCCGTCCAGCGCGGCGGCGGCAGTGCGCCAGGCGTCGCGGGCCACGGCGTCACCCAGCGCGGGGGCGATGGCGAACGCTTCCGCCACCGTGTTGGCGGCGGCGACGCCGGGCACGCCGGCCAGGGCGGCGAGGTCCGCCATGTCCACGCTGCCCCGCTTGCTGTGCAGGTCCAGCCGTCCCTGCGCCAGCTTGGCCATCTTCGCCACGCCCCCCGCGACCGTCAGCCGCGGGACCGGGTGCCGGCGCAGGTAGCGCAGCAGGCCGCCGACGAAATCGCCCATCTCGATCAGCGCGATCTCCGGCAGGCGGTGCAGGGCGGCCACCGCGGCCTCGCTGGTGCTGCCGGTGGCGCCGGCGACGTGGCCAAGCCCGGCCGCACGCGCCACGTCGATGCCGCGGTGGATGGTGTCGATCCAGGCGGCGCAGGAATACGGCACCACGATGCCCGTCGTGCCCAGGATGGACAGCCCGCCCACGATCCCGAGCCGGCCGTTCAGCGTGCGCTCCGCCAGCCGGGCGCCGTCCGCCACGCCGATCTCGACATCCAGGTCGGCGGTCCCGACCTCGGCCAGCGCGTCGCGCACCATCTGGCGCGGCACCGGGTTGATGGCGGGCTCGCCGGGCGGAACCGGCAGGCCGGCGCGGGTAACGGTGCCGACGCCAGGTCCGGCGCGGAACACCACGCCCGGGCCGCCTGGCGCCACGCGGACGCGGATCAGCGCGCCGTGGGTGACGTCCGGGTCGTCGCCGGCGTCCTTGACGATTCCCGCTTGGGCCGCGCCGGGCTCCAGCCGCCATTCCGCCAGCGCGAACGCCGCCCGGCCGCCGCGGGGCAGCGGGATCTCCACCGGGTCAGGGAAGGCGCCGGTGCGCAGCGCGGTGAAGGCCGCCTTTGCCGCCGCCGCCGCGCAGGCGCCGGTCGTCCAGCCGCGCCGCAGGGTCGTGCCGTTCTCCACGGGCGCAGGATAGCATGACCGGCTGGCTGGTGGCCGCCCCGCGGTCGGGCAGCGGCAAGACCACGGTGACGCTGGGCCTGGTCGCGGCGCTGCGCCGGCGCGGGGTGGCCGTGCGGACGGCCAAGGCAGGACCCGACTACATCGACCCGGCCTTCCACGCCGCCGCTTCCGGGGCGCCCGGCGTGAACCTGGACAGTTGGGCCATGCCGCCCCCTATGCTGGACCGCCTGTTCGCGGAAGCCAGCGCGGGCGGCGACCTGCTCGTGGTGGAGGGCGCGATGGGCCTGTTCGACGGCGTCGCCGGCCCGCCCGGCCGCACCGGCAGCGCTGCGGACCTCGCGGCGCGGTGGGGCTTGCCGGTGCTGCTGGTGCTCGACGTGTCCGGCCAAGCGCAGACCGCGGCGGCCGTGGCGCACGGGTTGGCAAGCTTCGATCCGGCGGTGCGGGTCGGCGGCGTGGTGCTCAACCGGGTCGGCAGCGCCAAGCACCGCCGCGCCGTGGAGACCGCGATGCGGCTGCCCGTGCTGGGCGCCATTCCGCGGGACGCGGCCCTCGCGTTGCCGGAGCGGCACCTGGGGCTGGTGGGGGCGGGCGAGCATCCCGCGCTCCCGGCGCACCTGGAGCAACTGGCGGACATGGCGGAGCGCTGCATGGATTTGGATGCGCTGCTGCGGGGACCCTCCCCTCCACTGGCCTTCCACGGGCCTGCGCCCGCGGAACCTTGGCCAATTCCGCCCAATCCTTCCCCAGCGGGAGGAGGCTCCTTTCTTCCTCCCGCTCCGGGTGAGGGCCTGGCGCCGCCCGGCCAACGCATCGCCATCGCACGGGACGCCGCGTTCTCCTTCGCCTACCCGCACGTTCTCGCCGCCTGGCGCGCGTCCGGCGCGGAACTGCTGCCGTTCTCCCCCCTGGCCGACGAGGCTCCGCCTGCGCAGGCCGATTGCTGCTGGCTCCCCGGCGGATATCCGGAGCTGCACGCCCCGGCCCTCGCCGCCGCCTTGCGGTTCCGCGCCGGGCTGCACCGCTTCGCCGCCACCCGCCCGGTGCATGGCGAGTGCGGCGGCTACATGGCGCTCGGCAAGGCATTGACGGCGGCCGACGGGACCACCCACGCCATGGCCGGGCTGCTGGACCACGCCACCAGCTTCGCCCGGCGGTCCCTCCATCTCGGCTACCGCCGCGCGACCCTGCCCGGCGGCGGCGTGCTGCGCGGACACGAGTTTCATTACGCAACCGTTTCAGATACGGGAACGGACGTTCCCTACGCGCAGGTCGAGGACGCCGGTGGCGAGCCGCTCGGCCCGGCCGGAGGACGCCGCGGCACCGTCACCGGCTCGTTCTTTCACGCCATCGCACCCGAGCTGCCATGACCCTCGACGAGATCGCCGTCGCCCTTTCCGTCTTGCCGGACGGCGACGCCGCCGCCGCCGCCGCCGCCCTTGCCCGGCAGGACGCGCTGACCAAGCCGCCCGGCAGCCTGGGCAGGCTGGAAGCCATCGTCGCCTGGCTCGCCCGCTGGCAAGGGCGCGCGGTGCCGCGGCTCGATCGCGTGGACATCGTGGTGTTCGCCGGCAACCACGGCGTCGTGGCGCGGGGCGTATCGCCCTACCCGGCGGCGGTCACGGCGCAGATGGTCGCGAACTTCGCCGCGGGGGGCGCCGCGATCAACCAGCTCGCGCGAGGAGCCGGCGCGCGGCTCCGGGTGATCCCGCTGCATCTGGACCAGCCCACCGCCGACATGGTGGACGGCCCGGCCATGGCCCCGGACGAGTTCGCCGCCGCGTTCGCCGCCGGGCATGCCGCGGTGGCGGACGGCGCCGACCTGCTGTGCCTGGGCGAGATGGGCATCGGCAACACCACGGCCGCCGCCGCGCTCTGCACCGCCCTGTTCGGCGGGGAAGACTGGACCGGGCGCGGCACCGGCGTGGACGAGGCCGGGTTGGCGCGCAAGCGGGCCGTCGTCCGCGCCGCCGCCGCGCGCCACGCGGGAAAGGCGCCGCTGGACGCGCTGCGCTGCCTGGGCGGACGGGAGATGGCGGCGATCGCGGGCGCGGTCCTGGCCGCCCGGCAGCGCGGGGTGCCGGTGCTGCTGGACGGCTTCGTCTGCACCGCCGCCGCCGCCTCGCTCGCCCTCGCGGCGCCGGGCGCGCTCGATGGCTGCCTGGCGGCGCACGTGTCCGCGGAAGCGGCGCACCGCCGGTTGCTGGCGGCGCTGGACCTGCCCCCCCTGCTGGATCTCGGGATGCGGCTGGGCGAAGGGTCGGGCGCCGCGCTCGCCGTGCCGCTGCTGCGGGCGGCGCTGGCCTGCCATACCGGCATGGCGACCTTCGCCGAGGCTGCGGTGGCCGGTCCCGCGCCGTGAGGCGATGGGCGGAGCTGGTCGGCGCCTGCACCCTGCTGACCCGGCTGCCGGTGGGCGGGCTGGCCGCCGCTCATCCACCGCCCGGCGATTGCGTGTGGGCCTACCCGCTGGCCGGGGCGCTGGCCGGCGGCTTGGGGGCGGGCGTGCTCTCGCTGGCGATGGCGGCCGGGCTGCCGCAGCCGCTTGCCGCGGGATGGGCGCTCGCCATCACCGTGCTCCTCACGGGCGGGCTGCACGAGGACGGATTGGCTGACACCGCGGACGGGTTTGGCGGCGGCCGGACGCCCGAACGCAAGCTCGCCATCATGCGCGACAGCCGCATCGGCAGCTTCGGCGCGTTGGCGCTGCTGTTCAGCGCCGGCCTGCGCGGGACGGCGCTGTCGCTGTCGCCCCGCCCGGCGCTGGCGCTGCTGCTGGCGGGCGTGCTCGGCCGCGGCGCGATGCTGCTGCCGCTGCTCCTGCTGCGCCCTGCCCGCCCGGACGGCTTGGCGGCGTCGCTCGGGCAGCGCCAGGCGGGGCGGCTGGCGACGGGCCTGGCGGTGGCCGCCACCGGAGGTTTGGCGGTGGCGGCCACCACGGGCCTGGGGGCATCGGCCGCCACCGCCGCTGCGGGGCTTGCCGGGCTGCTTGTGGCGGGGCTCGCCCGGCGGCAGGTGGGCGGCTACACCGGGGACGTGCTGGGCGCCGCCGAACAAGCGGCGGAATGCGCCGCCCTGACGGTGCTGGCCGTGTGACCTTCCACCGCGACGCCATGTTCATCGCCGGACGCCGGCGGTAAACCCCATCGTATGCCGCTCCCGTTCCCGACCGTGCAGGACGCGTTCCTTTCCTTGTTCCAATCCGCCGCCGCCGCCCTTGCCCGGCAGCGAGGCGACGCGGACCATCCCATGCTGTCGGCCGCGGCGCACCTGGCGGCGGTCCGCCACAATCCCACGCGCGCCTACGCGCCGCCGGGCAATCTCGCGGTGCCGTCAATAGCCTGCGCCGAGTTGGGGCTGCATTACCTGGAGGCGGTCGTCCGTGGCGACGCGGCGCAGCGGCAGGCGCTGGCCGAACGGCTGCGCTTCTCGTCCTGCGACCCGCTCTGGGCCGAAACGCTGGCCGCCTACGCCGGAAGCCTCGGCCCGGACGGCAAGCCGCGTCCGGTGCCTTACGTGCGCCATGCGGCGCTCGATGACTTCGTGGTGGCGGCGCCGCAGGCGGCTCTCCGCGTGGCGCTGTTCTCCGACTGGGGCACCGGCACGCAGACCGCGCGGCAGGTGGCGGCGCTCATGGCCCGGCAACAACCGGACATCGCCATCCATCTCGGGGACATCTACTACTCCGGCACGCGGGAGGAGTGCGACCAGCACTTCCTCGCTCCCCTGCGCGCCGCGCTGCCAGGGGCGCAACTGTTCACGCTCTGCGGCAACCATGACACGTACAGCGGCGGGGCCGGCTACTACGGCCTGCTGCGGGAGATCGGCCAGCCGGCCAGCTACTTCTGCCTCCGCAGCCCGGACCGGTCCTGGCAGATCCTCGGCGCGGACACCGGGCTGCATGACCGCGACCCGTTCGGCGAGGCCGCCCGGCTGACCCAGCTCGACCCGGCGGAGGAGGAATGGCATGCCGACAAGCTGCGCGGCTTTCCCGGCCGCACCATCCTCCTGAGCCATCACCAGCCCTTCTCCGCCTACGCGCAGGTCGGCCCGCTTTCCGCGCACTCGCCGGTGAACCCGAACCTGATGGCTTCCTCCGCGCGGCTGGCCGAGGCGGGCCGCATCGATGCCTGGTTCTGGGGCCATGAGCACCGGCTGCGCATCTATGCGCCGTACCGGGGGATCACCGCGGGCCGCAACATCGGCTACGGCGCGATCCCGGTCGAGGCGGCGCCCGGCCCGCACGAGACGCTTCCCGGCCTGCAAGACCCGCCCGCGCTCAAGGTGGACCTGAGGCTGGACGTGGTGGACGGCGCCGACACGCATGGCTTCGCGCTGCTGGAACTGGGCGGCCCCGCGATTGGGGCCTCCTATTGGGCGCTGACGCGGCCGGACGCGCCAATCTGGCGTGAAACGATCGGTGACAGCGCTTAGGAGTGCTTTCAGCGCTTAGGAACTGAGTTAGGCTCCCTGCCAGCCTCGCGCTCGAGCGATGGCTGACGGAGAACGCGACGACGATGCCCGTGGTAAAATACCGGTCGAACAACCCGAAGATGCAGCCGCGGCGCACCCGGCTCTCGGTTCCCGGATGGGCGGGCGAGCCGGAAAAGCGGGCGGACGGCTCGCACGAGCACCCGTGGCACTGCATCCCGTTCTCGGAAGCGGCGACGGCGGGGATCGAGTTGTTCTACCCTTATGACGAGGAGCTGCACGTCTCGGCGCCGGACGGCGGGATCATGTTCGCAGGTGGCCCGCAGGGTTCAGGCCCGCCGCCCTTCCGCAGCTTTGGCAAGAACTACTACACCTTCCAGAGCCTGATCGACCTGAAGGTCGAGGAAGGCTACGCCGTCAAGGCCGAAACCCACCCGCGCTTCTACACGGACACGACCGGGACCGTGCCGGTCGCGGTTCCGGCCCTGCTGCGGCACTGGTGGCCGATGATCTACTTCGTCGTATTCAAGACGCCGCCCGCCGGCCAGACGCATGTCTTCCGCCCAGGGGAGCCGTTCATGCAGGTGACGGTCGTCCAAGCTGACGAGAAGCTCGACCTGATCGAGATGCCGGAAGAGGAAGCGGCCGAACGGGAGCTGCAATCCGAACGCATCTACGCCAGCCGCAGCACCCTGTCCGCCGATACGCAGTGGGCATCCTCGACCGACACCATCTTCGACGGCACCTACCGCCGCATCCACGGCGCGGCGAAGTCGTCCAAGCGATGACGGGCACGAAGGCAGCCCTGACTGCCTTCGGCGAACGGCGTCCCGGTCAGCGGACGAACGGGATGAAGCGATGGTGGTGGTGGTGATGGTGATGGTGGTGGTAGAAGCGCCGCCGGTAATACCGGTGATGGTGGTGGTGATAGTACTGGATCGTCATGACCTCGGGGTCGCCAGCGGCGGAAGGCTGTTCGGCCTTCGCTGCTTGGCCCTCATCAAAGGCCCGGCGCAGCGCAAGCGCGTTGGGGATGGGCTTCAATAGGTCGGCATAGCTGTTGACCTGCATGGCTTCTGCAAGCGCGGCCGGGGCGGCCTGTGACGGACTTACCGCGGCAAGGACGCTTACGGCGCCGATCACGCCCGCAACATTCTTATCCATCTTCTCACTCCACCATGATTGTTGCCGTGATCTGGGCCAGGTCCGGAGCGAGCCCGCTACCAGATCAGCAACGACCCGAACTGTTCCATAGCAAGCAGGTTTTTACAAACGGTGAATGCCGTCGGCGGCAGAAAGGCAGCCGTTCGATACTTGGCCCGAACGAGCCGCGCCGGCAGCTCCGTCAGATGCACGGACGCGGCGTCCGGAGCCGAAATCACTCCTTCGGCTTCGCCGGCGGCAGGTCGAGCTTGATCGACAGCTCCTTCAGCCGCGCGGCCGGGACCGGGGCAGGCGCGCCCATCATCAGGTCCTGCCCCTGCTGGTTCAGCGGGAACAGGATGACCTCGCGGATGTTCGGCTCGTCGGCTAGCAGCATCACGATGCGGTCGATGCCAGGCGCCGAACCGCCATGCGGCGGCGCGCCGTAACGGAACGCGCTCAGCATGCCGCCGAACCGCGCCTCCACCTCCGCCTCGTCATACCCCGCGATGGCGAAGGCGCGGATCATGATGTCCGGCCGATGGTTGCGGATGGCGCCGCTGCTCAGCTCCACCCCGTTGCAGACGATGTCGTACTGGTAGGCCTTGACCGTGAGCGGGTCCTGCGTGTTCAGCGCCTCCAGCCCGCCCTGCGGCATGGAGAACGGGTTGTGGCTGAAATCGATCAGCCCCGTTTCCTCGACCCGCTCGAACATCGGGAAGTCGGTGATCCAGCAGAGACGGAACGCGTCCTTCTCGAACAGATCCAGTTCCTGCCCGATCCGGTTGCGCACGGCGCCGCTGAACTTGGCGGCCTCGTCCTTCGGGCCGGCGGCGAAGAACACGGCGTCGCCGGGCTGCAGGCCGCAGGCGGTGCGAACCGCCTCCACCCGCGCCGGCTCCAGGTTCTTGGCGATCGGGCCTTTGCCGCCCTCGGCCTCGAACACGATGTAGCCCAGGCCGCCGGCGCCGCTTTCCCGCGCCCATTCGTTCAGCTTGTCGAAGAAGCCGCGCGGACGCGGCCCGGCCCCAGGCGCCGGGATCGCCCGCACGGCGCCCCCGGCCGCCGCGATCTTGGCGAACAGGCCGAAGCCGGAGCCGGCGAAGTGCTCCGTCACGTCCGTGATGCGCAGCGGGTTGCGCAGGTCCGGCTTGTCCGAGCCGTACTGGAGCAGCGCCGTGTCGTACGGGATGCGCGGGAACGCCCCTTCCGTCACCGTCCGCCCGCCGCCGAACTCCTGGAACACCCCGGCGATGACCGGCTCCAGCGTGGCGAACACGTCCTCCTGCGTGACGAAGCTCATCTCGAAGTCGAGCTGGTAGAACTCGCCCGGGGAGCGGTCCGCCCGCCCCGCCTCGTCACGGAAGCAAGGCGCGATCTGGAAGTACCGGTCGAACCCGGCGACCATCGCCAACTGCTTGAACTGCTGCGGCGCCTGCGGCAGGGCGTAGAACTTGCCGGGATGGGTGCGGGACGGCACCAGGAAGTCCCGCGCGCCTTCGGGCGAGGACGCGGTCAGGATCGGGGTCTGGAACTCGGTGAACCCGGCGGCGATCATCTGCCGGCGCAGGGTGGCGATGACGCCGGCGCGCAGCATCATGTTGCGGTGGATCTTGTCCCGCCGCAGGTCCAGGTAGCGGTAGCGCAGCCGCAGCTCCTCCGCGGTGGCTGCCTCGCCCGCGACCGGGAACGGCAGCACGGCGGCGGCGGACTGCACGGCCAGTCGCTCGGCCCGCAGCTCCACCGCGCCGGTCGGCAGCTTGTCGTTCACCTGGCCGGGCTCGCGCGCGACCACGGCGCCGGTGACGGTGACGACGCTTTCCACCCGCAGGGCGTCCGCCTCGGCAAAGACCGGGGAGCCGGCGGGAAACACCACCTGGGTCAGGCCGTAATGGTCCCGCAGGTCGATGAACAGCAGCCCGCCATGGTCCCGCTTGCTGTGCACCCAGCCGGACAGGCGCGCGCTACTGCCGGCGTCGCTGGCGCGGAGTTGGTCGCAGGTGTGGGTGCGATAGGCGTGCATGGCGCGGGTGCGGTCCTTCGAGCTTCGGATGCAGTCTTACCGCCGCGGGCAAACCTTGGCCAACCCGCCGGAGCCGGGGCTCGGCATCATCCCTCCGCCAGCACTTCCCGGCTCGCCCGCACCCGGTCCACCCGGCGGCCGTCCATCGACTGCACCTCGAACAGCCAGCCGGCGAACACCACCTTGTCGCCCGCCCGCGGCACCCGGCGCAGCAACGCCAGCAGCAGCCCGGCCGTCGTGTGATAGCTGCCTTCCGCCGGCAGGTCCGGCAAAGCGAGGCGGGATTTCAGCTCGTCCACCGGCATCATCCCGTCCACCACCAGGCTGCCCGGCACGCTTTCCGCACCGCCGGCCTCGTCCGGCTGGGTGTCGTTCGCGTCGCCCACGATCGCTTCCAGAACGTCGGCGGCGGTCACCACGCCCTCGAAGCTGCCATACTCGTCCATCACCAGCGCCAGGCCGAGCGGGTCGGCCTTCAGCCGCTCCAGCGCGTCCAGCGCGCTGATCGTGTCCGGCACCACCATCGGCTGCCGCAGCACCTCGGACACCGAGAGGTCCCCGCCGGCCAGTATCTGGTCCAGCAGGTCCCGCGTCTGCACCACCCCCACCACGTTGTCCACCGACCCGTCGGACACCACCAGCCGGTTGTGGCGCGACGCCCGCAGCGCCTGCACGATGTCCCGCCGCGGGTCCGTCCGGTCGATGAACGCGATCTCGTTGCGCGGCGTCATCAACGCGCGCACGGGCTTGTCCGCCAGGCGCAGCAGCCGCTCGATCATCTCCTGCTCGCCGACTTCCAGCACGCCGACCTGGGTGCCCTCCGCCAGGACCGCCTTCAGCTCCTCCTCCGTCACGGCCTGCGCGCCTGCGCGCGGCGTTCCGAACAACCGCAGCACCAGCCCGGTGGACGCGCCGAGCACCCAGATCAGCGGCGCCGCGAGCCGGCTCAACCCGCGCAAGGGCCGGGCGATCCGGGTGGCGAGCACCTCCGGCTGCCGCAGCGCCAGCTCCTTGGGCACCAGCTCGCCCAGCACCAGCGTGAAGTAGGTCGTCGCCAGCACCACGAGGAGCAGCGCCAGTTCCGCCGCGAACGGCGCCAGGGTGGCGCTGCGGGCGATCACCGGCTCCAGCCGGGCCGCCAGGCGGGCGCCGCCGAACGTGCCGGTCAGGATGCCGACCAGCGTCATGCCGACCTGCACCGTGGGCAGGAAGCGCTGCGGGTCCTCCGACAAGGTGAGCGCCGCGCCCGCACCGGCCACCCCCTTGCGCTCCAGCACCATCAGACGGGCGCGGCGGACCGACACCATGGCCATCTCGCTCAGCGCGAACAGGCCGTTGAGGAGGATGAGCAGCAGCGCGATGCCGATCTCGAAACTTGGTCCCATGGCTCCTACCCTACTGCCGCCGGCCAACCCGCGGCAAAGCCGGGGTGGGCGGCTGGCCGGCGGGATGGCAGGATGGCGGCATGAACCGGCGCCTGCCCACCCTCGCCCTGCTGCTCGGCATTGCCGGGCTGATTCCCTTCCTTGGCTTCGGCGTGCTGTCGGCCACGCCGGACGGCGACCGTGCCGCACTGGCGCTCGCGGCCTACGGGGCGGTGATCCTGGCCTTTCTCGGCGGGGTGCATTGGGGGTTTGCGCTGCCGGACCCGTCGGGACGGGGGGAGCGGGCCCGCCTGGGACTGGGCGTGCTGCCCTCCCTGGTCGGCTGGGTGGCGCTTCTGCTGGTGATCGCCGTGAACGTGGGGGCAGGGTTGGCCGTGCTGCTGCTCGGCTTCGTCGCCACAACGGCCGTCGAGGCGCGGGGCGCGGCGGCCGGGCTGGTGCCGCGCGGCTACATGGCGCTGCGCTACGGCCTTTCGGCGACGGTGGTTACCGTGCTGGCGATCGTGCTGGTGCTCCGCTTCGCCGGAATCCACATCGTCTCGCCGCTGCGATAAGCTCCGCATGACTTGCTTCTAGAGCTGGGATTCCCTGTCCCCTTCGGCGCGGGCCATGGATGCCGGGCAAGTCGTCACCCGCCGAGCAGCGCTCAGTTGTCTGCCGCCCACTCCGCGATGGCGTCTTCGGCCTCGCGCAGAGTCTTGTCCATGGAGCTGTGCCTTGTGCCGCCTTCCCAAACCAGTCCGCCCTCATCCAGTACTCGTACGACGGACGTGCTGTGGTCATCACGCCCGATCTCGATCCAGCCACCCTTGATCCAGCCAGCGATGTTTGGATACGTCTCAGCGAAGTGATCAGGCTCGGCTTTCCGTGCCTTGGCGATGTCCTGAGCCGTTGGCGGCGGCGCGCTGACGGGGGCGAGACCAAGGACAACGGCGTGTTTGCAGAACCCGTGATCCGACATGGCTGGACAGGTGCAGTCGGCGGCCAGCCCCTTTGACGTCAGTTTCAGGTCAACACGGTAGGGCTGTGTTCCCGTCACTTCGCCCATGGCGTGATCACGCGTATGTTCATGCAGCTCGACACGGTCGCCGGCGAGACACTTCTCCCCGCGCGCGTAGACCTTAGGGCCAGCCAGGCCGTGTAAGCGTCGCGGGGACAGGAAGGCCTGAAGCGTCCGCGTTCCGCGGGCTCTCCTGCTCTGGCTCATGCCGGCAGCTTGGCAGCCGGTCCGCCTCGATGCCAGGGCAGCGTCCGTGCAGGCGTGAGGCGGGGTTGGCTGACGATCCCAGATTAGGTGCGTCTGCCGCGGAGGCGCCGGACGAGGTTGTCTCAACACCGGACGATTGGCTTCACGCCGCCGACGCCCTAGCCTGCCGGCGAGACGAAGGACCAAACGTTGAAAGCATTCTACGATCCGGCGCAACTGGCGCACGCGCCGAAATTCTTCCTGCAACGCGGGCAGGTCCGCAGCAACTTCGAAACCTCCGCCCGCGCCGAAGCCCTGCTGGCCGGCTGCACTGCGCTCGGGCTTGAGATCAGCGTCCCGCCCCCTGCCGAACGGGCCGCGCTGGAGGCGGTCCATCCCGCGCCCTACCTGGATTGGCTGGCCGGGGCGGCGGACGAATGGGCGGCGATGGAGGACGCCGGCGCCGAGGTGGTCGCCAACATCCACGCCTCGCCGGAGATGCTGGCCACCGGCGGCCGGCCGCCGCACTCCACGATCGGGCGGGCCGGGTGGTTCTCCGCCGACTCCGCCTGCCCGATCGGGCCTGGAAGCTGGACCGCCATCGCCGCAGCCGCCGCCTGCGCCGTCGCCGCGGCGGACGAGGCGGCGTGCTCCCGCGACTGCTACGCGCTGTGCCGCCCGCCGGGCCACCACGCCTACCCGGCGCGCGCCGGCGGCCACTGCTACCTCAACAACGCGGCGCTGACAGTCGAGCGGCTGATCAGCCACGGCGCGCGCCGTGTCGCGGTGCTGGACATCGACAGCCATCACGGCAACGGCACGCAGGGCGTCTTCTGGTCGCGCGACGACGTGCTGTTCACCTCCCTGCACGGGGACCCGGCCGGCTACTATCCCTGGTATGTCGGCCATGCGGACGAGCTGGGCGGGGGGGCCGGGGTCGGCTTCAACCGCAACTTCCCGCTCGCCCGCGGCACCGGGGACATGGGCTGGCTGTCCGCCCTGGACGCCGCCCTGCGCGCGGTGGAGCGTTTCGGCGCCGACGCGCTGGTGGTCAGCCTGGGCTTCGACGCTTCGCAGGACGAGCCGCTCAACTTCCTGTCCGTCTCGCCCGAGGGCTTCGCCCGCGCGGGCGCCGCGATCGGCCGGCTGGCGCTGCCCGCCGCCTTCATCCAGGAAGGCGGCTACAACACCGGCACGCTCGGCCCGCTGCTGCAACGCTTCCTGACCGGCTTCCACCATTGAGCCTCGCCCGCGTCCGCTCCTTCGCCTTCTCGGGCATCGAGGCGGTTCCGGTGGAGGTGCAGGTCCAGGTGTCCAGCGGCCTGCCCGCCTTCCTGGTCGTGGGCCTGCCGGACAAGGCGGTGGGCGAGGCGCGGGAGCGGGTGCGCGCCGCGCTGACCGCGATGGGCCTGGCCCTGCCGCCGCGCCGGGTGCTGATCAACCTGGCGCCGGCGGACCTGCTGAAGGAAGGCAGCCACTTCGACCTGCCCATCGCCCTGTGCGTGCTGGCCGCGATGGACGTGCTGCCACGGGAAGACCTGGCCGGGTACGCCGCCCTGGGCGAGCTGTCGCTGGACGGCACGTTGAACCCGGTGGCCGGCGTGCTGCCCGCCGCCATCGGCGCGTCCGTCCACGGGCTGGGCCTGATCTGCCCGGCGTCCCAGGGCGGCGAGGCGGCCTGGGCAGGGCAGGTGGAGGTGCTGGCGCTGCCGGACCTGCTGGCCGCGGTGAATCATTTCCGCGGCACCCAGGTGCTGACCCCGCCACCCCCCGCCGGGGTGGCCGAGGCGCTTCCCGGCCCCGACCTCCTCGAGGTGAAGGGGATGGAAACGGCCAAGCGGGCGATCGAGATCGCGGCGGCGGGCGGCCACAACCTGCTGCTGATCGGCCCGCCGGGCGCCGGCAAGTCCATGCTGGCCAGCCGCCTGCCCGGCCTGCTGCCGGACCTGACCCCGGCCGAGGCGCTGGAAGTGAGCACCGTGCATTCCGTGGCCGGGATGCTGACCGGCGGGCTGATGGTCAAGCGCCCGCCGTTCCGCGAGCCGCACCACTCCGCCAGCCCCGCCGCGCTGACCGGCGGCGGCCAGCGCGCCCGGCCGGGAGAGGTCAGCCTGGCGCATCGCGGCGTGCTGTTCCTGGACGAGCTGCCGGAGTTCCCGCGCCTGGCGCTGGAAGCGCTGCGGACGCCGCTGGAAACCGGCCGCACCACCGTTTCCCGCGCCAGCGCGCACGTGACCTACCCGGCGCGGTTCCAGCTCGTGGCGGCGATGAACCCGTGCCGCTGCGGCTACCTGGGCGATGCCGCGCGCGAGTGCAGCAAGGCGCCCCGCTGCGGCGAGGAGTACCTGAACCGCATCAGCGGCCCCTTGCTGGACCGCATCGACATGACGGTGCAGGTGCAGCCGATCCCGCCCGCCGAGCTCAGCCGCGCGCCGCCCGGCGAGTCGAGCGCCGCCGTGGCGGCCCGCGTGGCGCTGGCGCGCGCGGCCCAGCGTGACCGGGGCGGGAGCAACGCGGAAGCGGACGGGGGCACGATCACGCTGCACCCGGACGCGCGGGCGCTGGCCGAGCGTGCGGCGGAGAAGCTGCGGCTGTCTGCCCGCGGCTTCACCCGGGTGCTGCGGGTGGCGCGGACGGTCGCGGACCTGGCGCAGGCGCCGGACGTGCAGCGGGCGCATGTGGCGGAGGCGCTGGCGTTCCGGCACCGGGTTCCGGGGCGGTCGGTTTAGCGAACTAGGATTCGATGTTGCCGGCCAGATCAAGGTCCAGACATATGAATAACTGGCTTAAGTACGCGCAGAAGACAGGACTCTTTAAGTGGTTGCCTTGGATGGTGCGAGTCTGCGCCATCCTGCTCATAATCTACGTGGGCTTTCGAATTCATGATGAGATTCGGACACAGATTTTCTGCATGATCAGTGGAGCGGTTTATACCGTATTAGAGATTTCCTATAGTGCGAGGAGAGTTAAGCTAGTCCCAGAAACAGCGCCAAGACCAATAAAGCCATGGATCGTCGTTACGACGCTGGTATTACCGGTCTATATCTGGGGCATGAGAGCGATTGTGACACAGGGGACTCCGCGATACCTGTCCATCGTCTTCTTGGCCGGTGCTGTCCTGTCCTGGTGCACAATCTGGTATAATAATGCTCGGCAAAGACGCAGATTATCCAAGACTTCCATGAAGTCGCGCTGAAGTAGCGGGGTGTTTCTAGCACTTCGTCACCCACCATATGATGGGTGACGAAGTGCTACGCCGCCCCGATCACCCGCCTCGCCTCCGCCATCACCGCCTCGAACATCGTCTCCGTCAGCCGCCCGGTATTCGTGTTGTAGCGCGACACGTGGTAGCTGTCCGCCAGCGTCACGCCGTTCGGCAGCGCGTGCAGCGCGCCGTGGCCGAACTTGAACGCGCTCTGCTTCAGCCCGAACGCGCGGATGGCCGCCGCATGGGCCAGCAGGCCCAGCACCAGCACCACCTGCAGCCGCTCCATCCCGTGCAGTTCCGCGACCAGGAACTGGTTGCACGTCCTCGTTTCCGCGGGCGTCGGCAGGTTGGCCGGCGGCACGCAGCGCACCGCGTTGACGATGCGGCAATCCCGCAGGGTCAGCCCGTCCGCCGGGTCGGCCCGGTACTCTCCCGCGGCGAAGCCGAACCGCAGCAGCGTCCCGTAGAGCAGGATGCCCGCGTGGTCCCCGGTGAACGGCCGCCCGGTGCGGTTGGCGCCGCGCACGCCGGGCGCCATGCCGACGACCAGCAGGCGCGCGTCCGTGCCGCCCCAACTCGGCACGGGGGCGTTGAACCAATCGGGATGCCCGGCCTGGTTGGCGGCGCGGTAGGCGACCAGGCGGGGGCAGAGCGGGCAGTCGGGCGGCGGAACCGCGGTCAGAGGGTCTCGGATGGCTCGCTGTCCCGCTCGGCCGTGGCCTGGCGCGGAATCCTGGCGCGCGGCTCCATCTGCCGACGGGTGAAGCCGGAAGCGATGTCGGCCAGTTCCAGGAACTGGTCGGCCTGCCGGCGCAGTTCGTCGCCGATCATGGGCGGGCTGCTGCGCACGGTGGACACCACCGACACGCGCACGCCCTGCCGCTGCACCGCCTCCACCAGGCGGCGGAAGTCGCTGTCGCCGCTGAACAGCACGGCGTGGTCCAGCTTGGGCGCCAGTTCCAGCATGTCGATGGCCAGCTCGACGTCCATGTTGCCCTTCACCCGGCGGCGTCCCGTCGCGTCGGTGAACTCGCGGGCTGCCTTGGTGACCAGCGAATAGCCGTTGTAGGCCAGCCAGTCCGTCAGCGGCTTCAGGGGCGAGTACTCCTCCGTGTCCAGCACGGCCGAGTAGTAATAGGCACGGATGACGTGCGTCTTGGCGCGGAAGAAATCCAGCATGTTGCGGTAATCGACGTCGAAACCCAGGTTGCGGGACGCCGAGTACAAATTCGCCCCGTCGATGAAAAGAGCGGTGCGCTCGTTAGGCAGAAAAAGCACTTCGTTATCCTTCAAAGGTGCGGCGCATGGCTCCGCTCCACTCTCCTGGCCATAAAGAGTGACCCGGGTGGCAGAAAGATGCAAACAGCGCGCATGATCCTCGTCGCGATCGGCGCCAACCTTCCCGCCCCGGATGGCACGCCAGCGCTGCAAACCTGCCAGCAGGCTGCCGCCGCGCTCGATGGCGTTGCCGGGCTGAGGCTGCGCGCCGCATCCAGATGGTATGTGACCGAACCGGTTCCCCCGTCCGGCCAGCCGGCCTACATCAACGGTGTCGCCCAGTTGGAAGGCATGGCGGACCCGGCGGAACTGCTGCGGGAACTGCAAGCCATCGAGGCCGCTCACGGACGCGAGCGCGGCGTTGCCAATGCCGCGCGCACCCTGGACCTGGACATCGTCGCCATGGCCGGGCTGGTGCGCGCGGGACCTGACCCCGTGCTGCCGCACCCGCGCATGCACACGCGCGCCTTCGTGCTTGCCCCCTTGCTGGACGTGGCGCCCCATTGGCGCCATCCGGTGCTCGGCCACTCGGCACGGAAGTTGCTCGCCGCGCTGCCGCCCCAGGGCGTTCTCGCACTTGCGAGAAACGGGGCCAGTCCCTAACTAGGTCAATCTAACCAAACGTCCCGTGGAGTTTTGCCGATGGCACGCGTCACCGTCGAGGACTGCGTCCAGCGCGTTCCCAACCGTTTCGAGCTGGTGCTGTTCGCGGCCCAACGCGCCCGCAACCTCAGCCGGGGCGAGGAGCTGACCGTCGACCGCGATGACGACAAGAACCCGGTGGTCGCCCTGCGTGAGATCGCCGAAGAGACGATCGCGCTGCCCAAGCTGGAGCAGGACCTGATCAAGTCGCTGTCCCGCGCGCCGGAGCCGGAGCCGGCGGACGAGGAGGTGCTCGACCTCATCCCGACCGACCAGAACATCTTCGGCTTGCAGGACGTGTCCGCCGAGGAGGAGGCGGCCAGCCTTCCCGTCGAGGAGATGTCCCCCGAGGACCTGGAAGCCGCCATCGAGGCCGAACTCGGCGGCCGCCGCCGTTGAGCTTGAACCCGTGGGCCTGTTCTGAGGTGCATGGACAGACGTAGCGCCAGCTTCACCGCGCGCGCTCCGGACGGGGCGGACAGCGCGCGGCCGGGCCGTTCCGGCATCATCCGTCAGTTCGAACTGACGGAACGCGTCCTCGCCTACGATCCCAAGGCCGACATCGGGTTGATCGACGCCGCCTACGTGGTGGCCATGCAGGCCCATGGCGGCCAGCGGCGCGACAATGGCGACCCTTACATCACCCACCCGGTCGCCGTGGCCGACATCCTCGCCGGCTATCGCCTGGATGCCGGCAGCATCGTCACCGCCTTGCTGCACGACGTGGTGGAGGACACTGGCGTCAAGCTGCCGGAGATCGAGGCCCGCTTCGGCCCCGCCATCGCCGGCCTGGTGGACGGCGTCACCAAGCTCACCAAGCTGGAACTGAAGACCGGCCGGGACAAGCAGGCGGAGAACTTCCGCAAGCTGGTGCTGGCGATGAGCCAGGACATCCGCGTGCTGCTGGTCAAGCTGGCCGACCGGCTGCACAACATGCGCACCCTGCACTTCGTCGCGTCCGCCGAGCGCCGCCAGCGCATCGCGCGGGAAACGATGGAGATCTACGCCCCGCTAGCCGAACGCATCGGCATGGACGCGGTGAAGACCGAGCTGCAGAACCTCGCGTTCGCCCAATTGGAGCAGGAAGCCTACGACACGATCAACGCCCGGCTCAACTTCCTGCGCGGCCAGGGCGCGGACATCATCGAGGAAGTGCGCTCCGAGCTGGTCCGGGTGTGCCAGGACGGCGGGGTGGAGGCCGTGGAAGTCAGCGGGCGGGAGAAAAGCGCCTTCTCCATCTGGGAGAAGATGCAGCGCCGCAACATCGCCTTCGAGCAGTTGTCCGACATCATGGCGTTCCGCGTCGTCGTGCCGAGCCGGGCGGACTGCTACATGGCGCTGGGCGCGGTGCACGCCAGCTACCCGGTGATCGCCGGGCGGTTCAAGGACTACATCTCCACCCCGAAATCCAACGGCTACCAGAGCCTGCACACCGGGGTGACGCTGCGGGAACCGCGCAACCAGAAGATCGAGGTGCAGATCCGCACCGCCGAGATGCAGCGGGTGGCCGACAACGGCGTCGCGGCGCATTGGGGCTACAAGCAGGGGGGTTACAAGCAGGGGGACTACAAGCAGGGCGGCGCCGGCCCGGCGGACGGCACGACCTTCCCATGGGTGCGGGATCTGCTGGAGATCCTGGACAACTCCAGCACCGGCGAGGACTTCCTCGAGAACACCAAGCTGGAGCTGTACCGCGACCAGGTGTTCTGCTTCACGCCGAAGGGGCAGCTGATCCAGCTTCCGCGCGGCGCGACGCCGGTGGACTTCGCCTACGCCGTGCACAGCCAGGTGGGGGACACCTGCGTCGGCGCCAAGGTGAACGGCCGGTTGCTGCCGCTGCGGACGGAGCTGCAGAACGGCGACCAGGTGGAGGTCATGACCGCCCGCGGCGGCACGCCCTCGCCCGCCTGGGAGCGGTTCGCCGTCACCGGCAAGGCCCGCGCCCGCATCCGCCGCCATGTGGCACTCCAGCAACGGCAGCAGCACCTCGACTCCGGCCGTGCCGCGCTGGCGAAGGCGTTCCGGCAGGAAGGCGTGGACGGGTCGGAAAAAGTGCTGGACGGGGCGCTCAAGCTGCTCAAGGCCGCGTCCCTGGACGACCTCTACGTCAGCGTCGGCAACGGCAACACCGGGCCGAAGGACGTGGTGCACGCCGCCTACCCGGAGCTGCGCCAGGCGCCGCGCGCGCCGCGCATGATCCCGCCGCTGCCATCGCGCGCGCCCAGCCGGTCCGCGCACGGCGCTATGGCGGTGAGCGGCCTGCTGCCGGGCATGGCGGTCAGCTACGCAGGGTGCTGCCATCCGCTGCCGGGGGACCCGATCGTCGGCATCGTCACCACCGGCAAGGGCGTGACGGTGCACGCCAAGGGGTGCCAAACGCTGGAAAGCTTCGCCGCCACGCCGGAGCGGTTCATCGACGTCGGCTGGGACGGCGATGGCGCGTCCGGCCTGCACACCGGCCGCATCAGCGTGATCGCCGCCAACGAGCCGGGCACGCTGGCCAGCCTGGCCAACGCGGTGTCCAAGCACGAGGGATCGGTCACCAACCTCAAGATCGTCAACCGGCAGCAGGATTTCTGCGAGATCCTGCTCGACGTGGACGTGCGGGACCTGCGGCACCTGTCCACCGTCATCGCCGGGCTGCGCGCCACGGGCGGCATCACCCAGGTCGAGCGGGCGCGCGCATGATCCTGGGCACCGGCGCCGACCTTTGCGACATCCGGCGGATCGAGCGCGCCATTGCCCGGTTCGGCGACCGCTTCTTGCAGCGCGTGTTCACCGAGGCGGAACGGGCACGCGCTGCCCGGCGCACCGCCGCCATCCAGCCCGGCACCTACGCCAAGCGCTTCGCGGCCAAGGAAGCGTGCGCCAAGGCGCTCGGCACCGGGTTCCGCCGCGGCGTGTTCCATTCCGACATGGGGGTGGTCAACCTGCCGAGCGGGCAGCCGACGTTGGCGCTGACCGGCGGCGCCGCAGCCCGGCTGCGGGCGATCACGCCGCCCGGCCAGGTCGCGACCATCCACCTGACCCTGACCGACGAGCACCCGTATGCTTTTGCCCAGGTGACCATCGCGGGAACGCCGGCGTGAGCGGGCGCGGCGTCGCGCTGGACTGGCAGGCCCGCTTCCAGGCTGAACGCACCCCTTGGGAGCGGCCAAGCCTCAACCCCGCGTTCCTGTCGTGGCGCAGTTCCGGCGCCCTGTCGCCCTGCCGCGTCCTGCTGCCGGGCGCCGGGCGCAGCGGCGAGCCCTTGGCCTTGGCGCGGGACGGGTTCGACGTGACGGTCGTGGACCTGACCCGGACCGCCGCGGCCGTGCAGCGCGTGCGCCTGGAAAGCGCGGGCCTGCGCGGGGCGGTGCACCAGGCGGACCTGCTCGCCTGGACGCCGGATGCGCCGTTCGACGCGGTCTATGACCAAACCTGCCTGTGCGCCCTGCCGCCGGCCGTATGGCCGGACTACGCGGCGCGGCTGCACTCCTGGCTGCGGCCGGGCGGCCGGCTGTTCATCCTGTTCATGCAGACAGGCCAGCCGGACGGCCCGCCCTTCGATTGCCCGCCCGACCGGATGCGCACGCTGTTTGGCGCCGGCTGGACCTGGCCCGACCGGCTTGGCGAGGCGACGGATCGCAGGGAGATCCCGGCGGTGCTGACGCGGGCCTGACCGGCCGGCCGTGGGGGCCAGTTCCTTGACAGACCCTGGCCCCATCGGCTTCATCCGCCCGCATTTGATCGGATCGCCGCACCGAAATGGCTCGGACCGCAACAGTTAAGGCGAAATCGGGCGGCTGGCTCGACAACACGAAGACCATCGTCTACGCGGTGCTGATCGCGGTCGTCATCCGCACCGTCGGTTTCGAGCCGTTCAACATCCCGTCCGGCTCGATGATCCCGACCTTGCTGGTCGGCGACTACCTGTTCGTGTCGAAGTTCGCGTACGGCTTCTCGCGCTACTCGATGCCGTTCTCGCCCAACCTGTTCTCCGGCCGCATCTTCGGCAGCTTGCCGAAGCGGGGGGACGTGGTGGTGTTCAAGAACATGCACGCCGACTATGCCGACTACATCAAACGCATCGTCGGCTTGCCCGGTGACCATATCCAGGTCCGCGGCGGCCAGCTCTATGTGAACGGCCTGCCAGCCGCCCGGCGGCCAATCGGGCCGATCCGCGCCACCGACGAAGGCGGGATGTCCATGGAGGAGGCGGAATTCAGCGAGACGCTGCCCGGCAACGTCACCCACATGATCGCCAAGATGGGCGAGGAAGGCCCGCAGAACAACACGCCGGAATACGTGGTGCCGGACGGCAACCTGTTCGCCATGGGCGACAACCGGGACAACAGCCTGGACAGCCGCTTCTCGGCCGACAATCCGGAGCCGGGGCTCCGCAACAGCCAGGGCGTGGGCTACCTTCCGGTGGAGAACCTGGTCGGCCGGGCGGAATTCATCTTCTTCTCCATCGACCCGTCGGCCCCCTGGTGGCAGGTTTGGGAATGGCCGTTCGAAATACGCTGGGGCCGGTTGCTGACCGGCATACGGTGAGCGACACCGCCTTTGGCCACACCTTCCGCCAGCCCGGGCTGCTGCGGGAAGCGCTCACCCATCGCTCCGCCGTGCCGCGCAGCCATGGCCGGCCATCCAAGACACGGTCCAACGAACGGCTCGAGTTCATGGGGGACCGCGTGCTGGGCCTGCTGGTGGCGGAATGGCTCACGCACCGCTTTCCGGACGAGGCGGAGGGCCTGCTCGCCCGCAGGCATGCGGACCTGGTAGCCGAGCCGCTGCTCGCGTTCATCGGCGCCCGGCTGGGCTTGCCGGACCTGCTGATCGTTGCTCCCAACGAAGCACGCGCCGGGGTCGGGCGAGGCGTCGCCGTGGTGGCGGACGCGATGGAAGCGGTGCTCGGCGCGCTGTATCTGGATGGCGGGCTGGACGCCGCCCGCCGCCTGGTGCGGGACGCCTGGGCGGACGCGGTCGAGGCGCAGGCCCAGCCGCCGAAGCATCCGAAATCCGACCTGAAGGAATGGCTGGAAGCGCGCGCCGCCGTTCTCCCCGCCTTCGTGGAGCAGTCCCGCTCCGGCCCGGACCACGCGCTGGTGTTCACGGTGACGGTTTCCGCGATGGGCCGCACCGGAACCGGGAGCGCCAACACGAAGCAGGCCGCGGAACGGGACGCCGCGGCCGACCTGCTGCAGCAGCTCCAATCATGACGACCGTCATGCAAGACCCGTCGTGACGACGAGGTGCGGCTTCGCCGCGATCGTAGGCGCGCCCAACGCCGGCAAGTCCACGTTGTTGAACCGGATGACGGGCGCCAAGCTGTCCATTGTCAGCCCCAAGGCGCAGACCACCCGCTTCCGCGTGCTCGGCATCCTGATGCGCGAGCAGACCCAGATGCTGCTGGTGGACACGCCCGGCATCTTCGCGCCCCGCCGCAAGCTGGACCGCGCGATGGTCAACGCCGCCTGGACTGGCGCCGAGGAGGCGGACGTGACGTTGCTCCTGGTGGACGCCAAGGCCGGCGCGCGGGGTGCCGTGCGGGAGATCGCCACCCAACTGGCGCGGCGCGGCGGGCGCACCTGGCTGGTGCTGAACAAGGTGGACCTGGTGCCGCCGCCCACCCTGCTGCCGCTGATCGCGACGTTCAACGAGCTGGCCGCGTTCGAGGAAACATTCATGGTGAGCGCTGCCACCGGGGACGGCGTGGCCGCCCTGCTGGACCGCTTGGCCGCGATCATGCCCGCCGGGCCATACCTCTACCCGCCCGACGACCTGACCGACCTGCCGGACCGCCTGCTCGCCGCCGAGATCGTGCGCGAGCAGATCTTCCTGCAAACCCACGAGGAAGTGCCCTACGCGGCGACGGTGGAAACGGAAAGCTTCGCCGAACGGCCGGACGGCTCCGTGCGGATCGACGCCACCATCTACGTCACCCGCCCGGGCCACAAGGCGATCCTGATCGGCGTCGGCGGGGCGCGGGTGCGGGAGATCGGCGCCCGCGCCCGGCAGCAGCTGGCCGGCCTGCTGGAGCGCCCGGTGCACCTGTTCCTCAACGTCAAGGAACGCGCCGGCTGGGACGAGGAAGGCGCGCGCCTGCGAGCGATCGGGCTCGAAGACCCGGGCTGAGCGGCCGTGGAATGGCAAGCGCCGGCCATCGTCCTCGCCATCCGGGCCTATGGGGAGAGCGATGCGCTGGCGACGGTGCTGACCGCCGAGCACGGGACGTATCGCGGCCTGGCCCGCGGCGGCGCATCCCGCGGCCGGGCCGGCACGTGGCAACCCGGCAACCTGTTGCAAGCCCGCTGGGCGGCGCGGCTGCCTGATCAGCTCGGCAGCTTCACGGCCGAGCTGATTCATCCTGGCGCCGCCCTGGCGATGGACGACCCGCTCGCCTTGGCGGTGCTGTCCAGCGCGTGCGCCGTGGCCGAGGGGGCGCTGGCCGACCGCGAGCCGCACCCCCAAGTGTTCGCCGGGCTGCTGGGCCTGATCACGCGCCTGTCGTCCGGCCCCGCCGTGCTGACGGACCTGGTCCGGTGGGAACTGGCGCTGCTCGCCGAGCTTGGCTACGGGCTGGACCTTGGGACCTGCGCCCTGACCGGGGCGACGGAGGATCTCGCCTGGGTGTCCCCGCGCACCGGCCGTGCCGTCAGCGAGGCCGCCGCCGCTCCCTGGAAAGGCCGCCTGCTTGCCTTGCCTGCGTTCCTGCGCGGCGGCGAAGCGGACGCGGCGGGCTGGGCCGCCGGGTTGGCCCTGACCGGGCACTTCCTGGCCCGCGACGCCTTCGGCAGCAGACACCAGGGCCTGCCCGCTGCCCGCGACCGCCTTGCTGACCGCGTGGCTGTCCTTTCCCACCCTGAAAAGGAGCCTGGGCGAGAAGCCCGATTATAGCCGGCCAGCGTTTTAGAAGGAGTCGCTGCACTCTTTGCTCAACCACGAGCTAAGCGGCTTGAGCGACTTCCAGCGTCCAAACGATCCCTTTTTGTTCTATAATGGGCCGTCGAAGGGTGTGGTGTTGAATGAGTTGGGAAAATCAGGGTCGGCAAGAACACGGCTATTTTGGCCACGGACACCTCGACAAAGCAGCGCATGATCCATCCGTCGCGGACAAGTCCCTGTCGGAGCGGTGATCTTCGCTTGCGCACGGAGATCTCGGCGCGCTGTCACCAGCACAGCGCAAACGGCTCGAAACACAGTACCACTACGGAACACTGGCCCTCTTCAAAGAGGTTGTGACCGCCTGGATGCGCGGCGTAAAGCTTGACCGGTTTCTGTTCGCGTCGTTGTTCTTTGACAGCACTCCAGACAGTCCAATCGTCAAAGCATTATACGATGCCGCTTCTACGGCAAGCTCGGCCGTCAACTACGCGCAGATGCGCGGGGGCATCGCATGACGCGGCAAAAGCTATCGACCTCGTTGGGGTCGATGGCTGGCCGCGTTTCCTCGCCCAAGCTCAGGCAAGAGCCAGCGATCCTATGACTGTAGCGACCACCGAGAAAAGCCAACAACGAATGGACCTGGCACGCAACGACGCCATTCGGCCCGTTTACCCGATAGAGACTATGATCGGGATTGGTGCTGCTGGACTTGCTGGCGGCTTTGGTGCTGCCGTTCGCGCAGGTGTTGGGGCCGTAGTGCGCCAGGTCTTGCCAGAGGGCAAACCGTCTTCAACCGAGCCGCCGCCCATTCCAGGAGCCGCGAAAGCTGACGTCACTCACGTAGCGAAAAAAGCGGGCAACGCGGACCAGGCTGAGGGTGCGAATGCCCGACCTATCCTGCTGAGTCGATCCCGCTTCGGCCATACCTTTGAAATTCATGGAGAAGACGCGACGGCGTTTCTGACGAACCGTGCTGACGCCATGGAGCAGCCTAACGGTCAACTTCTGGATAACCAAGCTGCAGCAAGGTTCATACAAGAAAACCTCAGTAAAGCTGGAGGTGGTCCAGTTTCCTTTCCTATACCGGAAAGTGTTCCTGCACGGATTATAAACCCGGATGGCAGCTTCTCGCCGGCTCGAACGATCCGCCTCGTTCCCGGCGGAAAGGGCGTTAAAACGGCATTTCCCGGACCATGAGGGCACGATGACATACCCAACCAAACAAGCTCTGACTGCTCTAAACCGCGCCTTGCACCTGCCTGCGACCGGTCGGGAACAGGACTGGGATATAGAATTGGCGGGCCGGACCGGGCAGGTGAGTTTGTTTCCTACCTCGAAACTCACGCGCTTAACGAAGATGAGAAACTTGCCCTGATGGCGCTCACCCTAGGGTCTCTGGAAGAGAGAGCCCAAAAACAGGAAGTCTCGCCAGAATTGTCAGATAGAATTAAGCGCCTTCTCTGGGCAAATCTGGCATTGTATGCTGACCTGATTGAGAAGTGGAGTCCGAATGACGATCCGGACGGCTTCTCCATCTCGCCGCTGTTGCAATCTTTGGGTCAACGTCGGCCATGACCGAGACATGAATGAAGTGGTCGCAATGACTGGCCCACGCCCTAACGCGTGCCGACGATGAACAATCGCGGGAACGGGAGAAACACCATGCCATCCGACGCTGGCGGGTAGGCCTCGGACAACGCTGCCCGGTAACGCTGAAGGTAGGCTGCCTGCCCATCCTGCCCGAGCGGCGCCAGGAACGGCCGCAGGCCGCTGCCCTTGAACCACTCCACGACGGCGTCAACACCCGCGAGCGGATGGTAGTAGGTCGTCCGCCACACCTCCACCCGGCTGCAACAGGGCCGCAGCAGCCGCCAGTACCAACCCGCCTCCGCCATCGGCGTGCGCGCGCCCGCGGCGTTGGCGAGTTGGTCCGCCCACGGCCCGTCCGCGGCCACCTCGCGCATCAACCGGTGCGCCGGCTCCTCCAGGTTGTCCGGCATCTGGACGGCCAGGCTGCCTCCGGAAGCGAGCTTCCCGGCCAGGCGTGGGAACAGGGCGGCGTGATCCGGCACCCAGTGGAGGACGGCGTTGGCCAGGATGACGTCGAACGGTCCCGGCTCATCCCAGGACTCGATGCCTGCCAACTCGAACCGGAGCGCGGGAAGCCGCTTGCGCGCGGCCTCGATCATGTCGGGAGAGCTGTCCAGCCCGGTCACGGCGGCGCCGGGAAAGCGCGCGGCGAGCAGTTCGGTCGAGTTGCCAGGGCCGCAACCGAGGTCCACGGCGCGACCCGCATCCACCCGCGGCACGGCGCCCAGCAGGTCACGGACCGGGCGGGTGCGCTCATCCTCGAAGACGACGTATTGCTTGGCCGACCAACTCATCGCGGCATGCCTCTGAACTTCGGGCCGAGTGTTGCACGGCCGGGCTTCCCGGTCAGCGTTCCAGGAACGCCTCCGCCGTGCGCAGGCTCAACGCCATGATAGTCAGCGCCGGGTTGGCCGGCATGGCGCTGGGGAACACCGAGTTGTCGCAGATCCAAAGGTTTGGCACCTCGAAGCTCCGGCCGGTGGGGTCCACCACCGCCCGGGACGGGTCGGTGCCCATGCGGCAGGTGCCGATAGTGTGGGCCGAGCGCGGGCAAGTCCAGATGTCCCCCGCCCCCGCCGCTTCCCACACTGCGCGCATCAGCCGGGCGGCGTGGCGGCTGATCGCGTCCTCGTTCTCGCCGTAGCTGAAATGCACCAGCGGCTTGGGCATGCCGGTGTCATCCACCTCGTCCGACAGTTCGAGGTAGTTGCCCGGGTGCGGCAGGCACTCGCCGTTGATGCCGATGCCGGCGAGGTGGTTGTAGCCGTGCACGTAGTCCACCAGGCGTCGGCCCCAGAAACCGCGCCCCCGCGCCACCTGGGTGGCGAGGGTCACCGGCACGACGCCCAAGCTCTGCACCAGGTAGCCGCCGGCGAAATCCGCATCGGGCGGGCGCACCATGTCCTCGGTGATCAGGGAGGACGGGTAGCCCTTGTTGCAACGCATCTCCTGCTCGAACGTGCCCCAAACCTGGGTCGCGACGTGCGCCATGTAGTTGCGCCCCACCTGCCCGCTGCCGCACGCCACCCCCGTGTGCAGCAGCAGCCGCGGCGTTTCCACCGCGCCCGCGCAGAGGAACGCGGCGGCGCAACGCTGCCGGTGGTCCACCCCGTCCTTGCGGTACACCACGGCCACGACGCGCCCGGCGGCGTCCTGCTCGATGCCGTGCACGGTGCAGCCGGGACGGATCTCGGCGCCGGCCAGGACCGCCTGCGGCAGGAACGTCACGTCCATGCTGGTCTTGGCACCGGTGCGGCAGCCCTGGTGGCAGTAGCCGCAGTTGATGCAGGCCGGCCGGGTCCCGGCGCCTTCCTGCGCCCAGGGCTGCGTCGCCACCGCGGCCGGCGACGCGCACGCGCGGATGCCCAGCGCGTCGCATCCCGCCTGCATCGCCTGGGCCGGCGCGTTCAGCGCCACCGGCGGCAAGGGATACCGGCGGGACGGGTCCCACGGATACGGGTCTGGACCGGACACGCCGACCGCCGCCTCCACCTGGCACAGGTACGGCAGCAACTCCGCATGGCTCACCGGCCAGTCCTCGCCCGCGCCGGCGTCGGACCGCAGGCGCAGGTCGCGCGGGTCCGGCCGCGGCGTGAACGCGCCCCAGTGCAGGGTGGAGCCGCCGAGGCCGGCGCCGCTGTTGTTGGCGCCGAACGCCTGCGACGTCCCGCCCTCGCTCAGCCGCTCGCCCAGCCAGTAGATCCCGGACGCGGCCACCTCGTCGGCAGCGAACTGTTCCGGGTCATGGTTCTGCCCCGCTTCCAGCGCCACCACGCGCAGCCCGGCGCCGGCCAAGCGGGCCAGCAGCGGCGCACCCCCGGCTCCCGTGCCGACCACCACGGCGTCCACCGCCTCGCCCAGCCCGTAGCGCCGCATCCCGGTGAGGTTCATGGCGCGACCGGCTCCCAAGCCTCGCGCTCGCCCGCGCCGAGCCGGACGAAGCCGGGCTTGCCGGGACCGTCGCCGCCGTAGCCGATGCCGCCGTAGCCCATGCGCGCCAGCGTCGCGGGGTGCGCCACATACAGCCGCACCGCATCGGCGCAGACATCCTCAAACCACATGCGCATCTGCCCGGCCGTCAGCAGGCCCTCACCCGCCGCCGCCGCCTCCCCTGCCGCGACGCGGCCCAGCAACGCATCCTGTCCGTCCGGGTCCGAGCCGGGGAAGCCCAGCGCAGCGAGGGTCTGCAAGCCCGCGCGCCAAGCCTCCGCATCGGGCGGAAGCCCGGCGAACCGCCATCCGTCGCCAGGGCCGGCGGCCAGCGCCGCATCGAGCCGGGCCGCCAGGTCGATGGAGCCCGGCTCTTCCCCCGGCCTTTCCTGGGGCACCACCCGGTCCACCAGCGCCCGCAGCGTGCCGAACTGCTCGACCGAGAGGCAGGCAGGAACGTAGGCCGGGTTGTCCGGAGCCGCGCGGGACAGCAGCGCGTCCCGCGTGCCCGTGCTGACGCGGGCGGAGCCGATCAGCGCCCGGTAGTCGTCCGGGATCGACGGCGGAGCCGCCAGGCACATGGCGATCAGCCTTGCCACGTCGTCCGGCCGCTCCATTGGCAGCAGGTGTCCGGCGCCCGGCAGGGTCACGAACTCCGCCTGCGTGAAATGCCGCGCGGTGAGCTTGCGCTGCGCCGCTTCCCCCAGATCCGCGTCCTCGGACCCGGAAACGATCAGCACCGGCGTCCGCAGCACGCCGATGCGGTCCGCCCAATCCTCGCGGCTGCCACTGCTGAGCCACGCGACCCAGGCGGCCCGGTCCGCGAGCAGCACGTCCGTGACGACCGCCTCGGCCACCGCCGGGTCGAGCGGCGTGCCGACGTTGGCTTCCACGTAACGCCGCGCTTCCGCCCGGCGGGACGCGTCATCGCCGGTGAACCAGCCCAGCATCTCCTGCCGCCGTGTCTCGTCCATCGGCTCTGGGCTGGGCGGGGATGCGGCAAGCATCACCAGCCCGGCTAGTCCGTCCAGCCCCGCTTCGCCGTCTTCGGAGCGGCGGGCCAGCACGGCGGCAACCTTGGCCCCCATGCTGTGGCCGGCGACCACCCAGCGCCGCGGCGCATCGGCCCGGATAACGGTCGCGACACGGTCCGCCATCTCCGCCACCGTGTAGCCGGGCAGGCTGGCCGCCTCGCCGAAGCCCGGCAACGCGAGCGGGACGCAGCGGCACCATGGCGGCAAGCGTTCGGCCGCTGGTTGCCAGCCCCGCCCGCTTCCGCCGAGGAAGGGCAGGCAATAAACGGTGGGGCGGTCGAGAGAAGCCATGGGTCACGTCCGACGGGGTTCGTCGCCGGACGTGGTTCAGCATCTCAATTTTGCAACGCCGCACGCAGCGTCTGCTTGGAAAGACAGCCGCCGCCCGGCACGGCTACGCCGGCAGGAAATCCGGCACCGACAGGTAACGCTCGCCAGTGTCGTAGTTGAACCCCAGCACCGTGCCGCCCGGCGTCAGCTCCGGCAGCTTCTTGGCGATTGCCGCCAGCGTCGCTCCGGAGGAGATGCCGACCAACAGCCCCTCCTCCCGGGCCGAGCGGCGGGCGAACTCGCGCGCCTCCTCCGCCTCGACCTGGATCACGCCGTCCAGCACCTCGGTGTGCAGGTTGCCGGGCACGAACCCGGCGCCGATGCCCTGGATCGGGTGCGGCCCGGGTGTGCCGCCTGAGATCACGGCCGACAGCGCCGGCTCCACGGCGAACACCTTCAATTCCGGCCAGCGCGCCTTCAGCACTTCCGCGCAGCCGGTGATGTGGCCGCCCGTGCCGACGCCGGTGATCAGCGTGTCGATCCCGTCCGGAAAGTCGGCGATGATCTCGCGTGCCGTGGTGCGGACGTGGATCTCGACATTGGCCGGATTCTCGAATTGCTGTGGAATCCAGGCGCCGGGCACCTGCGCCGCAAGCTCTCCCGCGCGGGCGATGGCGGCCTTCATGCCACCTTCCTTGGGCGTAAGGTCGAATGTGGCGCCGTATGCCTGCATGAGGCGCCGCCGCTCGACCGACATCGAGTCGGGCATCACCAGCACCAGCTTGTAGCCCTTGACCGCCGCGACCATGGCCAGGCCGATCCCGGTGTTGCCGGACGTGGGCTCGATGATGGTCCCGCCGGGTTGCAGCCTGCCGCTCGCCTCCGCCGCTTCCACCATCGCCAGCGCGACGCGGTCCTTGATGGAGCCGCCGGGACTGCTGCGCTCGGACTTGATCCACACGGCGGAGTCCGGGAACAGGCGGCTGACCCGGATGTGCGGCGTGTTGCCGATCGTCTCGAGCACGCTGATGGCTTTCATTGGCATTTCCTTAAGGCTTGCTGCGCCAGAACAGTAGTCGCATGGAACGCGCCTACCATGGCCCCGCCTGGCCGGACCGCAAAGCCTGGCTGCCGCGCCACCGGTTGGCACGGGTCTTGCGGTTCGATATCTGGAAGACTGGTATCATCCGGAAGAACGGCATCTTGAAAAACCGGCAGCCGGACCGCGCGCCCGAAATGACACATCCGCCGCATTGATGCCGCGATCGGGTGGTTAGTAGCCCTGCAAGTATAGGAGTGCCCCACCGATGCGCATCGCCCAGATCGCTCCCCTCCACGAGGCTGTCCCGCCGAAGCTGTATGGCGGCACGGAGCGTGTCGTCTCCTTCTTGACCGAGGAGTTGGTGGCGATGGGCCATGATGTAACCCTCTTCGCCAGCGGGGATTCGGTCACAGCGGCGAGATTGGAGGCGATTTGGCCGCAGGCGCTGCGGCTTGATCCCAGCATACGGGACGCGATCGCGCCGCACATGCTGCTGATGGAAGCCGTGCGCCGCCAGGCGGAAGAGTTCGACGTGCTGCATTTCCACATGGATTACTGGCCGTTCAGCTTGTTCGGCCGGCAGCGCACGCCGTTCGTCACCACCCTGCACGGCCGGCTCGACCTGCCGGAGCTGCAACCGGTGTTCAACATGTTCCCGAACGCGCCGGTCGTCTCGATCTCCGACAGCCAGCGCCGCCCGTTGCCGCAGGCCAACTTCGTGGACACCGTGCGGCACGGCCTGCCGGCGAACCTGCTGACGCCGCGCGGCGAGCCGCAAGGATACCTGGCGTTCCTGGGCCGCATCGCGCCGGAGAAGTGCCCCGACCGGGCCATCCACATCGCGCAAGCGTCCGGCATGCCGATCAAGCTCGCCGCCAAGGTGGACGTGGCGGACAAGGTGTATTTCGAGCGCAACATCCGCGCGCTGCTTGACTTGCCGAACGTCGAGATGGTCGGGGAGATCAATGACAGGCAGAAGCCGGATTTCCTTTCCGGTGCCACCGCCCTGCTGATGCCGATCGACTGGCCCGAGCCGTTTGGCCTGGTGATGATCGAGGCGATGGCCTGCGGCACCCCGGTGATCGCGTTCAATCGCGGGTCCGTCCCCGAGATCGTCGAGGACGGCGTGACGGGCTTCATCGTCGAGACCGTCGAGGAAGCGGTCGCCGCCGTCGGGCGCTTGCACACGCTGGACCGTGCGGCCGTGCGCCTCCGGTTCGAGCAGCGGTTCACCGCCCGGCGCATGGCGGAGGACTACCTGGCCGTGTACCGCACCCTGGCCGGCGAGGACCGCTCGGTGCTTCGCGCGATCCGGTGACCCCGGCGGCGGACGCCGTCGCAGCCCTGTGGGGCGGCGCCGGCCTGCCGGCGGACGCGCTCGGCCGCTTGGTGCTGACGGGGGGTAGTCCAGTGCTGCCGTCCTCCTTCGCAGTGGGCACGGCGGCGCAGGCGAGCCTGGCGGCAGCCGGGCTCGCCGCCGCGGAACTGTGGCGGCTCCGCTGCGGCCAGGCACAGGCCGTGTCCGTCCATGAGCGTGACGCCGCCGCGGAGTTCCTGTCCGAGCGCCTTCTGCGGATTGACGGGCAAAAGCCTGCGGACCCCTGGGACGCCATCGCCGGGCTTTATCCGACAGCGGACGGCTACGTGCGCTTGCACACCAATTTTCCGCATCACCGCGATGGCGTGCTCCGGCTGCTTGGCTGTGCCGGCAACCATCCAGATGTGGCGGCGGCGCTGCTCGGGTGGCAAGCCCGGGCGTTCGAGGACGCGGCGGCCGCGGCGGGGCTGTGCGCGACGGCGCTGCGCCCGTCCGCCGAGTGGGACGCGTCGGAGCAGGGCCGTGCCGTGGCGCCAGCCCCGGTGCGCATCGAGCGGATCGGCGAAGCGCCGCCTGAACCCTTGCCGGAAGCGCCGAGGCCGCTGTGTGGCGTGCGGGTGCTGGACCTGACGCGGATCATCGCCGGTCCGGCCTGCACCCGAACGCTGGCGGCGCACGGGGCGGAGGTGCTGCTGATCACCGGGCCGCATCTGCCGTCGATCCCGGCGCTGGCCGTGGATACCGGGCGCGGCAAGCGCTCCGCCCACCTGGACCTGCGCGACAGCGCCGCGCGTCGGCGATTGGCGGAACTGGCGCGCGGGGCCGACGTGTTCGTCCAAGGCTACCGGCCAGGCGGCCTGGCCCAGCTTGGCTTCGGCCCGGCGGCACTGGCGGCGATGCGGCCAGGCATCGTCGCCGCCACCCTGACGGCCTATGGCGACGAGGGGCCGTGGGCGTCCCGGCGCGGCTTCGACTCGTTGGTGCAGACCGCGTCCGGCTTCAACGTGGACGAGGCGGAGGCGGCAGGCGACCGGATGCCTCGTCCCCTGCCCTGCCAGGCGCTCGACCATGCCTCGGGCGCGCTGATGGCGTTCGGGATCATCGCCGCGCTGCACCGGCGCGCCGCCGAGGGTGGAAGCTGGCACGTCCGCGTGTCCTTGGCCGGCACCGGGCGCTGGCTGCGCGGGCTGGGCCGGAACCCGGACGGATTTGCCGTCGCACCACCGGACCTGAGCGACTGCACCGAGTTGAGCAGCACGCCGTTCGGCACGGTGACGGGCGCACGCCACGCCGTCCGCATGTCCGCGACGCCCGCCAAGTGGGTGCTGCCAGCCGTCCCGCTCGGGACGCATGCGGCGGCTTGGGCATCGGCCTAGAGAGGGATGACGTCTGGCGAAGTCGCCAAGCGTCATCGCGCCCTAAGCAGCCAGCCTTGTTCCCAACAAGGCAATCTGGTCCAGGCCGGCCCCGCCGAAGGCCAGGCGCAGGTAAGCGTCCTGCCCCGGCCCGAAGGCACTGCCGGGCAGGCACAGCACGCCACGCTCCACCGCCAGCCGCTTCGCGACCACCGCGCCGGGCACGCCCGGGAACGGATGCCGCACATAGGCGAAATACGCCCCAAGCGAATCGATCCGCCATTCCGGCAGGTGCTGCAACGCATCCCGCAAAGCACCGGCCCGGCCGTTGATCCTGGCCCGGTTCTCCTGCCGCCAGGCAGCCAGCGCCGGGATCGCCCACGACATCGCGGCCTGCGCCGCGCGGCCGGGACAGACGTGCAAGCAGTCCAGCACCTTGCAGAACTGCTCCATGATGTCCGCCGACGCCATCGCGGCGCCCAGGCGATGCCCTGGGATGGCGAACGACTTGCTGAAGCTGTAGAGGCCGATGGTGGTGAGCGCCCAATCGGGGTCGGCGAAGAGGTCATGGGAGCGGTGCTGCCCGGCGGGCAGCAGGTCGCGGTAGGTTTCATCCAGGATGAGCCAGACGCCGCGCCGACGGCACAGGTCGCGGAAACGCGCGATGACGTGCGGCGGATAAACGGCGCCTGTCGGGTTGTTGGGGGTGATCAGCACCAGGGCGCGCGTGTGGGAGTCCAGCAGCGCCGCGGCCTGGTCAGGATCGGGCACGAAGCCGTCCTCGGGCCGGCACGGAAGCGGCACGGCCTCGATGCCCAGCATGTCCAGCGTCATCTTGTGGTTCCAATACCACGGCGCCGGCAGCATCACCCTGTCACCCCGCTGCGCCACGGCCATCATCGCCAGCGTGAACGCCTGGTTGCACCCGGCCGTGATCGCGACCTGGTCCGCGCGGACCTTTCCGCCCGGCGCTTGGGACACCCAGGCGGCGTAGGCCTCGCGCAGCGCCGGGTCGCCGGTGATGGCGCCGTAGCGCGCATTGGCTGGGTTGCCCGCCTCCTCCGACAAGCGCGCGAGCAGTTCGGCAGCGGGCGGATACCCGGGCGCTGCCTGGGACATGCCGAGCAGCGGCCCCCGTCCGCCGTCATAGCGCTCAGCCCACGCCTGAACCTCGGGGATCGGCGGGCTGCCGGTGTCGAGCAGCAGCGGGTTCAGAGTCGGTCGCGGCAGGGTAAGCATGGGTCGCACTCGCGTCAGCAGCACCGTGCAACAGGAAGCGGAGGGCGGAGTTCTTCCGGAACCGATCACTTCTGAGACTCAGCGGCGTCCCCGCCGCTACGGACGCGAAAACCGTCCCAGGCGCGTCAGACAGATCCGGCAGGCAGGGCGCGTTCCACGACCCGCGCGTACAAGCCCGCACCGAACGGGATCGCCTCGTCATTGAAATTGTAGCGCGGGTGGTGCGGCGAGGCGCCTTCGCCGTTACCCACCAGGATGTAGGCACCGGGCACCTGCTCCATCATGAAGGCGAAATCCTCCGAACCCATGGTCGGCCCCTTGGCGCGGTCCACCGCGGCCTCTCCCACCAAGTCCGCCGCGGCGTCGGCGATGGCGGCCGTTTCCGCCGGCCGGTTCTGCAAAGGGGCGAAGATGGTGCGGAACTCCACCGTGGCGGTGGCGCCAAACCCGGCGGAAACGCCGTCCACCACGCGGCGCAACCGCTCCTCGATGCGGTCCATCACCGGCCGGGTGAACGCGCGCGCCGTGCCGGACAGCAGCGCGGTCTGCGGCACGACGTTGTAGGCATCCCCTGCCACGATCCTGGTCACGCTCAGCACCGCCGTGTCGGTGGGCGCGATGTTGCGCGACACCACGGACTGCAACGCCGCGCCGATGTGGCAGGCGGTCAGCACCGGGTCGATGCTCTGCTCGGGGTGGGCGCCGTGGCTGCCCTTCCCCTCGATGCGGATATCGAAGAAGGCTCCGCCCGCCATCGCCGTGCCTGGGCAGATCGCGTATTGGCCCACATCCATGCCCGGGCGGTTGTGCATGCCGAAGATGCTGTCGCACGGGAACCGCTCGAACAGCTTGTCGTCCAGCATGGCCAGCGCGCCACCGATGCCTTCCTCGCCGGGCTGGAAGATGAAGTGGACGGTGCCGTTGAACGCCCGCGTTTCCGCCAGGTAGCGGGCCGCGCCCAGCAGCATGGTGGTGTGGCCGTCATGCCCGCAGGCGTGCATCAGGCCGGGCGTCCCGCTGCGATACGGCAGGTCGTTCGCTTCCAGGATGGGCAGCGCGTCCATGTCTGCGCGCAGGCCGATCCGCCCGGGGCCGTTGCCGGACCGCAGCACGCCCACCACGCCCGTCTTGCCTACCCCGCGATGCACCTCGATCCCCCAGGATTCGAGCTGCTCCGCCACCTTCTCCGCCGTGCGGTGCTCCTCCAGCCCGAGCTCCGGGTGGGCGTGCAGGTCCTGACGGAAAGCTGCCAAATCCGCGTGGTAGCGGCGAACGTGATCGATGGCGGACATTGGCGGGCTCTCCTGGCGGGGGCGTCACGTCACCCTACAGCACGGTGCCGGCCGCGGAAGCCCCGTTGACCTGGCACGCCACGGCGGCTACTCCCCGCCGCCTTGCACGGTGTCGAGGATGGATAATGGCGAGAGCGGCGACGGCGGAAGCGGCGGATGACAGCCCGGAGGTGGGCGGCATCGCGGCAGACCGGCTCCGCTCCATCATCGAGCGCATCGAACGCCTGGAAGAGGAGCGCAAGGCGCTCGCCAGCGACATCAAGGACATCTACAGCGAGGCGAAGAGCGCCGGGTTCGACCCCAAGGTGATCCGCCAGCTCATCAGCCTGCGCAAGAAAGAGCCAGCCGACGTGGAGGAGCAGGAAACGCTGCTGGACCTCTACAAGCGCGCGCTCGGGATGTAGCGCGCGCCGTTCAACTCAGCGTCTTGAGATAGGCGATGAGGTTGGCGCGGTCGGTATCGGATTTGAGGCCAGGGAAGATCATCCTCGTGCCGGGCACGACCGCCCGCGGGTCCACGAGGTAGGTGTTGAGCTTGTCCGCGCTCCAATCCCAGTCTGCCGCCTTCATCGCGGGCGAGTAGTTGAAGGTGGGGATGGAAGCCGAATGCCGGTCCACCACGCCGTGCAGGCTCGGGCCGATCTTGTTCACGCCGGTGTCGGCCGAATGGCAGATGGCGCATTTGCCGAACACCACCTTGCCCGCCGCAGGATCGCCGTCATCCGCGCGAGCGGCCCCGGCGAAGCCCACCGCAAACACCGCCAACGCGACTCCAAGGGTGATCCGCATTCCATCCCCGCCCATTTTCCGCCAGGTCATGCCCAGCTTGTTGGTACGATAAGGATAGGAAGGCAGGCTTGTCGAGCCTTGCACTCATGCACCCGGCAGCACACGCGCCCGCCGCGTCGCAGCGGGCAGCCCGTCCGGGCGAGCGTACCGACGGGATGGATGCCTGAAGCACATCCGATCCCGTCCCGCCGGCCGCGGCGGCTTCCGTGCTGCTGCTTCTTGCTCCATCATGCCGCAAAACAGCGTTGCGGGAGGCGACATGTTCATCGTCAGCGTGATGTATCCGGCAGGCAAGCCGCTCGACCGGAGCTACTACGCGAGCCAGCATTCCAAGCTGGTGCATGACCGCTGGGACCCGGCGGGATTGCGTGAGCTTCGGGTGCTGCACGGCGTGCCGGGACCGGACGGCAGTGCGCCGTCGTTCCAGTTGATCGCCATGCTTTCCTTCGACACGCGGGAGGCGTTCGAGATCGCCGCGAGCCAGCATGGCGCGGAAATCTTCGCCGACATCCCGAATTTCACCAAGGCGCAGCCGGTGGTGCAATGCAGCGAACCGGCAGCGTCCTGATGGCTGTCGAACGCCGCAGCGAGAATGCCTGCTTCGGCGGGCGCATGATCGTGCTGGAGCACCCCAGCACGAGCACGGGCACGCCCATGCGCTGTTCGGTTTACCTGCCGCCGCGCGCTGTGCGCGGCGAGCGTTGCCCGGCGCTGTACTGGCTCGCCGGGCTGACCTGCACGGAGGAGACCTTTGCCATCAAGGCCGGGGCGCAGCGGCTAGCCGCTGAGTTGGGGCTGATCCTGGTCGCCCCGGATACCAGCCCGCGCGGCGCAGGCATTCCCGGCGAGGATGAAAGCTGGGACTTCGGCATTGGCGCCGGCTTCTACCTCGACGCGACCGCCGAGCCGTGGTCCCGCAACTACCGCATGGCGTCGTACGTCACGCGGGAACTGCCCGCGCTGCTGGAAGCCGAGTTCCCGCTCAACGAACGCCGGGGCATCTTCGGCCATTCGATGGGTGGCCATGGCGCGCTGGTGACGGCCCTGCGCGACCCGGGCAGGTGGCACTCCGTATCCGCCTTCGCGCCGATCGCGAACCCTGCCGCGGTGCCCTGGGGGGAGAAGGCGTTCTCCAACTACCTTGGGCGGGAGCGGGCAAGCTGGGCGGAATGGGATGCGAGCGAGCTGATGCGCCGTTCGGCATATCCTGGCCCGATCCTAGTGGATCAGGGCACGGCGGACCAGTTCCTGGCCCAGCAACTGCACCCCGAGGCGCTGGAGCAGGCTGCGGCCGCATCCGGCCAGTCGCTCACCCTGCGGCGGCAGGAGGGGTATGACCACAGCTACTGGTTCATCCAGACCTTCATGGCTGACCACTTGCAGCACCACGCCCGCATCCTGAACGGCTGACGCGACGCAAGCCGCAGGACGCCCGGTCGGGCAGCGTTATCCCGCGTCGCTTGCCATCGGACCCGCCTCCCGGACGGGGGACAGCACCTTTTCCACGGGGCTGTCCACGTCCGGGTCGCGCCGCATCGCCTGCGTCACCAGCCGGTCCACCCCATCCGTCTCGTGGGTCAGGTGCTCGCGCAACGTGCGCATCATCGCGGGCGTCCAGAACGCCTCCAGGTGGCGGTGCACGCCGGCGACCGCCTCCTCCTCCGGGTAGGCCTGGAAGAAGGTGGCGATCTGGTTCGCCATCGAGATCAACTTGCCTGCTTGCATCAGTCGGCTGCGTCCAATTGCGCCGACACGCGGGTGAGAGCGACGTCTTCGTCGAAGAACCGGGCCTGCCAGTCGGACATCCGGTTGGTTTTGCGGACCTGCACGGCGGTCACCTTGTACTCAGGGCAATTGGTCGCCCAGTCGGTGAAGTCGGTGGTGATCACGTTCGCCCCCGTCTTGGGGTGGTGGAACGTGGTATAGACCACGCCGGGCTGCATCCGCTCGCTGATCCGCGCATGAAGCGCCACGTCGCCCGAGCGGCTTTCCAGCCGCACCAGGTCGCCGTCCAGCACGCCGCGGCTTTCGGCGTCGGCCGGGTGGATCTCCAGCACGTCTTCCTCATGCCAGCGGCTGTTCTCGGTGCGCCGGGTCTGCGCGCCGACGTTGTACTGGGACAGGATGCGGCCGGTGGTGAGCAGCAACGGGAAGAGCGGACCGGTGCGCTCCTCGGTCGGGATGAACTCGGTGATCATGAACCGGCCCATGCCGCGGACGAAGCGGTCCACATGCATCATCGGCGTCCCGGCGGGCGCCGCGTCGTTGCACGGCCATTGCAGGGAGCCGAACTCGTCCAGCTTGGCGTAGGACACGCCTTTGAAGGTCGGCGTGGTGGCAGCGATCTCGTCCATGATCTCCGACGGGTTCGCGTAGCTCATCGGGAAGCCGAGCGCGTTGGACAACGCCATCGTCGCTTCCCAATCGGCTAGCCCGCCCAAGGGCGGCATGACCTTGCGAACGCGGCTGATGCGGCGCTCGGCGTTGGTGAACGTGCCGTCCTTCTCCAGGAAGGAGGACCCTGGCAGGAAGACGTGGGCGTATTTCGCGGTCTCGCACAGGAACAAGTCCTGGACCACCACGCACTCCATCGCGCGCAGCCCGGCAGTGACGTGCTGGGTGTCCGGATCGGACTGCGCGATGTCCTCGCCCTGGATGTAAAGGCCCTTGAAGCTGCCCTCCACCGCGTCATCCAGCATGTTGGGAATGCGGCGGCCCGGCTCACCGGTCAGGTGAACGCCCCACAGGTCCTCGTAGGTCTTGCGAACGTCGTCCTCGGAGACGTGGCGGTAGCCGGGGAACTCGTGCGGGAAGGAGCCCATGTCGCACGAGCCCTGCACGTTGTTCTGGCCACGCAAAGGGTTCACGCCGGCGCCGGGGCGGCCGATGTTGCCGGTCGCCATGGCCAGGTTCGCCATCGCCATGACGGTGGTGGAACCTTGGCTGTGCTCCGTCACACCCAGCCCGTAGTAGATCGCCGCAGCGCCGCCCGTGGCATACAGCCGGGCAGCCGCCCGGACATCCTCCGCGCGGACGCCGGTCAGCGCCGCCGTGGCTTCCGGCGCGTTGCGCGGCTCCGCGATGAAGCGCGCCCAATGCTCGAATGCCGGCCCTTCGCAGCGCTCGCGCACGTAGTCAACGTCCACCAGGCCCTCGGTGACGACGACGTGCGCCATCGCGTTGATCAGCGCCACGTTGGTGCCGGGCTGCAACGGCAGGTGGTGCTCGGCCCGTATGTGCGGCGACTTGACCAGGTCGATGCGGCGCGGGTCGGCCACGATCAGCTTGGCGCCCTCGCGCAGCCGGCGCTTCATGCGCGAGGCGAACACCGGATGCCCGTCGGTCGGGTTGGCGCCGATCACCAGGATGACGTCGCTGTCCGCCACGGAGGCGAAATCCTGCGTGCCCGCGGAGGTGCCGAGCGTGGTCATCAGCCCGTACCCGGTCGGCGAGTGGCAGACCCGGGCGCAGGTGTCCACGTTGTTGTTGCCGAACGCGGCGCGCACCAGCTTCTGCACCAGGTACGTGTCCTCGTTGGTGCAGCGCGAGGACGTGATGCCGCCGACGCTGTCCCGGCCGTACCTGGCCTGCAACCGCTTGAACTCGGACGCGGCGTGGCCGATCGCCTCGGCCCAGGTCACTTCCCGCCACGGGTCGGTGATGGCGGCGCGGATCATCGGCTTGGTGATGCGATCCTTGTGCGTGGCGTAGCCGAAGGCGAAGCGGCCCTTCACGCAGGAATGCCCCTCGTTGGCGTCGCCGTCCTTGTAGGGCGTCATGCGCACCACGGTGGTGCCCTGCATCTCCGCCTTGAACGAGCAGCCCACGCCGCAATACGCGCAGGTCGTGACCACCGAATGCTCGGGCTGGCCCATGGCGATGACGCTCTTCTCGGTCAGCGTCGCCGTCGGGCAGGCCTGCACGCACGCGCCGCAAGACACGCATTCGCTGCCCATGAAGTCCGTCGGGCCGGGCACGATGCGGCTGTCGAAGCCGCGGCCCTCGACCGTGAGCGCGAACGTGCCCTGCACTTCCTCGCACGCGCGCACGCAGCGGTTGCAGACGATGCACTTCGACGTGTCGAAGGTGAAGTACGGGTTGCTCTCGTCCTTCGCCAGGCCGAGGTGGCTCTCCCCCTCCAAGCCGTAGCGCACCTCCCGCAGGCCGACCGCGCCGGCTACGTCCTGCAACTCGCAATCGCCGTTGGCGGCGCAGGTGAGGCAGTCGAGCGGGTGGTCGGAGATGTACAGCTCCATCACGCCGCGGCGCAGCTTGGCCAGGGCCGGGGTCTGGGTGGTCACCACCATCCCATCCTCGGCCGGCGTGGTGCAGGACGCGGGCGTGTCGCGGCGCCCGGCGATCTCCACCAGGCACATGCGGCAGGAACCGAACGGCTCCAGGCTGTCGGTCGCGCACAGCTTGGGGATCTTGGTGCCCAGCGCCATGGCGGCGGCCATGACGGACGTGCCGGCCGGCACGCTGACTTCCTGCCCGTCGATCGACAGCGTCACGGTCCGCTCGCTCAGGCGGATCGGAGTGCCGTAGTCGAGTTCCTTGATGAGGCCCATCGTGTCGGCTCCTACTCGGCCGCGACCGGCACGGCGGCCGGGCGGTCGAAATCCTCGGGAAAATGGGTGAACGCGGACATCACCGGCATCGGGGTCAGCCCGCCCATGGCGCACAGCGAGCCGTCCGCCATCACCGTGCACAGATCCTGCAACAGCGCCGTGTTCTTCCCGCGCTGCACGCCGGCGACGATGCGGTCCATCACCTCCATCCCGCGCACGGCGCCGATGCGGCAGGGGGTGCACTTGCCGCAGCTCTCGTGGGCGCAGAACTCGAACGCGAAGCGGGCCTGGGCGGCGAGGTCCACCGTGTCGTCGAACACCACCACGCCGCCATGGCCGATCAAGCCCTTGGCTGCGGCAAAGGCCTCGTAGTCGAGCGGCGTGTCCATCAGGCTGGCCGGGAAATACGCGCCGAGCGGCCCGCCTACCTGAACCGCGCGCACCGGACGGCCCGTGGCGGTGCCGCCGCCGTACTCCTCCACGATCTCCCGCAGGGTGACACCGAACGGCACCTCGATCAGTCCGCCGCGGCGGACGTTGCCGGCAAGCTGCACGGCCAGGGTGCCGAGCGAGCGGCCGGTGCCGTACTCGGCATAGGCCTTGCCGCCTTCCGCCATGATGAACGGCACCGAGGCGAGCGAGAGCACGTTGTTCACCACGGTCGGCTTGCCGAACAGCCCTTCGATCGCCGGCAGCGGCGGCTTGGCGCGCACCATGCCGCGCTTGCCCTCCAACGAGTCGAGCAGGGAGGTCTCTTCCCCGCAGATATACGCGCCGGCGCCGAGCCGGACCTCCAAGGTGAATGCCCGGCCGGAGCCGCAAACGTCCGCGCCCAGGCAGCCCGCCGCTTCCGCCGCCGCGATCGCCCGCTGCATCGTGCGAAAGGCATGCGGATACTCGGACCGGCAGTAGATGAAGCCCTTGGTCGCATCGACCGCCACCGCGGCGATCGTCATGCCCTCGATCAGGCTGAGTGGATCGCCCTCCATCAGCATGCGGTCCGCGAAGGTGCCGCTGTCACCCTCGTCCGCGTTGCAAACGACGTAGCGCTGCTCGGCCGGAGCCAGGCGCACCGTGTTCCACTTGATGCCGGTCGGGAACCCTGCGCCGCCGCGGCCGCGCAAGCCGGACAGCTTGATCTCATCCACGATGGCGGTGCCGTCCATGGCCAGGGCGCGGTCCAACCCGGCATAGCCGCCATGGGCGCGGTAGTCCTCCACGGAGAGCGGGTCCACCACGCCACACCGGCCGAAGGTCAGCCGGGCCTGCTTGGCTTGCCAGGGGTGTTCCTCCGGCTTGCCGATCGCCAGCGCGTGCGCACCGCCTTCCAGCAGCCCGGCCTCGAACAGGCCGGGCACGTCCGCCGGGGTGACGGGGCCGTAGCCGACACGGCCGGCCGCGGTCTGAACCTCGAGGAGCGGCTCCAGGAACACCATCCCGCGGCTGCCGACGCGGACGATCTCCACCGCGGCGCCACGCCGGGCAGCCTCGGATTGCAGGGCTGCAACGACGCGCTCGGCGCCGAGCGCCAGGGCGGCGGCGTCACAGGAAACGAACAGCCGGGTCATGCGCGCGCCTCCATCACCAGTTCGTCGAGCATCTCGCTGTTCACGCGGGCCAGCGGCTCGCCATCATAAAGCACGGCCGGCGCGCAAGCGCAGAGGCCGAGGCAGAACGTCGGCTCCACCGTCAGCCGGCCGTCGGCGGTTTTGCCGCCCCAGGAAAGGCCGAGCCGCTTCAGCAGGTCCGTGGCCATGACGGCGGCGCCCATTGCCTGGCACGCCTCGGCCCGGCATATCCGGAGCACGTGCTCCCCGGCCGGTTCGCGCCGGAAATCGTGGTAGAACGAGATCACGCCGAAAACCTCGGCCCGCGAGATGTTCAGCGCGGAGGCGATCATCGGTTCCACCTCGGGCGGCACGCAGCCGAACTCGGCCTGCAAGGCGTGCAGCAATGGCAGCATCGCCCCTTCCATGTTCCGATGCGCCTCGATGATGACGGCGGCACGCGCTGCGCCAGGCCAGAGCGCGCGGTCGTCGCGCACAACCGAGACGGGGGTGTTGAAGCGCTTGGTCATGCAGGTTGCAGTCTCATGATAGAGAAGTTGTGCGGGTAATCCGGATCAACAAGCCTGCCCGACAAGTGCCGTGATCGCAAAATCCTATTGCTGGGCAGGGCGTGCCGGGGACGAGCCTCCCCGGCACGCCAGCCTTCATGCCTGCTGGATCTTCTCCAACGTACTGGCGGGCACGCCAGCTATGTTGTTGGAGAGAAGGTATTTCGGCGCCGTTTGCATCCAGTGCTTGAGCGTGATTTCCTCGAACTTGCCGGCATCCCAGGTTTGGACGATCTCCAGATCCTCGTTGCCCGTGTTGAGGATGCCGTGGCCGTAGCCGGCCGGGATGTAGGCGGAGTCGCCGGCCTTGACCTCGGCCATCTTGCCGCGCCCGCCCGATCCGAACATCGCCACTTGGCCGTTGCCCTTCAGGTAGAAGTGGAACTCGTTGGCGTTGGGATTCCAGTGCAGCTCCTTCATCTGGCCAGGCTTGATCACCATCAGGCCGCCTGACATCGTCGTGGAGATCGGCCACTCGTCAACCGTCGCGAGGCTGAAGCTGCCGCCGTCGAAATCCCGCCGCGCCCGAATGTCCTTCGTCAGGCTGAACTTGTGGGTCGACTCCTTCGGCCAGGGGGCATCGAGGGCTTGCGACACCGGGATCACGGGGCCGGATTGTATGTAGGTCTCACCCCTGGGAAAGGCGTCGAAGGCGTCCTTGGAAAGGCCGAAGTTCTCCGCCAGCATGGTCTTGGGCGTGAGATCGATCCAGTCGGTGATCGAGAACGTGCCATGCTCGGAGAAGGCGCCGTTGTTGAACGACAGGATGAAGTGGCAAGGCTCGTCGCCAATCGTCTGGATCGCGTGGCCGTGGCCCTTGGGAAAGAACCACAGATCGCCCGGGACGTAGTTGTTGACCTCGGTCTGTCCCGACGGGTCGAGCACCACTGTCTGGCAGCGGCCGCCGATGACGTAGGCCCATTCGGCCGCGATGGCGTGCCAATGCAACTCGCGCGAAGCGCCCGGGTCCAGGAACATGTGGACGCCGGCAAGGCCCTTCATGATCGGAAGCTGATGCTCGGTCGATTCCTTGGCCCACCCGCCAGAGGTGATCTTCGGCGCCGATCCGTCGAGCGAGCGGGTGAACGCGGGCATCTCTCCCACATCCTCTGGATCATGGTAGGCGACGGTGGCTCCTGGCGGCAATTGTGAGACCTGCCGTCCGAAACCCCCTTGCCCGGGCTGCCCATGGTCCGTTTTGGCCGCCTCGGCAGCCCCGGCGGCTTGGGACAGGGCAACCAGGCCGCCCATTCCCAGCGCCGCGGTCCCCATGAAATTCCGCCTGCTATTGTCCATTGTTCTTTCCTTTCTGTTCAAAACAGCCCCCCAACCTTGGACAGCGTCATGTAAAGGCCCCACGCGATCGGCAGCAACACACAGAGCCAGGCTGCCGCAACCCCTGCCGTCAAGCCGCCGAGGCCGATGCCGTACGATCCTCCAACGGACACGGCGGCGCGCGTATCCTGCACGCCCGCCAGCTCGTCCGGAGTCATGAACCAGCGCGGCGCCAAGGGGCGGATGAACAGGTTGGCGACAAAGCCCACCGCCAGCAGCCCGGCCATGACGTAGAGCGTCTGGTCATACACGTTCTCTTTCGCGACGCCCGCCCGCGACGCGCGCTGGCTGATGTAGCTGACCAGCACCGGGCCGAGCACGCCTGCGGTGGACCAGGCCGTCAGCAGCCGGCCGTGGATGGCGCCCACGAACTGCGTCCCGAACACGTCGGCCAAGTAGGCCGGCACGGTCGCGAAGCCGCCGCCATACATCGACAGGATCACGCAGCAGAACACGACGAACAGCGCCTTCTGCCCGGTGTGCGCGGTCCACGGGGCCGCAAGGTACAACGCGATGCCGACGACGAAGAAGATGAAATAGGTCGTCTTGCGGCCGAGCTTGTCGGAGGCCGAGGCCCAGAAGAACCGCCCGGCGATGTTGAACACCGACAGCAGCCCGACGAAGCCGGCTGCCACCGCCGCCGGGGCGGCAAACAGTTGTTGCAGCATCGGCGAGGCGACGCTCAGCACCCCGATCCCGGCGCTGACGTTCATCAGCAGCACCAGCCAGATCAGCCAGAACTGCGGCATCTTCCAGGCGCGGTTGAGGTGGACATGGCCCGAAGCGGCGAACTTGCGCGTGACCACCGGCTGCACCCAGCTTTCCGGCTTCCAGGCCGCAGGCGGGATACGGTAGGCGAAGCTGCCGGCCATCATGAAAACGAAGTAAACCGCGGCCAGCACCAGGAAGGTCTGCCAAACACCAGGCCCGCTTCCATCCTTGAACTGCGCCATCAGCAAGGCCGCGAGCGGGGCGCCGATCATCGCGCCGCCGCCGAAGCCCATGATGGCCATTCCCGTCGCCATGCCGCGCCGGTCCGGAAACCACTTCACCAGAGTGGAAACGGGAGAGATGTAGCCGATGCCGAGCCCAACCCCGCCGAGCGCCCCCATGCCGAGCCACAGGATCCACAACTGGTGCGCCCACACGCCCAAGGCCGCCACCGCCAGCCCGGCAGTCCAGCACAGCGTCGCGACCACGCCGGCGCGCCGCGGGCCGACCCGCTCCAGCCAGCCGCCCCAGATAGCGGCCGAAGCGCCCAGGAACACGATGCCGAGCTCGAACCCGACAACCAGGTTCGGCACCGTCCAGTCGCACGTGGTGGCCGTCAGCATTCGCAGCATGCCGGCATCCGCTGCGCAGGCCGTGCCAACCGTGTGGGTCAGCGGGAGCCAGAACACCGACATCCCGTAGATCATGCCGATGCACAGGTGGACCGCCAACGCGGCAGGCGGCACGAGCCACCGGTTGAAGCCGGGCCGGGCCACGATCCTCGCGCGGTCCAGCAAGGACGGCGCAGGACCGGCAGTCTCATAGCTTGCGGTTATGCCCATGGCGAATGCAATCTCACAATGACGTCGCGGGGTTGAGCGGGCGAGCGGACTGGTCAAGGCAAGCAATCGTTGCCGCGGGACGAGACATCCACACCCAATGGCCGCCAGCTATATTGCTCAAAACTGCGACGGTTTCCATTCCGCTGTTATTGTCGCGTCGATACCAATGCCGGAGGCACCATTTTGGTGCAAGCGAGCAACATCGTGCTGCGATAGCAAAAACCGATCAAACCGCCGGACGCGTCACCTGCGCCACGACATCGATCAAGGCGCGCAGCCGAGGCGAAAGAGGCTGCCGGTCCGGGACGACCAGCCCGACCTGGAACGCCGCGTCCGCGATGGGAATGGCCCGGAACGGCGCCACCCCGGCAAGCAAGTTGGCAACCTGCTCGGATACGACCGTGAACAGCTCCCCGTGGCGCACGTAGGCGAGCAGCGCGACCGTCGAGTCAGCCTCCACCATGCAGGGCACGGCTTCCGCGCTGGAAGGTCGCAGCAGACGGTCCAGTATGCGGCGGTTCTGCATGTCGGGCGTGAGCAGGCAGAGCGGGAGGGTGCTGACCTCGGCCCATGATATGCTTGAGCGCCGGGTCACCGGCGACCCGGCGCCGGTCAGCAGCCAATAGCGCTCGATGTACAACGGCAGCGACCGCAGCCGGCCGAGCGTTTCGTTGCCAAGATAGGTTATCCCGGCCTCGACTTGCAGCCCGTCCAACTGATCCAGGATCTCGTTCGAGCTGCGCGACAGCACGGTGATCCGCACGCCGGGATGCAGCGCACGGTAGGGCTGGGTGATGGTGGGCGAGTAAGGCAGCGCCGTCGGGATCACCGCCAAGCGCAGATCCCCGGACAGGCCGTGGCGGAAGGACCGCACCTCCTGCCGCATCGCCCGCGCATCCCCGACCAGGCGCCGCGCCCATTCGAGCACCCGCTCGCCTTCCGGGGTAAAGCCCTGGAAGCGTGAGCTGCGCCGGATGAGCATGACCCCGAGCTGCTCTTCCAAGCTCTTGATCGCGGCCGACAAGGTGGGCTGGGCGACGCCGCATGCCTCCGCGGCACGGCGGAAATTGCGTTCCCGGGCGACCGCGATGAGGAACTCAAGCTTGTCGATCATCGCCTACGGTAAGGTCGCGCTCATCGCCCGCGACGCGATCGTGCGGCGGTCACTTGCGCCAGGACGCGATCCGGCGCTCGACCGGTTGCAGGCAACCCCATTCGATCGCCTGCACGACGACGATGAAGCTGACCGCGTAGGCGAGGATGCCGGCGATGTCGAACAGCTGGAACTCCACCTGGATCTGGAAACCCACGCCGTTGCTGCGCCCCAGCAGTTCCGCGACTAGCACGATCTTCCAGATCAGCGCCAGTCCGGACCGAGTGGCGGCGAACAGGTAGGGCGCCAACTGCGGCAGCACCACATGGCGCAGCATCGACCGCCGGGACACGCAGAAGCTGCGCGCCATCGTGGCCAATTGAGGGTCCAACGCGCGGGCGCCTTCGCGCAGGGTCACGGCGGTGCTGGGCAGCTTGTTGAGCGCCACCGCCACGACGAGCTGCCATTCCCCGAGGCCGAACCAGATGAAGGTGAGCACGATCCCGACCAGCGCCGGCAAGTTCAGCAGCACCGTCACCGGCGCGTCCAGCCACCGGTCGAGCGCCGGAAGCCGGCCCATGGCCGCGCCGAGCGCCGAGCCCAGCAGCATGGCCACCGTGAACGCCGCCGCCACCCGGGCAAGCGTGATGGAAAGGTTGGCTTCCAGCCGGCCGGACTGCGCCTCCTGCCACATCGCCGCCAGCACCTTTCCGGCCGTCGGCATCATCCGGCTGCCGGCGACGCGGGCGGCCGTCTCCCAGGCGGCCAGCAGGATCAGGACGGACAGCAGCCGCGTGCGCAGCGCGGACGGGCGGATCAGCCAGGCCAGAAGGTGCCCGGCGGCAGGTCGGCCGCGGGACCGACCAGGTCCGGACCGCCGATGGCCCGCAGGATCTGGTACAGGCGCGCCGCGCCTTCCCGCTCCGCCTCGCCACGCTCGCGCGGCACGCCGCTCCGGTACCAATCCCGCAGCGCGGCCAGTTCGGCATCGTCGGCCGCGCCGGTCAGCGGGCGCAGGCGCACCCACTCGGCATCGTCCGCCAGCAGGATGTCGCGCGCGGCTTCCGCGGCCCGCGTGAAGGCGGCGACCGCAGGCGCGTTGCCCCGCGCCCAGCCTGCGGAGAACACGTAGCCCAGGAAGGGCACGCTGCCGCCTACGCCCAGGGCCGCCACCGCGTCCTCGATCGCAAGCACCCGGCGCTGGCCGGCGGCCTCCGCCTTGGCGGCGAACGGCCAGTAGGTGAGCACGGCATCCAGCCGGCCCGCCGCCATCTGCTGCGCCAGCAGCGGCGGCGGGCCGAAGCTCTTGGCGGCCTGCGCATCCAGGTCGGCGCCGAGCGTCTTCTGCGCGTAGGCGCGCAGGATCAGCCAGCTCTTGTCCAGCGGGCTGCCCGCGATGCCGAGACGGCGGCCCGGCAGATCCGCCGCCGTCCTGACTGGGGAGCCCGCGGGAGCCATCACCGCGCCGACCGCGCCGGAACTGGGCGCGAGCGTCAGGTCTGCCCCGTCCATGCGCTGCCGGGCCACCCACAGCCAGTCCTGCACGATCACGTCCACACGGCCGGCTTGCAGCGCCACCTGCGCCGCCGGGCCGGCTGCGAACTCGACCGGCTCCACCGCGCCGGGCGGCAGCAGGGAGCGGGTGCGCATGACGTCCAGTTCCCACCCGACGCTGCCGAAGCGCAGCGTGCCCACCCGGATGGGCGCGGCTGCGGCCCGCGCCACGAGCGGCGCCGCCAGCAGCGCGATCGCCGCACGCCGGGGCAGCTTCACGGCGCGTCGTTCCGGTATAAGCGTTCCTCGATCAGGTAGCGCAGGCCGCGCTGCCAGGACTCGTCGGTGTTGCCGCGGATGTCCACGCTGCCGGCCTTCAGCTTGCGCCCGGTCGCGGCGTCCTCGATCACCAGGTTCACGTTCAGGATCAGGTTGCTCACCTTCTGCACCCAGCCATACGCCGCGACCTCCGCGCCGGCCTGCCGCGCCGCGTCCAGCTCGCAGCCGTTGCAGCCGCGGATGGACGGGCCGCGGGCGATGGCCTGGCGCTGCGCCGTGTCGTCCACGGGGGTCAACCGGCCGTCCGCCGCCAGCAGGTCGCGCAATTGCCGGTCCAGGCCGTACAGGCGCGTGATTTCGGCCGGCGTGGACGGGGCGGGGGACGTGTTCACCAGTTCGAAATCGAAGATCGCGACCGTGGGCGGCCCGGCGTGCGCGGCCGGGGCGGCTGCGAGCGGCCCGGCGCTGGCAAGCAGCAGTGCTGCAAATCGTCGCACGTCGTCCTCCCCCGTTTCCTTTGCTGACAAGCATACAGGACGGGGGCATGATCGGGAGGTACGATCAGAATGGTTGAGTGAAAAACCATCGCAGCCCGAGGGAGGGGTGAACTGAGCAGGCGTCCACGACGATGGCTTCCGTTCGCCGCCGCGTTGTGCCCCGCGTTGTGCCTGGCCACGGCTGCGGCGCCGGGCCGCGCGCAAACGCCGGTGGCCGTAAGCCTTGCCTATGTCGGGCTGTCCGTGCGCCATCCGCTGCCTTCCAGCTTCCTGGATCAGCCGCCAGCCGACGAGGGGGTGCAGGGCGCCCGCTCCGGGCTGGCCGACAACGAGACGACGGGCAAGTTCCTTCACCAGACCTGGCACATGGACGAGGTGGTCGCCAGGGACGAGGAAGGCGTGCTGGACGCGTTCGGCAAGTTGCTGGCGGGCGGGACGCGGTTCTTCGTGGTGGACGCTCCAGCCGCTTTGCTGCTCCGCATGGCGGATCTGCCGGAGGCCCACGACGCCCTGCTGCTGGACGCGACGGCGGCCGATGACCGGCTGCGCGGCGCCGATTGCCGCCGCCGCGTGCTGCACCTGCTTCCCAGCAACGCCATGCTGGCCGACGCGCTGATGCAGTACCTCGCGGTCAAGCGCTGGACGCAGGTCATGCTGGTGACCGGGGCGGACCCGGCGGACCGCGACTACGCGGACGCGCTCCGCCGCTCGGCGAAGAAATTCCAGATCCGGATCGCGGCCGACCAGCCCTGGACGTTCAACCCAGGCGCCCGCCGCACCGACACCGGGCATTACGGCATCGCCGCCGAGGTGGCGCGGTTCACCCAAGGCGTGTCCTACGACATGCTGGTGGTGGCCGACGCGGGGGACAGTTTCGGCGACGAGCTGTCCTACCGCGCCACCGCGCCGCGGCCCGTCGCGGGCACGCAGGGGCTGGTTCCGGCGGCATGGGCGCGGCCGTTCGAGGAATGGGGCGGCACGCAGTTGCAGGACCGGTTCAAGCGGCGCACGGGCCGCTGGATGACCCCCGCCGACTACGGCGCCTGGATGGCCGTCCGCGCGCTGGGCGAGGCAGTCACCCGCGGCGGCGGCACGGACCCGGCCCGCGTCACCGCCTTCATGACCGGCCCGGATTTCCAGCTCGCAGCGTTCAAGGGATCGCGGCTGACCTTCCGGCCATGGGACGGCCAGTTGCGGCAACCCGTGCTGCTGGCCGACGACCGGGCGCTGGTCTCGGTTTCCCCGCAGCCCGGCTACCTGCACGAGGTCTCGGAACTCGACACGCTCGGCATCGACCGGCCGGAGACGCAATGCCACATGCCCCCCTGATCGCGCTCGTGCTGCTGCTGTGCGGCCCGGCGATGGCCGAACGCGTGCTGGTGTCCAACGAGAAGGACAACACGATCACCGTGCTGGACGGGGACACGCTCAAGCTGGTCAAGACGGTGCCGGTGGGCGACCGGCCGCGCGGCATCGCGCTGTCCAAGGACGGCAGGAGCCTGTATGTCTGCACCAGCGATTCCGACCACATCGAGGTGGTGGACATCGCGAGCCTGACCGTCACCCGCACCCTGCCCAGCGGCGCCGACCCGGAGCTGTTCACCCTGAGCCCGGACGGCGCGAAGCTCTACATCTCCAACGAGAACGACAACACCGTGTCGGTCCTCGACATCGCCGCGGGCCGGATCGAGAGCGAGATCGCGGTGGGGGTGGAACCGGAGGGCATGGGCATCAGCCCCGACGGCAAGATCCTGGTCAACACGTCCGAAACGACCAGCATGGCGCATTTCATCGACACGGCGACGCACGAGGTGGTGGCCAACGTGCTGGTGGACAGCCGCCCCCGGGTGGCGCGCTTCACCGCGGACGGGTCGCAGGTCTGGGTCTCGGCCGAGGTGGGCGGCACGGTCAGCGTGATCGACGCGGAAACGCGCGAGGTGGCGCACAAGATCCGCTTCGCCGTCCCCGGCATCCCGCAGGAAGGCGTGCAGCCGGTCGGCATCGTGTTCTCGCCGGATGCGGCGACGGCCTTCGTGGCGCTTGGCCCGGCCAACCGCGTCGCCGTCGTGGACACCAGGACGTTCGCGGTGACCAAGTACCTCCTGGTCGGCCAGCGCGTGTGGAACCTGGCTTTCTCGCTGGACGGCAAGCGGCTGTTCACCACCAACGGCGTCAGCAACGACATCACCGTCATCGACGTGGCGGCCTTGCGGCCGGTGAGGTCGGTGCCGGTCGGTCAACTGCCCTGGGGCGTGGTGGTCGCACCCTGATGCTGGCCCGGCCGGACGCCGACGCGGCGCTGTTCGTCGCGGGACTGAGCCACAGCTTCGGCCAGCGCCAGGCGCTGGACGGGGTGGGCTTCGCCTTGGCGCCGGGAGATTTCACCGTGCTGCTCGGCCCCAACGGCGCCGGCAAGACGACGCTGTTCGCGCTGATCACCCGCTTGTTCCACGCCAAGGCAGGGCGCATCACCGTGTTCGGCCGCGACATGCAGCGCGAGCCGACGCAGGCGCTGGCCCGCATGGGCGTGGTGTTCCAGCAACCCACGCTCGACCTGGACCTGACGGTCGAGCAGAACCTCGCCTACCACGCCGCCCTGCACGGCCTGTCCCGCCGTGGCGTGGCGCCGCGGATCACCGAGGAACTTGACCGCGTCGAGTTGGGGGGGCGCCGGCGGGACCGGGTGCGCCAGCTTTCCGGCGGGCAGCGCCGCCGGGTGGAGCTGGCGCGTGCGCTGATCCATGACCCGGCGCTGCTGCTGCTGGACGAGCCGACGGTCGGGCTCGACACGCCCAGCCGCACGTTCCTGCTCCGCCACGTCCGCCGCCTGTGCGACGAGCGCGGGCTGGCGGTGCTGTGGGCGACCCACCTGATCGACGAGGCGGCGGGCGCACGGGTGATCGTCCTGCACCGCGGGACGGTGCGCGCGGACGGCCCGGCCTCGGCCGTGGTGGCGCAGGCTGACGCGGAGGACCTGCCCGGCGCCTTCGCCCGGATGACCGCCGGATGACGCCGGTGCAGTATGGCCGGTGCATGGGCGGCGTGGTGCAGCGGGAGGCGCTGCGCTGGGTCAGCCAGCGCGGCCGCTTCGTGTCCGCCCTGGTGCGGCCACTGGTTTGGCTCGCCATCTTCGCGGCCGGGTTCCGCTTCGTGCTGGGCGTGTCGATCATCGAGCCGTACGACACCTACGTGCCCTACCAAGTGTTCATCGCACCCGGCCTGGTCGCGATGATCCAGTTATTCAACGGCATGCAAAGCTCGCTCTCGATGGTGTACGACCGCGAGATGGGCTCCATGCGGACCTTGATGGTCAGCCCCTTCCCGCGCTGGTTCCTGCTGCTGTGCAAGCTGCTGGCTGGCGTCGCGGTCGGTGTCGTCCAGGCCTACATCTTCCTCGCCATCGCCTGGTTCTGGGAGATCGAGCCGCCGCCGGCCGGCTACGTGTTCGTGCTGCCGGCGCTGGTGATGTCGGGCCTGATGCTCGGTGCGCTCGGGCTCGTGCTGTCCAGCTTCATCCGGCAGTTGGAGAACTTCGCGGGAGTGATGAATTTCGTGATCTTCCCGATGTTCTTCGCCTCCTCCGCGTTGTACCCGCTCTGGCGGGTGAAGGAGTCGAGCCTCACGCTGTTCTGGATCTGCTCCGTCAACCCGTTCTCGCACGCGACGGAGCTGATCCGCTTCGCGCTGTACGGCCAGTTCAACCCCGTCTCCGCCGCGGTGGTGGCTGCGTTCACGCTGCTGTTCATGGCGCTCGCGGTGGCCGGCTACGACCCGGGCCGCGGGTTGCTGGCCCGCCGGGCTGGCGCGGAGTGAAAAAGGCGCTCTGCCTGCTGCTGCTTCTGGCTGGCCCGGTGCGCGCCGCGCCGCCCGTTTCCGATCCGGACTGGCCGTGCGTGCAGCGTTTCGTCCCCACCCTGTCGGCAGAGTCCTACTGGAACGGTCCGCCGCCCGCGGGCGACTGGCGGGCCGACCCTCGAATCGCCGCGGTGGTGGCGGCGGCGGCGCCGCGGACAGTTCCGCAGGAGGAGGCGTCGGGCAAAGTGCGCGCGTTCGCAGCGGAGCTGACCGGATCAGACCGGGCCGCCAGGATGGCGACGCTGTTCGCCGGGCTGGTGGACGAAACCAACGGGCAGCGCGACCAGGTGATCGGCCGCCTGCGGGCGCTGACCCGGCGGCAGCGCGAGATCACCCGCATCGTCGAAAGCATCTCAACGCCCGGTCCGGACGCCGACCCCGCCGTGCGTGACGAGGCGGCGCAGCGGCGCGCCTTCCTGGTGCGGGAGTTCGAGGAAACCGAGCGCACCATCCGGTATGCCTGCGAGGTGCCGGTGCAGCTGGAGGCGCGGCTGGGCGCGTTCGGGCGGATGCTGGACAGCGCGCCGTAGGCTACGGCATCGGCAGCGGTTCTGCTTCCGCGAGCGGCAAGCCTGCTGCTTCCCAAGCGTCCGGCCCGTCTGGATACCAGTAAACATGCGTCCAGCCATGCTGGATGGCCCGCTTGGCGGCATTCCAGCTCATCCAGCAATCTGCGCGGCAATACAGGACGACCGCTTGCGCCCGGTTGCCGGTGGAGGCATTGAGCAACGAGCGCTCAAACCACTTATCCACTCTCACGGGTATGTCGCCGCGTCCGACATCTGGAAGCCAGAGGCTGCCAGGAAGGTTGCGGTGCGCCATCGGAATCCAGGGCGTGCTCGGCTTCATGCCGTCTGGGCGGCGTTGCGCCGGCAGCACGTCCACCAGGATGACGCGCTGTGCGGCCAGGAGCGCCCGAAGCGCTTCCGTGTGAACTACCGTTCCGCCAGGCACCGCGTCGGGCACGGGCGCATTGTAATCGTCCAGCCGGTATCCATCGGGCGGCGCGACGGTTTCGTCGGCCCCTGCCGGGACGGCGGCGGACAGCAGCAACAGCAAGGCCGCCCGGCGCGTCATTCAGCCGGCGGGATCGGCCGGTTCTGGCTGTCAAGCTGCGGCACGCCCGACTCGGCCAGGACGGCAGCGATCTCATCCTTGTGGCGGCCGATCGCGGCGTTGATGCGGCGGCGCCATTCCGGCTCGTTCGCCCGCACGCCCATCGCGATCTCGAAATCCAGCCGCGGCGAGTCCGGTTCGGCTTGCAGGAACGCGGCGTGCAGCGGCAGCTTGTCGTGCGTGACGGCGTAGCCGGCGATCGGCCCCCAAACGAGCGCCACGTCGATATTGCCGTCCACCAGGTCCTGCAACATTCCACAAGCGGGATTGTCGAACCTGGTATCCACCGCGAGCGAGTAGGAGCGGGTCCTGCCGAGCAACCCGTGCTTCAGCAGCAGGTCGGTCGGCGGTGTCGCCGCGACGATGCCGAACCGCTTGCCGGCCAGCGCCGGGTCGGTGATGGATTGCGCGGCGATGCTGTCGGCCGCCCGGGTCACGATCATGTAGCCGGTGTGGTAGTACGGGTCCGTCGTGTTCATGATCGGATCACCGGACACGGTGCCCATGACTAAGTCGCATTGACGCGCCCGCAGCGTGTTGCGGACGAAGCCGACGACTTGCGGGAACCAGATGTAGGTCAGCGGCAGCCGGACGTCGCCCGCGATCACGGCCGCGATCCTGTTCTCGAAGCCTTCGCCCGCCTGGTTGGAGAATGGCAGGTCATGCGGGTCGGCACACACCTTCAGCTCGGTCGTGGCTGACAGCAGCTCCGCCCGCTGCGCCTGGGCGGTTGCCGCCAGCAGGCACGCGCCGAACGCGAGGAATGCGGCCCGCCCCCGCTTCATCCGTCGTCGCCGACCCGCTTCGGCCTGCCGCGGGGCAGCTTGTCGTCCGAGCGCGCCTTTAGGTAGCCGTAGATGTCGTCCATGTAATTGACCACGTCTTCGGTCGTGCCGAAGGCGGGCATGACGTTGTTGCTCGCCATGGTGACGTTCTTGCGCCCGTTGATCACCGTGTTCTCGAATTGCTCGTAGCTCAGATGCTTGAGCGATTCCGTCAGGCTCGGCGCGTAGGAACTGCCTGCGCCGTCCGGGCCGTGGCAGCGCATGCAGGACTCGCCGTAGCGGCGGTAGCCATTGAACGTCGGCTGGTCCACCAAGCCATTCTGCACCAGGTAAACCGGGTCGTTCTGCGCCCGCACGGCCTTGGGAAGGAGGAAGCCAACCGTCGCCGTGGCAGCGCAAATGGAAATCGTCGCGGTCAGGGCAAGCCTGCTTCGCATACTGGCACTCCTGGATGTTGACAAGGCAGGCCCCCTCGCCGCACGAACCGCGGCGAGGGGATCCACGGCTTCCCTATTCGAGGCCGAACACCGTCAGCACGCCGCCGAGCTGGGTGTAGTTCGCCAACTGGCGGTAGGCTCCCACCGCGCCGAGCCCGTCCGTGTCGTTGCCGAGGCCCGCGGCCATGCCGATTCCGGCCCAGCCACCCACGCCGGACAACACGGCGATGTACTGCTTGCCGTTGTGCGTGTAGGTGTTGATGTTGCCGATAATCCCGGACGGCGTCTTATAGCGGTACAACTCCTTGCCGCTGCTCGCGTCGACCGCCTTCAGGTAGCCGTCGAGCGTGCCGTAGAACACGACGTTGCCCGCCGTCGCGAGGGCGCCCGACCACACGGAGAAGGGCTCCGGATCAGACCAGAGGATCTTGCCCTGCCCGGCGTCGAAGGCGATGAAGTTGCCGAGGTTGTTGTCACCTTTCGGCGGGTACATCGACAGGGTCGCGCCCACATAGGGCTGTCCCGCGGTGTAGCTCACCTTGAACGGCTCGTAATCCATGCAGACGTGGTTGGTCGGCACGTAGAACACGTTGGTCTTGGGCGAGAAGGCTGCCGGCTGCTGATCCTTGGAACCGAGCGCCGCCGGACAGATGTTGCGCGTGTTCTTGTCCTCGCCCTGGTGGCCGGTCGAGAAGGCGGGGTTCACCTCCGGACGGCCGGTCTGCATATCCACGTGGGTGGCCCAGTTCACCGCCGGGTCGTACTTCTCGGCCACGAGCAGCTCGCCGGTTTCCCGGTTGAGCGTGTAGGCAAAGCCGTTGCGGTCGAAATGCACCAGGGCCTTGGTCGGCTTGCCCTTCACGGTGATGTCGGCGAGGATCATCTCGTTCACGCCGTCATAGTCCCATTCGTCGTGCGGGGTCATCTGATAGACCCATTTCGCCATGCCGGTGTCAGCGTCGCGGGCCATGATCGTCATCGACCACTTGTTGTCCCCCGGCCGCTGCACCGGGTTCCACGTGCTGGGATTGCCGGTCCCGTAGTAGATCAGGTTGAGCTGCGGATCGTAGGAGTACCAGCCCCAGGTGGAGCCGCCGCCGGTCTTCCACTGGTCCCCTTGCCAGGTCGAGAGCGACGAGTTCTCGCCGATGGGCTTGCCCATCATCGTGGTCTTCACCGGGTCCATCAGCAACTGGTCGTCCGGACCGACCGAGTAAGCGTTCCAGGCCACCTTGCCGTCGGCAAGGTTGTAGGCGGTCAGGCGTCCCTGGGTGCCGAACTCGCCGCCCGAGATGCCGACGTAAACCTTGTCCTTCACGATCATGGGCGCCATCGTCATGGTCTCGCCCTTGGACGAGTCGCCATTCTGGACGTGCCACAGTTCCTTGCCGGTCTTGGCATCCAGCGCGACCGTGGTGGCGTCCGCCTGGTTCAGGATGATCTTGCCGTCACCATAGGCGACGCCGCGGTTCACCGTGTCGCAGCACATGACCGCAATGACGTTCGGGTCCTGGTGCGGCTCGTATTTCCAGAGGATCTTGCCGTTGTCGTTCAGGTCGAGGGCGAACACGTTGTTCGGGAATGGCGTGTGGACGTACATGACGTTGCCGATGACGAGCGGGCCGCCCTCGTGGCCGCGCAGCACGCCGGTGGAGAACGACCACTCCGGATGCAGCTGCTTGACATTCTGCGTGTTGATCTGGTCAAGGGTGCTGTAACGGTGATTGGCGTAATCGCCGGTCGGCATGACCCATTGATTGGCGTCACCCTGCAACTTCAGCAGTTCGTCATTGGCGAAGGCGGAAGGCGTTAGCGCCGCAGAAGCCGCCAGGCACACGGTACAGGCCAATAAAGCCCGAAATGATGTCTTCACGCGATCCTCCCAGTGATCCAGGCGGTTTTCCGCCTCATGTTCCGGCCCGAAGCCTCAAGGAGACTCCTCGGGATCAGAGTAGAAGCTTGTGCACCAATCAGACAAGATGGAAGTTGCACCGAAGCGCAGTATCGTTTGCCGCGACACGGGACTATTTACACTGCACCGCAACATTGGGCAATTTTATTGCGCCCCTGGGTGGCGGAACGCGGGCACTCGGCTAATCTGCGGCGCAAGAAAGAGAAGGATTCACGAACCATGGACGTTCGGGCAGCAGTGGCGTTCGAGGCGGGCAAGCCGCTCAGCGTGGAGACGGTGCAACTGGACGGCCCGCGCGAAGGCGAAGTCCTCGTCGAGATCAAGGCGACCGGCATCTGCCATACGGACAAGTACACCCTGTCCGGCGCCGACCCGGAGGGCCTGTTCCCCGCCATCCTCGGTCACGAGGGCGCGGGCATCGTCGTCGACGTCGGGCCGGGCGTGCGTTCCCTGGCCAAGGGAGACCACGTCATCCCGCTCTACACGCCGGAATGCCGCGAGTGCGACTACTGCCTCAGCCGCAAGACCAATCTCTGCCAGAGGATCCGCCTAACCCAGGGACGCGGCGTGATGCCGGACGGCACCAGCCGTTTCTCGTTTGGGGGCAAGCCCCTGCTGCACTACATGGGGTGCTCCACCTTCGCCAACTTCACCGTGTTGCCGGAGATCGCCCTGGCACGCGTCCGTCCAGACGCGCCGTTCGACAAGATCTGCTACATCGGTTGCGGCGTCACCACCGGGATCGGCGCGGTGATCTTCACCGCCAAAGTGCAGCCGGGCGACAATGTCGTGGTGTTCGGCCTGGGCGGCATCGGCCTGAACGTGATCCAGGGCGCGCGCCTGGCCGGGGCGGACATGATCGTGGGCGTGGACCTCAACCCAGCGCGCGAGGAGCTGGCCCGCAAGTTCGGCCTCACCCACTTCGTCAACCCGAAAGAGGTCGCCGGCGACCTGGTTCCCCACTTGGTGGAGCTGACGAAAGGTGGCGCCGACCACAGCTTCGAGTGTGTCGGCAATCCTGCCCTGATGCGGCAGGCGCTGGAATGCGCGCACAAGGGCTGGGGCAAATCCACCATCATCGGCGTGGCCGCCGCCGGGCAGGAAATCAGCACCCGCCCTTTCCAACTCGTGACCGGCCGCGTGTGGCAGGGCAGCGCGTTCGGCGGCGCCCGGGGCCGCACGGACGTCCCACGGATCGTGGATTGGTACATGGAGGGCAAAATCAACATCGACGACCTGATCACCCATACCCTGCCGCTCGACCGCATCAACGAGGGGTTCGACCTCATGACGCGCGGTGAGAGCATCCGCAGCGTGGTCGTTTATTGAGTGCGTGACTCAGGCCGGAGCGCGGGCGGGCATGTCCTTCTCGCAGCGCCAGCCCTTGAGCCGCCATTGCGGATGGACCTCGATGTATTCCTGCGCGATCTGCTGCGCCCGGACGGTGCATGCCAACGCCATGGCATCGTCCCCGATCGGCTCGCGCCGCTCCATGCAGCTATCGGCCGCTCCAACCAGGCAGTAAACCAGGACCAACTCGATCAATGACTTCCCCTCTTTCCAAACGCTGCATCACCCTGCTGCTCGTCGCGGCACCGGCGTTCCTGGCTACGGCCGCGTCGGCGCAGCCTGCCGCGGAGGACACGCGACCGCTCAGCCCGGCGCAGGTCGCGTTGTTCATGACCCCGCAGCTTCAGAACGTGGGTCATCCAGAGACGTTGCAATACCACTTCACGCGCACCGGCAAGGACGGGTTCGAGGATACGGTGGCCGAGAAGATCCAGGCCATACACCCGGACGGCACCAAGCAAGTCAGCTTCAACTACCTGTCCGGGGAACACCACAAGTTCTACCCGGCGGTGGACAACTTCGCTGGCAACCCGGTGCTGATGGTTTTCCTGGAGTCCGACGTGCAATCCATGAAGGACTCGCTCGGCGTCTCCGCCACGTATTTCCGCAACCTGGTCCGTGAGGCGATGGTCGATCACGCCACCATCGCGAACACCAGCTTCACGCTGGACGGCCGCGCCGTCCCAGCCCGCGAGGTGACGGTCCAGCCGTTCGCGGACGTCGAGCGGCTGGAGCGGCTGCCGACCGTGCAGGCCAAATCCTACCGCTTCGTGCTGTCGGACGCCGTGCCGGGCGGCATCGCGCTCATGCAGACGAGCATGCCCGCCGACGCGGCGAGCGGCATCGCCGCATCGGGCGAAACGGTCGCGTTCCAGGGTGTGTCGCCATGATCCGCAAGCTCGCCCTGACCGCCGTTCTCGCCGTCACCTGCGGCGGCGCCATGGCCCAGAGCGACCATGTTCCGGCCAACAACTATCCCACCGCTGCCCGGGCCGACTACGTGATCGGCTGCCTGGCTGCCAACGGGTTCAAGCGCGAGTACCTGGACCGGTGCTCCTGCGGCATCGACACCATCGCCGACCAGATGAGCTATGACGACTACGAGAAGGCGGACACCATCCTGCGCATGCAGCAGGGCGGGCTCGGCGAGCGCGGCGCCATGTTCCGCGACACGCCAATCGCCAAGGAAGAAACCGAGAAGCTCCGGCGGGCGCAGGCCGATGTCAACCTAAACTGCCACTGACGCCTGCCTAGAGCACCATCCGACCGAACGGGATCACCTGTCGGATAGAGATGCTCGTGGAAACAACTGGCTAGAGCATCAGCCGTGCGCCTATCAGCACGGATGATGCTCTAGCCTGCATTC
>CAXTLC010000013.1:0-10556 GCA_964245075.1 uncultured Acetobacteraceae bacterium
CAGGCCGCAGCGTTTAGAGGTGGCGGCCCGGGCCGTCAACCCGGCGCAACATGGGCGGTGACGGGTTCGAACCGCCGGCCCTCTCGGTGTAAACGAGACGCTCTACCGCTGAGCTAACCGCCCATGGAAGCTGTGTAGCAAACAACACCTCGAAACGGGAGGCACTCCGTCCACCAGCCCTCTCCCGCACGCGGGAAAGGGCTTTCGTGAGCTGCAAGCCTAGTGGGTCACCGCCGCGGTTTCGGCCGGCTTCGCCGCGACTGGCTCGGCCGGCTCCTCCCACTCGATCGGCTCCGGCTTTCGGGACAGCGCGCGCTCGATCACGTCGTCCACATGGGCCACCGGGATGACCTTGAGCACCTTCTTCACGCTGTCCGGAATGTCCGCCAGGTCCTTCTCGTTCTCCTTCGGGATGAACACGGTGGTGATGCCCGAGCGCAACGCCGCCAGCATCTTCTCCTTCAATCCGCCGATCGGCAGGATCCGGCCCCGCAGCGTGATCTCGCCAGTCATGGCGATGTCACGACGGATCGGGATTCCCGTCAGCACGCTGACCAGGCTGGTCGCCATGGCCACGCCGGCGGACGGGCCGTCCTTGGGAGTGGCGCCTTCCGGCACGTGGACGTGGATGTCCCGCTTCTCGAACAGGGTCGGCTTGATGCCGAAATGCGTGGATCGGCTCCGCACGTAGCTCAATGCGGCCGACACGCTCTCCTGCATCACGTCGCCCAGCTTGCCGGTGTACTTCAGGTTGCCCTTGCCCGGCAGCAGCACGCTCTCGATGGTCAGGATCTCGCCACCTACCTCCGTCCAGGCCAGGCCGGTCACCACGCCGACCATGTCCTCGTCCTCGGTCTCGCCGTAACGGAACACCCGCACGCCGGCGAACTTGTCGAGGTTCTTGCGGGTGAAGGCGACCTTCTTGGCCTTCTTGGTGACGATCTCCATGACCACCTTGCGGGCCAGCTTGGCGATCTCCCGCTCCAGGCTCCGCACTCCCGCCTCCCGCGTGTAATAGCGGATCAGGTCCCGCAGCGCGTCGTCATGGATCGACCACTCCTCCGGCTTGAGCCCATTCGCCTCGCCCTGCTTGGCGACCAGGTGGCGCTTGGCGATCTCCACCTTCTCATCCTCGGTGTAGCCGGGGATGCGGATGATCTCCATGCGGTCCAGCAGCGGCTGCGGCATGCGCAGGCTGTTGGCCGTGGTGATGAACATCACGTCCGACAGGTCGTAGTCCACCTCCAAATAGTGGTCGGCGAAGGTCGCGTTCTGCTCGGGGTCCAGCACCTCGAGCAGGGCAGAGGACGGATCGCCCCGCCAATCGGCACCCAGCTTGTCAATCTCGTCCAACAGGAACAACGGGTTGGAGGATTTCGCCTTCTTCATGCCCTGGATGACCTTGCCCGGCATGGAGCCGATATAGGTCCGCCGGTGGCCGCGCACCTCGGCCTCGTCCCGTACCCCGCCCAGGGACATGCGGACGAAGTTCCGCCCCGTCGCCTTGGCGATGGACTTGCCGAGCGAGGTCTTGCCCACGCCGGGTGGACCAACCAGGCACAGGATCGGGCCGCGGATCTTCGGCGAGCGCCCCTGGACGGCGAGATACTCCAGGATGCGCTCCTTGACCTTGTCCAGCCCGTAATGGTCGTCGTCCAGCACCTTGCGGGCAATCTCGACGTCATTGCGGGATTTGGAGCGCTTCTTCCAGGGAATCGACAGCATCCAATCGAGATAGTTCCGCACCACCGTGGCCTCGGCGCTCATCGGGCTCATGGTCCGCAGCTTCTTCAGCTCCGCCATCGCCTTGTCGCGAGCTTCCTTGGTGAAGCGGGTCTTCTTGATCTTGTCCTCGAGTTCGGCAGTCTCGTCCTTGCCGTCCTCGCCCTCGCCCAATTCCTTCTGGATAGCCTTGAGCTGCTCGTTGAGGTAGTACTCGCGCTGCGTCTTCTCCATTTGCCGCTTGACGCGGTTGCGGATGCGCTTCTCCACCTGCAACACGCCGATCTCGGACTCCATGTGCCCGAACACGCGCTCCAGGCGCTCGCCCACGGGGGCGATCTCCAGCAACTCCTGCTTCTCGGCAATCTTCAGGTTGAGGTGGCTCGCGATCGTGTCGGCCAGCTTGGTCGGCTCGTCGATGCCGTTGAGCGAGACGAGGACCTCGGGCGCGATCTTCTTGTTCAGCTTGATATATTGCTCAAACTGGCTGATCACCGTGCGGCCGAGCGCTTCCAGCTCGCCTTTGTCGGTGTCCTGGTCGGGCATCGGCTCGGTGAACGCCTCGAAGTAGGCCTCCGTCTCCTTGAACCCGGTGATGCGGGCGCGGCGTCCGCCCTCGACCAGCACCTTCACGGTGCCGTCGGGCAGCTTCAGGAGTTGCAGGATCGTCGACACGGTGCCGATCCGGAAGATGTCATCGGCTGTGGGATCGTCCTGGGCGGCGTTCTTCTGCGCCACCAGGAGGATCTGCTTGTCCTCCTTCATGACGGCTTCCAGCGCGCGGACCGACTTCTCGCGCCCCACGAACAGCGGCACGATCATGTGCGGGAACACGACGATGTCCCGCAGCGGCAGCACCGCCAGCGCCTCGCCGTCCCGACTGCCGCGCGCAACCGGCCGCGCTTTCTCGGATTCAGACATGCAGACCTCCTATAGGACGATCAGGGACCGGGTGCCCATCATGGCACACCCGAACACTAGGAAAGGTAAAAACCTGTCCATTGAGATTATATCGGAGCAAGGAACAGCTGCGCCAAGGACTTGAAAGGCGGCCGCAGCGTGGACGAAGCTAGGCGCCCTCGGCGCGTTCCTTGCCGTATGTGAACAACGGGTTGGCCCGGCCCTCCGCGACCTCACGGTTGACCACCACCTCCTCCACGCCATCCAGGCCGGGCAGATCGAACATGGTGGCGAGCAGAATCGCTTCCATGATGGAGCGCAAGCCACGTGCGCCCGTCTTGCGGGCGATGGCGCGCGTGGCGACCGACCGCATGGCGTCGTCCGTGAAGGACAGCTTGACGCCTTCCATCTCGAACAACCGTCCATACTGCTTGACCAGCGCGTTCTTGGGCTTGGTCAGGATCTCCACCAGGGCAGCTTCGTCCAGGTCCTCCAGCGTGGCGACCACTGGAAGGCGGCCGATGAATTCCGGAATCAGGCCGAACCGCAGCAGGTCCTCGGGCTCCACCTCGCGCAGGATGGCGCCGGCACGGCGTTCGTCGGGCGAGCGCACGTCGGCGCCGTAGCCGATGCCGCTGCCCTTGCCGCGGGCGCCGATGATCTTTTCCAGCCCGGCGAACGCGCCGCCGCAGATGAACAGGATGTTGGTCGTGTCGACTTGCAGGAACTCCTGCTGCGGATGCTTGCGCCCGCCCTGCGGCGGCACAGAGGCGACGGTCCCCTCCATGATCTTGAGCAGCGCCTGCTGCACCCCCTCCCCGCTCACGTCGCGGGTGATGGAGGGATTGTCCGACTTGCGGCTGATCTTGTCCACTTCGTCGATATAGACGATGCCGCGCTGTGCCCGCTCCACGTTGTAGTCGGCCGATTGCAGCAGCTTGAGGATGATGTTCTCCACATCCTCGCCCACATAGCCGGCCTCGGTCAGCGTGGTCGCGTCCGCCATGGTGAACGGAACGTCCAGGATACGGGCCAGGGTCTGCGCCAGCAGCGTCTTGCCGGAGCCAGTCGGCCCGACAAGCAGGATGTTGGACTTGGCGATCTCGATATCGTTGTTCTTGGCCCCGTGCGCCAAGCGCTTGTAATGGTTGTGAACGGCGACCGAGAGCACCTTTTTTGCATGCGCCTGGCCGATCACGTAGTCGTCCAGGACCTTGCAGATCTCCTTGGGCGTCGGCACCCCGTCGCGGGACTTCACCAGGTGAGTCTTGTGTTCCTCGCGTATGATGTCCATGCACAGCTCGACGCATTCGTCGCAGATGAACACGGTCGGGCCAGCGATGAGCTTGCGCACCTCATGCTGCGACTTGCCGCAGAATGAACAATACAGGGTGTTCTTCGAGTCGCCGCTCTTGCTCATGGAAACTCCACCCCTGCTGCTGACCAGGGATTCTATAGAAGCTTAGATCCCGCTCACCGGCGGAAACAAGGGGACCACCTCATCGGGGGTCTGCATGTCAGCTCTTTGCCGGATCCGCCGGCGGCGGCCGGTTCTCCACGACGCTGTCCACCAGGCCGAAATCACGCGCCTCCTCGGCAGACATGAAGCTGTCCCGCTCCAGCTTGCGCTCGATCGTCGTGAGATCTTGTCCGGTGTGCTTGACGTAGAGGTTGTTCAGCCGGCCGCGCAGCGACAGGATCTCGCGGGCCTGGATCTCGATATCGGCGGCCTGGCCCTGCGCCCCGCCGGATGGCTGATGCACCATGACGCGGGCGTTCGGCAGGGCGAAGCGCTTGTCCTTGGCGCCCGCGCAGAGTAGCAGGCTGCCCATGGACGCCGCCTGGCCGATGCAAACGGTGCTGACCGGGCTGCGAACGTACTGCATGGTGTCGTAGATCGCCAAGCCGGCCGACACCACGCCACCTGGGCTGTTGATGTAGAACGAGATGTCCTTGCCGGGATTGGCGCTCTCGAGGAACAGCAATTGGGCGCAGATCAGCGCGCTCATCTCGTCATAGACCGGTCCGGTCAGGAAGATGATGCGCTCGGCAAGCAAGCGGGAATAGATGTCGTAGGCGCGCTCACCCCGTGCCGACTGCTCGACAACCATAGGCACGAGCGAGTTGTAGGTCTCAATGGGGTGGCGGTCCCGCATGGTCAGGCTCCCTCGCTCAATAGCGACGCTCCAGATTGGACCGCGGCAGCCCGATGTAAATAGCGTGCCGCCGTCCGGCGTCCAGTCTGCCTCTCACAGCGGGGAGGCTCAAGATGCCTCCGGCGATCGCTCGGGGACCTCTGCGGGCTGTTCTGGCGGCGCAGATGCCTGTTCTGGCGCCGGTTCTGATGCCTCCGAAGGCTCGGCCGCGAGTTCCTCCGGGGTCACGGAGCGGTCCTCGATCTTGGCCTGGTCGAGGATGTAGTCCACCACCTTGTCCTCGAAGATCGGGCCGCGCAGGCTCTCGGCCGCTTGAGGGGTCTTGCGGAAGAACTCCATGACCTGCGTTTCCTGCCCGCCGTACCGCGCCGCCTCGGCCCGCATGGCGCGCGTGAGCTCTTCCGCCGAAACCTGCACGCCTTCGCGCCGCCCGACCTCGGACAGCAGCAGGCCGAGCCGGACCCGGCGTTCCGCAATGGCGCGGTACTCGGACTTGAGCGTCTCCTCGTCCTTGCCGCGGTCCTCCTCATCCAGCTTGCCGGCCTTCATGTCGGCTTCGATCCGGCCCCAGATCTGCTTGAACTCGCCCTCCACCATGGACGGAGGCACCGGGAAGTCGGCCGTCTTGGACAAGCCGTCCAGCAGGTCCCGCTTCAAGCGCATGCGGGTCATGCCGTCGAACTCGCGCTGCATCTGCCGCCCGAGGGCCGCGCGGAGTTCCTCCAGCGTGTCGAAGCCGATGCCTTCCGCCAGCGTGTCGTCGATTTCCGGGATCTTGGCGGTTTTAAGCGCCTTGGCCGTGATCTCGAACTGCGCCAGCTTGCCGGCAAGGTCTTTGGTGCCGTAGTTATCTGGAAACGTCACGTCGATGGTGCGAGTCTCGCCGGGCGCCATGCCTTCCAACTGTTCGGTGAAGCCCGGGATGAAGTTCGGGCCGGCAACCTCGATGTCCACGTCCGTGCCGGCACCGCCGGGGAACGGCGTTCCCTCGACACGGCCGGCATAATCGACCGTCAGCGTCTCTCCCTTGGCAGCCGGGCGGGCCTCGGCAACGGGCTCCAGCACGCGCTGCCGGGCGGCGATGTCAGCCAAGGCGCGGTCGATGCCGTCGGCCGGCGGCTCGGCCTTCAGCCGCGTCAGCGACAAGGCGCTGAAGTCCGGCGGCGTGATGTCGGGCAGCAGTTCCACCTCGACGGTGAACTCCAGGTCCTTCGCCTCATCCTGCGGCACGGCGCCGGGAAGGTCCGGCAAGCCCTTGACGTCCACCTTGGGCTGCGTCGCGGCGCGCAGGCCGCGGTCGGACAGAACCTGTTGCGTTGCCTCGTTCACGCTGTCTTCCAGCACCTCGGCCATGACGGCCGTGCCGTAGCGCTGCCGCACGACCCTCTCCGGCACCTTGCCGGGCCGGAAGCCAGGCAGTTTCAACTGGCGGGCGATCTCTGACAGCTTGGCCGTCCGCCGGCCCTCGATGGCAGCACTTGGCACGATAACGGTGAAGCCGCGCTTCAGCCCTTCGGAAAGGGTCTCGGTGACCTGCATGGGGATAGAAGTTCCTCGAAAGTCCAGGGAAGGCGTGCTCGGGGGGAAGAACGGATGCGGGCGAAGGGACTTGAACCCCCACGGCTTGCGCCACCAGAACCTAAATCTGGCGTGTCTACCATTTCACCACGCCCGCCATCCGCGCGGCCATAGGCGCGGGGTGTTACTCCACCCTCCCGGCGCCGACAAGCCGGACCCTGCCTCAAACACGGTTCCGGCCGTCAGCTTAGCCTCGAGGTTAAGGATTTAGACGATCGGCATGCCGCGTGAGGGCTCGGACGGGGAAACCGGCCCGCATGGCTACGGCATTGCTGCGGTGGAGCGGACGCTGGCGGTGGTGGCCGCCCTGGTGCGGCTCGGCCCAAGCAGCCTGACGAGCCTGTCCGCAGCGGCCGGTTGCACGTCAGCCAACGTTTTCCGCATCCTGCGCACATTGGAAGCGAGGGGCCTCGCCACCCAGGACAGCAACCGCGGCGCGTGGCGGCTCGGGGCGGGATGGTCGATGGTGGCGCGGGCGGCTGGCCAGCACGGCGCCACGACGCGCGCCGCCGCCCCCGCCATGGCCGCGTTGGCGGCGAGCTGCGGGGAGCAGGTCAGCCTCGCGGTCCGGGACGGAGAGCAGTGCGAGGTGCTTGCCGCCCATCAAGCCAACCCCGCGGGCCGGCAGTTCGTCCAGTCGGGTGAACGTTGGCCGCTGCACGCGGGGCCGGGCCGGCTCCTGCTGGCCTACGCGCCGCCTGCCATCCAACGGGCCGTGCTGGCGAGCCGGCTGCCCCGCCTCGCCGCGGGAACGCTCACCGACAGCGGTCGGGTCAGGGCTGAACTCCCGCGCATCCGGGCCCGGAACTGGCTGATCGCCACCGAGGAGATCGCCGAAGCCGCTGTCACGGTAAGCACGACGGTGCAGGACCCGGCCGGAGCGGTCATCGCCGCGCTCAGCATCGCCGCGCCGCTCATCAGGATGCGCCCGCCCCGGCCGCATACCGTGCTCACCCCGTTGCTGGTGGCTGCCGAGGCGATCGGGCAGGCGCTGACCCCGCTCGCCTGAAGCGCCGCCGGTTGGAACCCGGCGGCGCTCCGGGCTACTTGGCCTGGTGGGCCAGGTAGCTCCGGATGACGTCGGGCAGCATCTCGCCAAGCTGGTCGCCCATGGCCTGCTCTTCCGTGATCGACTGCTTCAGCACCTCGATGTCGCCGGACGAGCCGGCAATCTCGGCGAGGGTGATGAGCGTCTTGTAGGAGGCGATCTCGTACGCCTTGAAGCCGATCGCCGCGAGCAGGTTCTTCACCACCTCATCCGATGCGGCCATGTGGACGACGCCGGACACCTTGCCGACGATGTTGGTCACCGTCTCCTTGGCGGACGAGGCTGACGTGCCGTGCTTGCCCAACAGGGTTTCCAGGCGAGTCGCCTGGATGCGGGACTGGTCGAGGTCGGTTTGCATGCGGCTATGCAGTTGCGGGTAGTCTGCCATGCGGCCTAGCTGACGCTCGATCGTCTCGACCGCCTGGCCTTCGACGGCATGCTGGTTGCGCAGGCCGGACAGGTAGTATTCAGTCGATGCGCTCATGATGGCTGCTCCTTGAGACCCTGCGGAGCGAACGCCGCCGCCTGCACAGGTATCCGGCCCGCTTGCTTCAGTTTAACTTGCGCTTGACGGTTGCCGATGCCAGCCGACATCGCTTGGCCGCTCCACGAGGCGGCAGCCATCACAGCCGGGCCAGGCGGCGAACGGTGGCCGTGGCGTTGCGCTTCCCATCGGCGCTGTACTCCTCATGGTAGTCCTCGAGCTTCGCCGGCTCGTACAGGTAGTTCACCATCAGCGTCGCACTTTCCCGGATGCCCTTGTCCGACGTGTCGGCGCCCATCGCCAAGCGTTCGACCCGGGCGCCGTTGCTGAGATGGAAGTGGGCTACCGGGTCAGCCGCGCGCTTGCCGCCGTCCAGCAGCAGGTAGCGGGCGGCGAGCCGCACCAGGATCGGCTCGACCACTTTCACCACCCCTGCGTCGCGGAACCAGCCGCGCCGGCCCAGGATGGCCGTGAGCACCCCGGCGGCCGTTTCAGGCTTGGGCTCCGCCGGCAGGGCGAGCAGCGCCGCCGCTTCCTCCACGCTCAGCAGGCCAGGCGGATTCTCCGCCAGCTTCGGGTCCAGCCAGCGGCGGAAGCCCGGGATGGGCGAGAGCGTCGCGAAGGTCTTGAGCGTGTGGTTCTCCGCGGTCAGCACGGCAACGACCTTCTTGATGAGGAAATTGCCGAAGCTGATGCCGGCCAGCCCGCGCTGGCAGTTGCTGATGGAATAGAAGATCGCGGTGTCCGCATCCTTCGGGTCCAGCACCGGCGCCCGCTTGTCCAGCAGGGTCTGCACGCTGCCGGACAAGCCACGGACCAGCGCCACCTCCACGAAGATCAGCGGCTCGGCCGGCATGCGCGGGTGGAACAGCGCGTAGCAGCGCCGGTCGCTGTCCAGCCGGTTCTTCAGGTCCGACCAGGAGCGGATCTCGTGCACCGCCTCGTAGCCGACCAGCCGTTCCAGCAAGGAAGCCGGGCTGCTCCAATCGATCCGCTGCAACTCGAGGAAGCCCACGTCGAACCAGTTGGCGAGCAGGGCGCGCAGGTCGCTGTCCAGCGCGGCCAGATAGGGGTCCCCCTTCACCCGGGCGAGCAGGGTGGCACGAAGATCCACCAGGAACTTCATCCCGTCCGGGATGGTGGTGAACTGGGTCAGCAGCCGCACCCGGGGCGGTTCCAGGGCGCGTCGCAGGGCGGCGGTGGCAGTGGTCCGCTCCGCCGGGTCCTCGGTGGATTGCAGCCGTTCGAAGGCGGCGGCGATGGAAGCCGGGTCGCTGTCGAACTCGGCCAGGACGTGCAGGAAGTCCGTGCGGCCTGCCTCGGTGAGTTGCAGGTAGGCCTGGGCCAGCTTGGCGGCGCGGTTGCGGGCCGCCATCTCCCCGCCGCGGCCGTCGAAGCAAGCGCGCATCTGGGCGGCGAAGCTTTCATCGCCCTCCGTCGAGACCCCCGCGGCCATGTCGCGCCAAACGCCGGTGATGCGGCGGATCGCCCGGTCGAACAGGCCGATCGGGGCGGTCGTCTCACTCATGCGGTGCCTCCAGCATCACGCCCGTTCTAGGTCGGATTCACCGCACTGTTGAGTGGGGCGACAAAGAATTCGCGCCATGGGCGCAATCTCCATTTCGTGCGGTGGAGCCCGTGCAACGCTGCCCCGGCCGGTGCGCTCCTGCTCCCGCGCCGAGCCGGCGCGACAGGGATGCACCATGACCCAGAGCAGGACACAGAGCGACTTGCAGGTGCTGAACGACTCGCCAAAGAAGGTCCGCAGCCTGGGCTACGCCGCCGGGTTGGGACTGCTCGGCGCCGGGTTGCTGATGGAACGGGCGACGCCGCGCACCCGCCTGCTGCTGTCGGCGGCCGGCGCGGGCGGGATCTTCTGGCTGGCGTCCAGGCTGGACCCGGCCGGCCACGCGGAACCGGCGACCTATCCGCCGCTGGACACCCTCAAGCGGCTCGCCGACGACATCTGGGTGGTCGACAGCGGCCCATTGCACGGCGTGCTGCCGGTCCGCATGACGGTTGTACGGCTGCCCGATGGCGGCGTGCTGCTGCATTCCCCGACGCGAACCACGCCGGGCCTGCGTGCCGAACTGGACCGGATCGGCCCGGTGCGGGCGCTGGTCGCACCGAACCAGGCGCATTGGATGTTCCTGCCGGACTGGAAGGCCGCCTATCCCGACGCCGTCACCTTCGGCGCGCCGGGGCTACGAAACCGAGGCGCCGTCCGCAAGGCGGGCGTCGCGATCGACCGCGACCTGTCGGAAACGGCGCCGCAGGACTGGGGCGGCACGATCGACCTGGTGAGCGTGCCCGGCAGCCTCGGCTTCAGCGAGTTTGCGCTGTTCCACCGCCCCTCGGCCACGCTGGTGCTGACCGACCTGGTGCTCAACCTGGAACCCGCGCGGCTGCCTTGGCTGATGCGGCCGTTCGCGCGCCTGGTCGGCGCGACGGGCCCGATCGGCCGCGCGCCGATCTATCTGCGGGCGGTGGTGCGCGGCGGCGGAAAGGCGGCACGGGCGGCGGGGGCGCGATTGGTGCAGCTTCAGCCGCAGCGGGTGGTGTTCTCGCATGGCCGCATGTTCGAAGGCGACGCGGCCGCTTCGCTCGCGCGCTCGCTGGCCTGGCTGCTTCCCGCGGGCCACCAATCGCCATGAACGGCCAGGCGGCG
>CAXTLC010000013.1:10656-62637 GCA_964245075.1 uncultured Acetobacteraceae bacterium
TCCTCGGCCACCAGGCCGGGGCCAAGCATCTCCCCCGCCCGGCCGTGCAGCCAGGCGCCAGCGCAGGCGGCGTCCCAGGCCGGCATGCCGCCGGCGAGCAGGGCGGCGATCAGGCCCGAAAGCACGTCCCCCGCCCCGGCGGTCGCCAGGGCCGGAGTGCCGGTGCCGTTGATGGCGGCACGGCCATCCGGTGCGGCGATGACCGTGTCCGAGCCCTTCAGCAGCACGACGGCACCCACCCGCCTGGCCGCTTCGCGGGCGGCGGCGAGCCGGTCCGCGCCGGGCGGGCCGAACAGCCTGGTGAACTCGCCCTCATGCGGGGTGAGCACGGCGGCGCCGCGCAACGCCTCCGGATGCCCGGCGTGGGCGCCGAGCGCGTCCGCGTCCGCCACCACCTGCCGCTTCGCCGCGAGGAGCAGCGGCAGCGCGGCGCGGGCGGCATCCTGCCCGAGCCCGGGGCCGCACACCCAGGTCGTCCGGCGCGGGTCCGCCATCAACGAGTCGAGCGCTTCGTCGTTGACGATCAGCCCGGCCGGCACGTGGGCGTAACGGGCAGCGTGGCCCGGTGCCACGATCGTCACTATGCCCGCGCCGCCATGCCGGGCCGCAGCCGCCGAGAGCTGGGCCGCTCCCGTCATGGCGGCTCCCCCCAGGACCGACACGTAGCCGCGGGCATATTTGTGGGTGGAGGCAGGCAGCACCGGCAGCGTCCACAACCCGGGGCCATTGGCGACCGTGAGCGGCCGGATCGTGTCCAGCACCGCGGCGGGCAGCCCGATGTCGGCGAGCACCAACTCGCCGCACAAATCGCGGCCCGGCAGCAGGCAGTGGCCGGGCTTGCGGCGGAAGAACGTCACGGTGCACGCCGCGGGCGCCGCGCGGCCCCGCAGGGCGCCCGTGGCGCCATCCACCCCGCTCGGGACGTCCACGGCCAGGATGCGGCGCGCGGCAGCCAGCGTGTCCGCCACCACGCCGTCCACGTCCCGCGCCAGCCCGGCGCCGAACACGGCGTCGATCACCAGGCCGGCCCGCCCCGCTTCGTCCGGCGTGAAGGCGGCGGCGGGGCCGGACCAGGCCGCGGCTGCGAGGGCCGCGTCGCTTCCGGGGCGCGGCGGGGCCAGGGCAGCGACACGGACCGGCCATCCCTGCGCGGCAAGCAGGCGCGCGGCGACGTAGCCATCGCCGCCGTTGTTGCCAGGCCCGCACAGCACCAGGGTGCGGCACGGCCCGAAGCGCCGCGCCGCCCGCGCCACGGCCCAGCCGGCGCGTTCCATCAGCAAGGTTCCGGGAATGCCCCGCCCGATCGCCAGCGCGTCGGCCTGGGCCATTTCGTCGGGCGGGAGCAGCTCGTTCATGCCGGCAGAACCCCGTGCAGGAGGATGAACGCGACCGCCCCGCACGCCATCAGCAGCACCGGGTTCACCCGCGTCGCCATCAGCAACGCCGTGGCGGCGACCGCGATGCCACGGGCCAGCCAGCCGCCTTCCAGCGAGGTGACCAGCACCAGGCCGGAGGCGAGGATCATGCCCGCCGCGACCGGGCGCAACCCGGCTTCCAGCGCCACTTGCCATCGCGCGCCGCGCGTGCGCGCCCAGAGCCGGGCCAGGCCGTACACCAGCAGCGCCGAAGGAACGAAGATCGCGGCGGAGGCAACCAGCGCCCCCCACGGGCCTGCCACCTGCCAGCCGATCAGCGTGACCAGCAGCGTGCCCGGACCCGGCGCCATGCGCGAGATGGCGAAGGCGTCCACGAACTGGCCTTGTGTCAGCCAATGGTGGTGCGCGACGACCTCGCGCTCGATGCCTGCCACCAGGGTTTGCCCGCCGCCGACCGACACCAGCGACAACGGCCCGAACAGCGCCGCGAGCGGCCACAGGATGCTACGCACCGGCCAGCTTCCAGTAGGCGAACGCCACGCTCAGCGGGCCGAGCACCCCCACCACCAGCGGCAGCGGCCAACGCAGCAGCCCGACCGCGACAAAGGCCGCCACCATGACCAGGACCGGGACCGCGCCCTTGGCCGCCGCCCGCCGCGCCGCGACCACGCCCATCTGCAAGGACAGCCCGACCGCCGCCGCACCCACCCCGTCCAGCACCAGATGGGTCAGGCGGTAGCCGCTGAGCCATGCGAAGCCCGTGGCGATGACCACCGCCAGCACGGCCGGCGGGACAATTATGCCGAAAGCGCCGGCGAGCGCGCCCGGCGTGCCGCGCAGCCGGAAGCCGATCCAGATCGCGAGGTTGACGACGTTCACGCCGGGAAACGCCTGCGCCAGGGCCAGGCCGGACAGGAACTCCTCCTCCCCCATCCAGCCGCGGCGGCCGACGAACTCCCGCAGCATCCAGCCGGACAGGCCGCCGCCGAAGCTGGTCAGGCCGATCTTGCTGAATTGGCGCAGCAACTGCCCCGTCGACGGTGTTTCGGACTGCCGCTCGACCATCGCCGCCATCCGCTGCCCCCCTTGCCGGACCGTATCGCCGCGGCCCGATGCGCGCTAACACCGCCAGGCTACAAGCCTCGGCGGGGCGGACCTACAGGGATGACGGCATGATCGTGTGGAATTTGGTGCTTGCGGTCCACATCCTGGCGATGGCGCTCTGGACTGGCGGCATGGCCTACGCGCTGCTGGTGCTGCGGCCCAGCCTCGCCGTGCTGGCCGCGCCCGACCAGCTCCTGTTGCACGGGCAGGCGTTCGCGCGGTTCTTTCGCCTGGTCTGGGTGGCGATGCCGCTGGTGCTGCTGAGCGGGTGGGGCATGGTGTTCGGCGTGTATGGCGGCTTTGCCCACCTGCCATGGCCGGTCAACGTGATGCAGGCGCTCGGCCTGGTGATGGCCGTGGTCTTCCTCGCGCTGGTGTTCGGGCCGTGGCGGCGATTCCGGGCGCAGCCGAGCGTGGAGGCCGCCGCGTCCATCCGGCGGCTGATCCACGCCAACCTCGGCCTCGGCGCGATCATCATCGTGGTCGCCTCGTTCGCGCAGTGGTGACGGGCGGCTACTCGGCCGCCGCCCTCATGGTCGATGCCGCCAGCGCCTGGTCCAGGTCCGCGAGCAGGTCGTCCGGGTGCTCCAACCCGATCGACAGCCGCACGTAGCCCGGCGACACGCCGCTCTTCATCCGGTCGCCCTCGTCCAACTGCGAATGGGTCGTGCTGGCCGGATGGATCGCCAGCGATCGGGCATCCCCGATGTTCGCCACATGGAAGAAGAGCTTCAGCGAGTCGATGAAGCGCTGCCCCGCGGAAGCGCCGCCGTGCAGCTCGAACCCGATCAGCCCGCCCATGCCGTGCGGCAGGTACTTGCGGGTCAGCTCGGCGTCCCGCCCCCCCATGTGCGACGGATGGATGACGCGCGCCACCTCCGGCCGCTTCGCCAGCCAGTCCGCCACCGTCAGCGCCGTGGCGCAGTGGCGCGGCATGCGGAGCGGCAGCGTTTCTATGCCTTGCAGCACCAGCCAGGCGTTGAACGGGCTGATTGCCGGGCCGAGGTCCCGCAGCAGGGTCACCCGGGCCTTGAGGACGTAGGCGATCGGGCCGAGCGGCTTGGCCGCCTCGCTCCAGACCGCGCCGTGATAGGACGGGTCCGGCGTGTTCAGCCCCGGCTGCCGGGCGGGGTGGGCGCCCCAGTCGAAGTTGCCGCCATCGACCAGCATCCCCGCGATCGCGGCGCCATGCCCGCTCAGGTACTTGGTGGCGGAATACACGATCACCGCGGCGCCGTGGTCGAACGGGCGCACCAGCATGGGCGCCGCCGTGTTGTCCATGATCAGCGGGATGCCGAGCGGCCGGCCCAGCGCGGCGACCTCCGCGATCGGGAACACCCGCAGCTTCGGGTTGGGCAGCGTCTCGGCATACCAGGCGCGGGTGCGGTCGTCAGACGCGCGGACGAAGGCCTCCGGGTCCGCCGGGTCCACGAAGCGGACCTCGATCCCCATGTCCCTCAGCGTGTTGGCGAACAGGTTCCACGTTCCGCCGTACAGGTCCGTGGAGGACACGATGTTGTCCCCGACCTTCGCCAGGTTCTGCACCGCCAGGGCGCTCGCCGCCTGGCCGGAGGCGAGCGCCAAGGCGCCGGCCCCGCCCTCCATCGCCGCGACCCGCTTCTCCAGCGCGTCGGCGGTGGGGTTCATGATGCGGGTGTAGATGTTGCCCAGCTCCTTCAGCGCGAACAGGCTCGCCGCATGGTCGGAGCTGTCGAACTGAAACGCCGTGGTCTGGTAGATAGGCACCGCGACCGCGCCGGTGCTCTCGTCACGCCGCCAGCCGGCGTGGACCGCCATGGTTTCTGGGTGCATCGTTGTCTCCCCTATGGCGTGCAAGATAGCCGGGCCGCCGCCGCGGTGGCAAATACCGGCCGGTCCTGCCATGCGCCAGGGGCGGCTGGTGGGACCGTTCGCGGGCCGGCACGAGGCGCTCGCACCCGCGTCCTGCTGAACTGCGGCCTGCGCCGTAAATTTGCCGGGCAGTGCCGCACGCTCTCCGCTTGCCCGCCGCCGGACGCCGGCCTTTGGCCCGCGTCCGGCGCGCAAGCAGCTACTTGTTGGTGCGGCCGACCTTGCCGGGGTTGACGCCGCCGCCCTTGGCGCCGTCGTTCATCACGTCGCCCTCGGAAGTGTTGTCCGCTTCCACCGTTTCCGGGTCGGCGCCCGTCCGGAACGCGCCCTTGGACGCGCCGATGCCGGGGTTGCGCTCCAGGTCGCTGGGCGGGCGCGGCACGTCGGCGCCAAGGTCGTCGGGACCGGCCGGCGGGTGTGTCGGATGCTTGGACGACGTCATGCTGTCTCCTGGTCTTTGTGGTTGGGCCGAACAGATGGTGACGGACCGTGGCTGCGCCACGCCCCGTCCGCTTCGCCACCACCAGGCCTTACTGATACCGCCAGGCCTCACCAATAGCGGCGCACCACCGCTTCAGCAGCCTGGACAAGTGTTCCCCAGGGCGGCAGGTGCGCCACGACGTCCCCGCCGCCCTCCCAGATAAGCTTGCAGGCGACGTACAGCACGATCAGCAGCCCGATCCAGGCGACGAGGCGGAACCGCTCCAGCAAGCGTGCGACCAGCGTCGCCGCAACCGCCATCAGCACCACGGACACCGCCAGCCCGGCGACCAACACGCCGGTCCGGCCCTCCGCCGCGCCGGCCACCGCCAGCACGTTGTCCAGGCTCATCGACAGGTCGGCCAGCAGGATCTGCCCCATGGCCGCGCCGAGCGACTTGGCGGCCGGCGCGGCGCCGTGGGCGCGCGGGCGGGGCCGAAGCTCCCGGTACATGCGCCAGCACACCCAAAGCAGCAGCGCTCCGCCGGCCAGCGTCAGCCCGATCACCGCCAGCAGCCTCAGCGCCACCAGCGCCAGGCCGATGCGGATAATGGCCGCCCCGGCGATGCCGCCCCAGACCGCGCGCCGCTTCTGCGCCGGCGGGAGGCCCGCGACCGCCATGCCGACCACCACGGCATTGTCCCCGGCCAGCACCAGGTCGATCACCAGCACCTGCGCCAGGGCGGTCAATTGCGCTAGAACGTTGCCCCCGAGGCCGATCTGTCCGAGGCCCGTCTGAAGGATGCCGTGCATGGTCCCGCGTTACACCCGTCCGGAGATGGCTGCCATCTGGGCTCCCGTGAACCGCTACCGTTTGTGGTTCGCCATCGAGGCCGCGGCGGCCGACGGCATGGCGGCGCTCGGCACCATCCCCCGGGAAGCCGCCGCCGCCATCCGCGGGAAGGGCGAGCCGATGCTGGCTGCCATGACGGAGGCCGATATCGCCCGCATCGACGCCATCGAGGCGGAAACGCGGCACGACGTGATCGCCTTCCTCACCTGGCTGGCCGAAGGCATCGGGCCGGACAGCCGCTTCGTCCACCAGGGCATGACCAGCAGCGACGTGCTGGACACCTGCCTGTCCCTGCAACTGACGCAAGCGGCCGACCTGCTGCTGGCCGACCTGGACGCGGTGCTGGCGGCGCTCCGCCGGCGCGCGTTCGAGCACAAAGGCACGCTGACGATCGGCCGCAGCCACGGCATCCATGCGGAGCCGACCTCGTTCGGGCTCAAGCTCGCCGGGCACTACGCGGAGTTCGCCCGCAACCGCGCGCGGCTGGAAGCGGCGCGCGCGGAGGTGGCGGTGTGCGCGGTCTCCGGCGCCGTCGGCACCTACGCCCACCTGGACCCGCGCGTGGAGGAGCATGTCGCCCGCACCCTGGGCCTCGCGGTGGAGCCGGTGTCCACCCAGGTGATCGCGCGGGACCGGCACGCGCAGTTCTTCTGCACCCTGGCGGTGATCGCGAGCGGGGTGGAGCGGCTGGCGGTGGAGGTGCGGCACTTGCAGCGCTCGGAGGTGCGGGAAGCGGAGGAGTTCTTCCACGCCGGGCAGAAGGGCAGCAGCGCCATGCCGCACAAGCGCAACCCGGTGCTGAGCGAGAACCTGACCGGCCTGGCCCGCATCGTGCGCGCCGCCGCCGTTCCCGCGCTGGAGAACGTGGCGCTGTGGCACGAGCGCGACATCAGCCACAGCAGCGTGGAGCGCGTGATCGGCCCGGACGCGACCCTGGCGCTGGATTTCGCGCTGGCGCGCCTGGCGGGGATGATGGACAAGCTGGTGGTGCACCCCGAGCGGATGGCGGCCAACCTCGAAAGCCTGGGCGGCGTGGTGCACAGCGGCGAGGTGCTGCTGGCGCTGACCCGCGCGGGCATCCTGCGGGAGGACGCCTACCGCCTCGTGCAGCGCAACGCGATGGCGACGTGGGAGAGTTTGGGCCAGCCCGGCGCGCGCGGGTTCCGGGACGCCCTGCTGGCCGACCCGGAGGTCGCCGGCCGCATCACCCCGGCCGCAATCGACGCCGCGATGGACCCGGCGATGCACCTGCGCGCCGTGGACCAGGTGTTCGCCCGGGTGTTCGGCGAATGAGGGTCGGAGAAGCCCTCTCCTTCTGGGAGAGGGCTGGGTGAGGGTCGTGCAACTCGGCGAATCTCGCCTTGTGTCCCTCGCTCCGACTCCTTCCCAGAGGGAGTAAGGAGCACACAAACAAGCGCTGTCTTACTTCACGAACGGCACGTTCGCGCGTGATGTCACTGCCAAGCGGTCCAGGCACTCGTCGCGGTCACGGTCGGCCGGGTTCTTGCCGCCCCGGCAGGCCAGCACGTCGTTGACCAGGATGCGGGCGATGCCGTCGCATGGCAGGCCTTGCAGGTCGAACAGCCGCACCACCGTCTTTTCTTGGCCGAGCGGCCCCAGGTCCAGCGCGATGCGCCGCTCGATCACCCCGTCCGTGCCGAACAGCACCAAGTCGAGGCGGAGTTGCTCGAACGGCTCCGGGTCGGGGTTCTGGGCCACGATGTAGGCCCGGCAGCCGGCGGCGGCGCCCGGAATGGCTTCCAGCTTGTTCAGCTCCAGCGGGATCGGGGCCGCGGCCCAGGCCGGACCGGCAAGGGCGGCCAGGACAAATGCCGGGCCGGCAACCCGGCTGAACGCTGTGGCTCTCATCGGCGCCCCTGCCTTTATCTCTGTGGCTCCGTGTGTTTGTGACACTGCACCTCCCGTGTCCATGCCCGGCGCTTTCCCACGGCCAGGCGCCCGCGTTAAGCTGACGCGCCCCCTGGAGGACCAAGCCCTTGCACCCGGCGCTGACCCTGACCGACCAGCCGGACCCGGCGCTGCGCGATGTGATCTACGAGAACTTCCGCGCCCACTCCGCGTCCCACGGATTGGCTGCGGACTTCCAACCGCTGTTCATCGAGGCACGAAGGGAGGGCGCGCTGCTCGGCGGGTTGCAGGGGCGGACCGGGCGCGGCTGGCTCTATGTCGAACTGCTGGCGCTGCCAGCGGCGGAGCAGGGCGCCGGGCTGGGCCGCCGCCTGCTCGCGATGGCGGAGGAGGAAGCGGCGCGGCGCGGCTGCCACGGCGCATACCTGTACACCTTCGCCTTCCAAGCGCCGGGCTTCTACGAGAAGTTCGGCTATCGCGAGTTCGGCCGGCTGGCCGACGGCGATCCCAGGCTGGACCGCATCTGGCTCAGCAAGCGCCTGCCATGACGGCCTGGACGGTGACGCTGGAGCCGAAGCCCACCGCCGCGATGCGCCGCGCGGTGATGCGGCCGCTGCGGAAGCACAACGTGGCGCAGGTGGGCGATGGCCAGTTCACCCCCGTGGCCATCACGGTGCGGGATGCCAAGGCCAAGATCGCCGGCGGGCTGTGGGGTTACGCGTGGCACGGCTTCCTGTTCGTCGAACTGCTGGCGCTCGGTCCGGCACGCGGCGGCGGGCTGGGCCGCGAGGTCATGGCCATGGCGGAGGCGGAGGCCCGGCGTCTCGGCTGCGCCGGCATCTGGCTCGACACGTTCACCTTCCAGGCGCCCGGCTTCTACGCGAGGCTCGGTTTCGAGGAGGCCGGGCGCATCACCGGCCACCCGCCGGGGCACGACCGCATCTTCCTCGTCAAGCGTTTGTCATAGCAAAACGCCCCAGCTTCGCCCCCCGGCCTTTGACGGACCCGCCACGCACCTAAATAAACGGAATGACATCCATCCCTCTGCCCGTCCCGCGGGCGCGCGCACCCGAGGGCCTCGCCGCCCTGTCCACGGCCGGACAGCCGGGCGCCTTGCCCGCCTGGGACCTGTCGGATCTTTACTCCGGCATCGACAGCCCGCGCATCACGGCCGACCTCGACGGAGCGTCCGCCGACGCCGCGGCGTTCGCTGCCCGCTACGCCGGCGCCCTCGGCGGCCTGTCCGGCGCGGCGCTGGCGGAGGCGATCGGGGAGTACCAGCGGATCGAGGAAACGCTCGGCCGGGTGATGTCCTTCGCGCAGCTCAGCTTCAGCGGGGATGCGACGGACGCGGTGATCGGCAAGTTCATGCAGTCCTGCTCCGAACGGGTCACGCAGATCACCTCCAACCTGATCTTCTTCAGCCTGGAGCTGAACCGGATCGACGATGCGGTCCTCGCCGCGAAGCTCAATGACCCGGCGCTCGCCCGCTGGGCGCCGTTCCTGCGGGACATCCGGGTGTTCCGGCCGCACCAGCTCTCGGACGAGGCGGAGAAGCTGATCCATGAGGTGAGCGTCACCGCCCAGGCTTGGAGCCGGCTGTTCGACGAGACGGTCGCCGGCATGCAGGTGCCGCTCGGCGGCCAGAAGCTCACGGTCAGCGACGTGCTGAACAAGCTGTCCGACCGGGACCGGGCGGTGCGGGAGCAGGCCGGCCACGCCATCGGCCAGGCCTTCGGCGAGCGGGTCAAGCTATTCGGCCTGATCACCAACACGCTGGCGAAGGACAAGTCGATCAGCGATGGCTGGCGGCATTACCCCCGCCCCGGCAGCGCCCGCAACCGGTCCAACATGGTGGAGGACGAGGTGGTGGACGCGCTGGTGTCCGCCGTCACGGCCGACTACGCGCGCTTGTCGCACCGCTACTACGCCATGAAGGCGAAGTGGCTTGGCCTGCCCAAGTTGCAGCACTGGGACCGCAACGCGCCCCTGCCCGGCGACGAGGACCGCGCCATCTCGTGGGACGAGGCGCGCAACCGGGTGCTGACCGCCTACGGCGCGTTCAGCCCGGAGCTTGCCGATGTCGGCCGGCAATTCTTCGACAAGCCCTGGATCGATGCCGGGCTGCGGCCGGGCAAGTCCGGCGGCGCCTTCGCCCACCCGACCGTGCCGTCCGCGCACCCCTACCTGCTGCTGAACTATCACGGCCGCACCCGGGACGTGATGACGCTGGCGCACGAACTGGGCCACGGCGTGCACCAAGTGCTGGCTGCGCCGCAGGGCTACCTGCAATCCGGCACGCCGCTGACCCTGGCCGAGACTGCCAGCGTGTTCGGCGAGATGCTGACCTTCCGCGCCTTGCTCGACGCGGAGCAGGACGGGGCCCGGCGCCGCATCATGCTGGCCGGCAAGGTGGAGGACATGCTGAACACGGTGGTGCGCCAGACTGCGTTCTACCGCTTCGAAGCGCTGGTGCATGAGGAGCGCCGCTCCGGCGAGCTGCTGCCGGAGCGCATCGGCGCGATCTGGCGGCAGGTGCAGACGGAGAGCCTGGGACCGGCCTTCGAGTTCACGCCGGAGTACGACGTGTTCTGGGCCTACGTGCCGCACTTCATCCACTCGCCGTTCTACGTTTACGCATACGCGTTCGGGGATTGCCTGGTGAACGCGCTTTACGGGGTGTTCCAGGACGGACATCCGGGTTTCCAGGCGAAGTACCTGGACATGTTGCGCGCCGGCGGCACCAAGCGGCACCGGGAGCTGCTGGCGCCTTTTGGCCTGGACGCATCCGACCCGGCGTTCTGGCGCCGTGGCCTGGATGTGATCTCCGGCTTCATCGACGAGCTGGAGGACTGACCCATGGCATATGACAGCCGCGAAGACCGCGCCAACATCTTCGGCGAGGTTCGCCGCCTGGCACGCACCTCTGGCGCCGTGGGCGGCATCGCCGCACGCTTCGCCGGGCAGCGCGTGTTCGGCATCAAGAACAACGGCGCGGCCCATGCGGAGGACCTGAAAGCCATCCTCGGCGGGCTGAAGGGGCCGTTGATGAAGGTGGCCCAGTTCCTGTCCACGATCCCGGACGCGATCCCGGAGGAATATGCCGCCGAATTGGCGCAGCTGCAGGCCAACGCGCCGCCGATGGGATGGAACTTCGTGCGCCGGCGCATGGCCGGGGAGCTGGGGGCCGATTGGCAATCCAAGTTCGGCAGCTTCGGCCAGGAAGCCGCCGCTGCCGCCAGCCTGGGCCAGGTGCATCGCGCCACGCTGCCGGACGGCACGCCGGTCGCCTGCAAGCTGCAATACCCGGACATGGCGAGCACGGTGGAGGCCGACCTCAAGCAGCTCAAGCTGGCGATGTCGCTCTACAAGCGGTTCGAGTCGGCGATCCAGTCCGACGATATCTACATCGAGATCGCCGAGCGGCTGCGGGAGGAACTGGATTACCGCCGCGAGGCCGCGCAGATGAAGCTGTACGGGCTGATGCTCGACGGCGACGAACTGGTCAGCGTGCCCAAGCCGGTCGAGAGCCACTCCACCGGGCGGCTGCTGACCATGACGTGGCTGGAAGGGCGCGGCCTGCAATCCAGGCTGGACGAGGGCATGTCACTGGAGGAGCGCAACCGGCTCGCCACGGCGATCTTCCACGCCTGGTACCGGCCGCTCTACCGCTACGGCGTGATCCACGGCGACCCGCATCTCGGCAATTACCAGGTGCGCGCCGACAACGGCCTCAACCTGCTCGACTACGGCGCGATCCGCGTGTTCCCGCCGAAGTTCGTCAGCGGCGTGATCGACCTGTACGAGGCCATCCGCGACGAGGACATGGACCGTGCCCACCACGCCTACGAGCAATGGGGCTTCAACGACCTGTCGCGCGAGAAGATGGAGCTGCTCAACCAATGGGCGCGGTTCATCTACGAGCCGCTGCTGTCGGACCGGGTGCGGCTGATCCAGGAGCACGGCGACCCCAACTTCGGCCGCTCGGTGGCCGAGAAGGTGCACCAAGGACTGAAAGAAACCGGCGGCGTGCGCCCGCCGCGGGAGTTCGTGCTGATGGACCGCTCGGCGGTGGGGCTGGGCAGCGTGTTCCTGCGGCTCAAGGCGGAGCTGAACTGGTCGCAGATGTTCCGTGACATGGTTGCCGGGTTCGACGCAGACGCCTTGGCGGCGCGGCAAGCGGCGGCATTGGCCGAAGCGGGCGTGCCGAACGCGGCCTGACCGTTCAGGCGCCCGCCGCGCGCAACGAAGCGGCCTCTCTCGCCTGCGCCCGCCGCTGCGCCTCCGCAATCCGTTCGTGCGCCCGCATGGTCATCGAACGGCGGAGGAAGCGGCGGCGCATTGGCTTGAGCACCAGCAGCGCCAGGGCTGCGGTCAGCAGGTTCACCCCGGCAACCACGTACAGCACCAGCAGCCAGTCTCCCGTCGCCTCCCGCAGCAGGCTGCCGAGCGGAACCAGCAGCGCCGCCGTCCCCTTGGCGGTGTAGAGCAGTCCGTAGTTCGTCGCCGCGAACTTGCGGCCGAACGTGTCGCCGCAGGTCGCAGGAAAGAGTGAGTAGATCTCGCCCCAGGCGAAGAACACCAGCCCGGTGAGGATCACGAACAGCACCGGGTCCCGCGCCACGAAAGTCAGGGCCAGGATGCCCAGCCCTTCCAGCGCGAACGCGATGAACATCGTGTTCTCGCGCCCGATCTTGTCCGACACCCAACCGAAGAACGGACGGGTCACGCCGTTCATCACACGGTCGATCGACAGCGCGAAGGTCAGCGCCGGCATGGTCAGGAACAGCAGGGTCACGGGCGTGTCCGCCACGCCGAAATCCGTCGCGATGACCGAGAGCTGCGCCGTGGCGATCAGCCCGCCCCCGCCGACCATGACGAACATGGCGTACATCAGCAGGAACACCGGCTCGCGCACGACCTCAAGCGGCGGGAAGTCGCGCGTCATGCTGTGCAGGTGCGACGGCCGGGTGGCGAGCATGCCGCCGGGGGTCAGGCCAGTCCGCTCCGTTGCCCGCGGCTCGGACCCCGGCGGCGGTTGCAAGGCCAGCGCCACCAGTACGACAGCCACACCCTGGATCAGGCCGAAGGTGAGGAACGTCGCCGGGTAGCCGCTGCTGCTGATCATGTTGGAGATCGGCACCACCGTCACCGCCGACCCGGCGCCGAAGCCGCCGGCCGTCAGCCCCGCCGCCAGCCCGCGGCGGTCCGGGAACCACTTGATCGCATTGCCCACCGTGGCGCCGTAGATCATCCCTGCGCCGATGCCGCCCAGCGCCGCCGCCACGTACAGCACCGGAAGCGACCCGGCGACGCTGTTCAGCACCCAGGACAGGCCGATCAGCACCCCGCCCGCGCCCACGGTGGCCTTCGGCCCGAACCGGTCGATGACGTATCCTTCGAGCGGCAGCAGCCACGTCTCGCAGACGACGAAGACCGTGAAGGCGACTTGGATCGCGGCGCGCCCCCAGTGGTGCGCCTGGTCGATCGGCAGCACGAACAGCGTCCAGCCATATTGCAGGTTGGCGATCATGACCATGCAGACAATGCCGAGCACGAGCTGGCCCCAGCGTGAATGCAAGGCGGACATTGGCGAAACCTCCCCGTTCTCAGCAGACGATGACAGGTTCGCCCGGTGCTACAAAGCATCTTCACGGCGCACCGGATGCGCGGCCGGTGCGACTCCGGCGCGCGAACGTGCACCCTTGCGTGTCTCTGCGCCGTCCCGCATCTTCTTGCGAAGGGCGGAACTCCGCCGTGCAAGCAAGGAAGATCGGATGCGCCTGGCGGTGCTGAAGGAAACGGCCGCTGCGGAAACGCGCGTCGCCGCGACACCCGAGACAGTCAAGAAACTCGCAGCCCTCGGAATGACCGTAGCCGTGCAGTCCGGCGCCGGCGCGCTCGCCTCCATAAGCGACGCGGAGTACGCCGCGGCCGGGGCCGAGGTGGCCGCCGATGCCGCAGCCGTCCTCGCCGGGGCCACGGTCGTGTTCGCCGTGCAGATGCCGGAAGCCGCCATCCGCGCCCAGCTTGCGCGCGGCACCTTGCTGGTGTGCGTCGCCAATGCCTCGCTCGACCCGGCGCTCGCCCCCGGCCTGGCCGAGGCCGGGATCGACGTCGCGGCCATGGAGCTGCTGCCGCGCATCACCCGCGCGCAGTCGATGGACGTGCTGTCCTCCCAAGCCAACCTCGCCGGCTACCGCGCGGTGATCGAGGGCGCGGGCGCGTTCGACCGCGGGTTCGCCATGATGATGACCGCCGCCGGCACCGTGCCGCCCGCCCGCGTGTTCGTGGTGGGCGCGGGCGTCGCCGGGTTGCAGGCCATCGCCACCGCACGCCGTTTGGGCGCCATCGTGTCCGCCACGGACGTGCGGCCGGCCGCCAAGGAGGAGATCCGCTCGCTCGGCGCCACCTTCGTCGGCGTGGAGGATGAGGAGTCCGCCGGGCAGACCGGCGCCTACGCCCGCACCATGAGCGAGGCGTTCCGGGCCAAGCAGGCCGAGCTGATGAAGGCCACCGTCGCCAAGAACGACCTGGTGATCTGCACCGCCCTGGTCGCCGGCGGCAAGGCGCCCGTCATCGTCACCGCCGAGATGGTGGCCGGGATGAAGCCCGGCAGCGTCGTCGTGGACCTCGCGGCGGACGCCGGCGGCAATTGCGGCGCCACCGTGCCCGGCGAGCTGACCACGACCGGGAACGGCGTCAAGGTGCTCGGCTGGCGCAATTGGCCCGGCCGCATTCCCGTGGCCGCCAGCAACCTCTACTCCCGCAACCTGCTGACCTTCCTGACCACCTTCTGGGACAAGGAGGCGAAGCTGCCCAAGCTGCCGGAGGACGACGCCATCGTGCAGGGCACCATGCTCACCCGCAACGGCGCCGTCGTGCACGAGCGCTACAAGCCCCAACCGGCCGGAGCCGCCGCATGAACCCGACCACCTTGGCCGACCAGGCCAACACCCTCTCGCACCAGGCGCGGGTCCTGGCGTTCAACGCCCGCCTGGTGGCGAACCAGGCCGGCGATGTCCTGGCCCCCGTGGGCGCCGCGGTGGAGCCGTTCATCTACCTGCTCGCCGTGTTCCTGATGGCCTGCTTCGTGGGCTACTACGTGGTGTGGAACGTCACGCCGGCGCTGCACTCGCCGCTGATGGGCGTCACCAACGCCATATCCTCCGTGATCATCGTGGGCGCCATGCTGGCGACCGGGCTGGGCGACACGGTCGCCGCCAAGGTGTTCGGCTTCCTGGCGGTCACCCTCGCGTCGGTCAACATCTTCGGCGGCTTCACCGTGACGCAGCGGATGCTGGCCATGTTCCGGCCGCGCACCCTGGTCAAGAAGTAGGGCCTGGCGGAATGTCCCCCAGCCTGACCGCGCTCGCCTACCTCGTCGCCGCCGTCCTGTTCATCCTGGCCCTGCGGGGCCTTTCCAACCCGACCAGCTCGCGTCGGGGCAACGCGTTCGGCGTGGCCGGCATGGCGATCGCCATCGTGGCGACCCTGCTGCGCTCCGGCATGTCCGGCAGCGGCTACGCGCTGATCATCGCCGGCATCGCCATCGGCGGCGCGATCGGCGTCACCGTCTCGCGCCGGATACAGATGACGTCCCTGCCGCAGTTGGTGGCGGCGTTCCACTCGCTGGTGGGCCTGGCAGCCGTGTTCGTGGCCGCCGCCGCGCTCAATGCCCCGGCGGCGTTCGGCATCGGCACGCCCGGCCACATCTACGGCGAGAGCCTGGTGGAGATGAGCATCGGCCTGGCGATCGGCGCGATCACCTTCACTGGGTCGCTGATCGCGTTCGCAAAGCTGCAAGCGCTGATGAAGGGAACGCCGATCACCTTCAAGTACCAGCACCCGCTGAACGCGGCGCTGGGCGTGCTGCTGCTGGCGCTGGTCATCGTGTTCTGCGTGACGGCAAGCCAGGCCGTGTTCTGGCTGATCGCGCTGGTGGCGCTGGCGCTGGGCTTCCTGCTGATCATCCCAATCGGCGGCGCGGACATGCCGGTGGTGGTGTCCATGCTGAACAGCTACTCCGGCTGGGCGGCGTGCGGCATCGGCTTCACCATCCAGAACCTGGCGCTGATCATCACCGGCGCGCTGGTCGGCGCATCGGGCGCGATCCTGTCCTACATCATGTGCAAGGGCATGAACCGCTCGATCTTCAACGTGCTGCTGGGCGGCTTCGGCACCGGAAGCGGCGCGATGGCGGCGGCGGCGGGCGCAGGCGGCGAGCAGCGGTCCGTCAAGTCCGGCAACGCGGACGACGCCGCCTTCATCATGAAGAACGCATCCAAGGTGATCGTCGTGCCCGGCTACGGCATGGCGGTGGCCCAGGCGCAGCACGCCTTGCGTGAGATGGCGGACCTGCTGAAGGCGGAGAACGTGACCGTCAAATACGCCATCCACCCGGTCGCCGGGCGGATGCCGGGCCACATGAACGTGCTGCTGGCCGAGGCGAACGTGCCGTATGAGGACGTGTTCGAACTGGAGGAGATCAACAACGACTTCTCCACCGCGGACGTGGTTTACGTGATCGGCGCCAACGACGTGACCAACCCGGCCGCCAAGACGGACAAGACGTCCGCGATCTACGGCATGCCGATCCTGGAGGTGGAGAAGGCGGCGACCGTGCTGTTCATCAAGCGCTCGATGGCGTCAGGCTACGCGGGGGTGGAGAACGAGCTGTTCTTCCGGCCCAACACGATGATGCTGTTCGCCGACGCGAAGAAGATGACGGAGGAGATCGTGCAGGCGTTGGGGCGTTGAAGAGGGCGCAGTGGAGTCACTGTGGGCAAACCCCAGTCGCAAGCCGGCGGCGCACGACGTAGCTCCGCAATCCCTCAACCGGCATGAGGCCGTTGCGGTGAATAACCCTGTGGCAATTCGCGCAAAGACCAACCAAGTCCGAGAGCTTCGTCATCCCCGGCTCAATTTGCGACGATAGAGGTCTAATGTGATGGGCTTCGATGTAACCCATCCCAAACCGGCCATAAGCCGCCTCGAAGTCGAACTCACATGCCCGACACCGAAGATCAGACAGGGAATGCTTGAACGCCTTGATCAGTTCACTCGACCTTTCCCGACGCAGGTGCAGGCGGAGGTTTAGACGCCCCTCTTCGGCCTGAATAAAAGGTTCGGTGCCGTCAAAGACGGCGTCCGCGTCGGATGGGCGCAACGTGTCGCACCGCAGCCGCCAGATACCTTGGCGTGCAGCAACGCCGTGCACGCTGGCAAACAGCGACACGCCACCTTTGAAGCTCTGCGCCTCAGCACAACGCTCCTGCAAGCGCCCTCGGACGCTTGCGGCGACGTCGTTCGGCAGAGGTGGACAGGCTGTCGCCAACACACGCCGCACGATCTCGTCGATATGAGCCACGCCGCCGAGAAACGACAGCGCGTCAACGATGAGTTCGACTGTGACTGGCATTTACTTCGCTGTCTGAATTAGGCGGCCCGCCTGAGCTTAGGCCTGCACGGACCGATAGCATACGATTGTCTCTAAGGCGGTCAGAAATCCAGGTCCGCATAATGCGCCGGCGGTGTCACTCCCATCACGCGATCCGTCAGGATCGGGCGGAAGGAGGGGCGGGATTTCATCCGTGCGTACCAGTCGCGCGCTGCGGGGACCGCGTGCCAGTCCACGTCCCCGCAAAAATCCAGTGTCGAGAGGTGCCCGGCCGCGGCCAGGTCGGCCAGCGACAGCGCATTGCCCCCCAGCCATTTGCGACTCTCCGCCAGCCAGCCGATGTAGGTCAGGTGGTTCTTGAGGTTGATGAACCCCACCCGCAGGGCGTTCGCATTGGGATGCCCGGTCCCGGACAGGCGCTTGAGGACCTTCTCGCCATATAGATTGCGCGTCACCTCCTGCGCGAACTGCCCGTCCAGCCAGGCGACCAGGCGGCGCACCTCCACTCGTTCCGCCAAGGTATGGCCCAGAAGCGGCATATCAGGGTATGCCTCCTCCAGGTACTCGCAGATCACGCTGGAGTCGGGGATCGCCAGCCCGTTCTCCTCCACCAGCGTCGGGACCGAACCGGCGGGGTTCAGCGCCAAGTAGTCCGGCCGGCGCTCCCATGGTTTCTCCAGCCGCAGCTCGAACCCGAGCCGCTTCTCCGCCATGGCGAGGCGGACCTTGCGCGCATAGGGCGAGAGCGGGAGATGGTAAAGCAGTCGCATCGGGCGGGGTTATGGCACCCGTGCCGGGCCGCGCCAATCACCGGCTCGGCGGAGCGGGCGATCATCTTGGCCGGGGGGAACCAGGCCGTCCGCGACATGGTGTTCCAGGGGAGCCTGCGCGCAGCGGCCGGTGACCGCCCGCGCATGCGCCGCCAGGGCTAGGCGCTCACCGCTTCCTCGAACTCAAGCGGGGCCGGGAGGTACTTCGCAAACCCCTTCGGCACCACTTGCCAGAACCGCTCAAGCGTCCTGGGCCAATCGCGCAGCAGGCCGGCCGCATAGCTGCTGTTGGTTTCCGCGACGTGCGTTTCCACCAGCGTGCGAAGCACGCCCTCCCAATGTGGATGCGCCACGCGCTGCCAGTCCACGTTTTCCGGGTTCACGCGCTTGGCGAACATGTCGTCCGTGTCCAGCACGAAAGCCATGCCCCCGGTGAACCCAGCGCCGAAGTTGTCGCCGACCGCGCCCAGCACCACCACCGTCCCGCCGGTCATGTACTCGCAGCCGTTGGAGCCGCAGCCCTCGACCACCGTGACTGCGCCGGAATTGCGGACCGCGAACCGCTCCCCAGCCTGCCCGGCCGCATACAGCGCGCCCGCCGTCGCGCCGTACAGCACCGTGTTGCCGATGATCGTGTTGTGCTGGCTCGCCAGGGGCGAGGACGGCGCCGGGCGGACCGTGATCGTGGCGCCGGACAGGCCCTTGCCCACGTAGTCGTTGGCATCGCCCAACACCTCCAGCTTGACCCCCTGCACGGCGAAGGCGCCAAGCGATTGCCCGGCGGAGCCGCGCAGCCGCACGGTGACGTGGCCCGGTTGCAGCCCCGTCATCCCGTACTGCCGGGTGATGCGGGACGACAGCTTGGTCCCGATCGCGCGATGGGTGTTCCGCACCGTGTAGGCCAACTGCATCTTCTCGCCGCGGTCGAACAACGGGGCGGCGTCCGCGATCATCTGCGCGTCCAGCGTTTCCGGGACTTCGTTGCGGCCTTCCGTGCAATAACGCTCATGGCCGCCCGGGTCCGCCTGCACCAGCAGCGGGTTGAGGTCCAGGTCGTCCAGCCACTCGGCGCCGCGGCTCACCTGGCGCAGGTACTCGGTATGCCCGATCACGTCGCGCAGCCGCTTGACGCCGAGGCTGGCGAGGATGTTGCGAACCTCCTCCGCCACGAAGGAGAACAGGTTGATGACCTTCTCCGGCGTGCCCTCGAACTTGGCGCGCAACGCCGGGTCCTGGGAGCAGACGCCGACCGGGCAGGTGTTGCTGTGGCACTGGCGCACCATGATGCAGCCCATCGCGACCAGGCTGGCGGTGCCGATGCCGAACTCCTCCGCGCCCAGCATGGCGGCGATCACCACGTCCCGCCCGGTCTTGATGCCGCCATCGGTGCGCAGCCGCACCCGATGGCGCAGGCGGTTCAGCATGAGCACCTGGTGCGCCTCGGTCAGCCCCATCTCCCACGGGGCGCCGGCGTACTTGACGCTGGTCTGCGGCGCCGCCCCGGTGCCGCCGGAGTGGCCGCTGATCAGGATCGCGTCCGCCTTGGCCTTGGCCACCCCCGCCGCGATGGTGCCGATGCCGGAACGCGCCACCAGCTTGACGCACACGAAGGCGTCCGGGTTGATCTGCTTGAGGTCGTAGATGAGCTGGGCCAGGTCCTCGATCGAGTAGATGTCGTGGTGCGGCGGCGGGCTGATCAGCGTGACGCCGGGCGTGGAGTGCCGCAGCTTGGCGATCAGTTCCGTCACCTTGAAGCCCGGCAACTGCCCGCCTTCGCCGGGCTTGGCGCCCTGGGCGACCTTGATCTCGATCTCGCGGCAAGCATTCAGGTACTCGGCGGTGACGCCGAACCGGCCGGACGCGATCTGCTTGATGGCGGAGTTGGCGTTGTCGCCATTGGCCCGCGGCTTGTAGCGCGCCTGGTCCTCGCCGCCTTCGCCGCTGTCGGAGCGCGCGCCGATGCGGTTCATGGCGATGGCCAGCGTTTCGTGCGCTTCGGGGCTGAGCGCGCCGAGCGAGATGCCGGGCGCGATCAGGTGCTTGCGGATCTCGGTGATGCTCTCGACCTCGTCCACCGGAATGGCCGTGTGGCCCTCGGTGAAGTCCAGCAAGTCCCGCAGCGCCACCGGCGGCTGGCGGCGGACCGCCTCGCTGTAGCGCATGTAGGTTTGGAAGCTGTCGTTGCTGACGGCGGTTTGCAGCGTATGGATCAGGCTGCCCTCGAAGGCGTGCGTTTCGCCGCGGCGGCGCAGCTTGTAGATGCCGCCGACCGGCAGGGAGACGACGTCCTCGTTCCAAGCCACCCTGTGCAGGGCAAGGACGTTGCGGGCGATGCCGGGCATGCCGATGCCGCTGATGCGGGATTGCATGCCGGGGAAGAACTCCGCCACCAACGAGCGCGACAGGCCGATCGCCTCGAAGTTGTAGCCGCCACGGTAGGAAGACAGGACGGAGATGCCCATCTTGGACATCACCTTCAGCAGGCCCTTGTCCACCGCCTTCTTGTAGCGGCGCATCGCCTCGCCCAGGCCGGTGGTGCCGAACAGGCCGCGGCGCTGCCGGTCCGCGATGGTCTCCTGTGCCAGGTAAGCATTGATGGTGGTGGCGCCGACGCCGAGCAGCACTGCGAAGGCGTGCACGTCCACGCATTCCGCCGCCCGGACGTTCAGGCTGGTGAACGTTCGCAGCGACTGCCGCGTCAGGTGCGTATGGATCGCCGCCGTGGCCAGGATCATGGGGATTGCTGCCCGTCCCGCCGACTGGTGCTCGTCGGTCGCGATCACGTGGGTGCAGCCGGCGCGCACGCCCTCCTCCGCCTCGCGCCGGATGCGGTCCACCGCGGCGCGCAGGTCGATGTGGTCGCCCTCGACAGGAACGGTGCAGTCGATCACGCACGCGTTCCCGGCCATGAACTCGCGCATGGCGGCGAATTCGGCGTTGGACAGCACCGGGCTGTCCAGTTGCAGCAGGTCGCACTGGTCGCTGGCTTCATCCAGCACGTTGCCAAGATTGCCCAGGCGAGTCTTGAGCGACATCACCCGTGTCTCGCGAAGGCTGTCGATCGGCGGGTTGGTGACCTGGCTGAACGCTTGGCGGAAGTAGTGATGCAGCCCGCGGTAGCGCTCCGACAGAACCGCCACCGGGGTGTCGTCGCCCATGGAGCCGACTGCCTCGGCGGCGTCTTCCACCATGGGATGGAGGATCACCTCCAACTCTTCCAGCGTCATGCCCACGGCGAGCTGGCGGCGGCGCAGGGCCTCGCCCTCGTACAGCGTGGGCTCCGGCGCGTCGGTCTTGACGATGCGGTCGATCTCGGTGATCCGCCCGGTCCAGGCGGCGTAGTCGTGCCGCCCGGCCAGCATGTCCTTCACGTCCTCGTCGCCGTAGAAGCGGCCGGTTTGGAGGTCCACCGCGATCGATTGGCCGGGGCCGACGCGGCCCTTGGCGCGGATCTGGCTTTCCTCGAACTTCACCATCCCCGCCTCGGAGCCGACTACCAGCAGGTCCGTGGTGGTCAGGCTGTAGCGGAGCGGGCGCAGGCCGTTGCGGTCCAGCCCGGCGAGCATCCAGCGGCCGTCGGTGGCGGCCACGGCGGCCGGGCCGTCCCACGGCTCCATCACCGCGTTGCAGTACAGGAACAGGTCCTTGTGCGCCTGCTTCATCGACGCATCGACGCTGATGGAGGCCGGGATCAGCAGCGCCTTGGCCATCGGCGCGTCCCGCCCGGCGCGCACCAGCAGCTCGAACGCGCCGTCCAACGCGGCGGTGTCGCTGCTGCCGACCTGGATCACCGGTTTGATGTCGTCCAGGTACGGGTCGAGCGCCGGGTCGGACAGCCGGGTCTCGTGGCTCTTCATCCAGTTCACGTTGCCGGACAGCGTGTTGATCTCGCCGTTGTGCGCCAGCATGCGGAACGGCTGGGCCAGACGCCAGGTGGGGAAGGTGTTTGTGGAGTAGCGCTGATGGTAGATGGCGAAGCGGCTCTTGAACCGCTCGTCCAGCAGGTCCGGGTAGAAGTTGGTCAGGTGCTGGGCGAGGAACATCCCCTTGTAGATGATCGAGCGGCAGGACAGCGAGCAGATGTACAGCTCGTTGACCTGCGCCGCGATCGCCTGCTTCTCGATGCGGCGGCGGATGACGTAGAGGTCCCGCTCGAAGGTTGCCTCGTCCGCGCCGGTCGTGTTGCGGACCATGATCTGCTCGATCTCGGGCCGGGTCGCGTTGGCCTTCTCGCCGATGCAGGCGACGTCGATCGGCACCTGGCGCCAGCCGAAGATGGCGTGGCCGAAGTTGAGGATCTCCGTTTCCACGATCTGCCGGCAACGCTCCTGCGCCGCGAGATCGGTCTTGGGCAGGAACACCTGGCCGACCGCGATGCGCTCCCGCGGCATGGCGTCGCCGCCGCGCTGGATGTGCTCGGCAAAGAAGTCCTGCGGGATCTCGATATGGATGCCGGCGCCGTCGCCGGTCTTGCCGTCCGCGTCCACCGCGCCGCGGTGCCACACGGCGCGCAGGGCGTCGATGCCAGCCTGCACGACATCCCGCCGGGCGGTGCCGTCGAGCGAGGCGACCAGGCCCACGCCGCAGGCGTCATGCTCATCCTGCGGGCGGTAGGTCTCGTGCAAGCGGGCAAGGTTGGCGTTCCAGTCGGCGACGTAATCCATAGTGGAACTCCCTTGAGAATCGATTTTCTTCAATTTCCTCCCTCTTCCCCCGGGAAAGGGCCGGGGTGAGGGCGGCGGGCCGTCGCACGCAATCGTTTACGGACGCAGAACCCGCACGGAGCCTTATTCCGCCGCGACGGCCATGGCCGCCTGCTGCATCCATTCGTGCATGCGCGCCGCCGCGTCCCGTCCGTCCTTGATCGCCCACACCACCAGGCTCGCCCCGCGCACGATGTCGCCGGCCCCGAACACGCCGGGCAGGTTGGTCATCTGCGTGCGATGGTCCACGGCGAGGGTTCCCCAGCGGCTGACCTCCAGGCCGGGGACGCCCCACAAGCGCGGCAGCTCCTCCGGATCGAAGCCGAGCGCCTTGATCACGAGATCGGCCGGCACGGTGATGCGCTCGCCCGACGGCTCGACCGACTGGCGGCCGGACGGGTCCGGCGTGCCGAGCCGCATCCGGGCCACGCGCACTCCGGTCACGGCCCCATCACCCAGGAAGGCTTCGGGCGCAGACAGCCAGACGAACTCGACCCCCTCTTCCTGCGCGTTCTTCACTTCGCGCATGGAGCCGGGCATGTTGGCCTGGTCGCGGCGGTACAGGCACTTGACGGAGGCGGCGCCCTGGCGGACTGCGGTCCGCACGCAATCCATCGCCGTGTCGCCGCCGCCGATCACCACCACGTTCTTGCCGGCGGCGTCCAGCGCGCCGCTGTCGAAGGCCGGGACGTCGTCACCCAGGCCCTTGCGGTTGGACGCGGTGAGGAAATCCAGCGCCGGCACGATCCCGTCCAGCCCGGCGCCCGGCCCGCCGATGTCCCGCGGCTTGTAGACGCCGGTGGCGATCAGCAGGGCGTCATGCCGGGCGCGCAGCTCGTCCCAGGCCAGCCCCTCGCCGACCCCGGCGCCAAGATGGAACTGGATGCCGCCATCCTCCAGCAGCTTCCAGCGCCGCAGCACGATCTCCTTCTCCAGCTTGAAGCCGGGAATGCCGTAGATCATCAAGCCGCCGACACGGTCGTATCGGTCATACACGTGCACTTGGTAGCCGCGGGCGCGCAGCATCTCGGCCGTGGCCAGCCCTCCCGGGCCGGCGCCGATGATGCCGACCGATTGCGCCCGCTCCTGCCTCGGGCGCAGCGGCTTGACCCAGCCCTGCGTCCACGCGGTGTCCGTGATATACCGCTCGACCGCGCCGATCGTGACGCTTTCGAAGCCCTTCTCGATGACGCAGTTGCCCTCGCACAAGCGGTCCTGCGGGCAGATGCGGCCGCAAATCTCGGGGAAGTTGTTGGTGGCGGAGCTGACCTCGTACGCCTCCTCCAGCCGCCCTTCCGCCGTGAGCTTCAGCCAGTCGGGGATGTTGTTGGAAAGCGGGCAGTGCACGGAGCAGAACGGGATGCCGCATTGGCTGCACCGGCTGGCCTGCGCGCTGGCCGCAACCGGGTCGAAACGCCGGTAGATCTCCGCGAAATCCTCGCGCCGCTCCGGCACGCCGCGCTTTTGCGGCGTTTGCTGCGGCAGGCGGACGAACTGGAGCATGCGGTCAACCATCGTTCCCTCTCTGGAGCGTTGCAGCGGCTATACGCATACCCAGCATCCTTTGCGAGCGAAATGTCTTTAGTAAGTCAGTACGTCTGTCCTAAATTACGGCGGCAGGCCGGAGCTGGCTTTTAGCCCCAATAGAATGCAGCAGAGTGCGGCCGGATCGGCCCTTTCACGCCGGCACCCGCTCCAGCTTTCCACCCCCGGGCCGGTAACGGTGAAGGTACTCCGGAACGATCAACTCGACAGGTGTCGGCGTGATGCCAAGTTCCGCCAGCCCAGCCACGCCCGGCGTCACGACATTGTCGCGGGACAGCAACAGCAACTGGTCGCGGGTGAACGGCTTGCTCGGCAGCTTCTCGGCAAAGGCGGCCTGAAAGCGCGCCAAGCCCATCGGAATATTGACCAACCGCCGCCGGCGCCGGGTTTCTTGCAGGATGAAGGCAAGGATTTCGCGGAACGTCCAAACCTTTGGACCGCCAAGTTCGAACGTCTTTCCGGCCGTGTCCGGCCCGGTCAGGCCCGCCATCGCCGCGTCCGCCACGTCGCCCACGTAAACGGGCTGCATCCTGGTGGCGCCGGAGATCACCGGCATGAACGGCAGGATCTGCGCCATGCTGGCGAAGCGGTTGAAGAACTGGTCCTCGGCCCCGAACACCAGGGACGGACGCAGCACCGTGGCGGCCGGCATGGCGGCGAACACGGCCGCCTCGCCTTCGCCCTTGGTGCGGGCATACACGCTCCGGCTAGCCGGGTCCGCGCCGATCGCGGAGACGTGGACCATCCGCCCCACCCCTGCCGAGGCTGCCAGGGACGCGATGCGCCCGGCTCCTTCCACCTGCAAGCGGGTGAAATCGCCCGCCCGGCGTTCCGCCAGGATGCCGACTAGGTTCACCACGAGGTCGGCGTCCTCGACGGCGCGGGCGATCGTGGCTTCCTGCCCAAGGGAGGCGAACATCGGCACGATCTGGCCCACGCGGCCCATCGGGCGGAGGAACATGGCCCCCTCCGTGTCGCGCACCGCCACCCTGGTCACGTAGCCGAGTGCCGCGAGCCGCTTGACGACGTAGCGGCCGATGAACCCCGACCCGCCGAACACGGTTGCCACATTCCTGGTGTCCGTGGACCTCGACATCGCGCACCCTCTCGTTTCGCTCTCCTCCCATATGCGGCGGATGCGCTCGCCTCAAGCTGCCACGTTGGCCCGCATCGAAAGAGGCTCGCTGTTTCTGGCGTCCCACTTGGGGCGCGCCGGCTTCTCCGGTCAGCCTGAAAGCGCGTTAATTCAATTCGGCATTGACGTCCCCGGGCCTGCCCGCTACATCGCCGCTCCACCGCACGCCGCGTGCATGCCCAGGTGGCGGAATTGGTAGACGCGCAGGTTTCAGGTACCTGTGGCCGCAAGGTCGTGAAAGTTCGAGTCTTTTCCTGGGCACCACCCCGCCGCGTGAGCGATCGAGACAGACGCGCCCAAGCGGCGCTTGCAAGGCGCGACACCCTTGACCACCCAGTTCGCGCCGAATGCGACCATCCATCTCCACGGCGGAGACTTGCCGGAAGACGTGTCCTTCGGCCCCATGGTCGCGGTCGACACCGAAACCATGGGCCTGAATTGGCACCGCGACCGGCTCTGCCTGATCCAGCTCTCGGCGGGGGACGGCACCGCCCACCTGGTGCAGCTCGTCCCGACTTCGCTCGGCGGCACTGGCACCGACTGTCCCAACCTGAAGCGGCTGCTGGCGGACCCGGCCGTGGTCAAGCTGATGCACTTCGCCCGGTTCGACGTCGGCATCCTGCAACACAGCCTCGGCATCACCGTGGCCCCGGTGCGCTGCACCAAGATCGCCGCCAAGCTGGTCCGCACCTTCACCGAGCGGCACGGCCTGCGTGACCTGTGCCGGGAGCTGCTGGGGGTGGAGATCAGCAAGCAGCAGCAAACCTCCGACTGGGGCGCGGTCGAGCTGACTTCCGACCAGCTCGCCTATGCCGCGTCCGACGTGCTGCACCTGCATGCGCTGTGGGCCAAGCTGGAAGCGTTGCTGCGGCGGGAGAACCGGCTGGCGCTCGCGGAGGCGTGCTTCGCCTTCCTGCCTGCCCGCACCCGGCTGGACGCGCTCGGCTATGAGCAGTCCGACATCTTTGCACACTAGAAGCGCGCGATTTGGCATGATTTTTGGATAGCTGAGCGCGCCCGCATCGCGCTTCGCATTGACCGCGCCGCCGTGCCTGGCCATATCATAACCGCATGAGCGTCGCAGTATCTGCATTGACTGATCGTGATGTGGCACGATCCGTGCTCAGCACGGAAGCCGCCGGGCTTCGCGCCCTGGCGGCCGGCCTGAACGAATCGTTCGATCGCGCGGCGGCGTTGCTTGCTGGCTGCACCGGGCGCATTGCCGTCTCTGGCATGGGCAAGTCTGGCCATGTCGCCCGCAAGACCGCCGCCACCTTGGCCTCGACCGGCAGCCCGGCCTTCTTCGTGCATCCCGCGGAAGCTTCCCATGGGGATCTCGGCATGGTGCAGCCGGACGATGCCCTGCTGCTGTTCTCCAACAGCGGCGAAACGACGGAATTGGCCGACCTCGTCGCCCACGCCCGCCGATTCGGCCTGCCGCTGGTGGCGGTGACCGGTTGCGCGCAATCCACCCTGGCGAGCGCTGCGGACGTCGTGCTGCTGCTGCCGCCGGCGCCGGAAGCCTGCGCGGTCACCTCCGCGCCCACCACCAGCACCACGATGCAGCTCGCGCTGGGGGATGCGCTGGCCGTCGTGCTGCTGACCCGGCGCGGCTTCACGGCCACCGACTTTCGCGCCAACCATCCCGGCGGGCGGCTGGGTGCCCAGCTTCGCCGGGTGCGAGAGATGATGCACGTGGGCGAGGCGGTGCCGCTCACCGAACCGGCGGTGCCCATGCAGCAAGCGCTGCTGCTGATGACCGGCAAGGGCTTCGGCTGCGTGGGGGTCGTGGAAGCCGGCCGGCTGATCGGCATCGTCACCGATGGCGACCTGCGCCGCGCCATGGGGCCCGGCCTGCTGGACCAGCCGGTGCGTGCGGTCATGACGCCATCGCCGCGCACGATTCCGCCCGACGCGCTGGCCGCCGATGCCCTGCGCGCGATGAACGAGGGCGACCGCCGCATCACCAGCCTGTTCGTGGTGGACGCGGCGGGGGCGCCGCTCGGCATCCTGCACGTGCATGACCTGCTGCGCGCGGGTGTCGCGTGACCGTCGCCCCGCTGCCGCGTCCCCGCACCGAACGGCTGGCCCGTGGCATCCCTGCCCGGCAGCCTCCGACCCGCCGCAGACTGGCCGCCCACCGCCGCACGGTGGTTTGGACCAAACGGTTGCTGCCGGTGTTCGCGCTGCTGCTGCTGGGAAGCGTTGCCATGTGGCCGCAACTCGCGCGCGAGTTCGACTCGGCGCACGTCCGGGTTCGCCACGGCGCCCTTTCGGCTGATCTACAGGCGGGCAGGCTGCTCAACGTTCGCTACCACGGGATGGACAGCCGCAACCGGCCATACACGGTGACGGCCGAGCAGGCGCGGCAGGCCGGGGCAGAACGGATCGACCTGGTGCAGCCGAAGGGCGACGTGGTGAGCGAGAACGGCTCCTGGACCTACGGGCAGTCGGATGTCGGCGTCTACATGCAGCGTGCCGGCCTGATGGACCTGTCGGGCAGCGTGACGATCTACCGGGACAACGGCGTCAGCATGCGCACTGCCAGCGCGACGATGGACCTGAAGTCCGGCGCGGCCGCCAGCAAGGAGCCGACCCATGCGGAAGGCCCGTTCGGAACCCTGGACTCGGAAGGGTTCGCCTTGATGGACAAAGGCGCGGTGATCCAGTTCGACGGCAAGTCCCGCCTGCTGCTGAACGGGTCCCACCAGTGAAGCGCAGGGTGCTGGCTGCGATCGCCGTGCTCGTGCCGCTCGCCCCCGTCCGGGCGCAGGGGATCGACATGACCAAGGGCGGCCCGGTGGAGGTCACGTCCACGGACGGCATGGAGTGGCGGCAGAACGAGCAGCTCATCATCGCCAAGGGCGATGCCAAGGCGGTCCGCGGCACCGTGACGGTGACGGCAGACCGCTTGATCGCGCACTATCGCAAGAAGGCGGTGCCGGGCGCGCCCCAAGCCGCGGCACCTCTCTCGGCAGCAGGCGCCCTTCCGGCCGCAACTCCCGATACGGGGAACAACGAGATCTACCGGCTGGAGGCGGAAGGCAACGTCCATATCTTCACCGCGACCGACCAGGCCTTCGGCGATCACGCGGTGTATGACATCGACCAGGCCGTCCTGGTGCTGACCGGCCATGACTTGCACATCATCACGCCGCAGCAGACCATGTCGGCACGGGATACTATGGAATACTGGTCGCAGAAGCACATGGCGGTTGGCCGTGGCGACGCCGTGGTGAACACCAACGATGGCCGCCGGCTGTCAGGCGACGTGCTGGTGGGCTACACCGCGGACCCGAACGCGCCTCCTGCGGCTGCGCCGGTGCAGAAAGCCGCCGTCGCGCCCGCGAAACCCGGCGCAGACCCGCTGGCCGACACTGGCGGCAAGCTGCAAAGGGTAGATGCGTTCGGCCATGTCGAGGTCCGGACCGCGACCGAGATCATCCACGCCGACAAGGGCGTTTACATCCCGGACACCGGCATCGCCCGGCTGGCCGGCAACGTGCACCTCACCCGCGGACAGAGCGAGCTGAACGGGGACGAGGCGCTGATCAACCTGCGCACCGGCGTGTCCACCTTGTCGCGCACCCCGGGCCGCCGGGTGGAAGGGCTCGTCGTGCCGAACGACGCGAACCAAGGCGCGGGCAAACCGGGAGACAAAACGAAGTGAGTGGTTCCTTTCGCGTGATCGACGGCGGCGGCGGCCTCGTGGCGAACGGGGTTGGCAAGACCTACAAGAAGCGCCCGGTGGTGCGGAACGTTTCGGTCAACGTGCGCCGGGGCGAGGCGGTCGGGCTGCTCGGCCCCAACGGCGCCGGCAAGACAACCACCTTCTACATGATCGTGGGCCTGGTGCGGCCGGATACCGGGTCCATCAGCCTGGACGGGCATGACATCACCACCTTGCCGATGTACCGCCGCGCCCGCCTGGGAATCGGCTACCTGCCGCAGGAAGCCAGCGTGTTCCGCGGCCTCACCGTGGAGGGCAACATCATGGCCACGCTGGAAGTGGCCGAGCCAGACGGCGACAAGCGGCGCGTCATGCTGGACGAACTGCTCGCGGAATTCGGCATCGCCCATCTCCGCCGCACCCCGGCCCTGGCACTGTCCGGCGGCGAGCGGCGCCGGGTGGAGATCGCCCGCGCCCTGGCCACCCAGCCCGGCTACATCCTCTTGGACGAGCCGCTGGCCGGCATCGACCCGATCGCGGTCGGCGAGATCCGCGACCTGGTCGGGCACTTGAAGGACCGCGGCATCGGTGTGCTGATCACTGACCACAACGTGCGCGAAACGCTGGAGATCATCGACCGCGCCTACATCATGCATGATGGCCAGCTCCTGATGGAGGGCCGCCCCCAGGAGGTGGTGCAGCACGAAGACGTGCGCCGCGTGTACCTTGGGGAAAGGTTCAGCCTGTAGGCTGCCGGCATGTCCATCGGTCCCCGGCTCGAGTTCAGGCAATCCCAGTCACTCGTGATGACGCCGCAGTTGCGGCAAGCCATCAAGCTGCTGCAGTTCTCCAACCAGGACGTCAGCGCCTATATCGAGGAAGAGCTGGAGCGGAACCCGCTGCTGGAACGCGACGAACGGGGGGACGTCGCACCCGAAGCCGTCGCGCCTGATCAGCGGGTCGAGACGCATGACAGGCTGGACGCCGCCGACCTGCTGCGGATGGAGAAGCTGCCGGACGGTCCGGAGGCGGACCACACCAACAGCTTCGATGCGGGCACGGAAAGTGACGGTGCCGCCGCATTCAGCCGCGAAGGCGGCAGTGGCCGCAGCTTTGACGGCGAGGACCGGGGCATCAACGACGTGGCCGAGGCGCCTTGCTGCCTGCGCGAGCACTTGAGCCAGCAGCTACGCCTCAACTTCGCTGATCCGGTGGACCAGGTGATCGGCGCCAACCTAATCGCTCTGCTGGACCCGGCTGGCCGGGTCCTTGCCGAGAGCTGCGCGCTCGGTGACGCGTTGGGCATTGAACCGGGACGGGTGGAAGCCGTGCGTGAGCGCATGCAGCGCTTCGACCCGCCGGGCCTGTTCGCGCGGGATCTGCGCGAGTGCCTGGCCGCACAACTCGCCGACCGCAACCGGCTCGACCCGGCCATGCAGGCCTTGCTGGACAACCTGGACCTGCTTGCCCGCCGGGACCTGCGCCGCTTGCGCGAACTCTGCGACGTGGACGCCGAGGATCTGACGGACATGATTGCCGAGATCCGCAGCCTCAATCCCAAGCCGGGCGTCCTGTTCGACAGCGTCCCGGTTGCCGCCATCCTGCCGGATGTGCTGATGCGCCGCGCGCCCGTCCGCGGGGAGGACGGCAGCGAGTGGCTGCTCGAACTCAACCCCGAGACGATGCCGCGCGTGCTGGTCAACCAGGGATTTCACGCCCGTATCAGCACGCTTGCCAAGCGGGAGGAGCGTGCGTTCCTGGGTGAGCAGCTCTCCTCTGCCAACTGGCTGGTGAAATCCTTGCAGCAGCGCGCGCAGACCATCCTGAGGGTGTCTGCCGAGATCGTGCGGCGGCAGGACGGGTTCTTCCGTCATGGCGTTGCTCATCTGCGCCCACTGATCCTGCGGGACATCGCCGACGCGGTGGAGATGCATGAAAGCACGGTCAGCCGCGTGACGGCGAACAAGTACATCGCGACACCGCGCGGCACGTTTGAATTGAAGTACTTCTTCACCACCGCAATCAACGGCGTGGGCGGGGAAAGCCACAGCGCGGAAGCCGTGCGCCAGCGCATCCGCACGATGGTCGGCGCTGAAACGGTGTCCGGTATCTTGTCCGATGACGCGATCGTTGCCGCGCTCCGCCGGGAAGGCGTGGACATCGCCCGGCGAACGGTGGCCAAATACCGCGATGCGCTCCGCATCCCAAGCTCGGTGCAGCGCAAGCGGGAGAAAGCGCTGCCGGCCTGAGCAGAAGGCGCCCGCCAACGAACGGAGGCGGTCGTCATGCAAATTACGGTGTCCGGCAAGCAGGTTGACCTATCGGACGCGTTGCGGACGCGAGTGGCAAACGGCCTGGATACCATTGCAAGCAAGTATTTCGATGGCGCCCTTGAAGCCAACGTCACGTTCAGCCGTGCGCGATCGTTCTTTACCTGTGACATCAACGTGCATGCCGGCCGTGGGCTGACCCTGCGCGGCGAAGGTGAAGCGGCCGATGCCAACAGCGCCTTCGACGACGCGGCCGAACACATTGCCAAGCGCCTGCGCCGCTATCGCCGCCGTGTCAACGAACATGCCAGGGACCTGGTCAACCGCGACCGTCCGCAAGCGGCCAGGCAGTACGTGCTGCGCCAGGAGGATGAGCCGGTCCTGGCCGAGGGCGAGGGTGGGGCACAAACCTTCGCAACGGTCATCGCCGAGACGGCGACGACGATCGGCACGCTCACGGTCAGCGAGGCGGTGATGCAGTTGGACTTGGCGGACCAGCAGGTGATGATGTTCCACAATACCACGACAGGACAACTGAACGTTGTTTACCGGCGTGCGGACGGGCATATCGGCTGGATCGATCCGGCAGCCACGAGCGGCTGAGACTGCGGCCTCCTCACTCCGGCAAGGATCGGCAGAAGGAGGCCAGCCGCCCGCCAGGCGTCAGTGGACCAGCGTTGGCACCATCTCGTGCTGAACGATCGCGGCCATCGCCAGGTCGCAGTCCTCGGCTACCGCCATTGGCGAGCCGTCCGCAGCATGGATCGCGAACATGGCCGCGCCATTCAGCATGATCGGCTTGACGTAAGCCAGATGTGAAACGCCGAGTTGGGCGAGCTGATCCGTGGTGATGTGCCGCACGTCGACGTGCGTGGTCATGGTCTCATTGGTGTTCGAATTCGTCATGATGTACTCCTCACAGCGGCTCACGAATGGCAGCCGTGTGATCCACGTTGTTAAGCGAGCGAGTTGCGCGCCGTTTCTGCCACGCTAGATGTTGTCCCCCGCCGACCGGACGAAGCGCTGTTCTGCGTCCACCACGCGGGAGCCAGTCGAGTGCGTGCCTGAGCGCGTGATCGGGATGGTCTTCACCCGCATCTCCGGCTGTGGCCGGGCAAGCTCGATATGGAGCAAGCCGTTGTCCAGCCACGCGCCCTTGACCTCGATACCCTCGGCCATGACGAAGGCGCGCTGGAACTGCCGAGCCGCGATGCCACGGTGCAGGAAGACGCGGCCTTGCGAATCGTCCGCCTGGCGCCCGCGGATCACCAGCTGGTTGTCCTCCTGGGTGATCTGAAGGTCATCCATAGTGAACCCGGCGACGGCGAGCGTGATGCGGAGCGTCGTGGTGCTCAACTGCTCGATGTTGTAGGGCGGGTAGCCGTCCGACGGCGATTTCGCGGCACGCTCCAACATTTGTTCGAGTTGGTCGAAGCCGACAAAGAGCGGGGACGCGAAGACACGGGTGGACGACATGCGAGCCTCCTCGATTGAGCGAGACATGACCTCAAGACCCTTAAAGGCACCTTGACGCGGCAATATCTTGGTGGGCGGTTTCCATGATGCAAGTCCCACCCTTGTTGATCAGGCGTGGCGGCACCGCTACATGCGGCCGGCAATGCCAGGCCCGCACGACACCTTTCCCATCCTGATCGCCCCGCATCCCAGCCTGCGAACCAAGGTGCGCCGGGTCACAGCGGCTGACGCCGCCACCGTGCGCGCGCTGGTCCCGCGCATGTTCGAAACGATGTACAAGGCTCCTGGGATCGGCCTGGCCGCGCCGCAGGTGGGCGTGGGCCTGCGCGTCGTCGTGGTCGACCTGATGGCCGAGAACCAGCCGAGCCCGATGACGCTCGTCAACCCGGAGATCGTCGCGGCCAGCGGCGACTGGGCGACGCGGGAGGAGGGCTGCCTGTCCGTTCCCAACCAGTACGCCGACGTGTCCCGCCCGGCGCGGGTCACGGTGCGCTACCAGGACGCGGAGGGCGCGCCGAAGCAGGTCGAGGCGGACGGCCTGCTCGCCGCCTGCCTGCAACACGAGCTGGACCACCTGGATGGCGTTCTGTTCGTGGACTACCTGTCGGCCCTGAAACGCAACATGCTGATGCGCCGGCTGGCCAAAGAGATGAAGCAGAAGGCGGCAGGCTGATGCGGCTCGCCTTCATGGGCAGCCCGGATTTCGCCGTCCCGACCCTGCGCGCGCTGCACGGCGCCGGGCACGAGATCGCGGCGGTCTACACCCAGCCCCCCCGCCCCGCCGGCCGCGGCAACCACCTGGCGCGCTGCCCCGTGCACGTGGCCGCCGAAGCGTTCGGCCTTCCGGTGCGTCACCCTGCCTCGCTCAAGCGGGACGCGGCGGCGCAGGAGGGCTTCGCAGCGTTGCGGCTCGACGCCGCCGTGGTGGCGGCCTACGGGCTGATCCTGCCGCCATCGATGCTGGCCGCGCCACGCCGGGGGTGCCTGAACGTGCATGCCAGCCTGCTCCCGCGCTGGCGCGGCGCCGCGCCTGTTCAGGCCGCGATCCTGGCGGGCGACACGGAGAGCGGGGTCACCATCATGCAGATGGACGCCGGGCTGGACACCGGCGCCGTCCTGCTGCGCGGCGCCGTCCCGATCGGCCCGCGCGGCACCGCGTCCGAACTGCATGACGCGCTGGCGTCCCTCGGCGCCGAACTGGTGCTGCGCGCGTTGCACGAGAACCCGGCGGCAAGGCCGCAGGAAGCCGGGGGGCCGCAAGAAGCCGGGGGCATGAGCTACGCGCCGAAGCTGACCCGCGCTGACGGCGCGCTGGACTGGCGCCGCCCAGCAGAAGCGCTGGACCGGCAGGTGCGCGCGCTCAATCCCTGGCCGGGCGCGTGGTGCCGCTGGCAGGGCGAGGTGCTGAAGGTGCTTGAAGCCGCCCCCGCAGAGGGCACGGGCGCGCCCGGCACGGTGCTGGAAGGGTTGACGGTCGCGTGCGGCGCCGGGTCGCTGCGGCTGCTGCGGGTTCAGCGCGCGGGGCGTTCGCCGATGAAAGCAGATGCCTTCCTGCACGGAACGGCAGTTCCACCCGGAACGGTGCTCCCGTCCGCGTGAGCGGTCGAGTGTGATGCCGCCAGCGGACGAGACCCGGCAGATTGCGCTCCTCGTCGAGTACGACGGGCGCGGGTTCGCCGGCTGGCAACGGCAGGATGGTTTGCCCACCATCCAGCAGGTGCTGGAGGACGCCGCGGCCCGGCTCACTGCCGGCGTCCCCGTTGCCAGCGTGGTCGCAGGCCGCACCGATGCGGGGGTGCATGCCGCCGGGCAAGTGGCCATGCTCGCACTCCCCGCCCGCTTTGCCCCGGACCGGGTGCGGGAAGCGCTGAACTTCCACATGAAGCCGCACCCGGTCGCGGTCCTTGCCGCCGCCGGCGCTCCCGAGGGCTGGAACCCGCGCTTTTCCGCGACCAGGCGGCATTACGAGTTCCGCATCCTCAATCGCCGCGCCCGGCCGGCGCTGGAACTGGGCCGGGTTTGGCACCTGCCGCACCCGCTCGACACGGACGCGATGGCGGCAGGCGCCCGGCACCTGCTCGGCAAGCACGACTTCACCTCCTTCCGCGCCGCCTCGTGCCAGGCCAAGAGCCCGTTGCGGACGCTGGACCGGCTGGACGTGGCGCGCGACGGCGACACGGTGGTGGTCAGGGCGGAGGCGCGCTCGTTCCTGCACCACCAGGTCCGCAACATGGTGGGAAGCTTGGTGCAGGTCGGCAGCTCGCGTTGGCGGCCGGACCGCATGGCCCAGGCGCTGGCAGCGCGAGACCGCTCGGCGGCCGGGCCGACCGCGCCGGCGGAGGGATTGTGCCTGCTCGCGGTGGACTATGGCGGCGCTGGGCCGTTCAGCAGGTAGTCCGCCATCTGGGGCATGGCGACCAGGACGCTGGTGGAAAGGTTGACCGCCCCCACCAGGACCACTGCGCGCCACGCCGAAAGGTCCAGCGCGTGGCGGGCCAGGAACCAATGCAGCCAGAGCCCATAGGAGAACAGCGCGACCACGCCCACGCCGAGCGCCGTGTTGCCGTCCAGCCCGAACGCCATCAGCACCGACATGAGCATCAGCATGGCCATCAGCACCACCGGCGTTGCCCATTGGCACCAGCAGAACGCGGCGGCGAAGCGCGGCCACTGCGGTGCGCGGCCCCAGCGCCGGGCGATGTCGAACGACAGCACGAGGGGGGTCATCAGCGCGACCGAGACGGCGAGCAGGTCGCCAACCGCATCGGGCTTGCCGCCCAGCAGGGCCACGGCGGCGCCAACCAGCACGAACGCGATCAAGGGCGTCATCGCCGCCAGCACCGCGTGCTGCGTGTTGCCGAAATGGCGCAGCCCATCCGCCCGCCCGCGCGCGACCTGGACAATGCCGAGCATCACCGTCCCGAACGGCGTGAAAGGCGGTCCGGGCAACTTCTTCGGGGAAATGGTCACGATAGGAAGGCGTGTAGCACGGCGCGGTACACCGCCGTCAGCCTGCGTAGATCTGTTACTGGGACGTGCTCGTCCGCCATGTGCATGGTGGCGCCGACCAAGCCGAACTCGGCCACCGGGCAGTAGCGCGAGATGAACCGCGCGTCCGAGGTGCCGCCGCCGGTATCCAGGCGCGGCGATATTCCCGTGACCTCCCTCACCGCCCGGGCGAGGAGTTCGGTTTGCGGTCCCGGCGTCGTCAGGAAGGCTTCGCCGCTGACCGACACGTCCAAGGCGCTTCGCTCCGCGTGCCGGGCAAGCACGGCTTGCAGCCAGGCTTCCAGCGACGCGCCGGTGTGCCGGTCATTGAACCGGATGTTCAGCCGCGCATGGGCGGCTGCGGGCACCAGGTTGGTGGCCGGGTTGCCAACGTCCACGCTGGTCACTTGCAGGCTGGACGGCTCGAACCAGTCCGTCCCGGCATCGAGCGGCGCCGCCGTCAGGTCCGCGAGAGCCCCGACCAGCCGATGCACCGGGTTGTCCACCCGGGCGGGATAGGCGACGTGGCCCTGCACCCCGGCCACCGTCACGCGGGCGTTCAGGCTGCCGCGGCGGCCGATCTTGATCACCTCGCCCAGCTGGGCGGGGTTGGTCGGCTCACCCACCAGGCAGAAATCCGGAAGATGGCCGTGCGCTCCCATCCACTCCAGCACCCGCACGGTTCCGCCGGTCGCCGGGCCTTCCTCATCCCCGGTGATCAGCAGGCTGATGCTGCCGCTTGCGGGCTGCGCGGCGACGGCGGCCAGGAAGGCGGCGACGGCGCCCTTCATGTCGCAAGCGCCGCGGCCCCACACCGCGCCGTCCCGCAGCACGCCGCCGAACGGGTCGGCGGACCAGGCAGCCTCGCCCGGCGGCACCACGTCCGTGTGCCCGGCGAAGCACAGGTGCGGCCCGGCCGCGCCGCGCCGCGCGAACAGGTTGGGCGTGCCGTCGAACGCGAGCCGGTGCACCGTGAAGCCCAGCCCGGCCGCCGCGTCCGCCACCACCCCAAGCGCGCCCGCGTCGGCGGGGGTGACGGACGGGCAGCGGATCAGCGCCTGCGTCAGGGCGACCGGGTCGAGCGTCAATCCCGCAGCAGCTCGTTGATGGACGTCTTGGAGCGGGTCTGCGCGTCCACCCGCTTCACGATGACGGCGCAATACAGCGACGGCCCCGGCGTGCCATCCGGCAAGGGGCGGCCCGGCATGGCGCCCGGCACCACCACGGAGTACGGCGGCACCCGGCCGGTAAACACCTCGCCGGTGCTGCGGTCCACGATGCGGGTCGAAGCGCCGAGGAACACGCCCATGGACAGCACGCTGCCCTGGCCAACGACCACGCCTTCCGCGACTTCGGAGCGGGCGCCGATGAAGCAATCGTCCTCGATGATGACAGGGGCGGCCTGCAACGGTTCCAGCACGCCGCCGATGCCTGCCCCGCCCGAGATGTGGCACCGCGCGCCGATCTGCGCGCAGGACCCGACCGTCACCCACGTGTCCACCATGGTGTTGGCGCCGACATGGGCGCCGACGTTGACGAAGGATGGCATCAGCACGACGCCCGGCGCGATGAAGGCGGACCGGCGCACCACGGAGCCGGGCACGGCGCGGAAACCCGCCGCGCGGAAACGGTTCTCACCCCAGCCGGCAGTTTTCAGCGGCACCTTGTCCCAGGCGCCGCCCTCCATGGGGGCAGAGTCGGCCAGCCGGAACGACAGCAGCACCGCCTTCTTCAGCCATTCATGCACCGTCCAACCGCCGTCCGCGGGGCTGGCCACGCGCAGCCGGCCGGCGTCCAGCGCTTCCAGCGCCGCTTCCACTGCGTCCCGCGTGGGGCCGGCCGTGCTGGCGGATACGGTGTCCCGCCGCTCCCAGCCTGCCTCGATCGTGCTGCGCAGGGCGGTGTCATCCATCTTCACGCCGAACCTTTCCGGGAAGCGCGGACCATGCGCAGCGCCCTTCTGCCTGTCAAACGATGCCAGCAGCGTCCTAACGCCGCGTTAACCGGCTTGAGACAGAATGGCCCCAAGCGACAACGGGGCGAATCGCATGGATGGTGCAGCGGCGTGCTTGGCCGGCTTGGGTGACGCGGACCGGTGGCGGGCGCTGTTGTCCATGTCTGCCGCATTTGCGTTCGAGACGGATGCAGCCGGCCGCCTGACCTTCATCTCGCCGCAGACCGTTCTGGGCTGGGAAAGCCATACGCTGCTGGGCCGGCCCGCGAAGGCGCTGCTTGCCGGGCCAAGTGCCTTACATGACCCGTTCGCCCGCGGTCCCGGCTTCGCTCACCGGCGTGCGCTGTTCCAGCAGGCGGATGGCCGCGCGACCTTGCTGAACCTGACTGCCGCGCCCTTGCCAGGGGACCGGGCAGGCATGCGCGGCGTTGCGAGCGAGGTCACCGGGCAGGACAACGCTTCGGCCGCCTCGCTCCGCCGCAACGAGGTCGTGGAGCGGATCCTGTGGCAAGTCCGGCAAGAGGTGGCGGCCCCAAGGATGATGGCGGCGGTGCTGGAGGGCCTCCTCGCCGCGCTGGACGCGGAAGGCAGCGCGATCGTGGACCTGCTGGCCGGCCCTGGCGGGGAAGCGCTGCTGCATGGCGCCGGGGAGGCGCCAAGCCCAACCCTGTCCGGCATGATGGACAGCCTGATGGCCGAAACGCTCGACCCGGTGGTTTACGCCGTCGAGGGCCGCCCGGTGATGGCCTGCCCGAGCTACACGAAATTCGGCACCCGCGCCGGACTCTGCGTATGGCGTTCGCCCGGCGCCCGTCGTTGGGAGGAAAGCGACGCGCTGCTGGTGTCCTCCGTCATGGCGGTCATTCGCATGGTGCTGGAACACGAGGCGATGCAGCTTGAGATGGCGAAGCAGGCCCGCACTGACCCCCTCACCGGCCTGGTGAACCGCCGCTCGTTCGTCGAGGAAGTCGGCCGCCGGATCGACCGGCTGGACCGGGAAGGCCTTCCCGGCACGCTGATGTACGTGGACCTCGATCACTTCAAGCAATTGAACGACAGTTGCGGGCACGAGGCCGGAGACCGCGCGCTGGTGCAGGCCGCCGTCCTGCTGCGCAACACCGTCCGCCCGGCGGATATCGTGGCCAGGCTGGGCGGGGACGAGTTCGCGATGTGGCTGGACGGCTCCGACGAGCTGACGGCCGCGGAGCGGGCGGAGCGGCTGCGGGTGAGCGGTCCTGCCATCTTCGCCGCGGTGCTGCCCGACACTGCGCCGCTCCTGTCAACCTCCGTCGGCATCGCGGCGCGCCATCCGCATGCCGGGGAAGCGCTGGAGGAGGTGATGCGCCGCGCCGACCTCGCGATGTACGACGTCAAGCGGGCGGGCCGCGCCCACTGGAAGGTCGCGCGGAATCCATCATTCTGAGGACGACAAAGTGTCCGGTCCGGCGGGCCGCAACGGGCTGACGCGGCCGGACGGCGGGGGTAAGCACATGGCATGCCCGCACATTCCGCAACTTCGGCCGGCGCGACACTTGCGGCGCTGCGCGGCAAGCGGCCGTTGGTGCATTGCCTGACCAACCCCGTCGCGGCCAACCTCACGGCCAACGCGCTGCTCTGCCTCGGCGCGTCACCGCTGATGGCGGAGACGGAGGGCGAGATGCAGGCGGTGGCTGCCGTCTCCGACGCGCTCCTCGTCAACCTGGGCATGGCCAATCCGGCTCGCATGGAGGCCGCCACCTTGGCAATCGCCGCTGCCCGGCAAGGGGGGACGCCTTGGGTGCTCGATCCGGTCGCGGCCGGCGCAGTTCCCGCGCGCACTGTCCTGGCCCGAGCCATGGCGGCGGCCAAGCCCAGCCTGATCAAGGGCAACGCGTCCGAAATCCTCGCCGTCGCCGGCGTGGAGGCAGGCGGGCGCGGCACTGATGCGCGCCATGACCCCGAATCCGTGCTGGACCCGGCACGGCGGCTTGCGCGCGAAACCGAAGCCGTGGTGGCGATCACAGGCCCCGTGGACTGGGTGACCGACGGGGAACGGACGCTTGCGGTACGGCATGGGCATCCGGTCATGGCGCAGATCAGCGCCCTGGGCTGTGTTGCGGGCGCAATCGCCGCCGCTTGCCTCACGGCCCAGCCCGACCGCCTGCTCGCCGCCTGCCACGCCCTGGAGCTCCTCGGCATTGCGGGGGAGCGCGCGGGCGGACAGGCGGCCGGCCCCGGCTCCTTCGTCCCCGCGCTGCTGGACGCGCTCTGGTTGCTGGACCCGGCGGACGCGGCGTTCGCTCCATGCCCAGCGTGACGCCGGATCGGGACCGGCCGCGCCTGGATGGCAGGCGCTGGGCCATTCTGCTGGTGGCGTGGGCGGCTTTCCTGATGAGTTTCGCTGACCGGCTCGCCTGGGGAAACGCTGCGTCCGCGGTCGGCGCGTCGTTGTCGCTGCCACTGGCCGCGCTCGGGGTCTTCGTCACCGCCTTCTACGCCGGCTACGTCGCGTCCAACGTGCTGGCCGGGTTCGCGGCTGACTGGGCGGGACCGCGCGCTGCGCTCGGCGGGTCCTTGCTGCTGCTGGGCGGCGCCACGTTCCTGTTCGGCTCCACCCGCTCGGTTGCCGCAGGCCTCGCCGTGCAGGCGCTCATGGGATTGGCCGCGGGTGCGGACTATGCGGCCGGCGTGAAGCTGATCACGGCATGGTTCGGGCGGTTGCAGCGCGGGCGGGCCATGGGGCTGTTCATGACCGCGACGTCCCTTGCGGTCGTGCTGACCAACCTGGCGGTCCCGGCCCTGCTGGCCGCCATAGGATGGCCCGGCACGTACCGCGTGCTCGGCCTGATCACCGCCGCGCTGGGCGTGGTCGCCATCGCCACCGTGCGCGACACGCCGCTCGCCGCTGCGCCGGCCCAGGCCATGCCGCGATGGGGATTGCTGCTGCGAAACCGGCAGCTTCGGCTGTTGGGCGTGGCGGGATTCGGCGCGTTGTGGGGAACGTGGGGGTTCGCGTTCTGGGCCAGCACGCTCATGGTGCGCGGGCACGGCCTGTCACCCAGGCAGGGCGGGTTCGTCGTGGCGCTGTTCGGGGCGGGCGCGATCGTGGCCAAGCCCACGATCGGCTTGTTGTCGGACCTGATGGGCGGCCGGCGCAAGCCGTTGGTCATCGCCTCCCTGTTGTTCTTCGTTCTCATGCTGCTGGTGTTCTCGCGGCTGGAAACGTTCGGCGCGTTCGCGGTGGCCGGGCCGCTGCTGGGCGTGGGCGCTTTCGCCTACAGCCCGCTGATGAACACCATGGTGGCCGAGGCATCCGGCCCGGCGCTGGCGGCCAGCGGCGCGGGTGTCACCAACGCGTTCTGGAACCTCGGCAACGTCATCGTGCCCAGCTTGGTCGGCTTCGTGTTCACCCTGACCGGCTCATTCGCGGTGGCGTTCCTCACCCTCGCCGCCGGGCCGCTGTTCGGGGCGGCGTGCATGGCGTTCACGGGGGACGCTGTTTCTACAAGGATGCAAGGCGTCAGGGCCGTCCCGTGACGGACGCCGCCAGCACCGCCAACCGGTCACCCAGGCCGCGCGGGGCCGGGTTGCCCGGGCGGCGCAGATCCCGTCCAGCAAGCGTCCCGACCAGCCCGGCCGGCACGGCCCGCCGCGGCAGCCGCGCCGTCCGCCCGGCGGCGAGCCAGTCCCGCGCCCGCCTGGCCAGTTCGGCGATGGTGCGCGCCACCTCCGGCGCATCGGGGGCCGCGAGGACCGCTTCCACGCTGGTGCCGTTCGCTGCGAGCAGGTCCTCGGGCAGCAGGCAGCGCCCGGCGCGCGCCAGGGCCGCCACGGTCCGCAGGGTGCCCGCCGCACCGTAGGCGGCGCCGAGCGCGCGAAGGCCGGGCGCGTCCGGCACGCCGAGCAGGCGCCCGGCGGCCAGCGCGACGCCGCCGGGTCCGGCCAGCATCGCCGCGTCCCAGTCCGCCTGGCTCGGCACGGTGTCCACTTCGGCTTCCCGCGCATCGATGACCGCAAGCAGCTCCGCCCGGTCCACCCGGCCGGCGTCCAGCAGGGCGGTCAGCGGGGTCGCCACCTCGTGCGGCTTGGCGACGCCGTCCACGACCTCGCGCCACCATTGCAGGCGGATCATCGCCAGCATCGGCTCCCGCACCACGGCGCGCGCGCGGGCCAGCTCGTGGTTGAAGGCATACAAGGCGAACAGCGCTTCCCGCTCGGCGGCCGGTGCGAAGAGGGCGGTCAGGAACCGGTCGGGGTCCGCGCGGCGGACGATGGCACCCAAGGGGGAGAGTGTGTTTGTGTCGGCCATGGAACGCAGATGGGGCCAGGCGCGCTTGACGGGAAGCGGGCCGGGCAGGAGTGTCCGCCCATCGCAGCTTCCAGGAGGATACCGCTATGGCGTTCGAACTTCCGCCCCTGCCCTACCCGCATTCCGCGCTGGCCGAGCGCGGCATGTGCCAGGAAACGTTGGAACTGCACCATGACAAGCACCACCAGGCCTACGTCACCGCGCTGAACGGCTTCGTGGAGAAGGACAGCGCGTTGCAAGGCAAGTCTCTGGACGAGATCGTGTCGTCCACCGCGACGGCGGGCGGCCCGGTGTTCAACAACGCCGGCCAACATTGGAACCACATCCTATTCTGGCAGGCGATGAGCCCGACCGAGGGCGGCAAGGTGCCGGGCAAGCTGGAAAGCAAGATCAGCGAAGACCTCGGCGGCATGGACAAGTTCAAGGAAGCGTTCAAGGCCGCCGCGACCAGCCAGTTCGGCTCCGGCTGGGCTTGGCTGGTGCTCGGCACCGACGGCAAGCTGAAGGTGACCAAGACGCCGAACGGCTCCAACCCGCTCGCGACCGGGGAAGGCAAGGCGCTGCTCGGGATCGACGTGTGGGAGCACAGCTACTACCTGGACTTCCGCAACCGGCGTCCGGATTACGTGACGAACTGGCTGGACAAGCTGGCGAACTACGAGTTCGCGGCAAGCCAGATGGGCTGACGCCGTTCCTTTAAGCCGCGTGCCCGCCCCTCTCCGCCCGGGAGAGGGGCTTGGCCGGGAAAGTCCTCGATTGAACGTGCAGCGCCGTCTTCTCACCCTGCTCGCCTTGACGCCGCTGGCCGGGTGCGCCGTCCAGTTTGGAGGTCCGCCGCTTGGCTCGGCCATGTCGCCGCCCGCGGCGGAGTCGTCGCAAAGCGAGCCGCAGCCGCCCGGCAGCCTGCCCCCAGGCGCGGAGGGGGTTGCCTCACCCGGGCCGAACGCCACGCAACCGAACCGCGCCAGCGTGACCGTGTCCCAGCCGCGCTGAGGCTTGCGCCGTCCTCGCCTGCGAGGGACACAGCCGGCATGGCCCCCCCTCTCCTGCTGCTGCAAGACATCCGCGCCACTCTCGGCACCCAAGCGCTGCTCGACGGCGCCTCGATCGGCGTGGGCGCCGGCGAGCGCATCTGCCTGGTCGGCCGCAACGGGTCCGGCAAATCCACCCTGCTCAAGATCGCCGCCGGGCTGATGCAGCCTGATGGCGGCACCCGCTTCGTGCAGCCCGGCGCCACGGTCCGCTACCTGCCGCAAGAGCCGGACCTGTCCGGCTTTCCCACCACCCTGGATTACGTCCAGGCCGGGCTCGGCCCCAACGACGATATCTATCGCGGCGCGGCGCTGCTGGACCGGCTGGGCCTGACCGGGGCAGAGGACCCGGCCCACCTGTCCGGCGGCGAGGCAAGGCGGGCGGCGCTGGCCAGGGCGCTCGCCCCGTCGCCGGACCTGCTGCTGCTGGACGAGCCGACCAACCACCTGGACCTGCCGGCCATCGAGTGGCTGGAAAAGGAGTTGGCGAGTTCGCGCTCCGGCATCGTGCTGATCAGCCACGACCGGCGGCTGCTGCAAACGCTCGGCCGCGCCGTGGTGTGGCTGGAAGGCGGCATCACCCGCCGCATGGACCGCGGCTTCGAGCATTTCGAGGCCTGGCGCGAGGAGGTGGCCGAGCAGGAAGCACGGGACCGGCAGAAGCTCGACCGCCAGATCGTGCGGGAGGAGCACTGGATCACCTACGGCGTCACGGCCCGGCGCAAGCGCAACGTGCGCCGGGTCGCGGAACTGGCGGCGCTGCGGCAGAAGCGCCGGGACGGCGGCGGCCCGGGCGGAACGCTCAAGCTGGCAGCCGCGGAAGGCGACGTGTCCGGCAAGCAGGTGGTGGTGGCCGAGCACGTCAGCCGGGCGTTCGGCGAGCGCCACGTGGTGGACGACCTTTCGCTGCGGGTGCTGCGGGGGGACCGGCTGGGCATCATCGGGCCGAACGGCGCCGGCAAGACGACGCTGCTGCGCCTGCTGACCGGCGCAGACCAGCCGGATGGCGGCCGTATCGTGCTCGGCACCAACTTGCAGCCCGTGACCCTGGACCAGCAGCGCGCCACGCTGGACCCGGTGCGCTCCCTGCAAGACACGCTGACCGGCGGCGACGGCGACCAGGTGGAGGTAGCCGGGCAGAAGCGCCACGTGGTCGGCTACATGAAGGATTTCCTGTTCCGGCCAGAGCAGGCGCGCACCCCGGTCGGCAGCCTGTCCGGCGGCGAGCGCGGGCGGCTGCTGCTGGCCTGCGCCATGGCCCGGTCCTCCAACCTGCTGATCCTGGACGAGCCGACCAACGACCTGGACCTGGAAACGCTCGACCTGTTGCAGGAGATGCTCGCGGACTATGGCGGCACCGTGCTGCTGGTCAGCCATGACCGGGATTTCCTGGACCGCGTGGTGACGTCCACCCTGGCGGCCGAGGGGCACGCGCGGTGGACCGAGTACGCCGGCGGCTACACCGACATGGTGGCCCAACGCGGCCCGGCGGCGCCCGACCCGGCGGCGGGCATAGGGGGGAGCACGATCCGCCAGGCTTCCGCGCGCGCGGCCGCTCGGCAGACGGGGAAGATGTCGTCCAAGGACCGGCTCGCGCTGGATGCGCTGCCTGGCCAGATCGCGGCGCTTGCGGCAACGGTTGCGGCGCTCGAGGCCGAGCTTGCCAACCCTGACCTGTACCGCCGCAGTTCCACCCGCTTTGCTGAGGCGACGGCCGCGTTGGCGCGTGCGCAGGCCAAGCTGGCAGCCAGCGAGGAGCGCTGGCTTGAGCTTGAAACATTGAGGGAAGGACTTGTGCGTACCAAATAACGTTACCAAGGTACGTATGCGCCATGACTGCGGCATTCGCACGAAACCGGACGATCGGCCGGGCGGTTCGGTGAACGCGTTCAGGGGCGCCTTTCGACACTGGGCCGGATACAGAGCCTGATCAGCCACGCGCTGGGCGACACGATCGACCTGCGCGGCTTGGTGCAACCGGAGATGAAGGCGCACGGCGTGCAGGAACGCGCCGCCCTGACCATCGCCGGCCCGCCCGTGGCGCTGCGGTCCGGCAACGTGCAGCCGATCGCCCTGGTGGTGCACGAGTTCGCCACCAGGGCGCTGAAACGCGGCGCATCGAAGGCCTTGGCTGGACGGCTTGCGATCGACTGGTCAATCATCGAGAGCTAGAGCATCATCCGACCGTCCGCGGTCAGCCGTCGGGTAAAGATGCTGGTAAAACAACAGGGTAGAGCTTTCTTCCGACCCGCTTCGATCGGAAGAAGTTCTCGTATGGCGAACGCCCGGTGTTCGAGAGCGGCGCTGCAAGCGCGGACCGATCTCGTGTTCGGCGAGGATGGGATGGGATGGAGTGGAGTGGGGTGCCGGATCGACATGCCGCTCGAGCAGATAGACAAGGCCGGGTCCCACCAGGCCGGGCCAAGAGGTTGAGGCATGATGGATAATGTGATGACCGACCGTTTGGGCGGCCTCCGCTTTCTGGTGGTCGAGGATGATTACCTGATCGCGACCGACATGGTGGACCTGCTGGAGCTCATGGGCGCACGGACCATCGGCCCGGTCGGACGGGTGGAGGACGCGTTGGCGCTGCTGGAAGTGGAGGGCGACGCGCTGGACGGCGCAGTGCTCGACCTGGACCTGAGCGGCCGCCTGGCCTACCCGGTCGCCGATGCCCTCGCCGCGCGCGGCTTGCCCTTCGTGTTCGCCACCGGCTTCGCCGCGGATGCGATCGACCCGGCCTACCGCGGTTGCACGCGGCTGGAGAAGCCGGTCGATCCCCGGGCATTGCTGGCAGCTCTCCTCCGGTCGCGCTGAACCCCTTCCTTACGGCCCCATTGCCCCCTTCTCTATCCGATGCTCGCCGAACCCCGACTCGCCCCGCCAATCCATTCGTTGCGGTCAACTGATCCGGGGGCGCTCGGCACCCTGCGCATCCTGCGCGGCAACGCGCTGGAGATGTGGGGGCGGCAGGCCTACGAGCGGCCGGTGATGGTCGGCAGTTTCATGGGCCGCATGCAGGTGCTGCTGAACGACCCGGACGCGATCGGCCACGTGCTGGTGCGCAACTACGCCAACTACCGCCGCCCCGGCGTCACGCGCCGGGTGCTGGCGCCGCTGGTGGGGGATGGGCTGCTGCTCAGCGAGGGCGCGGCCTGGCGGCACCAGCGCCGCACCATTGCCCCGCTGTTGGCGCCCCGGTCGATGCCGGTGCTGACCGGCCACGTCGCGGTTGCCGCGGCCGAATGCCTGGACCGGTTGGCTGGGCGCACCGGTCTGGACCTGCTGCCTGAGATGCAGCGGACGGCGCTGGAGATCGCCGGGCGCTCGATGTTCTCGCTGGAGATGGCGGAGCTGGGCGGGCCCATGCGCGACCTGCTGATGCGGTTCGCCATGGAGCTTGCGCGTCCGTCCGCCATCGACTTGCTGCTGCCGCCCACGCTGCCCAGCCCGAAAGACGGGGCGCGGCGCCGGTTCCGCACGGATTGGATGGCGCTGATCGGCCGCATCCTGGATGCCCGCGCCCGGCTGCCGGCGACGGACGGGCCGCGCGACCTGTTCGATATGCTGGTTGCCGCCCGTGATCCCGAGACCGGCGAGGGTTTCAGCCGCGAGCAGCTCTGCGACCAAGTGGCGACCATGATCCTGGCCGGGCACGAGACCACCGCGCTGACGCTCTTCTGGTCGCTCTGCCTGCTGGCCCAGTCTCCCTCCTGGCAGGCCAAGGTCGCCGACGAGGCGGCCGCCAACCCGTATTCCGCCGCCACCGCGTCGGCCATGCTGGGGCGGCTGCCGGCCACCCGCGCCGTGGTCGGCGAGGCGCTGCGGCTATACCCGCCGGCTTTCCTGATCACGCGGGAGGCGCTGGCGCGTGACGTGGCGCACCGCACGCTGGTGCCGCGGGGCGCCACGGTCGCGGTGGCGCCCTGGGTTCTGCACCGGCACGCGCTGCTGTGGCAGGACCCGCACGCCTTTGACCCGGGGCGCTTCATGCCGGGCGCGCCGCCGCCGCCGCGCTTCGCCTACCTGCCGTTCGGCGCCGGGCCGCGGGTTTGCGTCGCCGCCCAGTTCGCGGTGGCCGAGGCGGTGCTGGTGCTGGCCAAGCTGGTTGGCTCGCTCCATGTCTCCTCCCTGGCTGCGAAGCAGGTTCGGCCGGTCGGGCGGGTGACGACGCAACCCGATCGTCCGGTCCATTTCGACCTGGCCGTGCGTTAGCTGGGCGGCCATTCGAAGAAGCCTCTCGACAAGCGCGTTGTGTCCGGGAAGAAAGCAGCCCCGACGGAGAGTTTGATGAACCGGATCACGACCAACGGCCTCCAGGTAGCCGACAGCCTCCTCGCGTTCATTGAAACGGAGGCACTGCCCGGCACCGGCGTGGCGCCGGACACGTTCTGGTCAGGCTTCGCGGCCCTGGTCCGCGACCTTTCCCCGCGCAACAAGGCCCTGCTGCGGCGGCGTGACGAGTTGCAGCAGCAGATCGACGCGTGGCACGGCGCGCAGCAGGGCGCCATGCCCGATCCGGCCGCTTACGAGGCATTCCTGCGCGAGATCGGCTACCTGCTGCCCGAGCCGGACGCGTTCACGGTAGAAACGAGCGGCGTGGACGCGGAGATCGCGAGCATCGCCGGCCCCCAGTTGGTCGTGCCGGTCAGCAACGCCCGCTACGCCCTGAACGCCGCCAACGCCCGCTGGGGAAGCCTGTACGACGCGCTGTACGGCACGGACGCGCTCGACGAGGCGGATGGCGCCACGCGCGGCGGGGGCTTCAACAAAGTGCGCGGCGCCAAGGTCGTGGCCCGGGCCAAGGCGTTCCTGGACGAGGCCGCGCCGCTCGCGCACGGCTCCCACGCGGAGGTCACGGGCTACGCCGTGGAAGGCGGCGCACTGGTCGCGCGCCGTTACGGCGGCAGCGGCGGCCTGGCCGACCCGGCGCAATTCGCCGGCTACAGCGGCGAGCCCGCCGCGCCCACCGCCATCCTGCTGAAGCGCAACGGGCTGCACATCGAGTTGCTGGTCAACCGCAACCACCCGATCGGCACCGACGATCCGGCGGGCGTTTCGGACGTCGTGATGGAGTCCGCGATCAGCACCATCATGGATTGCGAGGACAGCGTCGCCGCCGTCGACGCGGAGGACAAGGTGGCGGTGTACCGCAACTGGCTCGGGCTGATGAACGGCAGCCTGTCCGCCAGTTTGGTGAAAGGCGGCAAGACCCTGGAACGCAGGCTCTCCGCGGACCGGAGCTTCACGGCGCCGGATGGCGGCACCCTGACGCTGCCGGGCCGCAGCCTGATGCTGATCCGCAACGTCGGCCACCACATGTTCACCGATGCGGTCCTGGACGAGGCCGGGGCGGAGATCCCGGAAGGGATGCTCGATGCCCTCGTGACGTCGCTGATCGCCATGCACGACTTGCAGGCGCGCCGGAACAGCCGCGCGGGGTCGGCCTACATCGTGAAGCCCAAGATGCACGGTCCGGAGGAGGTGGCGTTTGCCGCCGAGCTGTTCGGCCGGGTGGAAGCGGTGCTGGGCCTGCCGCACGCGACGCTGAAGATGGGCATCATGGACGAGGAACGGCGGACCAGCGCCAACCTGGCGGCCTGCATCGCCGCGGCGCGGGACCGGGTGGTGTTCATCAACACCGGCTTCCTGGACCGCACCGGGGATGAGATCCACACGTCCATGGAAGCCGGCGCGTTCATCCGCAAGAACGAGATCAAGAACACGCCCTGGATCAAGGCCTACGAGGATCGCAACGTGGACATCGGCCTCGCGGCCGGGCTGCGCGGCAAGGCCCAGATCGGCAAGGGCATGTGGGCCGCCCCGGACAGGATGGCGGACATGCTGGCGCAGAAGATCGGCCACCCGCAGGCCGGCGCCAACACCGCGTGGGTGCCTTCCCCCACTGCCGCCACCCTGCACGCCCTGCACTACCACCAGGTGAACGTGGCGGACCGGCAGGAGGCGCTGACCCGGCGCGCCCCGGCCAAGCTGTCCGACCTGCTGACCATTCCGCTCGCGGATCGCCCCAATTGGGCGCCGGACGACGTGCAAGCGGAGCTGGACAACAACGCGCAGGGCATCCTCGGCTACGTGGTGCGCTGGATCGATCAGGGAGTCGGTTGCTCCAAGGTGCCGGACATCCACGATGTCGGCCTGATGGAGGACCGCGCGACCCTTCGCATCAGCAGCCAGCACATCGCCAACTGGCTGCGCCACGGCGTGGCGACGAAGGCGCAGATGATGGAGACGATGCGGCGGATGGCGGCCGTGGTGGACCGGCAGAACGCGGGCGACCCGGCCTACCAGCCGATGGCGCCGGGCTTCGACGGCCCGGCGTTCAAGGCGGCTTGCGACCTGGTGTTCGAGGGCCGCACGCAGCCGAACGGCTATACCGAGTTCATCCTCCACGCCCGGCGGCGGGAAGCGAAGGCGGCCCTCGGGTAGCGCCGGGGCCTGTCAGGCCGCCATCGCCCGGTCGCGTTGGGCGGGGGCCGCGCCCACTCGAAACAATTGCAGGCCGACGATCATCAGGCCGGACAGGAACGCCGGCACCGCAGCGGCTAGGAACAGCGAGCTGTTGGTCCATTGCAGGCCAATCAGCGCTCCGCCCACGACCGGTCCCAGGATGGAGCCGAACCGGCCGATGCCGAGGCTCCAGCCGACCCCGGTGGAGCGCAACGCGGTCGGGTAGTAGCTTGCCGCCAGCGCGTTCACCGCGGGTTGCCCGCCAACGATGCAGAAGCCGGCGACGGTGATGGCGGCAAACAGGACGGCAATGCCGATCCCAGGCTGCCCGACCAACGCGATCGTCATCCCGGCCAGCAGAAAGACCGGGATCAGCACCCGGTTGAACCCAATCCGGTCGATGATCCGGCCCATGAGCAGGGTGCCGGCCGTGCCGCCGACCTGCAACGCCGTGCCTGCCAGCACCGCGGTGGACTGGCTGTAGCCTGCGGCATTGACGATGGTCGGCAGCCAGTTGGACAAGAAGTAGAGATTGATCAGGTTCATGAAGTTGATTGCCCACAGCAGCAGCGTCGGCCAGGCCCGCCCGTCATGGAACAGCTGCACCATGGGAAACCCGGCTTCAGGCGCCTCCCGTCCGACCAGGACGGTGTCGGCCGCCAGATGCAAGGAAGGGTCGATTCGCCGCAGCCAGCCATGCACCCGTGCCGTACCGCGCTTCTGCGCCACCAGCAGTTGCAGCGACTCCGGCAGCCTCGGCACCATGCCGAAAGCCAGCAGCAGCGGCACGAGGCCGCCGAAGTAGAACACCGCCCGCCAGCCGAACGCCGCAATCAACGCCACCGACACCAAGCCGCCCAGCGCCGCACCGATGGTGAAGCCGCAGGAGATCATCATCATGACCGACACGCGCACGCGCCGCGGGCTGTATTCGCCCGCCAGCGCCATCGCGTTCGGCATGATGGCGCCGAGCCCGAGGCCGGTCACGAAACGGAACGCCGTCAGCTCCCCCACCGTCCGGGCTTGCGGCGTCAGCAGCATGCATATTGCGAAGAACAAGGAGGCGCCAATCAGCACCGGTCGCCGGCCGAGCCGGTCAGCCACCACGCTCAGCACCAGAGAGCCGACCAGCATCCCGAACAACCCGGCGCCGAAGACGGGCCCCAGGGCAGCCCGCGGCACGTGCCATTCTGCAATCAGCGCAGGAGCGACGTAGCCCATCGCCTGCACGTCAAACCCGTCCATGACCAGGCAAAGGCCGCAAAGGGCCAGGGCCATGGCCTGAAAGCGCCCGATCCGGCTGGCATCGATCACAGCTTCGACGTCGATGCGCGTCCCAGCCGCAGGCTCGTTCGCCACGTCGCGCATCGATACGTCCCCTGTTGTTCGTTGTCGTCTTGTTCGTTGTCGTCGCGGCTGGCTGCCAGGCGCAGCTACCCTGTCACGATGGCGCGGCCGTTGAACCGCTTACGGAGCTGGCCGCCGTATCCGGCGTAGTCCGTCTGCAACTCCGGCATGGCGGCGGCGTGCGCGGTGACTCTTTGCGGGAACCGCGTCTCGAACATGAAGGCCATCGTGCCGGTCAGCCTGCGTGGCCCGAGCTCGCCGTTGCTCGCGCCCTCGAACGCGTCGACGTCCGGCCCATGCGGCAGCATGGTGTTGTGCAAGGAGAACCCACCCGGCATGAAGCCGCGCGGCTTGGCGTCGTACTGGCCATAGATCAGGCCCATGAACTCGCTCATGACGTTCATGTGATACCAGGGTGGCCGAAAGGTGTTCTCGGCCACCAGCCAGCGGTCCGGGAAGCACACGAAATCGATGTTCGCCGTCCCCGGCGTCTCGCTCGGGGAGGTCAGCACGGTGAAGATCGACGGGTCGGCGTGATCGAACAGCAGCGGGCCGACGGGCGAGAAGCGGCGCAGGTCATACTTGTAGGGTGCGTAGTTGCCGTGCCACGCGACCACGTCCAGCGGCGAGTGGCCAAGTGCGGTTTCCCAGAGCGTTCCACCCCATTTCACGAACATGCGAGCCGGGCCGTCCCGCTCCTCGAAGGCGGCGGCGGGCGTCTGGAAATCGCGCGGGTTGGCCAGGCAGTTGGCGCCGATCGGGCCGCGCTCGGGCAGGGTGAAGCCGCCGCCGTAATTCTCGCACACGTAGCCGCGCACTGGGCCGTTCGGCAGTTCGGCGCGGAATTTCACCCCACGCGGCACGACGGCGATCTCGCCGGGTTCCAGATCGATGACGCCGAATTCGGTCCACAGCCGAAGTTCGCCCTGCTGCGGCACGAACAGCAGTTCGCCGTCCGCATCGTAGAAGTACTCGTCCACCATGGAGCGGGTGGCGACGAAGACGTGCGCGGCCATGCCCGCCATTGCTCCGGCGTCGCCAGCCGTGGTGATGGTCTGCATGCCTTCCAGCAGCGTGAGCGGCGTGTCCGGCATCTTGGGGGAGTCCCAACGCATCGGCGCGGGCGGCAGCTCCACTTCCGCGCAGGGGGCCGTCCGCCACAATCCCCCGCCGGCTTTTTGGAACTGGCCCCAATGCCGGACGGTAGGGCGGATGCGGTATAGCCATGACCGCTCATTGCTGACCCGGGGGGCAGTGAAAGGGCTGCCCGAGAGTTGCTCGGCGTACAGGCCGTATGCGCAGCGCTGCGGCGAGTTGCGCCCCACTGGCAAGGCACCGGGCAGCGCCTCGGTTTCGAAGCCATTGCCGAAGCCGCTCATGTAGGCGGCCCGGTTCTCGACGCGGGATGCGGGTTCAGGTGGGGGGACGGCGATGTTCACGACCTAACCTCCTGAGAACGGGCC